>CAWITV010000018.1:0-57924 GCA_963839125.1 uncultured Acidobacteriaceae bacterium
CAGCCGCGCTGATGTCGCCTTGCGACACGCCTCGATGAAACAATCATTCTCGCTTTGAACTGTCAAGCAGACGACGTATACCCTCATCGCAGCGTGTGCGAAAGATGGAGCTGATGACCAAGCGCTTAATTCGGGGGGCGATAAAGACTGTATCCATAATCGCGGTGGCCGTGCTTTTTCTTGGTCGGATGACAGGCCATGGTGAACTGCTTGTGTCCGTCGGCCCTGTTCTCGTGCTTGTCGTTTGCTTAGCGTTGTGGAAATTCATCGAAGACGACGACGTCAATACGGGATACTGGCCACCGAAGCCGGAGAAGTCCGTGAAGACTGCCAGCGCCCTTAATGCCACGACGGCGTTAGCGGGCCGACATGGGCGCACAACACGCGTACATCCTTCTGAACAGTCAACTATCATCAGATACCACCCCTTGTTGTTTTCGCGGTTTGCGGTGCTCTTCGCTTTGGTGACGATTGTTGCGTGGCGCTGGATGCTGCCACCTTTAGCCCTCGGAGTTGCTGTTGCCTTGTATCTGCACTTTTCGCGTCCGCAAGACAGACTCTAGTCGTCAGTTGACGTAACATCGCCATAGCACTCATTGACCTTGAAAGGGCTTTGAGCGACGCTACTAGTACTCGGCAACACCAGCTCCGAGAGCAAGTAATCGTCCCAATGGTCTGCTTTTTCACTATCAACTGCGGGAGAAAATTGATTTGTACTTGTCCCAGTAGGCGTACCCCAAATAAGCGGTCAGCACAAAGACAACCGCACCAAGCCATAAGAATGAGGGCATCAACCGGGCGTTGACTATAACAATTCCTATAACATCGGGCGCAAGAAATAATGTTGCTAACGCCGGGAAGATGCCAACCAGCAGCATGAGCCCTGCAACGATTTCAGTAACCTTCACCATCTGGAAAATGCCTGAAGCCCAAAATACTTGCGTGAAGGCGACCATCTTCGCCGGTACGCCTTGAGTTGAGTTGCCCATCAACAGCCCACTGATACCGCTTGCGAGCATGATCAGGCCTAGCAATATTCGGATAGCAATCACCAGATAACGGTTGCGAAAATTCATAACCCCTCACACCATCGACGACGCTCCGCGCAATTCTTCGCCCGAGAATCGGGAAGCAAGTCTCCTCCCAATCTAGCAGAAGGATTAGTTCTAAAAAGCGGAAAACGTCGTCGATTCACACGGAGCCACAAGTAGGACAGATGGTGTCCAGGTACGCCATTACCTTATCGAGATCAATTCTTTTGTGGCGTGGCGTCAGAGCGTCAGCGTCCAATCATCCCCGTCTCCCGCTCCATTTATCTACGAGCTGGCCTCAACCACGCGGCGAATGTTCTAGTCTTTGAATTCGGATCAACGAAGAGACGCAAGCAGCCCACAGCAGAATTCCCGTCCCAACCGAGGCTGAGATAGCAATCGCGCTCGAATGAAAGAACGCCCAGCAGAAAGCACACCACAGCACCATCAGAATTCCGACAACCCCGAAATTGGGAGCTCGAAAAATCACGGCGAGCGGCAGAAAATGTATGCCGACAACCATCGCACACCAGTCGGTCGCCAGGTCGGCGCGGTGGAGTCGATTTGCCAGCATCGAAACGAGGACAATTGCCACGGCTTCGATCAGCAGGACGAGTAAAAACCATTTCGGAGTTTGTCGTGGGGAAGGCAACTGCGGGACTTCGTTTACGGAGTAAGCGGCCTTTACGAATGAAATATATGGAGTACGCCAAGAGAAACAGTGCGGTGAATCCAAACGCGGGAGCAACGATTCCATTGAATGCTTTTGCATTCCCCAAGCCCCACCCGAGCCAACCCGCTCCAAACATCGCGCAAATCAATGCGCCTCGTCCTGCGCCAATGACGTCTTCAGCCTGCGACGAAGAATCCAATGCATTGTCCTTTATGAAAGAATCTGGCGACGGACATCACTCGTTCAGCGAGCATCCGCAATTGGCCGGTGGCACGTGCGCCTTCAGGAAATCGGAGACACGTTTATAGGCGTCGATCTGGTTTTCCACGCGAGCGAATCCGTGGCCTTCGTTTTCGTAAATCTTCGATTCGGCTTTTCCACCCTGCTTTTTAACCGCTTCGACCACCTGCTCAGTCTCGCTCTTCGGACATCGGGGATCGTTTCCGCCGGCCAGCAACAATAAAGGCGCTTTAATTTTGTCCACGAAAAATATTGGCGAACGGTCTTCATACAAAGCTTTATTCGTTACCGGATCGCCCATCGTGGCCAAATCCATTTCCCGCAGAATCGGATCTTCGTTCTCGATCTCAGTGAAATAATTTACGAATGCCACAATCGGCACTCCTGCAGCCCACACATCCGGCGCCTTGGTAACTCCCATCATGGTTAGATAACCGCCGTAGCTGCCGCCCATCAACGCGATTTTCTTGGGATCCACGTAGCCGGTTTGCTTGATCCAATCAGCCGCCGCAATCACGTCCTGTAAATCTCCGCCGCCCATATCGAACAGGTTCGCGTCCTCAAAATCTTTGCCGTAGCCGGTTGACCCGCGATAATTCGGAGCGATTACGATGTAGCCTTGATTGACGATGTGCTGAACGAACCGGTTGAAGGAGTTCACATTCTGCGATTTTGGACCGCCATGAACATACACGACCGCGGCGTTCTGGTTATTGCGAGCCATGTTATACGGAACATAAACGAATGCGGAGATGGTCCACTTGCCGTCGCGGCTGGGGTAATGCACCAAGACCGGCTCAACCATATCTTCGGAGCGCACTCCCGCAACCAACGCATTTGTAATCTGGTGCGATTTAGAATTCGCCCGCGAATAAACCCAAATATCCCGCGGTGAGTTCGCGCCATCGTGGTAGTAAAGCAGTCGCGATCCATCTTTGGTAAATGGCGACTGCGCCCCTCCCAATGTATTCACACCCTTCGGAAGTGGCAACGAGGTCGTCTTACCTGTTTCGAGATCATGAATATAAATGTCTATATAGCCATCGACATTTGCGGTCCATGTGGCATGTTTTCCGTCGGGAGAAAAATTGCCTGCCGGCGGTTTCCCATTTGTCATGCGTTAACCACTTAATTGCTCCGGGACGAGAGTGCGCGCCCGCTGCGTGAACCTGGACATCGACTAACCCTACGTTTTCATATCCATTTTCAGCGTTGGAAGTAAGCAGCACCCGGTAGCCTCCCGGAGCGGTGGCAACATCGTCCGCCCGGTAGAGCTTCTCGCCCTCATGGGGTGTAAGCAGCGTCGATTTCCCGCTCGCAATATCCGCAATAAAGATGTTGGAATCCGTGCCTTTCGCCTGCTCCTGCGTATAAACGATCGACTTTCCATCGGGACACCAGATCGGATTCACGTTCATCCGATCCTTCCCGGTCTCCGTAGTCAAATGCTTCGTGTCCCGCAGCAGCGTGTCGTAAACGATCGATCTCGAAAACGGACGAGCGTTCTTGGTTTGACCATGTAAGCCAGATAACGTCCGTCGGGAGACCAGACCGGATGTTCTTCCGCAATTTCGCGAGTGTGGGTAAGGTTCACCACCATCCCCGTCTTCGGAGAGACCAAAAAAATGTCCCACTGCTCATCGCCGTCATAATCGGACATGTAAGCGATCCATTTTCCATCCGGTGACCACGCCGGCTGCGCCTGCCGCTGATCGCTGATCGTGAGTTGCACCGGCCATCCCCCGTCCGCGGAGACCGTCCATATATTGTTGCGGCCGCTGATATTTGAAATGAAAGCTATGGTCTTTCCATCCGGAGACCACGAGCTTGCGCCAATCGCCCGCGTCATATACAGCTTCTCAATCGACAGGCTTTGCGAATTCTGCTCCACCTTCGCATTTGGCTTGCTGCTGATTTGTTTAGGATCTGTAATCGCTTGTGGGACAGGAAGAGTTTGTGCGGATGCGAAAGTGCTCATAAGAAGGAAAATAATAAAAAGGCGTGCCCGGCACGTGCCTCTCATCACTGGAGGGAACATAACAGAGCTCCGTCCAGCCCTAGCGTGCCGTCACCGCGGAAGGTTGAGAAAAGGTGGATACCGGCGTCCCTAACACATTCAGCGCGCCGGTTGTGGTGTTCAAGGAATAGGCCGAGAGGGAACTCCCGTTCAGATTCGCGACGTACAAGTAGTCTTGTCCCGCCGTAGTAGTAGTCGCACTAACTCCGCCGCGAATCGCCAGGGAAACAGGGTCGCCGCCCGTCGAGATCGTCGCGGTAGATAAAGCCGTAAGCGCTCCGGACGAAGAACTCCACGAATATTCTGAAACCTGATTCGCCTGCGAGTCGGCCACATAGAAAAATGCCGCCGAGGGATCCATCGCAATCGCGACCGGCCCCGGCTGCGTCGGAAACGGCGATCCCGCAACCGGAGCGAGAAATCCGTTGGGAGTGGAACATCCCGTTCCGTTGGCGACATCACAGATTGAGAAAGCACTGATGCTGTTCGATCCGGTATTGGCTACATACAAAAACTGTCCTGCTGGAACCGTGCCTTGCGCCGCCGAAATAAATACCGCCGAGGGCGAGTTTCCAACCGCGTACGTAACAGAAGGAGTCAGTGCTCCTGAGCTCGCGATCTGGAAAGACGAAAGTGTGTTGCTGAATTGATTTGCGACATATAAATAATTTCCCGAAGCGCTCACCGCTACCGAGACAGGCCCGGTGCCCGTCGTTGCCCCTGCTGCCTCAGTTGGAAAGGGAGAGCCAGCAACCTGCGTCAGCGAAGTACCACTCACAGCGAACACTGAAATCGAACCGGGCTGGGTCAAATCAAATGTCCCTTGATTGGTCACGAATAAGAATGTTCCTGCGGGATTGATAGCCATCGCTTTCGGAGATGGTCCAGCCGAAACGAGGCTCCCGGCCGCCTTCAATGTCCCATCGCTGCCGACGGCGTAAGCGGAGATTCCGGAGTTAGTCGCAGGCGAACCTGCCCCGGCGTTAGCCACAAAAAGCGCGTCCGCTTTAGGAGTTAGCAATATTGCGGATGGCGTTCCTCCGGTAGCTAGCGCGCTGCCATTGAGGCTCAACCCTCCACTGCTCGGATCAATCGTATACGCCTGGACCGTATCGTTTCCTTGTGCTGTGAGCCAAAGATGGCCGGTTCCCGACGTCGCCGTAGAAGAGGATGAAGAACTACCAAGGCAGCTAATTAAAGTTCCAGCTGAAAACAGCACCAGCACCGCACATGGATATCGCCACTTCATCCGCATTCTTCTCCCAATGGGTCTGGCAAAGCAGTACCAGAAGCGAGTCTGCTACCGAAATTATCTTCGCGAGTTACCCTCATTTGTTTATCAGGAATAAACAGTAAGAGCAAACCACAACCGGCTGTCGGCAATCAATTGGAACCTGCGGCGGGATAAAAAGTTGTAGCCGGATGACTGTGATTTTCTGGATTAAGCTCGTACAACGGAATCTGTCGTCGATACTTCTTTTTTGGATCGCTCGGCGGGAAGTCGGATCTCCACCGTCAAACCGCCCTCGGGACGATTCGCGGCGGCGATCGTTCCTCCATGGAGCTTCACCGCGCGGTCGGCAATGGCCAGGCCCAATCCCACTCCACCGGTAGCCCTGCCGCGCGCGTCGTCAATGCGATAAAAAGGACGGAATAATTTGTCCAAAGCATCTGCCGGAACGCCCGGCCCTGAGTCGATCACTCGGACGATGCCCTCGGATTGATCCCCGCCCACCAGACTTTCTAATCGCACCTCAACCGTGCTGTTCTCCGGCATATATCGCACTGCATTTCTGACGACATTTTCGATCGCACTCTTCAGCAAGCCCGCGTCCCCGATTACTGTCACTTCGTTAACTATGAAGCAGTCCACATGACCATGGCGGCTCTGAGCTTCGAAAGCCGCGTCCTCGGTGATCTCGCGCACCAACCCTTGCATATTCACAGGAGCCTTGCGCATGGCGTCATGCCCGCTTTCCAGTCGGACAATAGTAAGTAGCCTCCCAATCAATTCGTTAAGACGATTTGCCTCAAGTTCAATCCGTTCCAGCGCTGTCTGGGCCTCGGGCCCGGTGCGCTGGCGAGCCAACTCCAGAGCCACATTCAAACGCGCCAGTGGTGAGCGTAGCTCGTGGGATATGTCCTTTAACAAGCGGCTTTGCGAATTGACCAAATCTTCCAGACGTTCCGCCATGGTGTCGAAATCTCGAACCAATTCCGACATTTCATCATGGCCCCGTTTTTTCCCCGAACCCGCGCGTGCGGATAAATCTCCGGCTGCCAATTTGTGGGTCGCAGCCCTGAGTCGAACAATTGGGGACGTTAAATATCGCGTCAACCCGTAACAGACCAGGCCTGAACAAATCACGGCAATGAAAATGCCAAGCCCCGGCACTCCATGCGGACCAAACAAACCGCGTTCTGGGGGCAACTCGATCACCATGGAATAAACTTTTCCATCCGGACCGGTCATCGACGGCCGCAGAAACTGCACCGGCCCAATCCGTCCCCAGAAACTATTGGCGGTATGGGTTTGTCCCTGCTGCACTTTTTGTATCCATTCCGGAACGGTGCGTCCGGTCAGGTCATGTCCCTGCTGATCGAAAAGAAAGATGCGGACGTGTTGCGATTCTCGTAATCCTCTTGAATAGCGGCGCAGTCCTTCTGCTCCGTCGGTTCGATAAGCCTGCACTGCGTCACTTAGAAACTTCTCCTGCGAACTCTCGACCACCGTATTTTCACGAGGAGGCCGTAGCGCGAGAGTGACCAGAATCGCAGACACTAGAAACAACGCGAATGCCAGCCAATAGGCTAGGAAAATCTTGAGGAATAAACTCCTCATTTATGAGTTACCCCGGTATTAACTACGCCGGCGTTCTCGCGCTCGAGTGTCAGAATGTAGCCGACTCCCCGCACCGTTTTTATGAGGGTGCCGTTATCGGAGTCGCCTAACTTTTTTCGCACTTTGCTAACGTGCATGTCGATGCTTCTGTCGAAGGGAGAGAACTTTCGTCCGAGCACGACGTCCACAAGACGTTCCCGGGTGACGACACGCCCTGCTTCGCGCAGCAGAGCTTCCAATAAATTAAATTCCACCGAGGTCAATTCGACCGGATTTCCGTTCTGCTGAACCGTCCGAGTCGCAGGATCCAGTTGTATGTCCCCGACCCGCACTATGTCCGGCACATCGCCGCTCTTACCCGGCGCTTTTGTGCGCCGCAAAATCGCGCGAATTCTCGCAACCAATTCTCGCGGATTAAAAGGCTTTGGCAGGTAATCGTCCGCGCCCACTTCGAGGCCGACGATGCGGTCAATATCCTCTCCGCGGGCAGTTAACAAGAGGACCGGAATTCGGGAAGTATTTCGCAGCCGTCGCAACACATCCAGGCCATTGATATTTGGCAGCATCACGTCCAGAACTACAAGCGCATGCTCGCCACTCTGTGCCCGCTCCAATCCGCGCCTGCCATCAAAAACCGCTTCGACCGTGAAACCTTCGGGCTCAAGGTATTCCGTCACCAATCCGCAAAGTTCCGCATCGTCGTCTACGATAAGAATTCGATCCACGATCATCAGTGTTACATCCTGCCCATATGGCCGGGGTAAAGAATTGTCAAACCCGCCTGTTTCAGTATTTACAAAACTTTACTCCGGTTGACCGTGTCTTTACTACATTTGCGCCCGCCTCGTGTTCGTATGTATACCAGTCAAGCTTTCCGGAAATTGAGATAAGCGATTTCGATCTGGTACAGGAGGTTTCAAGGTGAAATTATTTCAGTTCAAAATGTGGGCAGCAGCACTTGCGGTTTTGTTGATATCGGGTATTGCAATCTCTCAAGACTCCGGTTCAGCGGCACCGCCTCCCGGCCCGGGAATGCGGCATCATCATCACGGCGAGTTTGGCGGGCCCTTCGGCTTTTATGCCAAGGCCTTAAATTTGACCGACGCACAGAAGGCGCAAATTAAGCAGATTCTGGCCGCTGAAAAACCAACCATTCGTCCGTTGATGCAGCAGGAAGGGCAGTCGCGTGTTCAGATGATGCAACTTGCCACCAGCGGAAACTTTGATGAGACCAAGGCGCAGGCGATAGCAGCGCAGGAAGCGCAGACTCATACTCAACTTGAGGTCGAGCACGCGAAAATTATCTCGCAGGCTTATCAAATTCTGACGCCGGACCAGAAAACAAAGTTCGCCGACATTCAAGGCAAAATGCAGCAACGCATGGAACGGCACGAGCAGCACGAGGAAGCTCCACCCGTTTCTAACCAGTAAATTCCCCAGCGGGGGAGGAAAATTTCCCTCCCCCATAATTTCGAGCGAAAAACTCGCATGGACTCGGACATTGTTTACTCAATTCTGATCAGCTCAAGTTGGGTTTTTACCGCTGGCTGGCTCCTCCTGCTCCTGCTGGTTTCTGCCGCAGTGTTCCACCACGATCTCTCCTAAGAACTTTATTGCTTCCGGCCCTTCTGAACCCGCCGCTGGTAGAATTTCATCTACTACCAAATGCTGCTGCCCAACAGTCTTCGCCCACTTTTTCCTTACCTGAAGAAATATCGCCGCGATTATCTGATAGGGGCGGTTTGCGTTCTGCTGCACAATGGCATCTGGATATTCTTCGCCCAGATCATTGAGCGGGCAACCAACGACCTGAGACACGGACTGATTTCCCGCGACAAATTATTTTTCTACGCAGTCGCTTTATTGGTAGTCGCGGGACTGAAGGGTATCTTTCAATATCTGACTCGATGGGTGCTGATTGGAGTTTCCCGCGAGATCGAATTCGACCTCCGCAACGATCTTTTCCGCCACCTCGAAGGTCTGTCTTATTCGTTTTATCAGCGCACTCGTACCGGCGACATAATGGCGCGAGCCACTAACGATCTCAATGCGGTCCGAATGTTGCTGGGTCCGGCCATCATGTATTCGGCGAATACGGTTGTATTTACCGCCGGCGCGCTAATCTTCATGCTTTCAATCAGCCCCAAGCTGACTCTCTATGCATTTCTGCCCCTGCCTGTGGTCAGCATCGTTATCCAATATTTTGGAAAGCGCATTCATGAACGCTTTGAGAGAATCCAGGCCATGTTTTCGGACATCTCCGCGCGAGCCCAGGAAAATTTTTCCGGCGCACGGCTGATTCGGGCCTACGTACAGGAGGAACCGGAAATAGCGGGTTTTGAAGCGGCGAATAAAGAATACATAGCGCGCAGCCTGAAGTTAGTCCGATTGATGGGCATGCTGTGGCCGTCGCTCGAAGTCATGCTCGGATTGGCAACGGTGCTGGTGTTATGGCTCGGTGGACGCGAAGTCATCTACGGGCGCATTCAATTGGGAGGCTTCGTCGCTTTTAATATTTACATGGTGCAGCTTACCTGGCCGATTATCGCTTTGGGATGGGTCATCAACATCTTTCAGCGCGGAACCGCCTCCATGGCCCGCATAAACGAACTCTTGGTCGAGAGGCCGGAAATCATCGACTCTCCGACGACATTGCCGCTAGATACTCCGATCGAAGGCGAGATCGAATTCCGTGATCTCAATTTTTCATACAACGGCACGCCAGTGCTGCACGATATTAGTTTGCATATTCCCGCGGGCACCAGCCTCGCCATTGTTGGACCAACCGGTTCTGGCAAGACGACTTTGGTCAGCTTGATTGCCAGAATTTATGAATCCGGCGCTGGACGTCTTCTGATTGATGGCAGGCCGGTTCGCGAATATCCGTTGGAGCTTTTACGCCGTAACATTGGTTTTGTGCCGCAGGAAACTTTTCTATTCAGCGAAACCGTGCGTGAAAACATTGCTTTCGGCGCACAAGATGCTTCTGATTTAGAGGTCCGCTCCGCCGCCCAGGCAGCAAGCATCGCCGAGGAAATTGAGGATTTTCCGGATCAATATCGAACTCTCGTGGGCGAGCGGGGAATCACTCTCTCCGGCGGTCAGAAACAGCGCGCCGCCATTGCCCGTGCAGTAATCCGCAATCCGAAAATTCTGATTCTGGATGACGCCCTGTCGAGCGTGGATACTCATACCGAAGATAAGATCCTCACCCGCTTGCGCGAAATCATGCGAGATCGAACCACTATTTTCATTTCTCATCGCGTTTCGACCGTTCGCAATGCCGACAAAATTGCGGTACTCCACGGCGGCCGGATCGTCGAGTCTGGCACTCACGATGAATTGTTGGTCCTGAACGGTTATTACACCGACCTGTACAACAAGCAGTTGCTCGAAGAAGAGCTGGCGGAAGTTTGAGGAGGCAGTTTTCTCTCGGCCGCCCTATCCTCTTGTTGGATTGTTCATGAAGAGAGTTGTCATCCCTGAATTGCTCGACACCGATTCCGGCACCCCACAGGAAATTGCAGATTCACTTCTGGATCTTCGCGGCATCAATCAAAAGTTCGGCGGCGTTAGCACCATGCAATCCATGATCGAGCACGTGGCGAAGAGGACCCATCATTCGTCATTCACTCTGTTGGAGGTTGCCGCAGGGTCCGGCTATGTTCCTGAGACAACGAAGCAGCGTTTGAGAAGTCGCAATCTCGATCTGCAAATTACTCTGCTCGATCGCGCAAAATCTCATCTTCCTGAGTCGAGCCCGTCTTTCAATATCAATTCTGGAAAAACGCGCAGTCGTCGCGGACGCTCTGGCACTACCTTTCTCGGATTCGAGTTTTGATCTGGTGGATTGCAGTTTATTCGCGCATCATCTCGAACCGAACCAAGTGATTCAGTTTGTAAGCGAGGGACTGCGAGTCTGCCGTGTCGCAGTTCTGGTCAACGATCTGATTCGTAATCCCCTGCATTTGGCGCTGGTGTTTGCCGCAAAGCCATTATTTCGCAGCCGTATTACTCGTCACGACGCCGTAGTCTCCGTCCGCAGAGCCTACACTCCGGATGAGATGAAATCTCTTCTGCATAGAACCGGCGCCGCAGAAATCGAAATCCAGCGGCACTACCTCTTTCGGATGGGAGTGATTGCGTGGAAGTCATCCGTCCCGAAGGCAAGCCCCGTTGTCGAAGCTTATGTATGACTTGATAGTTATCGGTGGCGGCCCTGCGGGATCCTCGACGGCCATCCCGGCGGCCCGCTCGGGCGCTCGAGTACTCTTACTGGATCGCGGCCAATTTCCAAGACATAAGGTCTGTGGGGAATTCGTATCCGCCGAATCACTTGGCCTGCTCGCTGACCTGCTCGATAGGAACCACAGCCGCTTGCTCGACAACCCCGTTGCGATTTCCTCCACCAGAATATTTATTGACGGGCGAGTCATTACATCTGCAATCAACCCTCCGGCAGCGAGCATTGCCAGATTTGATCTGGACGCGGCGCTCCTGGAATCCGCCGCTCGATGCGGCGTCGAGGCTCGGCATCAAGTCACAGTACAAAGCATTTCCGGCGCAGGTCCATTTCGAGTAAGCACGTCATCAGGCGACTTCGAAGGGCGCGCCGTCGTGAATGCTTCCGGACGATGGTCGAACCTCACGAAGGCACGGTCAAATGGCAAGCCGGCAACGGGGAAATGGCTAGGACTCAAAGGCCATTTTTCGGAAAGCGATCCCGCCCCGTCAGTCGATCTTTATTTTTTCGACGGGGGATACTGTGGGGTTCAACCCGTCTCACTGATGAACGATCCCAACGGCGGACGTGTGAACGCCTGCGCCATGGTTCGCGCCGATGTCGCCACGACTTTGGACGAAGTTTTCGGCCAGCATCCATTACTCAAACGCCGGAGCGAGCCCTGGAAGCCGCTCATCGATACGGTCAGTACCTCGCCACTCATCTTTCGCGAGCCTGACCCGGCAGAGGACGGGGTCCTGAATGTGGGGGATGCCGCCGTTTTTATCGATCCGTTTGTCGGGGACGGAATTTCCCTGGCGTTACGAAGCGGCCAACTCGCGTCGGAATCTCTGATTCCGTTTATTAGCAATCAGGTTTCTCTGGCGAGCGCCGCGTCGTCGTATGTAAAAACCTATCGACAGCGATTAGTACCCGTGTTCAAGGCGTCGTCGATGGTCCGCCGGATAGTAAATCTTCCGCGTCCTGCAAGAGCTCCGCTGATTTATCTGGCCGCAAATATCCCGGCATTGTCCCGCCAGATGGTAAAGCGGACGAGGTAGGTTCGAAGCGAAGTTAGCGGAGTACCAGAACTTCGCGAATGTTATCCCGAGTCAGGAAGAATTTTATCGAAGCAAAATCGCGGAACAAAGTCTCTATGTGCCGGTTATTGAATACACGCTGCAATCGGAAAGTCCCGCCATTCGGACTCGATCCCAAACCTTTTCGGGCGTCGCTCCGGGCTTCGATGTGTTGCATCTCCAACATATCCTGCCCGAGGATGTGATAGCGATAACACGGAGCATCCGGTCCAGCTTCCTGGGTGTGAAAAAACGCCAGCAACACACCGCCAGGCTTCATCACCGACCACAACTTCGCGATGACCGGCTTCACCAGTGATTCGTCCATATAGTCGGCGAGGTTCCAGCACATGACCACGTCGAACTGCGCCGATGGATACATCAAATTGCTAGCCAAAAAATCTTTGCTATTAAGCATCGGTTTGCCCTGTTCGTCTTGCGTCACTAAAGCTTTGTCCGTCGATGCTTCCAGCAAATCTTCGCTGTATGTCTTATGTCCGAATTCGGTGAGATAGCGAATGTTAGTTGCGGAGGTTGACCCAATATCGAGAACGCACAATGACTCTTCCGAACTCAATCGCCGCGAAAGTTCAATCAGGCCGCTGGATCTGCGGGTGAGTCGTTGCTTGTTGGGTTTTGCGCCTCGGCTGGGTTCCGTGCTGCCGCTACGAAAAAATTTCATGAAGCTCTGGGTCGCCATGAAAATTTAAAAACTGCTCAGCCACACATCTTTCAAATATAGTCCGGCGCAGCTGCCTGACTGGCTAAATCTTCTTAACATCGGTTACCGGAGTTTGCCTGACACCCATTCCGGGATTGCCTTCGGGCGCCTTTGCGGCTACCGCTGTGGCTGCGGGAACCGGCGCCGATGGCATAACAGGTCTGGTGGATGAAACGGCCTCAACTTTCGGAATTGCAGGCGCAGCCGGTTTCGCCGCGGCTTCCTTCTGAATATCGATCTTTCCCTGGAAAAAAGCGCCGTCCTCGATTGAAATTCGCTGGGTGAAAATATCCCCGACTGCAACTGCGGATTTTTGCAGTTCCGTTCGCTCACTCGCGTGCACATTCCCGTTGAGTTTGCCCTGAATTACCACGTTCTTGGCGTTGACGTTGGCACGGAGCTGGCCATTTGGTCCCACCGTCAGGTTATTTCCCTGAAGCAGAATCGTGCCTTCCACCTGGCCGTCAACGTACAGATCTTCGCTTCCCGAAAGCTCGCCCTTGATGATGACGGAACGTCCAATATGCGCAAAATCCGAGTTTTTCGGCGTCTCCATAACGCTCCTTGGTGATTAAAAGTCGGAGTGGACATCTTGCGTGCCTGAATCAGAAGCTCCAGAAGACAGGCCAACCAGGCACGGCAATCCAGCTAATTTAATATGTAAGGCCAACTATATCCTACTGAAGTTTGCCTCGGCAAATGTGTTGGGTAGTAGAGAGCTTTGCAGAGAGATCTACTGCAGAGTTAGCTGAAGTGCCTTAGCGCGTTTATCGCAATTAATCCCCAGAACGTTTTGGCTGGCGGAAGAAAAATTACCCGAGATGGTCTGTGATTGATCGTATTGTTCGCCGGCGGAAACGATACGAACGTGCAAACGGTGTTGCCCGGCTGGAATTTTTACCTTGCCTTCTTCGTGGCCTTCGACTTTCTTAAACACCAGAGCGCGTTTTTTCGACTCTCCGAACAGTTTCCGCTGGTAGATGAGTTCATTGTCAGCCCAAACCGATGCGTCCGCTTCTTCGAACTGATATTCAATCTGGATTTGTAAAGAAGCCATGGCTACCGGTGGCGGAGGTGTTGCCTTCACATTTTGCAAATTCGGAATCGCCTGAATTGCCGGGATCAACATCTTCTTTTTCTGCCGCAGTGCAGCCTTTCTTGCGCGCTATGTCTTCAGCCTTCTGCTTGGCTGCTTGTTTTTCACTCTCTTCCGCTGCCGCGGCCTGGGTTGCGTCGTCGCCCTGTTCGCCTTCCTGGACGGCCCGATCCAAAGCCGCCAGTTTTGCGGCCTCGCTGTTTGGGTCCGAAGAGCCAGCCGTGGTTGCCGACACCGCACTCGGCACATTTGTTTTCGCAGCCGCGGTTCGGGCCCTTCGCACATGAACAATTTCGTAGGAAATAAAACTGATCGCCAGGAATAAGACGGCCGCCGCGACGAAAGCGATTTCTTTCGGGATTGTTGCGGGCCAAATAGCCGCCAACCCCGGAATCTGCGGCATCTGTGGCATCCGCTTGGCGATTGACTTCAGTGAAACCGTGGGCTTCCGCGAAACTAGCGGTGGCGGCGCAATGGGTTTAGCCGCAGTAACCGCCTTAGCACTACCTTGAGAAGAACCAGCTGGCGAAGAACCGTGCGAAGAAGCAATCGGCGGGATAACTACTGCCGGAGCGCTACTTTGCGGAGTAGTTACCGGCGAAGGAGAAATAGTTCTAAAACCTGTTGTGCTGGCCGTTGCGGACTTAGCAGACGACGGAATTGGTGACGGCAGTGGAGCGGGAGTAGCGGTTACCGAAGGCGCCCTTGCGATTCTTACTATCCCAGTGTTTTCTCCGGGATTGGCGACACTCTCCAGCGACTGGGCAGTCTGATTCATCAATTCGTGACGAAGGCGCAATCGTTGGATATCCTGCGCCATCTCCGCGCCAGTCTGATACCTCTGCGCCGGATCTTTCGCGATCGCCTTGGACACCAAGCGGTCAAGTGCCGCAGGAAACGACGAATCAAAAGAAGTAACCGGCAAGGGATCGCGATTGACCACCTTAAAAACCACCGTTGCCGCGCTGTTACCTTGGAAAGGCCTGAACCCGGTGAGCATGCTGTAGAGAATTACTCCAAGCGAAAACAGATCCGAACGCGCGTCCGCGCCCTCTCCACTCAGCTGCTCCGGTGCCATGTAAGCTGGACTTCCCATGACCTGTCCCGGGCAGCGTCATCAGTCCCTGATTGAGTTTTGCGATTCCAAAATCGGCTATCTTAACGTGGCCATCCTGCGTAATCAGAATGTTGGCGGGCTTCACGTCGCGATGCACAACCCCTTGACTGTGCGCGTAGTGCAGCGCTTCGGCGACCTCCTGGGTGAGTTGAAGAGCGGGACCCAGCGGCAACTTCTTATTCTCAGCCGCGAGTACTCTGTTCAGCGACTGTCCCGCAACCAGTTCCATGACGATGTAAGGTTCATGGGTTTCAGGCTCTTCGCCGACATCGAAGATGGTCACGATTCCGGGATGAGAAAGCCGTCCCGCCGCTCGCGCTTCCAGAAAAAATCTCTCGCGAAACTCTTGCTCATCTTCAATTTCCTGCGTGTGTAGCGAGATGGTCTTGATCGCTACCAGACGGTCGATTTTCGGGTCGCGCGCCTGATACACAAGTCCCATGGCGCCACGTCCAATTTCGGCGTCGAGCTCATATCGGCCTAGGCAGGTTCCAATTCCGGTTTTCATGCGAGGGTTACCCAGTAATGTTATGCGCTGCACCCTCTCTCGTATGTTGCAATTTGAAACTTTCCTATTACCGCCGTAACTTACCGGTTAAAGCGGCTGGCGAGAACAAGCTCGTAGGACCAAACTGGCATGAACCAAGCTATTGATCGCGGCGGCGTAACTGGACTTCGCCTTTATTGGGCGGCAATGAAAAAGGGAATTCGTAAATCTGGTCGGGGAACGGAATTCTCAGCACAAAGCTCTCCTGCTTTTTCCATTTTCCCAGCCACTTATTGGTGGTGCTAAAAAAAACCCATCCCGTAATCTCGGGATTATCACTCGATAACTTTGCAGGCCGAAGACAATGCAGGCTTACGAAACCCATCAGGTCGGTCATGTCTTTCAAATGCGCCTGCAGCAAAGTTTCTTTCTCCGCCTTTTGTCCCGGATGTCTCCGCACCTCATGCTCAATTTCGTGGCTGAGATTTTCCGAGTCTTCCTGAATCCGCTCAGTCAATTCGTCGGGATCTAGCGCTTTGCTTACGACCTGAAAATGCTTTGGGAAATTCGAGCGCGATGTGGTCGGTCTTAAATTCGACGCTGTCGTTGCCGCGGTATTGGACTGTCAAAAGAATCCCGAACATCGGCACCGAACGATGACGGATCTTCTCCAGCTCTTGAGCATCTACGGCGATCGCGATATCAACGTTCCCGCTGCTTAACGCATAGTGATATTTACCGTCGTCGCTGCTGGAGGATGTGGACCCGGCCTGGCCTGCCGTCCAGCGGACGATCTCAGCGCCTTTTTTATTCTCCGCAGCGGTTGCCATCGTGCTGGCAAGCAAAAGACCACTACACGTAGCAATAAGAATCGCGCGGAAGTACCAGGACATTAAGGCGAGGTTATAAGCGTCGCGGCAGTTCAACAAGTAGCATCTGCATCGGTCTCGTTAGGCTTTTTCGAACTAAGACTCCTGTGTGACTATCACGCCAATCATCCGCTCATTGATGCTTTCAGCCAGATCCTTTGCCTGTTTCGCCGTCGTTCCACTTAACAATTCCAGCTCTATAGTCTTGCCCGCAAGCATGGGAATAGTTTCGTGAAAGATGTCTAATTTAAGCCTGGATTTACCGTCCGATCCAGTCACTACCTGTACCCTGCAATTACCCTTCTCCACCTTCGAAATAGCCATTCCCCCGTCCCCCCAAAGCTCATCCCCAGTGTTCAAATCCTCAGATGGCGTTGGGACGCAAAAGGTTAGTCTCTGATCCAGGCATTAACTGATACGAGCGAACCAGCCTCGGTACTGCAAATCGGATCCCAAGTTCTCCACTTCGATAACTTTGTAACTCCGCCTTCATCAAAAAGTTATAGTCTTCCAAGACCAAAATAAGAGTTACGACCATCCCCCGCTACCGTCGCCAATTCGTGTCGTCAAGAGTATGCCTTTGGCTGATCGCCTTTCTGGTTCTCTGCTCGAATTTGATGGGGGCTCAAAATCCGGAAGCCGCGTCCGCAGACCCGTCTCGGGTTCAATCTCCGGCCGATCCAGAAGTCGAATCGATCTTCCCGCACTTCAAGGAAGGACGCTTCTGGCTCTCAGGACAAATGAACTTCATCTTCCAGACCCACCCTGATTTTCCCGCGAAGTACAGCGGCAAAAATAGCCTCGATCCCCGCTATGAGAAAGCAACGTCACGGGTCATGACGCTCTATATGAGCGCGAGACTGACTAAGTCCCTGGCAGTGTTGCTGGATATTGAAGAGTCAGGCGGCGCAGGCCTCAGCCAGACGCTCGGTGTCGCGGGCTTCTCAAATCTTGATGTGGTCCGCAATCCGACTTTAAGTCAAAAGCCTTACCTCGCACGGGTCCTCATCGACAAGGTTTTTTCTTTCAGCAATGAGTCCACCGAAAATGAACGAGGCCCGCTCTCCCCATTTTCTGAGCTGCCCCAGCGCCGGCTCGAATTGAGGGCAGGCAAATTAAGTATCGTGGATTTCTTCGATCAAAACTCCGTGGGGTCCGATAGTCATTTGCAATTCACTAACTGGGCAATCGATGACGACGGCGCCTATGACTATGCCGCCGATACCCGCGGCTATACCTGGGGAGCGATGGCCGACTACGAAGACAAGAACTGGGGAATGCGTTTGGCCGAAGCCCTTATGCCCACCGTCGCCAATGGAATTGACTTCGTCTGGAACCTCCGCAAAGCCCATGCCGAAAACCTGGAATTCGAATGGCATCACAGCATGATCCCGAAGAAGTCAGGAGTCATCCGACTGCTTGCTTTCTCCAATCACGCCAACATGGGAATCTACCGCGATGCGGTCGCCGCTTTCGAGCAGGGCTTATCTCCCGCGCCGGATATTACCGCTCATCCGTTTCAAATTACGCAGAAGTATGGATTTGGAATCAATCTGGAGCAGTCGTTGACTCGCGATCTGGTCGCCTTCGCCCGTTGGGGATGGAATAACGGTAGGACAGAATCTTACGTTTACACGGAGATCGACTCGACCTTCGTCGAAGGGCTGGGACTCTACGGAACCAGATGGCATCGAACGCAGGACCGCGCGGGAATCGCCTTCGCCTCCAACGCAATTTCAAAGGATCATCAGGATTATCTGGCCGATGGCGGATACGGATTCATAATCGGAGACGGCGCACTGAATTACGGGCGGGAAAATATTCTGGAAGCCTATTACACAGCGCATGTCTGGCGTGGAATTTACATTGCGCCCGGGCTCCAGCATGTAAACAATCCGGCGTATAACCGGGACCGTGGCCCAGTGTTAATCCCCGCCTTCCGATTGCATGTGGAGTACTGACTTCGTCTGTACTAGTCCAATCGAAGTAAGTGCATAGCCTAAACCACGTGGGTGATTGTAAAGAACTATTAAAACGATAGAGTTGGCTTGCGGGACCTCAGACTGCTTCGCCCTCCCCTCCCCAGCCTGGTGGATGCCAGGATTAGTCTGCCAAGCCGCGGCGAATTGCCTTAGGTCGAAACAGGCCAACGTGGGCGACTATGCCGGATTTGGATTTGCGGCCCCCCCGCAATGCGTGCCAGGAGAAAGCGCCAGTCGTCTATCCTGGCACGTACATTTTTGAAAGCAATGGCTACCCGATTTCCACCCTGCTTAATTTTTGACCTGTAACGGCGTCTCACTGGAGTCCGGTCTCATTAGTATTCGCGCAAAATCCAAGACTCGGCTGACGTCGTCCTCTGTCTTCGACAATACCCATGTGGCGCCGGCCTCATAAGCCTGCTGATCCAGAGTGGTATCTTTAAAGGCCGTGAGCAAAACAATCCGCAATCGTGGACTGATCGCCTTTAGTTTTGCGGTCGCTTCCAGCCCATTCATCTCTGGCATGGAAAAGTCGATCACAACCAGATCAGGCTGAAATTCTTTGGCTTTTTCCACGGCCTCACGGCCATTTACTGCCACCGCGCAAACAGCGTCTTCATCTTTTTTGAAGAGATTCAAGAGACTGTTCCGCATGCACTCATTGTCGTCAACGATCAAAATATGCTTTGCCATGGCAGCCCCCGAACAACGATTCGTCAGCATCCGCCGTCCGCCAACCACCGGCAATCGGGTTAATCACGTATTACTTGGTAACGTTATTTCGGTTTAAATCCCCGTAACCCTTCGGCCCTCTGGTTGCTCTCCTCGAGTTTTGAAAGCCGTCAGCATCGCTATTTTGTCTTCAGACTCACCCATTTTCTTCCGGCATACAGACGGAATGTCTCGCCATCCGCAACTATCTTCAGTGGTACGGGACGCGCCAGCTTGTCGTCGTCCTCGCTTGAAACGCTGAACAAATCGTTGCCGCCCACGTCCATGAGCACGACCTTTCCTTCCTTTGAAAATCCGAAGCCGTATTGGCCTGGAGCTAGCTCTTTGCCGCCCACTTCAAGCTTAACTTCGGTAATGAGCAGTCCCTGATATTTGGCCTGAACGTCCGAGGAATATCCGGACGTATCGACCAACCCCGCCAGAACTAGCTTGTTGTCGTTGTTTCGAAACCCGGCGGAATTGCGGACTTGCACGGATGCCGATCGCCCCTCGAAAAAGTATGCCGTGGGCACGACCTTCTTCACTTCTTCGGAACTCAGTACGCCACTCTTCGCCTGAGCAGACGCCAACGCTGACACCATCAGACAAAGCGACAAACCATAAATGCAACTCATCCTGACATGCTTCATTCGAACCTCCTGGGAATTTTTAGTTGGTAAAGCAGAGTTTTGGAGAAATTCAGTCCCTAGTATGCCACGTCGAAGAAAAGCGGGGTCAACAGCTTGGCTGAATAGAGCCGACGGCTGGAATTAGATGAGGCTGAGTAAGGAAGCTTTGAATTCCTGAAACGCTTACAGTGCGCCGCGCGCGCCGACCTTGGAGGTCCCGTAAACCTGAGGACGGCTCAAGTGCAAGGTCGCGGCATGTTGATTCATCGCCGATGCCGCTTGCGTCCGCCGGTTGCCCTCAGTGTTGTTGAAATCGAGAGTGGTGATCCTGTGATCGCATAAAGTGCATTGAAAGGTGGTCCCGCCATTCATCGGTTTCGTCGTGTAATACCGCATGCTCTTAACTATATGCTTCTGGCGGCATTAAGAATAGGCGCGGGAGGTGTTGGCCCATTGGGGGAACCGAAATCAATGGCGTCGCCTGGCGTTTCCTCAGACCTTCCACCCCTGGATGTGCCGTTCCATGCGGATTGTGGAAGGTTTCTCACCTCCAATCCGTTTATTCTCCTGTCTCGTATACCTTCCGTATGGCAAAACCAGCATCTGAACGATGCTTACCCAGGGATTCAAAGCTTACCCAGGAGAACCTAATGTTTACGACGATGAAGTCGACCGTCGCTCTGATAGCCGCTTTCTGCCTAAGCGTGCCGTCAGGGCTCTTCGCGTCCAGCCACCGCGAAGCCCCAATCACTGCCCTTGACCGGGCAGCGGATATAACCGATGTTTACGCGTTTCGCAGTTACGGACCCAGCGCCACCACCCCCAAAGTTACATTCATCCTCAACGTGGATCCGCTTTTAGAGCCAGCCAACGGCCCAACGTTTTTCCCGTTTGACCCTCGGGTTCTTTACGAAATCAGAGTGGACAATAACCAGGACGCCAAGGAAGACATTAGTTTTAAATTCAAGTTCAGCGCGCCTACCTACGACCTTCCGAATGTTCCAGTTGGACTTATTGGATTCGACGGCGGCGTGGACGGAGCAATTCCTCCTCAAATCAGCACGTTCGACAATCCTGGATTGAACTCACGCCAGACCTATACCGTTTTTATGGTGAAGAACGGAGTTACCACCAGGTTGAAAAATGCCGACGGCTCCAATTTCTTTGTGGTTCCCGACAATATTGGGCCGCGAACGATTAATTATGAAGCGCTCTTCAATGCCGCGACTTATACCCATCTCAACACCGATGGTATTTCGGTCTTTGCCGGCACCGTAGACGATCCATTCTTCATCGACCTTGGTGCGGCCTTTGATACTTTCAACTTCCGAAACATTTCAGGCGTACCCGGAGTTCTTAGCCCTGCTCAGGACGCGTCCTCGCAGAATTTTGCGTCCGATACCGTCTCGGGATACGCGGTTAACACCATTGCCATTGAAGTTCCAGTTTCTATGTTGACCAGCACCGGCAATGTCGAACCTGCAACCTCTACCGCAGCCACGATTGGGGTTTGGGGAGTTACGTCCCGCCCTCAGCAGACTATTCGTCGTCCTCCTTTGGCCGACCAGGACTCAGGTCCTCAGAGACAGGTGCAAAGGGAAGCCAATCCGCTGATCAACGAACTGATAATCGGTATCGGTTCAAAAGATCGTTACAGCATGGATAAGCCGTTCAACGATTCGCAGTTTGCTGCCTTTTTCTTGAACCCAGCTGTTGTGACCGCGGTGGACGCTCTTTACGGGGCACTAGTACCCGGCGCATTGTTCTCGCCGCCGGCGCCTCGCACAGATTTGCTTCCTCTGGTCCAGTACATGCCGCCGATCGCCGCTCCGGGAACTCCCACAGGTCCCATTGCCGATCTGCTCCGCTTGAATACTGGAGTCCCGCCAACCGCTCCCGCAAGCGCAAGCCGCTTGGGTGTTCTTGGAGGCGATTTGGCAGGATATCCCAACGGCCGCCGTTTGTTTGACGACGCCGTCGATATCACCCTTCGCGTCGCCGTTGGCGGCGTGCTTGCCGGAAATAAATGCGGTGCCGACCATAAACAGCCCTGCAACGTATTTCCGAACAATGTGCTGGGAGATGGCGTGAACGTGAACGACGTTCCGTTTCACAGCGATTTCCCATACGTCGGCGACGGCCCTTCTGGACGTGATCGACGTCATATTGATCCAGGCGAACCCGGATGCACTGGTGGTTCCGGAGCTGCCTGCCCCGTAAACTAGTCCTCTAACGCTCTGCATCTCGTGGTTGCGGAAAGGCAGCCACGAGATTTTTTACTTAATCGTTATGCGTCTTACTTTGACTTTGTTTTTTGTCTTTTTTGCGGTGGGTGCGAAGGTGTCGGCCGAAAATACGCCGGCTCAGGACCGAATTGCATTTGTTAACGCTCAACTGACAAAGACTCCCGATAAATCCAGCCTTTATACCGAATTCGCAATAGCCTTGGTTCGTCGTGAGCGCGAAACCTCCGATACATCTCTTTTGGGGCAGGCTCAATCCGCGGTAGATAAATCCCTGAAATTCGCTCCGGAAAATTTGGAAGCCGAAAAGGTAGAAGCCGCAATTTTGCTGGGACAACATGAATTTCAGAAGGCGCTCGTTCTCGCGCAATCCATTAACAAGAAAGTTCCCGACGACGTACTAAGTTACGGTTACATTGCCGACGCCGACCTTGCTTTAGGAGACTACGACGCGGCGGAGAAAGCTGCGCAATGGATGCTCGATTTGCGTCCTGATAATGTTCCAGGCCTGATCCGTGGCGCTGAACTGCGGCAGATTTTCGGCGATACCGACGGCGCTCTGCAATTTCTAAACAGCGCCTATCAGCAAACCTCGTCCGAGCAAACCGAAGACTCGGCTTGGATTTTGACCAGAATGGCGGAGCTTAACCTGGCTGTAGGGAAGCTTGATATTGCAGATCAGCTATTACAAAAAGCATCGGCCTCGTTCCCGGATTATTACTATTCCCTCGAAGTGCTGGCTCGCCTTCGAAGCGCGCAGACTAAATATGCGGAAGCCGCCGATTTGTTGCATCGTCGCAACCAGCAGTTCCCGCAATTACAAAGCCTCTATGCGGAGGCTGAAGCTCTCGACCGTGCTGGAAATCCTGATAAAGCCAAAACGCTATACACGGAGTTCGAAAAACAGGCGAGGGCTGTGATGAGTCGGCCCAATAATGATAATCGCGATCTGATTTTGTACTACATCTCTTATAAACACGACCCGGCGGAAGCCGTTCGCATTGCCGCGTTAGAAACATCTCAGCGTCACGACGTTGAGACTCTCGATGCCTACGCGGTTGCGCTCTACGCCAACCATGATTACTCACAGGCGCAGAAGCAGATAGAAAAAGCAATGGCGCCGGGCATTCGCGACGCTGCCATTTTTTATCACGCCGCACAAATCACGCCGCATTGCACAACCGCACTTCGACAATTGATTATCTGCAATCATCGTTGACTGCGAATCCAAAATCTGAAGTGGCGGATAGCGTTCGTGAAATGGCCGCGAAAGTCGCAGCTCCGGATTATAAAAACAAGCAATAACAGGCAAAATTCCTGAGAGGAAATCGATGACGATGATTCGCCTAAAGTCGGCAGCCTTCTCGATTATTCTTCTCGCAATTCCTCTTTTATCACATGCCCAGAACTCCAATTTCAACGCCACCGACCGAATCATTGCCCAATACCAGTCTCGGGTTGCGACCGCTCCAAATGTCTCCGCTTATGACGGCCTCGGCGCCGCTTATCTGCAAAAGGGCCGCGACACTTCCGATCTGACCTATTTCGATCTTGCGGAAAAGTCGCTGTTGAAGTCATTGGAATTAACCTCCTCGTGGGACGTTGCGGCTGCATCTCCGCTCACCCATCTCGCCGCCGTCTGCATGGCCGAGCACCGGTTCGCCGATGCCGCGGCCTACGCGAAGCAAGCCATCGCGGCGGGCGCGGGAGACCTGGCTCCCTTCGCTTTATTGGGAGACGCCTACACCGATATGGGCGAATACGATAAAGCGCAGTCCGCCTACTCGAAATTGCAGCTTCAGGGCCAGGCTCCCGAACAAATTCGCGGCATGACCTACATGTATGACACCAGAATTTCATACCTGAAAATGCTCCGCGGTGATGATGCCGGTGCGATCCGCCTCATGCAGCAGGCAGTAATGTTGGCGCTCGAAGATCGAATGCCCAAGGAAAATATCGCCTGGACTTACTACCAGCTCGGCGAGGATTATTTTCACTCCGGCGACTTGGAAAATGCGGCGAAAGCCTATCAGGAATCGCTGGCTCGCTATCCCAGCTACTATCGCGGACTCGGAGGCTTGGCGAAGGTCCGCGTGGCGCAACTGAACTACAAAGAGGGAATCGAACTATATCAGCAGGCCATTGCTACCATCCCTCTAATCGAATATGTAGTGGCGCTCGCCGATGTCTACGAAAAGGTGGGCCGCACACAAGACGCCGGTCAGCAGCAAAAGTTGATGGAATTCATAGCTCATGTCAATCCATTAAGCCAGCGTGCATACAACCGGGAACTCGCCGGCTTTTATGCGGATCACAATGAAAAATCGTCGGAAGCTGTCAGTCTTGCGAAAGCCGAACTCGAAAACCGGAATGACGTATTTACCCGCGACGTTTACGCGTGGTGTCTTTATAAAAATGGGAACCTTAAGGCCGCCGCCGATGCCATCGATCAAGCCTTAAGCCTCGGCACCAAAGACGCGCTCATGTTTTTTCACGCTGGCATAATCTATCGCGACCTCGGAGAAACTGCCCGCGCCGAAAGTTATCTGTCTCGAAGTCTTGCGGTGAATCCCCAATTTCATGTTCTTTATGCCGCGACAGCGGAGAAAGCTTTGCAGGATATTCGCGCCAAACGTCCCACTCTCGATGCCGACAATAAAGTGCGGACAATAAAGCTGTGGGCAATAAACATGCTGGAGTGGGAAATAATCCGTGACTCCATTCCTACAAAAAGCAGTATGCGGGCGGTGGCTATTTGCACTATTAATTTCGCTCGACTTTCTAGCGTTAGCGCCCGCCAGCTTTGCCCATCCCATGGGGAATTTCAGCATTAATCACTACACAAAAATCACCATAGAAAAAAAGAATATTCAACTTCGCTACCTGATTGACGTTGCCGAGATTCCAACTTTTCAGGAAATGCAGCGTGACGGCTTTCCTGCTGATCCGGGCAATTCCGCGACTCGTACTTATTTGCAACAGCAGGCCGAGAATTTCAAAAACAATCTGGTTCTAAGCATTGGTGGACGGCGCGTTCGCTTAGAGACCCAATCCAGCGACGTGATATTTCCACCCGGTGCCGGCGGTCTTCCCACCATGAAAATGGGATTCCTGTACTTCGCCGAGATTGCCCCGCAATCCTCTCAGCAAATGGGTTCTCTCTACTACCGCGACGACAATTTCCCGACTCGGATCGGCTGGAAAGAAATTGTTGCTATCCCCGGCACGGATGTGAAGTTTTTCCAGACCTCAGCTCCCTCGCAGGATCGAAGCGGCGAGCTCTCAAACTATCCGACGGATCTTCTAAAGAGTCCGCCCCAGGACGTGCAGGCCGCCATAAGCTTCCAAACTTCAGCGCCCGCGGATGCGAAACTCACGGTTGAACCTCATCCGGCATCCAAGGCCGCGATCCGAAAGGTCACATCCTCAGCGGTTCGATTTCCATCTACAATAAGTCCGAAGATAGAGCGCGTAACGCCTGCGCCAACGGTCGCATCATCGTCGCCGTCGGCCACACTTCTGCCGAACAAACAGGGCACGCCGAAGAATAGATTTACTGAATTAATGAACGCCAATCCATTCAGTGTCTGGTTCCTTTTTATAGCGGCTGGAATTGCCGCCGGATTGGGTGCGCTTCACGCCCTCGAACCGGGGCACGGAAAGACCATTGTCGCCGCCTATCTGGTTGGCTCTCGCGGAACTGCGCGTCACGCAGTGTTATTGGGAATTGTCGTCACCGCTGCCCACACTGCGGGAGTTTATCTGCTGGGGATTCTGACCTTGTACGCCTCCCAATACATTGTTCCGGAGCAGCTTTATCCATGGTTGGGCGCCATCTCTGGAGCGACTGTCGCCGGTCTCGGGATTTTCATATTCCTACGCCACCTGACCGGGAACGCGTCCGAACATTCCCACGCGGATGGGAAAAATCATTCGCATTGGTTTTCCTCCTTGCTTATGAAGACATCCCCCGCCGAGGAAGTTATCGGGCCGGTCACACAGAAGAAAGTGTCACTCCGCGAGTTGCTGGCTTTGGGAGTCACCGGCGGCATCGTGCCATGTCCGGCAGCACTGGTGGTTTTGCTCAGCGCATTTTCTCTTCATCGCATCGGCTTCGGTTTGTTTCTCATCACCTCATTCAGCTTCGGACTCGCCCTGGTTCTTGTCCTTATCGGACTCACCATGGTTTACACCAAGCGGCTGGTATCGCGGTTCACTGCTGCCAGTCCAATGCTCCGTTATTTGCCGCTGCTGTCGTCTTCTTTCATGGTGATTCTGGGCATCGGCATAGCAGTCTCGGCGTTCGCGTCATCCCCAATCGCTCCAAACTTAATTTCACGAGATAAATTGGTCCCATTTGTCAGCGTCATTTTGCTCGGATTATTTCTGGGAATGCGCCACTCCACCGATCCCGACCACGTGGTTGCGGTATCGACCATAGTGAGCCGTCAGTCTTCGATCAAGCACTCCTCAATGATTGGTCTGCTGTGGGGACTGGGACACACACTGACCATCTTTCTGGTGGGTTCCGTAATTATTATTTTTGGCGTAATTATTCCGCCTCGTCTTGGCCTGTCGATGGAATTCTGTGTCGCTCTGATGTTGATCCTGCTGGGTGTCTTGAATCTGACCGGCGTTATGCGCTGGATTACCGAACGGTTCACCCCCGCTATCGCAGTCGCAACCTCAACTCGCGAAAGCTTCATGCAGAAGACGTTCGGAAGACTGGGCCTCTACCAAACCCTGCGGCCGTTCGCAATCGGACTCGTGCATGGCCTGGCCGGATCGGCGGCCGTGGCTCTTCTTGTCCTGTCGACCATCAGAAGTCCGGTGTGGGCGACGGCTTATCTTCTAGTATTTGGCGCCGGCACAGTGGTTGGCATGATGTTGATGACCACGGCGATTGCGGTTCCGCTGGCTTATACCGGAAGGAAATTTCTAAAAGCCAGCCGCTTCATGACCGCAACCTCAGGCGTGGTCAGCATGGCCTTCGGCTTATTTCTGGTCTACCACATAGGACTAGTGGACGGCCTCTTCAGAACAATCCCGCACTGGACCCCTCAATAATCTCGAACCGCGACTCCACGTCCCGCTACCGCCACACGCCGGAGATTGCCTTGGCGTGACGGTCCCCATCAGAAAGCGGATCCAGTCCAAAGTTCTCCTCAATTGTCTTCAGTACGCTGAAGTGGTTATATTCCGTGTCCACTTGCCCATTCTTCTTCACCATGTCGCCTAGCAAAACTGTGTAAATCCGATTGTCCTGGTCGTCATGTTCCGATTCGTCAAATGTAACTACCAATAGTGTCCCTTTCATGGCGGGATCATCCATCGGAAGCCAGTCTTTCAGAAACTTTTCCAGCCAGTGCGATGCCTTCAATAGACCAGCTCTGGGCCTGAGGACAGGATCGTGGCCGTCATCGTCCAGATTCGGAGAGTAAAAAATATATTGCGGCAGCGGATTCTTTATGGGATCGCTTCTGAAATTTCCGATCGCAGTCACAAACGCATTAGCTCTCATCTTTTGTGTCGACTGGCACTACATTGGCGAAGCTGTTTTTTTGTATTTTTTGGAAGCTCAAAAACGGTACATGTTTCCTCGCATACCTTCCGCTCCTGGCATCCAGAAAAGGTTTTGCATTGTCCCCCGGATAATTTTCGGCATAACTACGCCAACTCAGCAAATCGCCAATTGTCTTATGCTGATCGTCGTCCGGAAAGTCCACATTGGAATCGTTGTGCACGCCAAAGGAATTCCCCGCAATCATCGCTATATAGTTGGGTAGGGAAGGATGGTAAAGATTTCTGAAATTTGTAAGTAGAGTGCCCCGCTTTGCCAGATCCGACAGAAAAGGATCCTTCATTGCGGATGTGAAGTTTTGATTTTCCAAAACTACGATGACCACGCGATCAAAATGTTTTCCGTGCGGCGTTATTAACTGAGGCGCTATCAACTGCGCCGCGCCCACGCTGCTCAATAAAAGAATGATGCTGAAGAGACCGAAAGCTTTTGGAATGCGGCACCGAGTAGTGATCATATTTCGACCTCCTGTATTTAACATTGCCGGTTAATGGTAGAACATTCCTCGTGATTTCAAGAAAGGCAAGACTTCATTGCCGGCAATACCAGCTAGAATGACTTCTTTCAGGAATCGTACAAGCCCGCGAGGAAAGAATGATTGATTTTGCCAATCTCGAAGTGTGGTTCGTTACCGGAAGCCAGCATCTTTATGGACCAGAAACCCTGAGCAAAGTTAAAGAACACTCCACAGCTATCGCACTGGGGCTGTCCGCCTCCAGCGAAATTCCTTTGAGTATTGTCTGCAAGCCGGTAATGACGGACGGCGACGCGATTCAGGAACTGTGCGACGAGGCAGACCGGTCCAAGCATTGTGTCGGCTTGATTACCTGGATGCATACTTTTTCCCCATCTCGAATGTGGATTGCGGGCCTCCGGTCCTTGCGTAAGCCTCTGCTGCACTTGCACACGCAGTTCGCCGACGAATTGCCCTGGTCCACCATCGATATGGACTTTATGAATCTCAACCAGTCCGCCCATGGCGACCGCGAATTCGGATTCATCGGAGCCCGCATGCGGCTCAAGCGCAAAATTGTTGTCGGCTTCTGGAAGGATGCGGAGGTGCAGAAGGAGATCGGTGCCTGGACTCGCTCAGCCTGCGCTTGGCACGATGCTCAGCATTTGAAGATCGCACGCTTCGGTGACAACATGCGAAACGTTGCTGTCACCGAAGGCAATAAAGTAAGCGCCGAAATTGATCTGGGCTATACCGTCAGTGGCTACGGCGTCGGCGATTTGGTGCTCCGCATAAACGCAGTATCCGACGCTGAAATCAACACGCTGGTCCAGTGAGTATGACGAAACTTACAAAGTTGCGGAGCCATTGCGAGCCAGCGGAGCGAAACGTCAGTCTCTTTCTCAAGCGGCAAAAATCGAGATCGGCCTGCGCCATTTTCTGAAAGAAACCGGCTCCCACGCCTTCACCGACACTTTTGAAGACCTGCATGGGCTCGTCCAACTTCCCGGGATCGCAGTGCAGCGGTTGATGGCCGATGGCTACGGATTTGGCGCCGAGGGCGATTGGAAGACTGCTGCTCTAGTCAGGGCGATGAAGGTCATGAGCCATGGCCTCCCGGGCGGCGTCTCCTTTATGGAGGACTATACTTACCATCTTAAAAATGGCGGACAAGTCTTGGGCGCTCACATGTTGGAGGTTTGTCCCTCGATAGCCGCTGATGTTCCGTCGCTCGAAATTCATCCGCTGGGCATCGGAGGGAAAGACGATCCCGTGAGATTAGTATTCACCGCCTCGAAGGGGAACGCGGTCAATGCCTCAGTCGTAGATATGGGGAGCCGCTTCCGTCTGCTTGTCAATCAAGTCAAAATTGTTGAGCCAAAGCATTCGCTTCCGAAATTACCCGTCGCCCGTGCGCTCTGGGAGGCCGAGCCTAACCTGAAAGTCGCAGCTACTGCCTGGATTTCCGCTGGCGGGGCCCATCACACCGCTCTCAGCCGGGCCTTGCTGCCAGAGCATCTCGAAAACTTTGCTGAGATGGCCGGCATGGAGTGTTTAATGATCGGTCCCGACACCACGATCTCCGGATTCACCAAAGAGCTCAGGTGGAATGACGCTTACTATCATTCGGCAAGAGGATTTTGATCATCCTCCGCATAACGTGAACTGAAGTCTCGAATGCGCCAAAAACGTTTACTATAGTGTCCGCTACTTACCAAACCTTCGGGGAGATGCATGTTTCTGCGAGCCCTTCGTGAAGAGGTCCTTGACGCTAATCTGGAACTGTTCCGCCGTGGCCTTGTTCTCTATACGTTTGGCAATGTGAGCGGAATTTCGAGGCAAGATTCTCGCGTCGTCATCAAGCCCAGCGGGGTTCCGTACGAAGAAATGACCCTCGAGCATTTGGTAGTTACTGACCTTGAAGGCAAAGTCGTGGAAGGCTCACTGCGGCCGTCCTCTGATTTGCCCACGCATCTTGTGCTTTACAAGGCTTTCCCTGAAGTAGGCGGAATAGCCCACACCCATTCGGAATACGCGACCGCCTGGGCACAGGCGCAGCGTCCCATTCCATGCTTCGGCACAACCCACGCCGATTATTTTCACGGACCAGTTCCCGTAACTCCGCCGCTGAGCGCGAACGAAATTGAGTCCGCATACGAGAAAAATACCGGGCACGTGATTGTCCGCGCCTTCGAGCAATTGGATTATTCAGCGGTCCCCGCGGTACTGGTTGCGAACCACGGACCCTTCGCCTGGGGCCCCAATGCCAAAACCTCTGCGCACAATGCAGTCATTCTTGAAGCGATTGCCCGCACGGCATGTCTTACGCTTACCATTAATTCCGCAGCGAGACCCGCCGATACCACTTTGCAGGATAAGCACTATCTCAGAAAACACGGGAGCAGCGCCTACTATGGGCAGGAAAAGACTTAAACAACAATGGCGATAGTGGCAGGCGTAGATTTCGGAACTCTAAGTGTGAGGGTTTCAATCGTTGACAGCGAGCGCGGACTCCTCGATTCCGCGGTGGCGGAATATCCCTTACACCGCAAGCGTGAAGACCCGGAATATGCCACCCAATCTCACCAGGACCATATGCAGGCCCTTGCCGCGGCAACTCGGGAAGCCGTCAAGAAGGCGGGAATTTCTGGAAACCAGGTTCAGGCTATTGCCCTCGATACCACCGGCTCTTCGGTAATTCCAGTCGGAAAGAATCTTCAGCCGCTGGGTGAATATTATTTATGGTGCGACCACCGGGCAAAAAAAGAAGCAGCCGAGATCACGGAAGCCGCGCACCGCGAGGGTCTGGAAGCCATCAACTGGTGCGGCGGAGTGTATTCGTCGGAGTGGGGATTTTCCAAGCTGCTCCATTGGCTTCGCCACAATCCCTCTCAACGTTCTGAATTTGCATCCGCCTTCGAACACTGCGATATGGTGGCGGCTACGTTATGTGGCATTACCGATCCCAAAAAAGTAAAACGCAGTATTTGCGCCATGGGGCATAAATGGCTCTGGAATGCTTCCCTGGGAGGTCTGCCGCCGGAAGAGTTTCTCGTAAAAGTCGATCCGTTGTTCAGCGGAATACGAGAAAAACTTGATGGCGAGTTCGCAACTTCCGATCAAATTGCCGGAAAGCTATCCCCGCACTGGGCAAAACAGTTGGGACTCGAGCCCGGCATTCCCATACCCGTTGGCGCGTTCGACGCTCACTGGGACGCCATTGGCGCCGGCTGCCGCACCGATGACATGGTCAACGTGATTGGCACCTCCACCTGCATGATCGGCATTACTCCATCCATCAATCTGGTTCCGGGAGTCTGCGGAGTCGTCCAAGGCAGCGTTCACCCGCAACGCACCGGAATCGAAGCCGGTCTCTCTGCCGTCGGAGATATTTTCAACGCCATCGCGACCCGCGCCGGAACCGATGTTCAAGCTCTCAGCAAGGGATTAGAAAATTTTCGCGCGGGACAAACCGGATTGATGCGCATGACCTGGGATAATGGCGACCGCACCGTGCTGGTAAATCCCGATCTCCGTGGAATCACTCTGGGATGGAACCTGCAAAGCACGGCGCAGGACGAATTATTTGCCGCCATCGAGGGCACCGCTTTCCATACTCGCGTAATCCTCGATCGCATGGCAGAAAATGGAGTTCACATCAGGCGCGTTATCAACGCGGGAGGAATTCCGCAGAAGAATGATGTTCTGAATCGCGTTTATGCCAATGTGCTGGGACGTCCGGTGCTGGTCGCTACTAAAAGCGCGGTCAGTCTCGGCGCTGCTATCTTTGCCTTCCTGGCGGCGGGAACTTTTAAGACCATCGAAGAGGCCCAGGACAAATTGTGCCCGCCACAGAAAGTTTATGAACCAGAACATTCGCAACAAGCGGTTTACGATGAGTTGTATAGGACCTATCGCAATCTCTATTTTGCATTCGGGTCCCGGAGCGAAACCATGGGGAATGTGCTCCCCCAATTAATTCGTATCGCTGAAGCAGTGAATAAAGCTCAGGAAAAAGTATCGGTTGCATAATCGCAAGCTGCCAATTGGAGGCAAAAAATGAAGTTGAGTGCGACGCTAGTGACTTTTCTGTTAATTTCGATGCTGACCGCAACCCTTTCTGCGAAAACTCAATCGAAATCGGCCATGCAAAAACAACCCTTCGGAAAAACTCAGGATGGTCAGCAGGTTGACCTCTACACTCTCACCAACAAAAATGGCATGCAGGTGGCCATCAGCAATTTCGGCGGTACCATCGTCTCCATCAAAGTTCCGGACAAGAGTGGAAACATCGCCGACGTGGTCCTCGGTTATGACGACGTTTCCGGATACGAAGGCGGCAAAGCGTATTTCGGAGGAACCATCGGCCGTTACGCCAACCGCATTGGCGGGGCGAAATTTTCTTTGGACGGGAAAACCTACAAGCTCCCCGCCAACGACGGCCCCAACACTCTTCACGCGGGCATCACTGGTTTCAACAAACATATATGGACCGCGCGTGATGCCTCGGGACCTGCCGGACAAGCCTTGGAACTGACCTATCTAAGTAAAGATGGCGAAGAAGGTTTCCCCGGGAATCTTTCCGCGAAAGTTGTCTTCACCTTAACCAGTTCCAATTCGCTCAAGGTCGATTACAGCGCCACCACCGACAAAGACACGGTGATTAATCTCACCAATCATTCCTATTTCAACCTTGCGGGACAGGGAAACGGCGACATCCTCAATCATGAGCTCATGATGCCCGCCTCACGTTTTACTCCCGTGGACGCCACGTTGATTCCGACCGGCGAGCTTAAAAAGGTGAGCGGAACTCCCTTCGATTTCACTAAGTCCACAAGAATCGGGGCTCGTATAGATAATGATGATGAACAGCTGAAACTCGCGAAGGGCTATGACCACAACTGGGTTTTGGACGCCGGACTAACTCCCGCCCTCCATCTTGCTGCACGTGCCTATGATCCGCAAACTGGCCGTGTTCTTGAGGTTTCGACCACCGAACCCGGCGTGCAGTTCTATACCGGTAATTTTCTCGATGGCACCATCCACGGCAAAGACGGCAAAGTCTACAATCGCCGCTATGCTTTTTGTCTGGAGACGCAGCATTTTCCTGACTCTCCGAATCATCCCAGCTTTCCTACGACCGAACTGAAGCCGGGACAGAAATATCACACGACGACCGTGTTCAAATTTTCGACAAAATAATCTTGGCCATTACGTGATCTCAATCATGCTATCCAAATTTTGTCGGACGCTTCTCCTCGCGGCGGCCACAATCTCGATCGCGATACCCGCTGTGTCCGAAGATGCAGCACGCCCCGTCCCCCCAACCCTGCCATTTGTAAGCGCCATCTTTGGCGACAACATGGTTTTACAGCGCGGTAAGAAGAACACTATCTGGGGCTGGTCCGATCCCGGCGATAAAGTTCGAGTTGAAATCGCAAACAAGCACGCATCTGGTGTAGCGGGACCGGATCACCGGTGGCAAGTCAAGATTCAGCCTCCGCCGGTTGGCGGCCCTTATACCGTCAAAATCAGCGGTCATCAAACTCATCACATAGTCGAACTCCACAATGTGTTGGTTGGCGATGTATGGCTGTGCGGAGGCCAATCCAACATGCAGGTATCTCTCCGCTTCGCAAAAAACGGCGAGGAGGAAGTTAAAGCCGCGAACTTTCCTGAGATACGATTCTTCACGGTTGCGGGTCACCCCGCCTACCACCACACGGACGTCGTGGAAGGATCGTGGAAAGTGGTCTCGCCCGAAACGGCCGATCATGTTTCGGCCGTCGCTTATTACTTTGCCCGCAAGGTTCAACAGGAAATCCACGTTCCAATCGGCTTAGTCATAGACGCTCTCGGGGGAACTCCAGCCGAAGCGTGGACCAGCGCTTCAGCACTTCGTCCATTGAAAGATTTCGATGTGCCGCTGGCGGAACTCGAAAGACTGACGACGACTGGCGCGCCGGAATACGGGAATTACGTCATGCACTGGTATGACCAGTATGACGTCGGGGTCAAAGGAAACTGGGCGGCTCCGGATTTCGATGATTCCGCATGGAAGTCGGTAGAAATTCCTGGCGGATTTTCCGACCTGGGAGTGCCGGAGACACCGGCCGTGGCCTGGTTCCGGAAAGAGATTGTGCTGCCGGATCCGATTCCGCCGGGTCGCGCGTTGTTGTTCCTCGGCTCGATTGAGCGCATGGATACCGCATACCTCAATGGCAAAGAGGTCGGAGCCAGTGCCTGGGTTGAGAATCCCCGCGTCTATTTCATTCCCGATGGAGTTCTCAAGCCGGGCAAAAACCTGGTGGCAATTCGCGTCTTGAAAACCAAGCCTGAGGGTGGATTTCTCAGCAAGCCTGAAGTCTTGCGCCTCGAACTCGGAGATAAGACAAGCATTCCGTTAGCCGGAGAATGGAAAGCCCAGCTTAGTGTCGATGCCCGCCCACCGCATCCGTTGCCGATCGGATACGAGAACTGGCCGGTCTTGCCCTCAGTGCTTTATGAAGGAATGTTGGCTCCCATTGCGCCTCTTTCTATCACTGGCGCATTGTGGTATCAGGGCGAGCAGAACTCGGAGCGAGGATTCCAATACCGCAGAATCCTTCCCGCAATGATTGCGGATTGGCGAAAACTCTTCGGACAGGGCGATTTCCCTTTTTACATTGTCAGTTTGCCGACGTGGCGGCAGCACAGCGCTACACCGATTGATGACACATGGGCAGAAACGAGGGAGTCGCAGGCTATCACTGCCGCGACAGTTCCCAATACTTGTCTTGCGGTCACCATCGATACAGGGGATCCCGAGAATCTGCATCCCAAGGATAAGCAACCCGTAGGAGAACGTCTCGCTTTCTGTGCACTGGCAAAACACTATGGCAAGAAAGTCGCTTATTCCGGTCCCACGCTCGCTTCTGTCGAACGCCTCCCGGGCTTGATCCGGCTTCGCTTCGCCCACACCGACGGTGGTTTAGTGGTGAAGGGAGCGAAGCTGGAAGAATTTCAAATTGCCGGCGACGACCGAAAATGGTATTGGGCCGACGCCAAAATCGAGGGCGACACGGTAGTGGTGTCGTCACCATCCGTGCCAGAGCCCAAAGAAGTGCGCTACGCCTGGCAATCCAATCCGGCTGCGACTCTATTCAACGGTGCAGGTTTACCGGCTGGCCCATTCCGGACAGATACCTGGCCCGGCATGACCGAAGCTCACTCGCCTTACTAACCGCCGCTTTGCAACCCTAATGCCGATGATCACAGAAGTTCTTTAGTCCCGCGCCGTCTAGCCATAGCAATGCGGAGCCTAAAAGTCCAGCCCGCCGGTGCAGCGGTGCCTTAGTGTTCCTTCGGGAATGCATCGTCTATTCCACTTTTTACTTCAGGATAAACCGTGGAAAGATGGTTCAATTCCTCCACCGGGATACCTTTCAAATAAACGTCGAAGAAGGTGTGGATGTAGTCGCTTGTGATCCGAAGTCCGCGGTACTTATCCAATGAGCCTAATACGTGCAGCTTTCGAAGCAAGCCCATGGCAATGGCATTTCGCGTCAACATTTGATCGCTGAAACTGAAATGATTTGCTCCGATGATGGTTACCTGCCACCTCTCTCCCATCGGAAGTTTGTCAAAGATTGACTCGATATTGTTTCTGACACCGATCGCTTCTTGTCCTTTCTCTTTGCTGTGATCACTCATGATGAAGAAGAAAGGCCGATGAAGACCCTCCTGAATGACACTTCCAAATGGCATGCCATCGATATCAATGCCGGCTTTACATCGGGCGTCATCGTGGCAGAATTGCGCTGCTGTAGCGCCTCCGAGTGAGTGCCCGACGATGCCAACTTTCTGCATATCCAGTTTGCCGACGAATCTTCCGGTCGGGTCACCGACGTTTAATTGCTGCAACTTGTCCAACGCAAATTTCACGTCCGCGATCCAAGCGTTCATCACTTGATTGGCTAGATGCTCACGTTCCAATGGCGACAGCCTTTCGAAGTCAGCGCTCGCAGGTCTCAGGACAACGCGGCCATCGGGAAAAGCTGTGAGCACGGTTCGATAAGGGGCATCGAAGCTGACAACGACGTAACCATGACTGGCAAGGTCCTCCGCTATGGATGTGTAGTCGGTGCTCAGCGCGCCTCCTCCCGCTCGCAAGATGATTACCGGATATTTCGGCTGTGCCGGTGAAATAGTTGCGTCGCTCAAACTGTGAGCCCGTACTCGTGTGAGATCGCGGCTGAAAATTGTGCTCACAACGAAACCCTGACGTGCGCGTAGGGCACGGCGCCAATATATAGGGAGGTAGTCAGAATTTGGCTTGGATGGTGTTGGGACGGCCGGGTACCAAAGCCAAACGCAAAGTTCTTGTTTAGTCTCGGGTGTGGGCGCCAATGGGTCTAGCCTCGTATCGTCTGTCCATGTATAAGTGGCTCGACCAACTTTATAGGGCCCAGTGGGAGCAGGTAAGGTAGTCCATCTGCTGTGGTCCAGGCAAAGCAATCCGAGCAGGGACGCGATACCGAGCAAACTGAAGAGTACCACTGCGGCGGCCAGTTTTAACACGCGCCTGAGATTACGGCCTAGCAATTCAACCCTTCAGTGCGCAGCCAAATAGCGCATGATTGATATGTGATCAGCCCAGACTCTTCCCTAACTACGCAGCGAGTACTACGCATCACGTAGTTATCTCATGGGTGATAGATGTTTGGCAAGGTCCGAAATGCGAAAATCATGCAACGGTGGCGACGGCTACATCCGCGCCATGCAACGCAGGCGTCACAGAAATTTACTCGCCACACTGACCGATATCCAGATGCAACCGTCCCCGCTTGGGGCGACCGTGATTAAACTAACCTTCCTGCGGTCCTACTGAACTGCGCGAGTGGCACTGAGTGAAGTTTTGATCAGCGGGGGCGAGAGGGTGAGTGTTTCATCCTCCTCGACTGAGCCAGCGCTACAACGGTCTGATGGCGGTTGCCCCGACCACAACGCAGCGATCTGTGATGGATCCTCCAGCGAGCAGAGCGCATACTTTCCCGGTTCAATCGCATCGATTGTCGCCGGTCCGTCTCCGCTGGCGCCTGCTTGGTCGCTGCCCCAGCCCGGGATTGTTCGGGCCTCCTGAATGCCACCGTTGTGGACAAGATACAGGACCCCGGAACTGGCTTGAGTTTGCCCGGGTGGCTGGAAATTAAGCACAAGCTTCGCACCGGTGTCGTCGAGGGTGATCGTATTTGCATCTGGAGTTTCATCAGTATCACTCGATACTTTCAGCCGCGTAAGCTTGAGGGCGAACCCCGGCGCTCCAACCGTCAGCCCTACTTCCGTGGTTCCAGGCGGCAAGTTTATTTTGAAATGACCGTCCTGATCGGTATGCGCAAACGCTTGCGGAACTCCTGGAGCGATCCAGACCTGCACCGTCGCGTTCGGCACAGGTCCCTGCCGCGAGACGACGGAGAAAGGAATGCGCATGGCAGGATTGAGAACGAATTTCAGCTCCCGCTCGCTGACCTGTGTCACTTCGAATGGCGTGGGATCTGACACTCCTTCAGGCGAAGCGGCCACTGCGGTGTATTTTTCCGGCGGCAGATCGGGCAACTCGAAATTGCCCGCATTGTCGGTGGAAGTGGTGGTTCGGATACCGTTGGAATTTTCAAACGTAACTTGCGCGCCGCGTTGTGCCTGTCCATCGGCCGAAACTACATTCCCGCGCACCGCAATTCTTGGCAGCTCCAGATCGAGCCAGGCCTTCGCGCTACTAATTGGGACGTTCACATTCAATAGATGCTGGCTGACTGGCGGTTGCGAAACATGTGCGTCGACGGTCCAACTGCTGTTTTGGTGAATGTCGGGTGTGACAGGCAGTACCCCTTGGAACCGGCCATCATCACCGCTGATAAGCGTCGCCGATTGCCCACCCGCATTGTTGACGAAGAACAAACGGGCACGCACCGGCTGCATGCTGAGCCGCACACGCCCAGCCACATTGACGGATGCCAGATGCAGTGCCAGCGGCCCGCTTCTCTCTCCCAGATCGAAGTAGCGTTGCAGCCACAATGTGCCATCCGAGCTGGTGACTTTGACATGATAGTTGCCGGCCCTAAGCCCGCGACGTACCCAACGTCCATCGTCCGAGGTCGTCACCTTGTTCGCGATCCGTGTGTACCTCGGGGCGGTAGTGTCGACGGTAAGCTCCCATGGTCGACCCTCGGGATCGAGTTTTGGCGTGACGGCGATGTCGAGCGTGAGCTCTTCGAGTTGCAGAGGAGGATCGATGCGGGTTTCACCATCCGCTTGCACCACCAGTTCGCGGAATCCACTTGCTTCCTGGCACGCGATCGTCAGCGCATGTCTGCCCGGCAGCACGCCTACAACTTGAAAGTAGCCGCGTTGATTGAGCGGCACCGAGAAGCTCGGCTCGTCGCCTGGCGCGCGTTCTGGGTCGGGCTGCGGCCCGTGCCGTTCCACGTCCGGTCGCAGGATTGCGCGACACGGACCTGGCGGGTTCGATCCATCCTTCCGGACCGCACGCCCAAAAACCGACGTGGTGCGGCGCAGTACGGTTCGACCGAAATCGAGATTCTCCTCAGCCTTCAGGCTCATCCCCCATTCGTAGCGCGGAGCATAGCCTGAAGCTTCCAGTTGCACATCGAACACGCCCGCCGGCCCGATGCAACTCCACATTGCGTTTTCGATCTGGCAAGGCAGCTCCGCGTGGGACGGACTCGTAGATCGCGCGTTGGGAACCTGCGAACTCGTGCTTGCCCCAGCGGCGGCATTCAGACGAACTTCGAGGATGTGTGGAAGTTGTTCGCCTTGCGCGGTCTGGATCTCGCCATGTAACGCCGCTGCCGGCCAAAGCGTGAGCTCAACGCGTGGGAGATTTCTGGCGGCCGACAACCACTTCGGCTCCCTGGCTCCAATATCCCGTTGCGAATGCCTGCACCTGCCAGACTCCGTCGCTAAGATCCAGCGACACTTCATTCAGCGCGACGTCAGCGTCAACAGGCGCGGCGTTATTCATCGAACTCGATGTCGCCATGCGAACCGCCTGAATATGGATATGCGCGGGCCTAGATGCAGGCATGCCGGCGGGCCAGTCCACTGCCACATGAACCGGAAGAGCGTTCGCCCGCAAGCTGAAGAGCAAGCTGAAGAGAGCGAGAACGGCGACTGGAAGGCTTCTGCAACCGAGTGTCGATCTGCGGAATCGTGCGAACACTCTAGCACCCCTTTGAATGTCTGGTCGTGCGGCTTACTTATTGCGACACACTCGAAAACCCTGATCGGGTCCCTTACCATTCGCTGCCAGGCTGCTTCGAAAAGCCGACTCAGTGCAATAGGGAGCGCCCATCCATCCGCCGCCTCTCCAGACCCGCTTGAATCCGATTTCACTCCCTTTCGGGTCAGTTAGATGTGTCTGCAAAACTCCGTCCCAGTCCCAGCACCACTCCCTAACGTTTCCCGACATGTCGTAAAGGCCCAGCTCATTCGGCTTCTTGCTGCCGACAGGCTTGGTTTGATCGTGGTTTTGTTCTACGGCGGGCCAAGTCCAAAAGCCGTCCAGTTCTTTATCGCCGGAATTTCTCCAGTACCAGGCCACTTCCTCTATGTCATCGCTTCCGCTGTATGTGTAGTTCTTGCTTAACTGGCCCCCATCCGCGGCGTATTCCCACTCAGCCTCGGTCGGCAACCGGTACCCGTTCGCTTTCGGATTGATCGTTACCGTCCATTTGATATTGTCGAGATCGCCAAATTCCGGGTCGGGCTTATTGTTCGGGTCCTTCGTATGCTTGTCGATGTTGTAATACGGCTGCAAGCCTTCTTTAACGCTTCGTTTGTTGCAGTACTCAATGGAGTCATACCAATCGACCGTCTCTACCGGCAGATTATCGCCTTTAAATTTTGAAGGATTACTGCCCATGACCTCAATCCACTCCTTTTGAGTCACGGGATATTTGCCAATATAGAAATCCGAGACGGTTACACCCTTGCCGTAGTAGTTGGATTTTGTGTTTTTAAAAGATGCCGCCTTTGACCAGCACGAGGTTTGAAGAGGCCTGGTCCGCAGAATCGCTGGCAACGGCTCGAGCCGTCGTCAGAAAACTTACTAACAGGATTGCCGCGAGAATGGACTGTCTCTTCATTGAATTGTCGAGATAACTCTGCTTCGGAATACAAAATGCCGAGCCGGTAGTTTCAGATAGACGACCGGCCCAGCCAGTTCAGATGACTTGCGCGGAGAAGGGGTTACCAGACGGTCGCGTTAGAGTACCCGCTCCGGCCACTGTATGCCTCGGTCCCCAGTATCATCACATTGAAAGCGCCCATATGCATTCCAATGCTGTTCCAGTGATTAAAGTGATTGCCAGTGGTAACTGCATGGTTCGAACCAATCGATGATCCGCCCCAGTTATCCAGGTATTGTTCGAAAGTTGCAGTGCCTTGAATGGAAGGCTGGTTCACTTGCAAATGTTCGTACGTGGTGTAGTTGTGCCCGTCACTGGAAACGCTGCCTTTAACACTTCCGGCCGCGACCGAACCAAACTCGCAGATGTAGTATTCGACGAGCGGATTGGTCGTCCATCCATAAACAGAAATGTTGTTGTAGCCATTCGCAGCGCCGACGTTGTAGTTGACGGTCCTGGCGCTGCCAGTACTCCAGCCCTTGCCGCCGACAACGTCGTTCACGTTAGACCAACTGAGAGCGTAATTGCCCGCATATTTACTAGAGAACGTCATGTTGGAGGAACCACCGCTGGTGTACAGGGAATAATAAAAACCCTGATTGTAGCCCGTTCCGTTGTTGTAAACCGTCTGAGCACTTGCTGTTATTGTTGCCCAACCCGCTACTAAAAGACCGCAGAGGGCTACTCGTTGAACTTTCGACAAAACCAACCACATTGAGCGCATAGCTGTTTCTCCTTAGGATGCAGCAGATGAAAAGCTGACTGCTGGCAGCAGGGGAGATTTGAAGCTCAAAGACGATTCCAGAACAGTCCTGTGACAGTCCATGCCTGTCATTTTTTGTTCCGTTTCAGTAATTTAATCGGGGGAAAACCTTAGAGGCAATTCATTACTGCGAATCGTCTCTGTTTTCGCAATTCAAATCACCGAAGCTCTTCGACTGGGAAGATTGCAACCAAATCAATTTGCTACTTTTTACCAGAATTGGCTGGCGATAATCGTGGCGTGACCCGCTGTGCCGCGAATTACAACAGTTGATAAAACGATCTCCATGTTCTTATCGCCCCACCCTGGCGGCGCGATCGCGGCCAGCTTTTTCATGTCGTCAGGGTCCGTCAGAAATCTGCCGGCGGCTGAAGTGCCAAATACCGAAAGTCCGGCCGCAACTACTACTGCCTGATCTGTCTTCGGATCCTTCATTCGCAAAATCAAAGCATAGTCTTTCGTGATGTCCAGATAAGGCGTCGCGTAGTCTATCGTCCAATCATAGTTCGCCGGATTGTTGCGGTCACGGATCATCATGACTCGACGCTGGGGATCCTGTCCGACCGTAAAACGGAGATTCGCGATCAAGCGCTCCGTCCAATTGTTGTTCATCAGACCGACGAGGACGGCGGGACCATTCTGAAGGTCCGCGAAATTCGCTTCCGATTGAGAAGCCACACGAAATGCTTTCTTCTCCTGCCCGAGCAACCGAGCCAATCTCGCCAGAGTAATAGCGTCGCTTATATGTATCAGTTGAGCATCGGCGGAATGAAAATCAGCCAAGCTCACTAAGGGTTTGGTGTCTGTGGCACCGCCAGCGGATTGACGGCCTTCGCCCGAGCGTTCCCACACAAAGCAGCGCGGGACCTCGCGCGGAAAGCACTGGCGCCCAGAAGGTTCGCAGAGGATCCTTCAAGTATTCCCCGAAAAACGAAATGGCAGCCACGGCAACCATGGCAAGGGTTGCCAGAAGCAAAGTTCGGGGCCAGGTACGGATCTGCGTGGTGGGTATACAGGGGAAGGGCTTCACTTCGCGTAGCCACCGGCGTTCCCACTGGAACAAGCTTATGTTCGGGTGCACTGGCTGCCCCACGACCGAAATGGGGCACGTAGGAACCGGGCTGAAGCTCGATTTTTACTTCTGATTCGCTTTCACTGTCTTTGTAGTATTGCGCGAGCCGGCGGCGAACCTCCGACATGGCGCTGCGTACGACATGATCATTCGCCGTATCGTAATCGGGAGCACGGTGGAAAACTTCAATCCCGATAGTCCGCTCTTTCAGCTGCGCTTTGTTTCCCTGTAAAGTCAGCTCGACGATATAGCGGAGAACCGCGGCATACCGTTTGCTGTGACAAAAAAGAGGATGTGAAAGGACTTGCTCGAGATGTTCCAGGATTTCGTCGTGCCGTATCTCGGGTGTTGGGAAAAGTCCGGGACCAAGACATGGCGGCGTGCGTTCTCCCACGACGTTGTCAGCATTCATGACGCGGCCAAACTACCACGCGCTGACTCGTTTGTCACGTCGCATCTGGCAGGTTTCTGTCAGCGCAGTCGAACTACTTTTGAATTATTTTGCAATTCGTTATGCCGGGCCGGATGGTTGTAAAACCCGCCGGCCCAGCGATATCAATTGATTGTTGGAGGTTGGCTACCACACGGTTGCGTTCACACTGCCACTCGCGCCGTTATATGCTTCAGTCCCGAGGATCTGATAGTTAAAGTTACCCATATTCATCCCTAGACTTCTCCAGTGGTTAAAGTGGTTGGCAGTGGTGACTGAGTGGTTCGATCCCTTGGAGGATCCGCCCCACGCATCCAGGTACTGCTCAAAGGTTGCGGTGCCTTGAATGGATGGTTGGTTGACTTGCAGATGCTCATACGTGTTGTACGTATGCCCATCGCTGGAAACGCTGCCCTTGAAGGTTGCATTCCCCGTGTACAGCGACCCAAGTTCGGTAATGTAATATTCGACGAGCGGATTTGTCGTCCAGCCGTAGATGGAGATGGTGTTATAGCCATTAGCCGCGCCGACGTTGTACCCGATAGTCCGGGCGCTTCCTGGGTTCCAGCCTTTACCGCCAACCATATCGCCCACACCAGACCAACTGATGGCGTAATTGCCGGGGTATTGTCCTGCGCTTGGAAATGTCATGGTTGATGATCCGCTGCTCGTGAACAGCGAATAAAAGAAACCGCTATTCGTGCCCGTCCCATTGTTATGAACCGTCTGCGCGCTTGCTGTTATTGCGAAACCCGCTGCTACGAGAACGCAAAGGATTGTTTGTTGAACTTGCGAGTGAATTAGGTGAGATAGTTTTTTTCGATCCACCATGATCTCCTTTCATTAGGCGGCCATCTTCGGCCGACGGGTATGATGCTACTCCGCCGCCTCGCGATGTCAAGGAAGGTTAGCCGTGGCTTTTCGTCATTTTGTCTGTGCTAATCTCCGCCCATCAACAAGCGATTAGGAAAGAAGTGCGTTCCTTTGATGGAATCGCCACAGAACAAGTGGCAACGCGGAAAGCAACAGAATTACCGCTGCGCGAAACAAGCCATGGGGAATGCCGTGGACAGGAGTTCCAAGGGCGAAGTCCATTCTGATATGTGCCAGGCCTCGGGGTACTGCGGTATGACCCGCGTGAATCTGCGCCGTACCGCCGAGCAGCGCTATAAGAACCAGACCCATCGCGGGCCAAATCAACCGATATCTTCGACGGACCGCGACGAGTCCGATTCCCCAACCTATTAAAACCGGCGCGCCGAAGTAGAGCGCCCTACCGATGTTGAAGTAAATCATTTCGGCGAATTCGGATGTTCGGACAAATGGGCTATCGGTTCCTGGTAAAAAAATTTGCCAGCCCGACCACAAAATGAATATGGCTATAAGCCAGGCTCCAAAAAGTAAAATCATTGGACCGAGACCGAATATCGCCCATGGCGCCCTCACGCACCACGTGTCAAATTGAACAGCAAACGAATATTGGTCGGTGTTAAGCCCTGGAGTAGGGAAGAGGCGTTCCCGCAGACCTGACCAGGCGACGTTTATGGCCGTGTGAAGCCCGCCATGACCTTCTTCAAGTAGCGATTCGAGCTCAGTACCGTAACGTTCCCGCCACGAATGCGGATAGAAACGGATAAGCAGTTGTACGACCTTACGATTCATAAGGCTTCCACCCTTCTTAATCCCGATCTCGCGAACTTTTGCAGGGTAGCCAGTTTCGCCCGTAAAACTTTCAGACCCTCGGCAGTGATGCGATATGGCTGCCGCCGTTCCACTGCTCGCAGAGGCTCGATCCAACCCTGACTCTCCAGACGAGCAATCGCTCCATACAATGTCCCCGGTCCCAGACGGGTTCCGCAAAGGAGTTCGATGTCCTCGATCATCGCATGCCCGTGTTTCGGACCACCTGCCAGGCTAGCGAGCACCAGCAACGGCGGATCAGAATAGTGACCCAGCTCTGGTTCGTTGCCAGACTCAGCTACGTGTCGAGTACTACGCATAACGTAGTTGTATCACGGTTGATTGATAGTGGCAAGTTTGAATTGCGTCTTCGCTGCCCCCATTTGCAGCAAAATCAACATCGGCAAAACGCCGTTTTCTCCTCTCTCCGGTCGATGCGTCCCCCTCGTTTGTGATACCGTTCGACGCACAAATCTCGCTGGCAAAACTGGGCGTGGGAAGTCCCATCCCTATCGGGGTAATACATGGATCGACGGACTTTTGTTCAAACGAGTTGCGGGAACGTGTGGCAGGAACTTGCGTGCTGGGACCCGGTCCAATGCTTGGTCAAAAGCCGTCCGCAATCAAAAATAGCAGTGGCGGACCGGAATCTCCCTTTACGGTTTCCGTAATGCTATGGACCGTATTTGCCGATTTGCCTTTCGAACAGCGTTTACAGAAAGTCGCGGAAGCCGGATACACCAATGTGGAACTGGTCAGGGAATACGAAAAATGGACGGAAGCTGACTTCCGCCGGATCAATGCAAAGCGCAAAGAACTCGCCATTCATTTCGATTGCATTGCGGGACTAAAGCACGGCGTCAGCGTGCCCGACCACAGGCAAGCGTTGTTGGACGAGCTTCGGAACACATTGCCGATTATGGAAAAGCTCGATTGTCCCAAAATCATTCTGCTCTCCGGCGATACAGTTCCAGGGATGTCTCGCGAGGCCCAGCATCAGTGCTGTATCGAAACTCTGAAGGCGGCTGCGGAGATCGTTCAAGGGAAAATCCATCAACGGCGAGCCTATAAAGCTGTTGCTCGAAACCATCGATCCAGAGGAGAACCCGCAGTATTTCTTAACGCAGGTCTCCGAAGCGTTGAAAATTGTCCAGGCGGTTGGGCATCCCCAGGTTCGACTGCTGTACGACCTTTATCATGAACAAATTGCCGCCGGCAATTTAATCGAAAAGCTGGAGCAGAGTTTGCCGTATCTCGAACTAGTGCACATTGCGGATGTTCCAGGGCGCCATGAACCGGGAACCGGCGAAATCAATTACGAGAATATTTTCCGTAAGCTGGCGCAACTAAATTACACGGGAATGGTGGCCATGGAGTTCCATCCCCTCGGCGATCCGGTTGCGCAACTGCGATCTGCGCGTGAAATGGCGCTTCGGGCAGGCACGGGAGTCCACGAACACCGATTCCCTTCCGTTTGATCCTCGACCAAACGGTGCCTAATCCAGAAATGCAGGCTAGGATGTTTTGATAGGTGGTGTAAGTCAATATCAATCCTAAAACGACACAATAGCCAATACTGAGCGCCAACCTGGAATATTCGGTATGGGTAGCAGCCTGCAACCACAACTGCTGAAACAGGGCGTGGCACTCAGCCCCCTGACGCCTCAATGAGTGAAATGGCGATGTTATGCCAACTATCCTGGTGAGACGTACAATACGGGCCTGAGGCACTCCCCGCTGTGAGTATCTCCACTGACATCATATTTGGAATCCTGATCGTAATCGGTTATTTGGTGACGCCAGTTGCATTGATCTGGGGTTGGACAGGTTGGGTACGCCAACCAAGACAACGAACTGTCCCAGCGATTCTGTCGCTGACCGGATTTGTTTTTGCAACAGCTTCAGCAGTTTTAGCCGCTTCGTCGGTCGCCTATGCTCAGGTTCACCACTTTCCGTTTTACGATCCCTTGCTTCTCCGGATATTTCGGTGGGGCAGTTTGCTTTCCCTCGCGGGTATCTTGTTTGGAATCGGTGGGGCGTGGCGTCCGGGTCCGTTGCGCTGGCAGGCACCTGCTTGCGGGTTGGGAATGCTGGCATTCTGGGTGCTCGCGGCAGAAGGTGAGTGACCGAACTGAGTACTGCTGGTTGTGAGTGTAATGGCGATTTATGGACACTCGGAAGCCGCGAACCGATATTCAATTAGTTGACGCCACTTGTTACTCGATGGCAAATACGGCATAAACTGTGGTCTTCTCATTGATCTTCTCAGGGAGCAGCTTGATGATCTTTGGAGGAAGAGGCGTTCCGATCACACTTGAAACCGTGCTAGTGTCGAGGCCCGCAAAGAAGGGCCAATTGGAAGGCCGGATTGGTGCGGAGTTACTGGCGTAAACCAGTGCGCCCAGTTTGGTTCCCAATCCTAAAGCCATGGAATCTGCCACAGTGCGCGCCTTCCCTAATGCGTTGTTGCTGGCCTCGGCTTGCAGCGCGGTTCGATCGACGACATCCCACGCCACGTCGCTTAGTTCGGTTGCTCCTGCCTGCATGGCGATTGCGACAACGCCTTCAGCATCTTTAACTGGAACGGTAACCTTCCAGCCCAGCTCGGCTTCAAAAACCCTATTTGCCTTCCAATCGGCGGGCCAGTTTGGTTCCACCTCGACGTGGGTGAGCGAAGTCTTGTCGGTGCGGATCATTTCTTTCTTTATACCCGCCCGAAGTAGCTCGGCGACCACCTGGCCCGAGACTGTTGCGGTCTCATCGTAAAGGGCGTCCTTTGTTTTGCTCCATGCATGGTAACCCAGCGTGAGAATAGCGATCTCAGGCTCTGCCTTGGCTTCACCCTCTGAGGTCACGTAGATGGTTTTATTGTCACGGCTAACCTGTATCGTCTGCGCCGATACGGCCAGACCGAGCGTCAGAACGCTGGAAATGAGAACGAACGCGAAGCGTGCCATTGAATTCCTTCCAATTTTGAATGAACAGAACTCTACTCTGAAATCGTGACAGGTGCTGGTAGTTTTTGGATGAGTGGTGTAATCAGGCCGTTTCACTCGAAAACTCCCATCATCGGGTCAATGAGTGCAATGGCGATTTAACGCCAATTGACCGGGGAGATCAGTGGATGGATCGGCACTCATTCAACGAACGTCGCGTCAGTTTCCATACTAGGGAGAGGTAGAAGCACTGCTCCTTCCTGATCCTGTCGGCTTCAGCATGCCATGCATCCCGAGCCAGCGCACAAAGGCATCGAACCAACCGGTGCTCGTAGTTTCCTTCGGGTACATCCCGAAGCCATGGCCACCCTGTTCATAAAGATGGAATTCGACGGGGCGCTTCGCGGCCTTCCAGCTATCGATGAGCCCGTAGCCGCTGTTCCCGAAAAAAGGGTCGTCGGCAGCCAGGGCAATGAACAGTGGCGGCGCATCGGCCGGCACCGTGACCGACGCGAGAGGACCGTAGATGTTGCCGATGAAGGCGGGCTTCGCATCCTCGCCTGCAAGCGTGGTTGCCATAGTCAGCATCGCGCCGGCGGAAAACCCGAATCATGCCGATCCGGTTGGGATCGACATGCCACTCTGCAGACCGCTTCCGGATAAGGGCAAAGGCGGCGCGGGCGTCGGCGATCTGAGGGGCAAGACCAGCGATCGCCTTTTCGGGGTCGGGGCGCGGCGGCCGCGCTGTACCCGAAAACATTTCCCGCATGGATTTTTCGAACCCTGGCATGTCGGCGGGTGTCTGGTTCAAGCGATACTTCAGGACAAACGCGGCCACACCCTTTTCCGCCAGTGCGCGGGCGACGTTCGAGCCTTCATTTTCCATGGACAAGCTGAAGAAACCGCCGCCGGGCGCGACGATAACGGCGGCGCCGCTTGCCTTGGCGGGATCCGGAAGAAAGGGTGTCAGCGTCGCAATCGTCACGTTACGGGCGAACTGACTGCCGTAATGGCTATGCCAGACCTCCGGGTTCGTCGCACCGGGCAGCGGACCGGTGCCGAGTACGATCGCGTTGGGCTGCGAAGGCGTGGCGATGGGCGTCATCCGGTCGTTTTGCGCATGCGCTGGCAATGCAAGCCCAGCAACTAACACAAGCCCAGCGACTGCCAGACGAAAATGGGTTGGCCCCGCGAAAGCTCCCTTCGTCCAGAGATTCGATATCTTTCTCACGTCAGTTTTCCTCCAGTTGTGTAGTGACTCATAACGAAGCCATTTTGCCCTACAGATCGAGAAGTGTCACGTATTAACAAAATGCGAACTCGGTTTCGGTTCAGCCTGTACCGCGTCCCGAAGGGGAACGGTTCATTGCTCCGCTCGGCAGTCTCCAGCAAATCCTCGATGATCTCAAAACTTCTTGAGCGGCGAAGCTATCGGGTACGTCGGCGAAAGCACAAGCTCGTGCTCTTCGTTCGCCTTTTCATCCATTTTGAGCGCTATTGCGATATTACGTCAGTTAGCTGCTAACCCGCTCCGTTAAAACTCGAAATTCCAGCCACAGCAATTGCAGTGATATGCGGGAGACGCGTCGATCAACACATCGGTGCTGTGCGCGGAAAGGTCGATGACAAACCCGAAACCCACTGCATCTTCTCCGGGGACAGTTACGGTGAGGTCATACTCACCCGCTGGCAGATCGCCAAAATCAAATCTGCCAGAGTTGTCAATTACCACATCTCCCACCCTTTCGCCGTGTCGGACTACGTTGCCTTTGTATTGGGTTGATGGTAGGTCTATGAATACTCAACGTAGTACCGACTGCCTTGAATCGCCGACGAATCCAGCGATATTGAAGAATCCAAAGATTCTTTCCAACAACTTGTCCTCGGAATCGTACAAGGTGAGGGCGCGTGGCGGCTGGGCTGTTGAGAGCGAGACCTCCGCATTTACCTTCGAGAGATGGCTTCCATAACAGGAAGTAATGGCAAGTGAAAAGTATGGAGACGGCGGCGATGAGCACCGCGAGGAGAGAAATCGCGGAAATAAGGAGCTTTCGGCTCTGCATCCTCTCAATCATCTCTTGTCGGTTCTCGAAAACAAGCGATAACGCTCAGCGATGTCACAAGAGCTATCGCGACGTATTACGAGTTAACACGTCGGCGGATGTCGTCCGAGCAGGCCCAGCCTTCCTTAGCAGAGGAACTATATCAGTGCGGTGATTCTTGAGGGCCAGGGCCAGCGCGGTTCGTCCCTGGTTGTCGGTGGCGGCAACATTGGGATGCTTGGCCAGCAGTAGTTTGACGATTTTATCGTTGTCGTATCCGTATTTCGAGGCGGCGAGAAGCAAGGGGGTTGCGCCGTCGTTATTCTTCGCTTCCAGGTTGGCGCCTCTGGAAAGAAGTAATGCGGTCGCACACGCGGTGGGTACTGCGCTTCCGGATGCCAAAAACAACAGCGCGGTATTGCCGTGGGAGTCTTTGGCGTCGATGCCGGCGCCCTTGTCCAGGAGGAGTCGCATGATGTCGGCTCGTCCCCAGCCAGCGGCGATCATCAGCGCCGTTCTTCCCTCTTTGTCTTTTGCGTTAACGTTGGCGCCTTTTTGCAACAGAAATTTCACAGAGTCGAGCGTGTCGGGCATATCAATGATGGCGCAGTCACACGCAGCGGCGATCAATGCGGTCATTCCGCGGTCGTCTCTAGCGTTGACATTGGCACCTTTCTCCAAGAGCAGCTTCACGACATTAGTTCCGCCGGGTATGCGGCCCGAATCAAAGGAGTATCGCCCTGCTGATCTCTAGCCTCAAGGCTGTCGGCTGTGTTCAAGGAGCAAACTGGCGGTATCGGTGGGGTCTATGAAGGGGAATTTCAATGTGCCGTAGGGCTCTTCTCGGGGGCAGGCTTTGAACCGGTTGCGTTACCCCGGGAAGAGCCTCGATTGTCGCGGGTTCTGACTCGCCCACGGCGAACAGAGCTTCGTTTTTTGTTTTGAGGTCCGCCCCGCTCAAGATAAGTTCCACTTTGTTAGCATTGGCTTGCCGGGCGGCATTGATCAGGGCACTTTCTGGAGCGAGATCGCCTGCCAAAGGATCGGCACCGTTCGCCAGCAGTAGGTTCACGGTGTTGGAATGGCCGAAATCCGCGGCCACAGCCAATGCGGTTTGGCCGCCTTGATTTTTGGCCTCAATATGGGCTCCGTGCTGCAACAAGCGTTGAACCGATGAGGTGTCGCCCTTGCGGGCGGCCCGAATTAGGTCGGTATTGTTTTTGGAGATAAAATTGATGAGTCGTCGGGCGCAGCCAATCCCTGCGGCAACGAGAAAGATCAGTAGAACCATCGCGGCGAACCGAGCTAATATCAGTTGTTGCTCCCTCGAACCTGAACGCAAGAAGTGACCACTCTGGATTGTGCACTATCGATATCAGGAACCCAAGCTAGATTATCTCGGTTAAACGAAGAATCAAATTGATAATTGATGTAATCAGGCTATTACGCTCAGAACCCGTCAATGAGAGAAATTGCGATGATGCGTAACTGAGATAATTTGGGGGCAATCAGTGCCTCGTTGGAACGAGCCTTGGTAGTTAGCCGAATTCCTATCCTCCCGGCATAAAACGCGAGAGTTTGTACACCGTTCTCTTCGGCTTTTGATATGGCGCGGTTCTGCACCCGGCAGCGCTGGGCAAGCTTTCCGGGGGCTTGAAATAAGTAAACGTCGCCTCTGGCAAGGTCGACGATATAGTCCGTGTTTTGTGCAACTTGCATGTTCCCTTTCCCCCTTGCACCGGCTCCACTTCCGGCCCGGAGTCCACGAGCGGATTGTCCAAGTGAGCTGCGCGTTTTACTCCGTTTTCGTCGCCGGTCGCAAGCTGCACAAGCGCCCAGCGTTTTCCGGCAGAGTGAACACCCAAATGTGCTGGTTCCTATTTCCCAGATGTTCACCAATTGCGGGACCTGCGACAGGTACCGATGATCAACATCTCGCCCCTCGTGGACAACCACTATCTGGTTCTCCCGAGTATGGGCGGCCCTTTGGCCATAGCCGGCGTCGCGAACAACACGACGGCAACGATCGCCAGAAGAGTCAATCCCCGGGCTCAGGTTTCTCCATTCGCCATAGCTTAGGACTAACACGGAGCGGCGTCTAGGATAAGCGTGGTTGAGGCTGGTGACTGATGTAATCAGGCCATTTCACTCATTGACCCTGGTCTCACCGCTAACTATAGCGGAGGTGTTACGTTTGCTGGTTTCTGCCTCTTTAGGCGTGGGGTTTACGAATCAGCTTTTGGTTTTGTTCGCGTGGATTCCGGTGCCGTACGGCGATGAAGTGTTCCTGTCGTCGCCAAAGCATGCACTGACCTCGTCAATGAGTGTAATGGCGATGTTACGCCATACAGCCTCCAGACCGGGAGGCAGGGCAGGATTCTGCCACCCGTCGCTTCGTGTTCGCGCTACTATAATGAGAAATAATGCCAGTTTGTATTGGCTTCCCCTATTATCGTCACTAATATGTGGTGGCGTTATGCGCTCGCTGGATATGGCTATTGGCGCAATCACCGGCTGTCTATGGGTTTCTCGAATCACCATGCGGTTTGTCGGTCAAGACTCGTCAGGGATGCATGATCCTTGGCTCGTTTGGATACGTAGGTGGAATTATTAGTTGCGCATCTTATCCCTTGGCCCTGACAACACAGTTGTTGAACAGCTGTCCGGCGGCGCATCAGTTGCAACAACGATGAGCAGGTATCAGTCACCCGCAGCGCGTTGCTGTCGCGCTGAACCTTTTCCGGTGCGACCTGCTCGAACTGTACAAATGGAAGAATCCACAAATCTGTACCGTTGGCTTAAACAGGCCATTGCACTCATTGAAACCCCAGTTCTGCGCGACATTTCGATATGCGCGGCCAGGTCGCGGCCTAGTGATTGATATGGCGGCCAAGGATAGGTCGCCGTATGTCGCTAGGTTTCCCGCTTAATCTTGCGTCGTGTGGGTTGTGGGTGGGGTTGAATTGTTTCAAGGGATTTCCCATTTACCGGCGACTGCATTGGACCCGTCAACGAGTGTGATGGCGATTTTTCAACAGCTACAAAGGCCATTACACCACCTACGAGGTTGTGCGACTTGCGAACCGCCCCGACAAATGTCACTTCTTGCCATATTTCCCACCAAATGAAACCGACGACCATAAGCACGATGGAAACATATAGCGGCACCTGCATGGCTCTGTAGGCGCTGCCGCCCGATAGGCTTAGAGATAGGGATCACTGCAAGAAGACCAGCAAGAATAATGACTGCCATCACAATAGTACGGCGTAGGAACATTTCTGAAGTATAGGAAATGCCGCGAAACTGTCGAAATCAGGCCATTACACTCATTGACCCTAGTTCTGCGCGACGATTCGAATATGGAGGAGGCCATGACGTTGCCTGATGATTCATACAGCGGCCATGTATCGTGTCGCCGTGTGTTGGTAGCTTGGTTGGATTAGCTTGTGTTGGTTCGGTGTGTATCTGTGTTGTTCGGCTCGCTCTACCGTTTTTTGGATCGGCTCTGGGTTTCTTGCGGTTGGTTGTTTCGATGGCGTTCAGAAAATCAATTCAAAATGCCGGACGGTTTCTATCGGTTGGTTGGGCTATAATCGCGGTTCCGAATTGCCACAGGCCGCGTAAGAAACAATGACGGGGCGGATTTAAGAATTGGCTCCTCAGGTAGGACTCGAACCTACAACCCTCCGGTTAACAGCCGGATGCTCTGCCATTGAGCTACTGAGGAGTGTGGGACTAATGACAAATTTTTTCGCCATTCATAATATCATCCAAAAAAGTATTCTTTCGTCTGGCGAGGTTATCCCGATGGACAGATGTTATACTTTAGGAGGATTGTTCTGGATTTGTGCTCTGCTGACTTTTGTTGGCCTGCTCACCACACGAAAAGACTCCGCCTTATGCGGTTTCTAAGGCAAGACACCGTCGACGGAAAACATTCATGGACATACCATCGCCGATCCCTACCGGTGGCTCGAGAACGCCGATAGTCCCGAGACTGACAACTTCGTCCGTCAAGAATTGAGTTATACGCGCAGCATTCTCGATCCGCTTCCCGGACGCGAAAAGATTCAGCAGCGGCTTACAAGTCTTCTCTCAATCGGACTCCTCGGTGCGCCCCAGGTTGCAGGTCCTTATTATTTCTATGTCCGTCGCGAAGGGATGCAGAATCAGCCGGTGCTGCTGGTGCGAGAAGGCACGCATGGAAAAGATCGAATCCTCGTTGACGTCAACCAAATGTCCGCTGACGGCACTATCGCACTCGATTGGTGGGCTCCGTCGGAGGATGGAAAGTATCTGGCGTATGGGACTTCGCCCAGCGGATCGGAGCAGAGCACGCTCTACATCGTGGAAACCGGGACAGGAAAGCTTTTGCCGGACAAAATCGATCGCGCCCGCTACGCCAACTGAGCTGGAAAAAAGACAACTCCGGATTTTTCTACGGACGCACTCCTAAGAAAGAAGATGTGCCACCCGGAGAAGACGTTTATCACGTCAAGATTTTCTATCACGCATGGGAAGCGATCCCGAAAAGGATGCGCTGGTATTTGGAGAGCACCTCGGCGCTCAGGACGTCCCCGGGGCAAGCTCGCCGACGATGATGATCGCTGGATGCTGATCACCGTGCAACAAAGCTGGACCAAGAGTGAACTCTACCTGCAGGACATGCAGGCCAAGACGCCCGCGGTGAAGATTAGTGGCGGCAAGGAATTTTTCTACAGCGGAGAAATTTTTCGCGGCAAACTGTACATCCTCACCAATGAAGATGCCTCGCGATTTCATGTGTACTCAGTGGACGCCGCGAATCCCCAGCGCGAAAACTGGAAAGAAATTATTCCGCAATCCGACGCCGTGTTGCAGAGCATTGGCATTCTGGGTGGAAAGATTTTTGCCGAGTACGAGCAGAATGCCAGTTCGCATCTGAAGCTTTTCGATCTCAACGGATCGCCCGCGGGCGACATTCCATTGCCTGCCATCGGGTCCGTATCCGCAGTTGGCGGCAAGTGGGACCACGATGATGCGTTCTTTTATTTTCAGTCATTCACCGTGCCTCCCTCGATTTATCAAGTGAGCCTGCGGACGCGCGAAACCTCGCTGTGGGACAAGGTCAAAGCCGAAGGCATCGACCCCTCGGCTTATCAAGTGGACCAGGTCTGGTATTCCTCCAAAGACGGCACCAAAGTCCCAATGTTTATTTTTTATAAAAAAGGGATGCCGCGCAACGGTAAGAATCCGACCATCCTGACCGGCTATGGAGGCTTCAATCACGGCATGACTCCCGCCTTTTCCGGCAGCCGGTTTCTATGGCTGGAGCACGGAGGAATTTTCGCGATTCCCAATCTGCGGGGCGGCGACGAGTTTGGAGAAGACTGGCACCGCGCCGGAATGTTGGATAAAAAGCAAAATGTATTCGACGATTTCATCGCGGCCGCCGAATATCTGATCTCGCAAAAATATACCGATAAAGATCATCTCGCGATTCAGGGCGGGTCCAACGGAGGCTTGCTCGTAGGGGCCGCGTTCACGCAGCGTCCTGACCTGTTTCGCGCCGTGGTGTGCCAGGTTCCGCTGCTCGATATGTTGCGGTATCAGAATTTCCAGATCGCGAAACTTTGGATTCCAGAATATGGCTCCGCCGAAGATCCCAAGCAGTTTGAGTGGCTCTATGCATATTCGCCTTATCATCACGTCAGCCAGGGAGCGGAATATCCGGCAATCTATTCATGACCGCGGATTCGGATTCGCGAGTGGATCCCATGCACGCCAAAAAGATGACTGCCTTGATGCAGGCGCAGGCGGCAAACGGAAAAAGCACGGAGCGTCCGATCCTGTTACGAATTGAGCCCAAGGCCGGCCACGGAGCAGGGAAGCCGGTGACCAAACAAATCGAAGAGGGAACCGACGTGTATTCGTTTTTATTCTGGCAGCTGGGAGTGCAGCCGTAGGGAGAAATATCTACTCAAGCCAATGGCGGGATCGAATGGCCAACTTTAGAATCTGGTTCGGGACCAGGGCGCTCACATCAATGCGTCAGGCCTATTTCGTTCAATAAGTGTTGGAATCTTGGGTCGGAATGAAGATAGTTGAACTCGGGTTCGACATTTAATTCAACCAGTGCGCCTCCATCTCTCGCTTCGTACGATTTCTCCAGCCAGGCGAAGACTTGATCCTTGTCGCCAAGCTCTGCGTAGATACTGGCAAAGGCATAGGCGTAACTTGCGCCCGGTGCTGCTTGCATTTCCTTTTTCTCTCTTCGCAACACTTCTCGCCAATAGCCTATTCGCCCTCCTGAAGCTAGCGCCCGTCGCATAGATGCCGCCTCCAAGGCAGCAAGTTCGGGATTCTGTTTCGACAGCACTTCAGCTTTTTCAAACTCAGAGATGGATTCATCAAATCTTTCCAGGCGAGCGAGAACATCCGCCAAATAATAATGTGCCAATACAAAACCAGGATTCATCTCAATCGTCTTGTGGAACTGCTCGACAGCCAGATCATCCTGGCCCGCATAGAAATAAGTATTGCCGAGGAAGTTATTTATGGCCAGTGACAAGGGATCGAGGGCCAGCGCCTTCTTCATTTCGGCGATTGCCTGTTTATGGCGGCCCATCGGACTCAAATAGCAGTTTGAATAAAAAAGATGCGCGTAGGCTGAACTCGGGTTTAACTCGATTCCCCGCAAGAATTCCTTTTCTGCGCTTTGCCAGTCGAAGTCGAAGTGGGTCTCTTCAAAGGCCAGTGCGGTGTGGGCTTCGCCTAGTTGCGGATCAAGCTTCAGTGCCATCAGCGCGGCCGCCTTCGCCCGAGGATAGATTTCTCCCGGCCTTCTGGGAATACCCGGCAGTCCAACGACCTGACTGATGTTATAGGCGTCGGCCAGCCCGACGTAGGCCATGGCAAATTTCGGATCCCTGTCGATTGCCTGCTGAAAATACGCGATACTTTTTTGCATAGCTTCCGGGGTCCGCTGGTACCACTGATCGCGTCCACGTAAATACAAATCGTAAGCATCCGGATTCAAGGTAAAAGCTTTGCCTTGTTGGCGGCGCAAAGATTCTGGCAGGCGCACTTGTACCTGCTGGGCGATGGCATCTCCCAACTCTATCTGGGCCTGCAAAATGTTCTTCACGTCACGCTGGTAGTTGCGCGCCCAGATGTGCGAGCCATCCTCGACGCGGATCAGTTGGGCGCTAATGCGAACCGACCCGCTATCGCGGCGCACGCTACCCTCCAGCAAATAATCCACTCCTAACTCGTGGCCTATTTCTGTAGCCGTCTTTTTAGTGGACTTGTAAGCCATTGCCGAGGTTCTAGCTATCACACCCAGTTGCTCGGGATTTAGCTGCCCGAGATCGGTAATGGTTTCTTCCGTTAGTCCGTCGCTGAAATATTCCTGCTGGGGGTCGCCACTAATATTTTGGAATGGCAAAACGCCCAGCATCACTCTCTCATTGGTGGACCTGCGCGGGGTAGAAGAGTGCGAACGAAAAAGGAATGACGCAACAATGAGCACTAAAGCCAGTGCAATTGTGACTCGCCAGTAGTGCGGCCTTCGAAATCTGAAGGATGGCTCAATCGATATCTGGCTCCCAGGTTTCGTAGCCTGGGTTTCGCCCGGCCGCGCCACCCCCACAGTGGCTGCAAAGCGATAACCTTTGCCGGGGACGGTTTGCAATACGCGAGGATTTTCGGAGTTGTCTTTCAAGGCCTTCCGAATCTTGCGGATGGCGGTATTTATGCCGTTGTCGACATCAACAAAAACGTCTTTGCCCCAGATGCGTTCGACAATTTCTTCCCGGGTGACTAATTTCCCCGAACGTTCGACCAGCAGGAAAAGTAGTTCCAGAGGAATACGCTCGAGGGGTATTACGTCACCTGTTCGCCGTAATTCAAAGGCGCCCGATCCAGATCGTAATCTTCAAATTGGAATATTTGCGCAGCCAAGGCTGGGTTCACCCCATGAACCAGGCCATTTTACGCGCTGTAGGCAGAATTCAGAACTTCTACAGGTTTTCTCCATTGTTCGCGGAGTGCGGTTAAGCAATATTCACGCATAGTGCTGAACCACCCCAAGACAGCTCAATAGGAGGCGCAACGTGTTCCCTGTGAGGAGGCTTGGTTGGGTTGGCATTAAAAATTGACCCCGATAATAAAAATAAGGAGGCTCTGTGGCTTTTAGATTTACAAGCAAAATCGCTGCATTACTACTCGGCCTAATGTTGTCGATCTCAACATTGCACGGCCAAACCAATTCTCCGCAATGCACCAACCGCCTGATCTCCGGCAACTACGCTTTTAGCGTCGAAGGCATCAAGTTGGGAGGCCCTCCCGGGAGTCCAATTGGTCCAATGCGCGGGGTAGCTTTCACTGAGTTCGACGGGCAGAACACGGTTACACAAGTCGATACAATCGTGGTTAATGGAATGCAAACGTCCTCTTTTAGTGAGGCCGAAGCAGTCGGGACCTATACCGTGAACCCAAACTGTACGGGCACCTTTAACCTTACGTTCCCTTCTGGAGATCCCAGGCCCCCGATCACGGTTGATTTTGTTATCTCCGAAAATGGAAATCAGATCGACTCGGTAGTGGTGGCTCCGCCGGGAGCTCTTCCCATCGCAAGTCATGGTAAGAGGCGGTTCCGTAGATAAAAAAACTTAGGAAGTTAAACCATTGTGCGGTGCGCGAGCACCGCTTTTTTCCTATGACAAGGCTGGTGGCCCATTCAAGCCTTCTTTTGGCTTGAGTGGGGCATTGACACGAGATTAAGCTGCCATTGTGCCTTGGGGACTGAAACGATTTCACGAATCCGGGCAAAGTCACTTCG
>CAWITV010000019.1:0-5379 GCA_963839125.1 uncultured Acidobacteriaceae bacterium
GACGATCAAGCGGCCACCGAACGGAGGGCCTTGCTCACAGATAATGATCGACAGGCTAACAATCATTCTTGGGATCGTGACCAGATGGATCCCAACATGGTTATGGCTGGAACCGGAGAGATTGCCGCTACTGCGGGTGGCTCTACCTCTGTTTCGGTGATGCGATTTATGCAACCGAACAAAGTGGTGCACGTGGGAGAAACGTTGGAATGGGACAATCCAGATCCATCAACTCCACACACGATTACGTTTGGAATCGAGCCAGCAAATCCCGTGCCGCCTTCCTCCAATGTGACCCTTGACGCTGATGGCGCGGAACACGCGACTATACATTCTCTTGCGGACAGTGTTCACTCGGGATTCATTGCTGCGGCTCCACAAGACCGGATTGGACTTCCCCAATCGCCTCTGCCTGTTACTCGCTTTCGTGTGACTTTCACTGGAGTTGGGGTTTTTCCCTACATCTGCGCGCTGCATGACAATTTGGGAATGACGGGTCAAGTGACCGTTATACCGTAATCTTAATAGACGGATTTGGGCCGCCCCTGATATGCACGGGATGGGTCGGGCTGATATCTGAGCGCGCTCAAGCGCTGCGCACCCGAAAAGCTTGGCGGAGCTTTGCTCTGCGTGGGGACTCGCCGCCCCTCCATAAGCCATAATCAGAAGCATAGTCGGCGGACGAGAGTGTCCGTCCTCACAGGGGGCTAAATCCCCGTCCAAACAAAGCTTGAACGGGAAGTGAAACCGTCACTATGCTTATTCATGTATTGGGGATGGAGCCGTCGTGATTCCAGCGGCAACCCCGGCGGCAGGAAAAGGCGATCCCGCGACAGGTTCTAATTTCCCGCTTTGGTCGTAAAAACGGTAGGCGGAGACATTATCAGAAGCGGCGTTGACAATGTAAACGAAGGCGTCGGTTGGGTCTATCGAAACGCCGTTAGGACCAATGCCCGCTGCGACTGGCGAACCTGGAACCAGGTGCAAGGCTCCGTTGGCGTCGATGCGGTAGACCAAGGCACCGGCGCCAGCGGCCACCACTACGAACTTACCTGCGCTGGAAGCCGCGATTCCGGCGGTAAAGGGTCCGGATGCGAACGGCGAGCCCGCAACGCTGGTCAGCGACCGTCGAAATTGATGGAAAATGCGGACACGTTACTCGAGCCGGTGTTTGCCGCGTAAACAAATTGGCCCCAGGGATCGACTACCACTGAAAGGGGCCTCGTTCCGGCGGCAACTGGCGAGCCAATTTGCGTCAATGCACCGGTCTGGCTGTCGATAGAGAAGGAATAAACGTCTCCGGATCCGTAACTAGCAACGTAAGCGAAATGCCCGGCAGGATCGACGGCCAAAGAATAAGGATACTGTCCGGCGGCAAACGGTGAACCTGTGATAGGCGTCAAAACTCCAGTGTGCTGGTCAATGGTATAGGCGCCAATATTCCCATTTCCCTCGCCGGAGCAGTTTGACCCACAGTTGAGGGCATAGAGAAATCGTCCACTGGGATCGGTTGTCACAAATGCCGTCCCGGTTGGAGCGGAGAAGGGCGAACCCGGGATAGGTGTTACCACGCCATTCTGAGCCACGCTATATCCTGTGACACCGCCCGGAATCACGTCTGCGACATAAGCGAACCGTCCGGAGGGCACCACCGTCACCGAGTTGGGCGCGCCTCCGGAGGAGAATGGCGAGCCGGGGACTTGTAGCAATCCTCCGTTAGTCCTTATTTCGTAGACTGAAAGGTTGTCAGAACTTTGGTTTGCAACGAAGGCTAATTCTGCACGGCGGCGGGCGGGACCTTGCGCTTGCGCTGCGAGGATGCTGAAAACGACACATGCAATGGCAAGAAACGCGGGTTTAGAGGCGGCGAACGGTCTCATGGCCAAACTCCTGATTTTAAGATTCTGCGCGGCGGGGAGACCGAACCCTGTGATTATACGAAGTGATTCCGTGTTCTTTAAGCAAATTCGTAAGTCATTACGAAACAAGGCGGTAAAACCGAACATGGCACCCTGTCCATTAAGGTTTTGTCACTTCGCACCCAAGGCTTGATCCAGATGGAGCAATTCCACAGATCTTTACTTTCACCCAAAGAAGTGAGGGGCGAAGTTGGACAAACTCAAATACCTTTTGGGCTCTGTACCGGCAGCGAAAAATGGCAAGGTCTCAGTAATATATCCTCGTGCGAGAAGCAGATTCCTCACCGATGAAGCGGATCCGGAATCCAAGGGTTTATGGAGTGGGATTGCGGCGGTGGGTGGGTGCGCTGTCCGGCAATTCATAAGGGGATAAGTTAGGTAACGATGAACAGTAATTCTGAAGTGGCCAATGGTCCGCCGTCAAAATCGAGGATGTGCGCCGCCATTACAAGATGGGGGAGACGCTCATCACGGGCGGTTGACGGCGTCTCGATAACTATTGGCGCGGGGGAATTCGTTGCGCTGCTCGGGACTTCCGGTTCTGGCAAGTCTTCCCTGCTGAATTTGATTGCCGGTCTCGATACTCCCACGTCCGGTGAAGTGACGGTCCTCGGTAAGAATCTTGCCGCGCTCTCGCGAATGGAGTTAGCGAAGTATCGATTACAGACCGTGGGCATGGTGTTTCAGTCATTCAATTTGATCCCAAGCATGACGTTGCTGGAAAACGTTGAACTGCCGCTGCGGTTCGCCGAAGTGGAGCGGGATAAACGCAGAGGACTTGCGGAGCAGGCATTGCACAGAGTGGGGCTAAGCGGCAGGTTACAACACCGTCCTACGGAACTTTCTGGCGGAGAGCAGCAGCGCGCATCTTTGGCGCGGGCGCTGATCAACGGGCCGAAATTGCTGCTCGCCGATGAACCTACCGGAAATCTGGATTCGCGGACTGGCAGCGAGATTATGAACTTCATCCGCGAGTTTAATCAAAATATGGGCATGACGGTCATCATGGTTACGCACGAACGCGCGCTTGCCGAAAAGTATGCCGGGCGATTGATCTTTCTCGCGGATGGAAAATTGACCGGCGATCAGGAAAACATTTTCCCCGAAGTGGCTGGAGTGGTGCGATGAAACTATACGATTCAGCGGAACTCGCGTTGCGAAATTTGCGAGAGTCGTTGCTGCGGAATTCGCTGACGACGGTCGGCATTTCGGTTGGCGTTGCTTCACTGGTGGCGATGCTTTCTTTCGGGCTGGGATTGCAGCAGTTAGCGTCGCGGCGATTGCAGAAATCGGGATTGTTCGACACCGTGGTGGTTACCTCGAGGCGCGACCTGCGAAGTTTTAATCGCGATCAGGATGAGACTGGCACTTCCGCCGCTGACAGTCCGTCGCTGAATGAATTCGCAAGACAGAAGATTGAGAAGCTGCCGAATGTGGTGGAGGCTTATCCCGATATTCGTTTGATTACTCAGTTGCGGTATGAAGGCAAAGAGCACCTGACGATGGTTGGTGGGCTTCCCTTCTCCGCGAAGAGTAATGATGCATTCGACGGAATGTTGGGGCACTTCTTCTCCTCTGACGCGGCACCAGAGGTCGATCCTGCAAAAAGTCTTCGCGGCGGAATTGTTGGGCCGAACGCCAAAGCGGGGTGAAGACGAGGTCAATCTAGCGGAGCTTGGCCCGCCATTGCTGGGAAAAGAATTGACCATGCGGTATGCGGAGCGGGTTCCCACAGGCCCCGGGGACGAGCCTTCAAAGAATGGCAACGCGCAACCAAACGAGGTCAGAAATTCCGAGTACTCGGTGATTTCCCGGGAATTGAAATTGAAAATCGTCGGCATTTCTGATCTTGATCCAGACAGTATGCGCGGGCAAGCCAGGGCGCGGGTGTTTATGCCTCTGAAACTCGCGGAGAATCTACACATGATGCAAGGGTCCACTTCACGCGACGTGTCGGATACCACCAGCGCGATGCCGACCTATATGACGGTCAGCGTCCGGGTCGCGAGTCCTAAATATGTTCAGGATGTCGAGAACGCGGTCAAGAAACTGGGATTCAACACCTTCTCGATTATTGATGCGACGCGCAGCCTGCGACAATTTTTCGCGGTGCTGGATTTATTTTTAGGAATCTTCGGGAGCCTGGCTCTGGCAGTGGCGTCTATCGGGATCGTCAACACTCTGGTCATGGCGATTCTGGAACGACGCCGCGAGATTGGAATCATGAAAGCCATTGGAGCCAGCGATGCCGATGTTAAGGGCCTTTTCTTCGCGGAAGCCGGCGCCATGGGGATTTTCGGCGGGATCTTCGGAGTAGCGCTCGGATGGATTATCGGACACGTCATAAATTTTGGAACGAATATTTATCTCAGGCGGCAACACTTTCCTCCGGAGAATATATGGGCGGTTCCGTGGTGGCTGGTCGGCGGAGCGATTGGATTTGCGATTGTGGTGAGCCTGATTTCCGGACTGTATCCGGCCAGCAGGGCAGCCAGGCTCGACCCGGTGCAGGCCCTGCGCTATGAGTAGTCCAGTACAGGATCAAAGCGTCGAGCCGCGTGATTATTTTTGCTTTCCTGCTGTATTCCGTACTTTCGCAGGCGCAGGGGAGGATGGATTGCGCGGCATTGAGCAGTCACATTCTGGGGCAATCGGTACGCTATTGCGTCTTACTTCCGGACGATTACGACACAACTGTTGCCGGTCATGGGAAGCCTTATCCAGTGCTTTATTTTTTGCATGGACTCGGGCAAAACGAGCAGGCCCTATTTAAAAGCGGCGGATGGGATGAAATCGAAGACCTGCGGGAACAACATAAAATCAGCCAATTCGTGATCGTCGCAGTCGAAGGCAAGAACAGCTTTTTTATTAACTCGGCGGATGGACGGGTGCGCTATAGCGATTTTTTCATCCGTGAATTGATTCCTTTTATTGAGCACAAGTATTTGGTCAGGAAAGACCGCGGCAGCAGGGCCATCACCGGGCTTTCCATGGGAGGCTACGGTGCGCTGCATTTCGCATTCGCGTATCCGGAGTTATTTTCTTCGGTGAGCGCGCAAAGCCCGGCCCTGATTACGGAATCGCCGCAGCAATTCAATTCAGCTTTGCAATCGCGGAGCGAACTTGGACGTGTCTTAGGCTCCGCGTTCGGGAATCCGATTAATGTTGCGCATTGGAAACAGAACGATCCTTTGGTTCTGGCTCGAACAAATAGATCTGCAATCGGCAAACTGGCAATTTATTTCAATTGCGGAAAAGACGACGACTTCGGATTCGAAGCAGGCGCGACGGCATTACATAAACAACTACAGTCGGAAGGGATCAAACACGAATTTCATTTGTATCCCGGGGACCACAGCGCGGAATATTTTCTATCGCATTTAGGGGAGACATTGGAGTTTCATTCTAAGCAGTTCGGGAAAGCCCAGTAACAGCGGCGGATCAGGCAGTCTTAGATTCG
>CAWITV010000020.1:0-32932 GCA_963839125.1 uncultured Acidobacteriaceae bacterium
TGCTCTTGAGTAAGCCCGAAGAGAAAGTATGTCTGATCCTTGGCAACGTCAACCGGGCGCTTCAGCAACCATCGTCCGCTGAGTTCGTCGAACTCAACGCGCGCATAATGCCCCGTTGCCAGCAAATCCGCGCCAATCTGCTGCGCCACAATCAATAATTGATCGAACTTCAAGTGATTGTTACAAAGGCTGCATGGGATAGGCGTTCGTCCCGAAAGATATTCCTGAACAAACGGACGCACCACATCGCGCTCAAAGCGGTCTTCCTGATTGACCACGTAATAAGGAATTCCAATTGTCTCGGCCACTCGCGTCGCGTCATAAACATCATCCAGCGAGCAGCATCGGCCCTGCACGGATTCTGGCATGCCTTCGTGGCCGGCGAGACGGCGCTGATTCCACAGCTGCATCGTCAATCCGACAACGTTGTGTCCTTCCGCGCGCAGCATGGCCGCAACAGCGGAGGAATCAACTCCGCCCGACATGGCGACGGCAATGGTTTTTGTGGAAGGCATTCGGCAGTAAGCACTCAGCATTCAGCACTCAAAAATCGTAGTTAGCATTGCGGTCCCAGCATTCGCTGAGTGCTGAATGCTAAGTGCTGAAGGCTTCCTTATTGTAAACCGGCGACAGCTCTCGCAGCCGGCTGATGGTCTCTGGAACAAGGCGCAGGGCAAAATCAACGTCTTCAGAAGTATTTTGCTTTCCCAGGCTGAAGCGCAGGCTCGCGCGTGCGCGATCTCCGCTCAATCCCATCGCCGTGAGCACGTGCGAAGGCTCCAGCGCGCCCGATGAACACGCCGCTCCGGTCGAAACCGCCAGCCCTTTAAGATCGAGCGCAATTACGAACGCCTCTCCCTCAACGTGATCAAAATAAATATTCGTCGTGTTCGGAACCCTTGGAGCACCCGCTCCATTCACCCCGCAGAATTCTATTTCCGCCAAGCAGCGACGATTCCAAACGATCGCGAAGATCCGCCATCCGACGAATTTCGCCACTCGCCAATCCCTCTTTCGCGAGTTCCGCGGCTTTTCCCAATCCCACGATTCCCGGAACATTCTCCGTTCCTGCGCGGCGCGAGCGCTCATGGCGCCCGCCATGAAACAATGGTTGCAAACGTGTTCCCTTCCTCACGTAAAGCGCTCCGACTCCTTGCGGCGCATGCATCTTGTGTCCAGAAATCGAAAGCAAATCGCAGCCAATCGCACTCACATCAATCGGAATTTCCCCGCCGCTTGCACCGCGTCGGTATGGAAATACACATCGGCTTCTGCCGCGATTTTCCCGATCGCTTCAACCGGCTGAAGCACTCCAGTTTCATTGTTCGCCATCATGATCGTGATCAGCCTTGTGTTCGGGCGAATGGCGCGGCGAACGTCATCGGGATCAATCTTCCCCGGCATCGCAATGAACATATGTAACGCTGCATCCCTCCGCTTCCAATTGCTTGCACGAATTCAGCACCGCATGATGCTCAATCGTCGAAGAAATTACGTGGTCACCGCTCCCAATCCCGATCGAAGCAGGCCGAAGATGGCAAAATTATCCCCTCGGTCCCGCCACTGGTGAACACAATCTCTGAAGCGCGGCATCCGACAAGAAAAGCCACGGCTTCGCGCGCATGCTCCACCGCCGCCCTTGTCTCCTGCCCATGGTGATGGATCGAGGACGCATTGCCAAAATGATCGGTGAAATACGGCTGCATCGCATCCAGAACCACCGGAAGCACGGGGGTGGTAGCGTTATTGTCGAGATACACGCGGCGCATCATCTGATTCAAAATTCCTTTATTGACCAGTGTCATTTTAGTGATGTGAGCAGCGGCACTAGAGATATAGATGTTTCGGGATGCTCGTGCCGGTTTGTCATCACATTCCCACCCGAAGGGTAACCTGCTTATCCCCTTTGTTTCAAACGATTCAGATCATGGCAGTAAGGTGCCAAAGAAGCGTGTTTAGCGTTTTTATTCGGCCACGGAGCGGATTCAGATGAGCTGGAAGAGTGCTAACAAATAGGGAGTTGAGCGTTTTTAATTGTCTGATGTATATCATCGGCCACGGATAAAAAAAGCGTTAAAAACGTATCACAGAAGGGATTGAATTAAATGCGCACCCGTCTATTCGCACCCTCTATTCGTTTTTCATCTTTTCTCTGCTTGCAGCGGTTTTGCTAAGCGGATCTGCCTTCGCAGACGACAGCATGACCTTCGTTGCGCCTGGCGGCAACAATTCCGGCGGAGAATATACCTACCCGTATAACTTCTTGATCAACGGAGTGCCTGCCGGTCTGCTTTGCGATGCCTTCGACAACCACATCAGCAATGGAGAAACCTGGAAGGCGAATGAAAATCCAATTCCCGGCGGTACCGGCCTTTTTGGTTCTACCGGATCGGCTGACTATCTCGCCGCTGGCTTGATTTTCGACACCATCCTGGGCGTTAACGGCGTAACTCTCGGCGGCGGCATCACTTCAAATTCTAACGATGCGAACTGGGCCATTTGGTCGTTGTTTTCTGGCAATGCTCTAAATGACATTAAGTCCGGAAATTCTTCGAGCCCATTCGGTAATTCAGGGAAATCGCGAATGCATTGGCATACTACAACTGGGCATTGACCGCAGCAGGGACACCGCTGCCAACTAGCGACTTTGCGGGAATCACAATCTATACTCCGGAGGCTGGCACTCAGAGTGGAAATCTTGGCACGCCGCAAGAGTTCCTCGGCTATACACCTCCGGGCCACTCCAATGTACCTGAACCGAGCGAGCTAAGCTTCGTCGGAATTCTGGCTTTGGCCGGCGCAGGTGGGTTCGCATTTCGCAAACAGTTGGCTCCGAAACTTGCGATTGCAATTCAGTAAGAGATAGTTAGTTTTAGTGACTAACTGCCCGCCATATGGAACTTTCATACGGCGGGCAGTTATATTTTGGACGGACTGCGACTAGCGACTCTCCATCGGAATCCAGTGCTGCGGGTACGCAGGTCCGACGTAATCCGCGCGGGGCCTTATGAGACGGTTGTCATCGAGTTGCTCGATCACATGCGCCGTCCAGCCACACACCCGTGAGATCGCGAATATCGGCGTGAACAAGTCAATGTCAATTCCTAACGTGTGATAGGTCGAGGCTGAGTAGAAATCGACGTTAGCGTTGAGCTTCCTGTCGGCTTTCACGAACTCTTCGATCTGGCGAGACATCTCGAACCATTTGTTCTGGCCGCTGGATTTTCCCAGATCGCGCGACATCTGCCGCAAGTGCGTTGCCCGGGGGTCCTCGGTGTGGTAAACCCGATGTCCGAATCCCGGAATCTTCTTTTTCTGGGCCAGCATGCCTTTAATGTGGTCAACTGGGTCGGCCCCTGACGCGTCAATTTCTTCCAGGATGTGGAACACGGCTTCATTCGCCCCCCCATGCAATGGCCCTTTAAGCGCGCCAATGGCGCACGTGATGGCCGAGTACATATCGCGAAAGCGTCGCGGCGATGACGCGTGCAGCGAAGGTCGAAGCATTGAGCTCGTGGTCGGCATGCAGGATAAGCGCGATATCCAGAGCACGCTCCGCCGTGGGACTAGGGATCTCCCATTCAGCATCTACAAAAAATTCGCCGCGTGCGACAAGCTCGGATCAGGCTCAATAACATGCCTTCCCTTCCGAATCCGATCATATGCAGCAACGATCATGGCTAATTGCGAGGTCACGCGAATCGCTTTGTCGCACATTGGCTTCTGTCGCTGCGCTTTTACCTTTCGGCTCATTTCGCGGGATCATAAAACGACAGGGCAGAAACAGCCGTCCGCAATACATGCATCGGCAGCGCATGCTTGGGAGCGTTGTGCAAGCAGATCGATAATTGCAGGGATCCAGCTTACGCTCTCGCGAGCCGATTCAGCCTAAGTTCCTCAAGTTCCGATCTCGCGTGGGCAAGCGTCCAGACCAGAACAGGAACAGGTTTCTTCAAAGGTCGAGTGCTCCGCCAGTTCGTGTATATCGATTCCGCGATAGGCCAAAATGCCCTGATCGCCATCAATGTAACAAATGCTCGAATTGGTTGCGATCATTCCCTCCAACCCTCGGAGCGTGCATAGTGGTGGACATAGACCCTCGCTCAGTATCTTGGATGTCGTTGTGGCTGCACAGGATGGAAGTGCCGTCGCAACTAACTTTTATACGCCAAATGCGCCGGATTCCAAACCTGCCGCCGCGATCTTCACACCCTGCGTGAGGGCCGGGCCGACCACGCATCGAAGGTTCACCCACCTTCGGAAATGCTCTCTTTTCTTGTTCAAAGGTACAATCCCGACATGCGCTCCGGGCGTTTTGATGGTGCTTTGTTTGGCAATTGGCGCATTTGCGGCCGATATCACTTCCAACGCGCCGTTACTTCCCTGTCCCACCCGCGATTCCGCGGGTTGCAATCCTTCCAGAAGAGGAGTTGAAAAGGCAAAAACCGCCTTCCTAAAGGGCCAAACTCCAAAAGAAAGCATACAGACGATGCATTCGAACAGTTCGAAACCGCGGCCCGTCTCGAACCAAGGAACGTAAATTACCTCACTTCACTCAAATTCGCCCGTCAGCAATCCGTTTATGAGCATCTTCAGGCGGCAAGCCGCGAACTTCAGGAAGGTAAGCAAGCCCAATCTTTGGACGACTTCCGCGCCGCGCTTCAGCTCGATCCGAAAAATGTTTTCGCTCAGCAGCGAGTGCAAGATGCCCTCGGCGACTCCGTTCCGAAAATTGTGGACCCCGTTCGCATCGTTGATCAATCGCCTGAAATTCGACTCATGCCCGAAGCTGCGCTGTCGGATTTTCACTATCGGGGCGACTCCCGTGGTTTACTCACCCAGGTGGCGCCGCATTCCGAATCGAAGTCCAGATGGATGATTCCGTTGTTTCGCGGCCAGTGCGCTTCGATATCTCGGGTGTGGGTTTCGATACCGCCATGTCCGCCGCTGCCACCGTCACGCACACGTTCTGGACTCCCATGGGTGAAAAGCAAATCTTGTTCCCGCCGACAAGGCCGAAAACCATCGCCAATACGACCGCATGGCGATGCGGACCTTTTACATCCCTGGAGTTTCCACTCCCGCCGATCTCACCAATGTCAGCAATGTCCTGCGAAATGTTTTTGATATGAATTTTATCACCGCGCAGCCAATTCAGGAACCATTACCCTTCGCGCACCGCAAAATATCCTGGATGCGGCTACCGTTTTCATCGAATCTGGATGACTCGCGTCCCCAGGTCATGCTCGATGTCAAGATCTACCAGATCAGCCACACCTTCATGCGGAAGATTGGAGTGGGAATTCCCTATCAGTTTAATTTATTCAACATTCCAATCGCGGCTCTGGCCGGTCTGGGCGGTCAGAATATTCAAAGCCTCATCAACCAATTGATTTCCAGCGGCGGCATCAATCAGGCAAATAGTCAGAGCATCGCCGGCCTTCTGGCTCAACTCCAGGGGCAAGGAAATTCCATATTCAGTCAGCCTCTGGCAACATTTGGAGGCGGTCTAACCTTTGAAGGACTGAGCCTGGGGACGCTCACCGCCCAACTTCACTCAACGAAAGCGCCGCAAAAGACTTGCAGCACGCTTTCTCCGCGTCTCCCAGGGAAACGACGCCACATTTCACCTGGGAACCAGGGTTCCAATTCTGAAGCTACTTTCGCGCCCATATTCAATACCCCGGCAATCTCCGCGGTTTTGCAGAACAATACTTTTCAACCTCCATTCCCTTCTTTTAATTATGAGGATATAGGTTTGGTTCTGAAAGCAAAGCCGCTGGTTGATAGGAACACCGAAGTAAATCTTCAACTCAGCATTCAGGTTCGCACAATTGCTGGTCAGTCAGTAAATGGCGTGCCCATTATTAACAACCGTGAATACACCGGCAGCATTACTTTAAAGGATGGCGAACCGGCATTCGTCGCTGGCGCAGTATCTCACGACGAGCAGCGTCTTCTTTCGGGTTTACCAGGACTGGGAGAAATCCGCGGCTCAATCAAGTCGTTACCACCAGTAACAAGCAAGTGGATGACGACGAACTCATGGTAGCCATTACGCCGCGCATAATTCAGCGGAGCCCGCAAGAAAACTCGGAAATATGGATCACCAGATAAATCCGAACTCGCCGATTTCCTTTACTTTGCTTCGCTAGCAGCGAATTCCACTAGCTGTTTCAAAATTTCATAAGGAATCGTTCCGACGTCGCAACCTCTCTGCCATTGATGAAAAGTGTCGGCGTGGCGTTCACTCCAACCGCATTTCCCAATTCCACTGAGCCCTCCACGCGACCCAGGGTGGCAGCCTTGGCCGCACACGCAGCAATCTCGTCGCCCTTGACCCCGGCTGCATTCGCCAGATCCTTTAACTTATCATCGGACGTGGCGGCGGTAATGTCGGACTGTGCTTCGTAAACACTCTTCACAAATTTCCAGAATGCGTCGTTGGACATGTGTCCTACGCAGTCCGCATAAGCCGCGCCTTTTTCCGCCCAATCATGGCTGTCCAAAGGAAAGTTTTGAAAAACCAGCCGCACATTCTTTTCGTCGGACAGAAATCTCTCGATGATGGGCTGCGCTTCTTTGCAGTGGGGACATTGCAAATCGCTGAATTCGAAGATGGTCACCGGGGCGTTCGCCGGACCTCGTGAAATCCCGTTACCGTCTTTCTCCAGTTTTTTCCGTGCTGCCTCAAAAGGATGCGCTCCAAAGGGAATGATGTCCCCGGCCACCGCATGCTTGCCGTCCGCAGTCACATAAAACTGGTTGGTTTGCAACCCGCTCGGCGTGGTAATGGAAACCGTGACCAGCATTAACCCGGCGGCCTCGGAGGGTTTGATATCTTCGATCTTCCAACTCAGCGATGGATTGTATCCAAAGGTTTCATGCAGAAAGGCATTTACCGTTTCTTCCGAAGGCAATTCCGAAGCGGACTTCGCCGCAGAACCAGCCGCGATTGGTGGAGCAGCTTTCGCGTGTTTTCCTGGCGCGCTTTGTTGCCCAACCCCAATGACGCTGAGTATTAGAACCACTTGCAGGATAATGATCCTCCGGGACATTCGTTGCCTTTCTGTTTTTCGAATTCTCGTGTGATAAAGTTCAGATGTCGGATTTCGCGGCGATTGGAAATCGCCTTCCATAGCCGAAGGCTTTCGCCGAAATTTTCAATCCCGGAGCCGCCTGCTGCCGCTTATATTCACTGCGTTCGATCATCCGGATCACGTTCTTGACAGTCTCAAGATCGAAACCTCGTTCGTTCGCAATCTGTTCAGCCGCGCGCGAATCTTCCACATAGTCCTCGATAATTGCATCGAGAATTTCGTAGGCAGGTAGACTATCACTGTCTTTTTGTTCCGGGCGCAATTCCGCCGATGGGGCCTTCTCGAGACTGGATTCGGGTATCACGGCCGTACGCGAATTTGCATAGCGGCTCAAACGGTAAACCATGGTCTTGGGCACATCTGAAATCACGCCCAGCCCGCCCGCCATGTCTCCATACAATGTGCAGTAACCAACGCCCAACTCACTTTTATTTCCCGTGCTTAAAACAATTGCTCCGAATTTGTTGGAGAGGGCCATAAGCAGCATTCCGCGAATCCGCGATTGTAAGTTCTCCTCCGTCACGTCTTCGGTGCTCTTGGGACTACCGGTGAATGGCTTGGTTAGCCCCTTCCGGTAGCTCTCGAAAATGTCAGTGATACAAATCAATTCGAAGCGAATCCCCAGATTTTCCGCCAGTGCCCTGGCATCGTCGATTGAGCCCTGCGAAGAGTATGGCCCGGGCATGCCCACGCCAATAACGTTCTCGGAGCCAAGCGCTTCGGTCGCGATCACTGCGGTTAAAGCTGAATCGATTCCTCCGCTCAATCCAACAATGGCTTCGCGAAATCCGCATTTCCGAACATAATCGCGGGTTCCCAGAACCAATGCTGCATAAATGCTGGCATCGTCTCCACTAATTTGTTGGTGAATATCGCCGGAGAGGGTTTCGGTGTCGAAAAGAGCCAGGTCCTCTTCGAACGATTTACAGTGCGCAACAATGTTTCCGTCCGGACCAAATACCGTGCTGGAACCGTCGAATAGAAGACTGTCGTTACCGCCGACTTGGTTCACCATCACCACTGGGACTTTGTAATTGCGCGCGATTGCCGACAACATATCCCGTCGCAACTCTCGCTTCCCCACCCAGAATGGCGATGCCGAAATATTCAGAAGAATGTCGCCGCCCGCTTTTAACAGCGATTCCACGGGATCAAATGTATAAAGCCGCTTATTCCAGAATTGCTTGTCGTTCCACACGTCCTCGCACACCGTGAGCGCCAGGTTTTTTCCATCGAGAGCAAATAGTTCCTGGCATTTGGCTGGGGCAAAATTTCGCACTTCGTCGAACACGTCATAGGTCGGCAGCAACATCTTCGATTGCAGAAATGCGAGCTTGCCATCTTTCAGAAGTACCGCCGAATTCATCGCCGATTTGCCGCTGTCGGCCGGCGCTGGGGTTACCATTCCACAGATGACCCCTATTCCACGGGTTTCAGAGGCTATCCGGTCCGCAGCCTCCCGGTTGTGAGCTATGAATGACTCCCGCTCTACCAGATCGCGCGGCGGATATCCGCAGATCGCGAGCTCAGGAAATAAGATTAAGTCCGCGCCGAGGCTTTTAGCCCGCTGTGCAAATTTAACTATCTTCGACGCGTTGCCCGCAAAATCGCCCACCGTCGGATTGATTTGTCCCAAGGCGATCTTCACATTTCAAGTGTAAAGCGGGATGGTCGCGCGCGCAAAATTCCGGACGTTTACAAGCCGGGGAATAGTTACAGGCTGGGTAAGCCGGACGACAATAAATTCGGTTTCGACACATCCGGCGGAGCCACAGGTTGCGAAGGCGAGCGCGTATCATTTGCGGCGGGCGCGTCCGTACTATCTTCTCCGGGTCGGCGGAGAGTCGGCGCCGCGGCGGCATGAACGTCGGGCGGGGCAGCGGTCTTCCCCGCTGTCATGGTGCCTGCCGTATCCACTTCTTTTTCATTGCGGACGATTTTTTCGCCGGTGACCTTCATGGTCTCAACCCGGACGACTTCGTCTCCGACAAAGCGCACAAAATCTACGTCCTTTGGGGGCTGGCCGTAGACCCATTCCTCGTATTCGACGTCGCCATCTTTTTCACGGCTCTTCTGTTCGGCACGTCCCTTCGAATAAATCACCATCTCCCGGTTCATTCCTACCAGCACGTTATGGTTTTGAATTGCGGCTTTTACCTTGGGAGGGACCGTTTCCAGATACGCTTCAACAGCCGACTTGGCGTTGAAATCGAAAACCGGCAGCAGCAAATCCTTAAGCTGTTGCGGATTCAAATCCGGAACGTAATGATCGAACACCAGATCCACATAACTTCCGCGCGGATTATTCGCCGGGTCGTTCGGAGCGATCGGAACGTCGCCGCCCCCGGCGCTCAGCGAGATGTGCTGATACCACTTTTGCTTCTTGACGGGCCCGCCGTTAATTTCAAAATGTATTCGGTCGCCCTTGATTTCGACCTTCGAAATTTGCACTCGATCTCCAGGCTTGACCGAAGGGCCAGACATCGCCAGCAGGCGTTGCAACTGCTCGCCGGATGGAGAGATCGTGCCGTCCTTGAGCGTCAGGCCCTTTGCCCCCATGGGAAACGGCGTGCGGATATAGACAAGTTCAGCGTTGAACGCGCGGACTAAATCCAGTCTTGTCTGCGAAGAAAGCGGAGGCGTTTGGGACGGGCCTGTCCCCGCGATTGCACCCGCAGCCACTAAGAGGACCACCCAAAGAAGGGATAAATACTTCATGACAAACCCAACCCAATTGATCAAATTATAGCCCTTCTCAGGGCCGTGAGCTGAGGTTTCTCTACGGCAAAAATCGTTCAGTTGGGGATAAAAAAGTTAGGATACGTTGAAAGCGCGTTTGATGGTCCCGCGTTCTTTCTGGATTTTGTCCTGCAAAAGCGTGATCGCATAGATCAACTGCTCGGGACGCGGCGGACAACCGGGAACATAAATATCGACAGGAATAACCTGGTTCACGCTTTGCACCAGCGCGTAGTTATTAAACACGCCCCCGGAAGTCGCGCACGCACCCATGGAAATGACCCACTTGGGTTCTGGCATCTGTTCCCACAATTGGCGAATCACTGGCGCCATCTTGTTCGACACCCTGCCCGCAATAATCATCAGATCCGATTGCCGCGGCGACGGCCGGAAAACCTCGGCTCCGAACCTGGCAATATCAAACCGCGAGGCGCCCATCGACATCATTTCGATCGCGCAGCAAGCCAGTCCGAAGGTCATCGGCCAGATCGAATTCTTCCGCATCCAGTTGACTACGTTGTCCACGGTGGAAAGCACCACGCCCTCTGGAGTGGGATTTCCATAGGTAAGGTCGTGAACAACCTTCTTACCCTTTTCGACGGAAACGTAAGGCCCGAAATTCAGATCTTGAGGCATAATTTCATTGTAAATGGAGCCGAATCCGAATTGCTACTGCGGTAACTTTCTCTGTCATCTTTAGCTGCTTTCAATACCTGTCATCTTGAGCGATGATGAATGATTCGCCGGCGAATCATTCATCGAGTCGAAAGACCCCTTTCCCCTTTACGGTAAGACAGTCCCTTCGAGGAATTTCTACCACCGTTCAAACCGTAATCACAATTTTCCCGAACATCTTCCCGCTCTCCATATACTCATGCGCCGCCCGAACATCTTGGAGCGGAAACGTCTTATCAACTACCGGCTTCAATCTTCCCGCAAACACATGTCCGAGAACATCATGCAACTCCCCCATAGTCCCCATGTACGAACCAAGCAAAGACAATTGCCGTGAAAATAAAAACCTCAGGTCAATCTTGGCATCGAACCCGGTGGTAGCACCGCATGTCACTAACGTTCCGCCCGGCTTCAGGCACTTAACGCTTTCATCCCAAGTGGAGGTGCCAACATGTTCCACAACAATGTCCACGCCTTCTTTATTTGTAATTCGCCTCACCTCTTCCGAAATCTTTTGCGTGTAGTGATTGATTCCATAGTCGGCGCCGAGCTGCTTTGCCCTTTCAAGCTTGGCTTCATTGCCCGCCGTGGTAATCACGCGCGCGTGAAATAGTTTCGCCACTTGGATGGCGGCAATCCCCACTCCTGATCCCGCCCCGAGGACTAACACCGTTTGCCCCGATCGAATCCCTGCCCGCCCAACGAGCATGTGCCATGCAGTGGTGAATACCAGTGGAACGCTGGCCGCATCGACGAAATCAAGGTCATCGGGAATCGGAATCACATTGACCGCCGGCACAGAAATCAACTCGCAGTTGCCACCGTCCGCGCGATTCCCCAGCACTGTAAATTCCGCGCATTGATTCTGCCGTCCAGAGGTGCAATAAGCGCAACGATTGCAGAAGATCATCGGCGCCAGCAAAACCCGCTGCCCAGGCTTCAGTCCACTGACATATTCGCCGGTTTCTACGATCTCCCCGGCGACATCGCTCCCAAGAATATGCGGCAGGGCGACTTTGCTGGTTCCCTTTCGGATCCAGATATCAAGATGATTTAAAGCGCAAGCCCGTACGCGTATGACGACCTCATCTTTGCGAGACTTGGGCTCCGGAGCATCTTCGTATTGAAGAACTTCGGGACCACCGAATGCGTGAATGCGTACAGCTTTCATCGACTTTGAACCGCTCCGGGGGCAAATAAAAACAGGTCCCGATTCGGCGGGACCTGTCTCTGATTTCGCTTCTAAATATTAGACGTTAAATGACGATCCGCATCCGCATGTGCTTTTCACATTAGGATTCTCGAATTTAAATCCGGCGCCTTCCAAGGTCTCGACATAATCGACCACGCACCCGTTCAAATACATCACCGAGGTGGCGTCGACATAAACTTTGAGGCCTTGCATATCGAATGTCTTGTCCATCATGCCGGGCGCGTTCTCAAACGACATGGAATAAGAGAAGCCGGAGCAGCCTCCGCCAACCACTCCCACGCGAAGTCCAGCGGGGGTCGGATTTTGTTGCGTCATGATCTCCCTCACCTTTTTCACCGCGTTATCGGTCAGCGAAATCGGGGGCGTCTTCTTTACCTCTGGCTGCACTTCAGGGACTGTTGTCGTAGCCATTTTGAAATCTCCTTGGGTGTTTTAAGTATAGCAAATTCCGGCAACGCCATCGGCCATGCAGTGGAATTCCCCGGCAACTACCGCCTTTTCTGTAGCCAGAATCTTCGCGCAATTTGTCAAAAATGCTCTCCATCCGGGGGGCCTCTGGCCGCAACCTATTAGAAACACGCGAATTTGGATGTGGGGGGCTTCGTGCATACATAGTTCTCGGAGGTTCAACTATGTTCAGCGCGGAAGCAATTGAACTGGGCGACTCGGCAATCATTCACTGCAAAGGACGACTGGTCAACAGTGACGCTGCTTATCGCCTCCGTGACGTTGTCTCGCGCCGTAGCGCAGCCGACCGCATCATTTTGGACATGTCGGATCTCGATGCGCTAGAAAGTGGAGGCCTCGGTATGCTGGCAGTTCTGCAGAAGCGTCTGTCGGCTGAAGGAGTCGATCTTAAATTAGCGGGACTATCCCCACGAGTGGCAAAGCGGCTTAAGCAGTACGAAGATCAGAACCATATGGTCTTTCACCGTGAACCCTCGAATTACAAACTAAGCCTGCTGGGCCGTCCCGATCGGCCGTATTGGATCGCCTCTAATTCTCTGTGAACAACCCTAGACTTCCACGTAGTACTGCGCCATGTTGCGGAATTTGTCGTACCGTGTCGCCACCAATTGTTTAATTGGCACATTCTTCAATTCATCCAGATGCTTCTGAAGGGACGTACTCAAAAGAGCAGCGGCGGCATCATGGTCAGTGTGGGCTCCCGCGTCAGGCTCGGGGACGGTATCATCAATGCATCCCAGTTCTCTTAAATCTGTCGCCGTGGTACGCATGGCCTGCGCGGCCAGCTCTTTCTTCGAGGAATCATTCCAGCGGATAGCGGCGCATCCTTCCGGAGAGATCACCGAATACACGGCGTTCTCCATCATCAACACTCGGTCCGCTACCGCAATCGCCAGCGCACCTCCGCTGCCACCCTCGCCCGTTATAGTAGTAATGATTGGGACCCGAAGTCGTGCCATTTCTCGCAGATTTCGCGCGATAGCCTCCGCTTGTCCCCGTTCTTCCGCGCCAAGGCCGGGATATGCGCCCGGAGTGTCGACCAAACGTTATCAACGGACGGCCAAACTTTTCCGCCATCTTCATCGCGCGCAAAGCCTTGCGGTAGCCTTCAGGATTGGGCATCCCGAAATTTCGATAGACTTTCTGCTTGGTGTCCCGGGCCTTCTGGTGGCCGATCACCATGACTTCCGCTCCGTTCAGCCGCGCCATGCCGCACACGATCGCCGGATCGTCGCCAAATCCCCGGTCGCCATGGATCTCGCTCCACTCAGTAAAAATGCGTTCTATGTAATCGAGGGTGTACGGACGTTGAGGATGTCTCGCCAATTCAGTTTTTTCCCAGGCAATGGTGTGAACTACGTCCGGTTCCCGCAGCGCCCGTATCCGGTCCTGAAGGTCCTGGATTTGGCGTTTGGTTTCTTCGTCGTGGCCTTCGACCGCTTCCAGCTTGCGGACTTGGCGTTCTACCTTGTCCAGGTCCCGGTTTCTGCGCTGACCGGAATCGCTCCGGCTGCCGTTGCCATTGCTCGAGGCCCATCGCTCTTCAACCATCGAAAGCAGAAAATCGGCGCCTTCAACAATCGATTTCCCGTTGCCAGACGAAGGTGAACGACGACGATTGGCCCTTGGAACCCCTGTGTATCAGTGCCGTCAAAAACGCAACCTCAATCGATGACTCTCACCGCGCCACGCCCGCACAATTCTTCCACGCGAGCAATAAAATTACGGTCAGGTTGCACATTATAGCCTTCCGCTTCCATTACCACCATAAAATCACCCGCGCGTTCCACGTCAAACAATACCTTCGCCTCGCCTCGTCGCTGACTGCAAAGATCGTGCAAGTCATTGATCGTGGCTTCGCTTGACACCTCGAGAGGTATGCGAATACGCAAAGAGCGCGCGAGCGGAACCTTGGCATCGTCGAGCGAAATAATATCGTTAACGGTCAGCTTCGGACTGGCGCCCTCCTCGATGCGCAACCCTCCACGCACCAGGACCGGACCCTCCATCTTCACTTTGTCTTGCAGCTTTCTGTACGCCTCCGGGAAGACGATCATCTCCACCGTGCCCAGCATATCTTCAAGAGCTCCCTGGGCATAAAAATCTCCGCGCTTCGATTTGAGCACCCGCAACGCCGTGATGATGCCGGCCGTGGTGATGTTCTCGTCTTTGCCGGTGGAATATTTCATCGCCGCAATGTCGGCGGTTGAGATCGCCCGCAAGTCATTCAATTTTTCCGCATATTTTTCCAGCGGATGTCCGGTAATGAAAAATCCCAGAATTTCCTTTTCAGCCGAAAGTCGCGTGTGTTCGTCCCAGTCCGGAGTCTCAGGCAGCCGTCCATTTTGCGATTCGACTTCTTCCTGCTGGAAGACGCCAAAAAGCCCATGCTGTCCGGACTCGGCATCGCGCTGACTTTTCTGCGCGTGCTCCATGGCTTTATCGATTACCGCCATTAGTTGCGCCCGGCGGCCTAGTCCATCCATTGCGCCGCTCTTGATTAGGGATTCGAGCACCCGCCGATTCAGCAGTCGCAAATCCACGTTTTCACAAAACTCATAAATCGAGTGATAACTCCCCAGCTTCTTACGTCCCGCAACGATCGACTCGATAGCCGTGTGCCCAACGTTCTTTACCGCCGCCAGTCCAAAACGAATCGCTCCTCCATGCGGCGTGAAGTTCGCATCGCTCACATTAATGTCCGGAGGCTCGACCCCGATGCCCATTTCCCGGCATTCATTGATGTACTTCACCACGTCATCGGTGTTGCCCGTCACCGAAGTCAGCAGCGCCGCCATGAACTCCACCGGATAATAGGTTTTCAAATAAGCGGTGTGATACGCCAGAAGCGCATAAGCCGCCGAATGCGACTTGTTGAATCCGTATCCCGCAAACTGCGCCATCAAATCGAATATCTTCTCGATCTTTTTATGGCGGATATCCGCGTTGCACCGCGCCACTTACAAAGCGCTCTCTTTGCGCCGCCATCTCCGAAGCAATCTTTTTGCCCATTGCCCGCCGCAGTAAATCGGCTTCTCCCAACGAATATCCGGCCAGCCGGTTCGCGATCTGCATCACCTGTTCCTGATACACGATCACGCCCAACGTCTCTTCCAAAACTTCTTTCAGTTCTGGCAGCTCATATTCGATTTTCTTGCGACCATGTTTGCGGTCGATAAAATCATCGATCATGCCACCTTGAATCGGACCCGGTCGGTAAAGCGCATTCAATGCCGTGAGTCCTTCAATCGAATCCGGCTTGTACCGCCGCAGCACATCGCGCATGCCATGCGATTCAAACTGGAACACTCCCGAAGTCAGGCCGCTGTGAAATACCTTTTCGTATGTACTGTGGATCGTTCAGAGGAATTTCATCCAACGCCACTTTTTGCTTCTTGGTCTGCTCAATCAGTTTCAGGCTGTCATCAAGAATGGTGAGCGTCGTCAGCCCCAGAAAATCCATCTTCAGCAGGCCAAGTTTTTCAATCGCCACCATGTCATAGGCGGTTACAATTTCATCATTCTTGGTCTTGTGCAGCGGCACCAGTTCAGTCAGAGGACGCGGCGAAATCACCACCCCCGCGGCGTGCACTCCGGAATTGCGCACCATTCCTTCCAGCCTCAGCGCCGTGTTAAATAATTGCCGGATCTGAGGGTCGCCATCACAGGCCTGCTGCAACGCCGGAGAATCTTTGATCGCCTGCTCCAGCTTGATATTCAGAGTTGTAGGCACCATCTTGGCGATGCGGTCCACGTCGGCGTAAGGAATGTCCATCGCCCGGCCCACATCTTTGATCGCGGCCTTGGCAGCCATGGTCCCGAAGGTGATGATCTGCGCCACATTCTCCCGGCCGTACTTGCGTGTTACATACTCGATCACTTCCCCGCGCCGGTTCATGCAGAAATCAATGTCGATATCAGGCATCGAAATGCGCTCTGGATTCAGAAACCGCTCGAACAGCAATTCATGTTGCAGCGGATCAATATCGGTAATTCCAAGCGAGTAGGAAACCAGCGAGCCCGCTGCCGATCCCCGCCCCGGACCCACCGGGATATTCTTTTCCCGCGCATGGCGGATAAAATCCCACACGATCAGAAAATATCCGGCGAACTGCATCTGCTGAATGCAATCCAACTCTCTCGCCAGTCTTTGCGAATATTCCGTCAGACTATGCTTGAGCTTTCCCTGCCGATCGGCTTCGACTCAGTACCAGACACCGGCGCGCGAATCCCTCTCGCGTTATATGTTCGAAATAGCTGTCCAAAGTAAATCCGGGAGGAACGTCAAAGTGCGGAAAAGGATTGGCAACTTTCTCCAGGCGCAGATTGCAGCGCTCCGCGATCCCCAATGTTCTCGACAGGACGTCCGGAGCATCCTTAAATACCCGCGCCATTTCGTCGTGACTCTTCACGTAAAAATCCGTGCCGTGAAACTTCATCCGGTTCGTATCCTGAATGGACTTTCCGGTCTGAATGCACAGCATTACGTCCTGCGCCTGAGCATCGTCCTCGCAAAGATAATGGCTGTCATTGGTCGCGATCAGAGGCAGACCCAGATCTTTTTCCAGCTGAAACAGACCGGGATGGATGCGGTGTTCCATCTCCAATCCCTGATCCTGAATCTCCAGGAAGAAATTGTCTTTGCCGAAGATGTCGCTATAGGTTGCGGCCGCCGTTCGCGCCGCTTCATATTTTTCCTCCGTCAGATATTCGGCGACTTCGCCCTTCAGGCATCCTGATAGCCCGATCAGTCCTTTCGAATGTTCCGCCAGAAACTTCTTGCTTACCCGTGGCTTGTAATAAAAGCCATGAAGTGAAGCTTCAGAAGTGATTTTGATTAGATTACGATAGCCCTCTTCGTTTTCGGCCAACACCAGCAGATGATTGTAGGTATCGCCATCTGGAGCCGTGCGCTCGATATTATGGTCATCTTTCTTACAGACATAGAGTTCGCATCCGACAATCGGCTTCACTCCCGCCTGCTTGGCCGCATTGACGAAATGGACTGCGCCAAAAATGTTGCCATGATCGGTCATGGCCACGGCAGGCATGCCCATTTCTTTGACCCGCTGGCAGAGCTTTTCCACGTCGCAAGCGCCGTCCAACATCGAATAATCGGTATGTAAGTGAAGGTGTACGAATTGGGACATCGGTCTCTATATTTTACTGTGGCCGTATTGTAACGGGGAAAGCAGTTTGCGAATCTGCGACTTATCCACAGCATCTTCCCGCTGCGACTCGCCCAGTTCCCGAAATAAAATTAGGGCCGCGATACCCACTACTTTATTTTCCGCACTCCCTAAAGTCTCGGACTTGCCTTGGCGATAAACCAATTAAGGCGAGTTCCGCACGGGAAATCTGTCATGCATACACAAGTCATTCCGCTCAGCCCTCCCGCCGCCTTTATGCCGATCCTCGTGGCCGAGGACGCTCTATTCGCATCCGCCCCGATAACTCACTCCCTCGAGAACATCGGTTACACGGTCAGCCACGCCAATAGTGGATCTGAAGCCTTGTCGGAGATGACTCATCATCAATTCAAAGTGGTTTTTATGGATGTTCAGCTACCGGAAATGGGAGGCGCAAAAGCCACGATGGCCATGCGCATTCGGGAAAAAGAAGAAGGCGGCCACGTAACCATTATCGCCATGAGCCGCCAACCAGGACGTGCGCGACCGCAAACATTGTCTGGCCTGCGGAATGGATCGCTATATTTCCAAGCCGGTGAGCCCGGATAGCCTTCGCCACATACTGGAAGCTATCTCCAATCCCGATTCCGTTCTCGCAATGGAATCCCCGGTGGTCTGGAATCGCGCTATGACCCTCGAACGAATCGGCGGAGATGAGAGAACTCTAATCGAATTGGTCCGGCTTTTCATTCTGCAGCAAGCTTCTCTGCTCGCCGAAATCAATCGCTCATTACGCGCCAAGCAACCGGAGTCTTTCGAAAGTGCTTCTCTCGCGCTGAGTGAGGAACTGAGCTACCTGGGCGCCGCGGAGCTCTCGGAAAGCGCCCGCAAAATGGCATGGCTGGGAAAAAACGAATCATTTGCCGAAGCCTCCGCCTACGCTGTCGGGTTCCAGATGAGTCTCTACAAAATGAACATCGAGATGTCGAGGCCGCCTCTTTGAAACTCCTGATTGCGGAAGATGACAGTTTCTTTCGCAAGCTGCTGCAGCAGTTATTGCAAACGGAGTTTGAAATCATCATCGCAAAAGACGGCGAAGAAGCCTGGGACAAATTGCAGCAGAACCAATGGCCGTTGCTGGCGATTCTCGACTGGGTGATGCCAGGATTCAGCGGACCTGAATTATGCAGGAAGGCCCGCGCTTTCACTAAAACCGCAGGCACCTACATTATTCTTCTCACATCTCGCAACAGTTCGTCGGATATTGTTGCAGGACTTGCAGCGGGAGCTGACGATTACGTGACTAAACCCTTCGAGGCCGAAGAAGTTCGCGCCAGGCTTCGATTGGGACGCAGAGTTCTAGAATTACAAATGGCGCTTATGGCGCACTCGTCCACCCTGGAAGAAGCGCTGACCATTTCCGCACGGAAGCCCCAATACACGGAAAAGCAAATTCTTCCTCTCGCGGTAGGGCTTTCCCGCTTTTCGCGCTAACTATCCGGTCCATCCACTACAACTACTGCGCCGGCTTGCGTCGTACCGGGGGCTTGCGTCTTGGCGCTGCCGCAGGAGCCGCCTTAGCCTTGGTCAGCAACGTCCCCTTTTCCATGGTCATCACAAAAGGACTCGGCACATAAGAAGCTGGCGTTCCCGCGAAATCCAGAGTCCCGCCCTCTTTCGGCATCAATCGCTCTGGAATCGGCGCCACCATGGTCAGACTGATATCAGCTCGCTTGGCTTCGTTGTCGTCCTCGCTACCGGCGATATCCAGTGACTCCGGAGCCGCTTTTATGACCCAACCTTCCATCTGCAACGGCAGACCTTTAATCACGTTCCAAACTTTGTCCGCATCTTCCTGAGCCCGGCCGAAAGCACCAGTTCCCATTCCGCGAAACTCATCTTCTTTATGTCTTCCGGAGTCTTGTCTTTCACCAGATCATGAGCCTGTTGTGCTGGAGTAGGAGGAACGTACTGCGTGATAGTGAACCCTGCGGGAGGCAACTTCGTGGTTTTGGCTTGGGCCAGCAGATCGGTCCAGCCCTGATCGGATCCGTGATATTTCGTGTAAACCCCTTTGCCATACGCCTCGACTTGCGGACCATTGGGGGTTCCGGCCGCCAGATCCGCGGCACGTGCAATGAAGAACAAGCCATTCACCGAGTCCGGCCGGGACGGCAGTCAGGTACGCCAGCGCCAAGGGATAAACATCCTGAAGATTGTCCGGATTGATCTCCACCGACGCCCGCAAATATTTTTGGGCCGAAGGATAATCTTTCGTCTGCAATGCCGCGAATCCAGCAATGCTGTTGAGCAGCTGTCCCAGTTGTCCCTTTTGCTTCGCAAACGCATCCTCTGCCATTCCGTCCGGCTTGGTCATGGACGGCAGCGCCTGCAACCCGCGTTCCGCGTACTTCCTGGCATCCGGCCAGTTTTGCGCTCCCTTGCGGTGTAAGCCAGCAAAGCCAAAGCCCGCACGTCATTAGGATTCGCCGCCAGACACTCTTTTGCGCGGCATCCATCATCTTGGCCTGGTTGCCGGTTTGCTGATAAAGGTCCATCAGCGTTTCCTGCACATCAGGCTTCATCACGCTGTTGGGATACTGGACCAGAAAAGCCTCTAGGCCGCTGATCTTGGCATTGACGTCCGGCTGTTGCGCCGCGCCCATATAAGCGTTGTATTCCGCCGGATCTTTAATGACGGGCGGCTGAGGAAGCAGCGGCTGCTGGTGTTTGTCCTGATGCTGGCGGTTGCCCCTGTGGTGTGGTCTGCTGACCGACTGCTCCCGCCGCGATTGCAAGCACCATCACCACTAGACTCGTCTTCATTCGAATAGCTCCTTGGAATTTATGGGAAATCAAAATGGGACTAAAATTTCGGAAATCGAATTTCGGATCAGCAATATCCCCGACGGGACGAACCAGGCTTCGACAAATCCCAGGGTGTGCAAGCAGTCCTTCCGGTGAGCGGATTATAAGGATGTGTCCCGCACAAGGCAAGCAGCTTTGCGTCCCATCGTCTCGAACAGAACCGCATGTTCCCCAGTAATGATACAGTCGTTTATCAGCCGCACAATAATATGCCATCCACGACGCAAAAAGAATTGACCGGAAAAATAGCCCTTGTCACCGGCGCTGGGAAAGGCATTGGCGCCGCTATCGCCGCAAAGCTGGCCGCCATGGGAGCAACCACTCTTCTTCTGGGACGCACCCTCGCCAACCTCGATTCAACGGCCGCTGACATTTCCAAATCCGGCGGCACTGCGCGTGCCATTCGCTGCGATGTCTCCGATTTAAAATCCGTGGAAGCCGCATCCGCCGAAGTCGAAGGCACCTTCGGACACCTCGACATCCTCATCAACAATGCCGGCGTCGGAGGCTTCGGTGGCCCTTTGCATCAGATGCCGCCAGATTCCTGGGACAATATTTTGAATACAAATCTTCGCGGCGTGTATTACTGCATCCGCACCTTTGCTCCCATGATGATCCGCGACCGCGCTGGCCACATCATCAACATTTCTTCGATGGCGGGAAAAAACGCGCTGCCCAACGGAGCCGCCTACGCCGCCTCCAAGTGGGGACTGAATGGCCTGACCTATTCGGTGGCCGAGGAATTGCGCGCCTACAATATTCGCGTGTCGGTGATTTGCCCCGGCTCGGTGGATACCGAACTCAGTCCGCATGCTGGCAAGGATGCCAGCAAAATGCTCCAGCCCGCCGATGTCGCCCACATCGTCGCTATGCTGGTAACGCAGGCGCCGAATTCCTTTGCCAGCGAAATTCTGCTGCGCCCCACGCTCAAGCCATAATTATTTTTTGAATAGATTTTCGAAAGCCTGCCTGGCATCCATGGGACGCGCCGCCGCCGGGGTTGACGTCTGCTTCTCGATCCTCACGCTGATCGAGTAGAGATTGCACGAGTTCAACATGTCCTTGCGCGGGATGCGCTCGAGAATTCGCTGCGTGCATTCAAAGCGAGCCGCCGGATCAAAATGCGTGCACTGCTTGCACGAGTGCAACTCAAAAGCGCATTTGGGACACTGTCCCACCGGCTCCGGCAAAGAATTCAGCAGCACGCCACATTGCCCGCAGCGCGAAACCGAGTGCGAAGCCGCAAGCTGGATCGAGCGCGGGCCAAAATTCTCCGTCCTCGCCGGACGCTCTCCGCCGCCACCCTGCTTCGGACGTTCAGCACGATCACGGTCCTGGTAGCCGTGCTGCCGGTACTTCTGCTCTGACAAACTGTCTCCTATTGAGGACTACGAGGGACTTGCAACTGTCGCAAGTGTGACGAACTTTCCTGGCGAATGCAAGTTACGGTGCACACAAAACAAACTTTTTACAAATGCTTTAGGCAGCGCTTACTCGCCGGTCAGTACTTTCCATTGCTCTTTGGTTAAAGGCACTACGCTGAGTCTTCCCTGCCTTACCAATGGCGAATCCGCAAATGCTTTGTTCGCTTTCATCTCCGCCAGCGTTATCGGTTTAGCAATCGCCGTCCCTGCTTTGATCTTGACCTGCGGATTCTTAGCATCGGATGCATCCACCGATACCACCGAGGCCGTTCCCACCGCGCTCTTCTCATCTCCCGTGTGATAAATGATCAACCCGTCTCCGGCCTTCATCGCTCGCAGATTTTTTAGCGCGACGGGATTCGTAACTCCATCCCAGATTGTGGCCTTGTCGCGTTGCAGGTCCGCAAAAGAATAACTAGACGGCTCCGTCTTGAGTAAGTAGTCCATGCCGAATTGAGAAATTGTAATTTAGAATGCGAATCCTGAGCGAGGGAACCCCGGCAGTCGAAGGGCCCGCTACTCAACATGCACCGCTGGAAAACTGTAAATCTCCCCTCAAAATTTCTCATTCCGAACGGGATCCAAGCCTGCGTGGGCGCAGGCTTGCCCATCCCACCGCCAGGTCTTCCCGCCATGGGGGATTCTTCCAGACTGTGCGGAGGCCTCTCTATACAGAACTTGATGCGATCCAATACGGCCGATCAGGATGGCCCAGCAGACTTAGTTTGTAATTCGAGGGTTCACGGTGAAAGACGATATGGTTCTGATCCTCGTACTGCTTCAGCCGTTTGGCGACTCGTGGTGATAGTCCCGCTAATTTAAGATCGATTCCTTCAGAAGACAGACGCTTCTGCAGAACGGCCAGCATACCGAGACCTCCACTTTCTAGTGCATCGAGATCCGACATGTCCAAAATGATGCGGTCGGCTGCGCTACGGCGCGAGACAACGTCACGGAGGCGATAAGCAGCGTCACTGTTGACCAGTCGTCCTTTGCAGTGAATGATTGCCGAATCGCCAAGTTCAATTGCTTCCGCGCTGAACATAGTTGAACCTCCGGGAACTATGTATGCACGAAGCCACCCACATCCAAATTAGCGTGTTTCTAATAGGTTGCGGCCAGAGGCCCCCCGGGATGGAGAGCATTTTCGACAAATTCCGCGCAGAATCTGGCTACAGAAAAGACGGTAGTTGCCGGGGAATTCAACTGCATGGCCGATGGCGTTGCCGGAATTTGCTATACTTAAAACACCCAAGGAGATTTCAAAATGGCTACGACAACAGTCCCTGAAGTGCAGCCAGAGGTAAAGAAGACGGCACCGATTTCGCTGACCGATAACGCGGTGAAAAAGGTAAGGGAGATCATGACGCAGCAAAATCCGACCCCCGCTGGACTTCGCGTGGGAGTGGTTGGCGGAGGCTGCTCCGGCTTCTCTTATTCCATGTCGTTTGAGAACGCGCCCGGCATGATGGACAAGACATTCGATATGCAAGGCCTCAAAGTTTATGTCGACGCCACCTCGGTGATGTATTTGAACGGGTGCGTGGTCGATTATGTCGAGACCTTGGAAGGCGCCGGATTTAAATTCGAGAATCCTAATGTGAAAAGCACATGCGGATGCGGATCGTCATTTAACGTCTAATATTTAGAAGCGAAATCAGAGACAGGTCCCGCCGAATCGGGACCTGTTTTTATTTGCCCCCGGAGCGGTTCAAAGTCGATGAAAGCTGTACGCATTCACGCATTCGGTGGTCCCGAAGTTCTTCAATACGAAGATGCTCCGGAGCCCAAGTCTCGCAAAGATGAGGTCGTCATACGCGTACGGGCTTGCGCTTTAAATCATCTTGATATCTGGATTCGCAAGGGAACCAGCAAAGTCGCCCTGCCGCATATTCTTGGGAGCGATATCGCCGGGGAGATCGTAGAAACCGGCGAATATGTCAGTGGGCTGAAGCCTGGGCAGCGGGTTTTGCTGGCGCCGATGATCTTCTGCAATCGTTGCGCTTATTGCACCTCTGGACGGCAGAATCAATGCGCGGAATTTACAGTGCTGGGGAATCGCGTGGACGGCGGCAACTGCGAGTTGATTTCTGTGCCGGCGGTCAATGTGATTCCGATTCCGGATGAGCTTGATTTCGTAGATGCCGCCAGCGTTCCATTGGTATTCACCACTGCATGGCACATGCTCGTTGGGCGGGCAGGGATTCGATCGGGGCAAACGGTGTTAGTCCTCGGGGCGGGATCGGGAGTGGGGATAGCCGCCATCCAAGTGGCGAAACTATTTCACGCGCGCGTGATTACCACGGCGGGCGATGAAGCCAAGCTCGGAAAAGCAAAGCAGCTCGGCGCCGACTATGGAATCAATCACTACAAGCAAAAGATTTCGGAAGAGGTGAGGCGAATTACAAATAAAGAAGGCGTGGACATTGTTGTCGAACATGTTGGCACCTCCACTTGGGATGAAAGCGTTAAGTGCCTGAAGCCGGGCGGAACGTTAGTGACATGCGGTGCTACCACCGGGTTCGATGCCAAGATTGACCTGAGGTTTTTATTTTCACGGCAATTGTCTTTGCTTGGTTCGTACATGGGGACTATGGGGGAGTTGCATGATGTTCTCGGACATGTGTTTGCGGGAAGATTGAAGCCGGTAGTTGATAAGACGTTTCCGCTCCAAGATGTTCGGGCGGCGCATGAGTATATGGAGAGCGGAAAGATGTTCGGGAAGATTGTGGTGACGGTTTGAGCGGTGGTGGAAATTCCTTGCAGGGACTGTCCTGATGTGAAGGGGAAAGGGGTCTTTCAACTCGATGAATGATTCGCTAGCTAATCATCCATCTTCGCTCAAGATGACAGTGGGGAAACGGTAGCAATTCGGATTCGGCTCCGTTTACAATGAAGTTATGCCTCAAGATCTGAATTTTGGGCCTTACGTTTCCGTCGAAAAGGGTAAGAAGGTTGTTAACGATCTTACTTATGGGAATCCCACGCCCGAGGGAGTGGTGCTTACCACCGTGGACAACGTTGTGAACTGGATGCGGAAGAACTCCATCTGGCCGATGACATTCGGACTGGCTTGCTGCGCGATTGAAATGATGTCGATGGGCGCGTCGCGGTTTGATATTGCCAGATTCGGGGCGGAGGTTTTCCGGCCATCGCCGCGGCAATCGGATCTGATGATTATTGCAGGCAGGGTGTCGAACAAAATGGCGCCGGTGATTCGCCAATTGTGGGAGCAGATGCCGGAACCCAAGTGGGTAATCTCGATGGGTGCGTGCGCGACTTCCGGGGGCGTGTTCAATAACTACGCGCTGGTGCAAAGCGTGAACCAGGTTATTCCTGTGGATATTTATGTTCCCGGCTGTCCGCCGCGTCCCGAGCAGTTGATCTACGCCATCACCTTCTGCAGGACAAAATCCAGAAAGAACGCGGGACCATCAAACGCGCTTTCAACGTATCCTAGCTCTTTTTATCCCCTACTAAACGATTTTTGCCGTAGAGAAACCTCAGCTCACGGCCCTGAGAAGGGCTATAATTTGATCAATTGGGTTGGGTTTGTCATGAAGTATTTATCCCTTCTTTGGGTGGTCCTCTTAGTGGCTGCGGGTGCAATCGCGGGGACAGGCCCGTCCCAAACGCCTCCGCTTTCTTCGCAGACAAGACTGGATTTAGTCCGCGCGTTCAACGCTGAACTTGTCTATATCCGCACGCCGTTTCCCATGGGGGCAAAGGGCCTGACGCTCAAGGACGGCACGATCTCTCCATCCGGCGAGCAGTTGCAACGCCTGCTGGCGATGTCTGGCCCTTCGGTAAAGCCTGGAGATCGAGTTCAAATCTCAAAGGTCGAAATCAAGGGCGACCGAATACATTTTGAGATTAACGGCGGGCCCGTCAAGAAGCAAAAGTGGTATCAGCACATCTCGCTGAGCGCCGGGGGCGGCGACGTTCCGATCGCTCCGAACGACCCAGCAAATAATCCGCGCGGAAGTTATGTGGATCTAGTGTTCGATCATTACGTTCCGGATTTGAATCCGCAACAGCTTAAGGATTTGCTGCTGCCGGTTTTCGATTTCAACGCCAAGTCGGCTGTTGAAGCGTATCTGGAAACGGTCCCTCCCAAGGTAAAAGCCGCAATTCAAAACCATAACGTGCTGGTAGGAATGAACCGGGAGATGGTGATTTATTCGAAGGGACGTGCCGAACAGAAGAGCCGTGAAAAAGATGGCGACGTCGAATACGAGGAATGGGTCTACGGCCAGCCCCCAAAGGACGTAGATTTTGTGCGCTTTGTCGGAGACGAAGTCGTCCGGGTTGAGACCATGAAAGTGACCGGCGAAAAAATCGTTCGCAATGAAAAAGAAGTGGATACGGGAGACACTATGACAGCGGGGAAGACCGCTGCCTCGCCCGACGTTCATGCTGCCGCAGCGCCGACTCTCCGCCGACCTGGAGAAGATAGTACGGACGCGCCCGCCGCAAATGATACGCGCTCGCCTTCGCAACCTGTGGCTCCGCCGGATGTGTCGAAACCGAATTTGTTGTCGCTTGGCTTACCCAGCCTTTAAGCATTCTCCAGCTGGTAAACGTCCGAATTTTGCGCACGCGGCAATCCCGCTTTACACTTGAAATGTGAAGATCGCGTTGGGACAAATCAATCCGACGGTGGGCGATTTTGCGGGTAATGCGTCGACGATAGTTAAATTTTCACAGCGGGCGAAGAGCCTCGGCGCGGACTTAATCTTATTTCCTGAGCTTGCAATCTGCGGATATCCGCCGCGAGATCTGGTGGAGCGGGAGTCATTCATAGCTCACAACCGGGAGGCCGCGGACCGGATAGCCTCTGAAACCCGTGGAATAGGCATCATCTGTGGAATGGTAACCCCAGCGCCGGCCGACAGCGGCAAATCGGCGATGAATTCGGCGGTACTTCTGAAAGATGGCAAGCTCGCATTTCTGCAATCGAAGATGTTGTTGCCCACCTATGACGTGTTCGACGAGGTGCGAAATTTTGCCCCGGCCAAGCGCCAGGAATTATTCGCTCTCGACGGAAAAAACATGGCTCTTACAGTTTGCGAGGACGTGTGGAACGACAAGCAATTCTGGAAAAAGCGGCTTTATACATTTGATCCCGTGGAATCGCTGTTAAAAGCGGGCGGTGACATTCTTCTGAATATTTCGGCATCGCCATTCTGGGTGGGGAAGCGAGAGTTGCGACAGGATATGTTGTCGGCAATCGCGCGCAATTACAAAGTCCCAGTGGTGATGGTGAATCAAGTCGGCGGCAACGACAGTCTTCTATTTGACGGTTCCAGTACGGTATTTGGTCCGGACGGAAATATTGTGGCGAACTGTAAATCATTCGAAGAGGACCTGGCGCTCTTCGACACCGAGACACTATCCGGCGATGTTCACCGACAAATTATCGGCGACGATGCCAGCGTTTATGCAGCACTGGTTCTGGGGACGCGCGATTATGTTCGGAAATGCGGATTTCGTGAGGCCATTGTTGGATTGAGCGGAGGAATCGATTCAGCTTTAACCGCAGTGATTGCGACCGAGGCGCTTGGCTCCGACAACGTTATCGGCGTGGGCATGCCCGGACCCTACTCTTCGCAGGGCTCGATCGACGATGCCAAGGGCCTGGCGAAAAATCTTGGCATTCGCTTCGAATTGATTTGTATCACTGATATTTTCGAGAGCTACCGAAAGGGACTAACTAAGCCATTCGCCGACAGTCCCAAGAGCACCGAAGACGTGACGGAGGAGAACTTACAATCGCGGATTCGCGGAATGCTGCTTATGGCACTCTCCAACAAGTTCGGGGCGATTGTTCTGAGCACGGGAAATAAAAGTGAGTTAGGCGTTGGTTATTGCACATTGTATGGAGACATGGCGGGCGGGCTGGGCGTGATTTCAGATGTGCCCAAGACCATGGTTTACCGCTTGAGCCGCTATTCAAATTCGCGTAAGGCCGTGATACCCGAATCCAGTCTGGAGAAGCCGCCATCGGCGGAATTGCGCCCGGACCAAAAAGACAGTGATAGTCTACCTGCCTATGAAATTCTCGATGCAATTATCGAGGACTATGTGGAAGATTCACGTTCAGCGGAACAAATCGCCAGCGGACGAGGTTTCGATCTTGAGACCGTCAAGAAGGTCATCCGAATGATTGAACGCAGTGAATATAAGCGGCAGCAGGCTGCTCCGGGATTGAAAATTTCCGCGAAAGCTTTCGGCTATGGAAGGCGATTTCCCATCGCCGCGAAATCTGACATCTGAACTTTACTCACACGAGAAATCGAAAAACAGAAAGGCAACGAATGTCCCGGAGGATCATTATCCTGCAAGTGGTTCTAATGCTCAGCGTCATTGCCGTGGGGCAACAAAGCGCGCCAGCAAAACACGCGAAACCTGCTGCACCAAGCGCGGCTGGTTCTTCGGCGAAGTCCACTTCGGCATTGCCTTCGGAAGATACGGTAAATGCCTTCCTGCATGAAACCTTTGGCTATAACCCATCACTGAGCTGGAAAATTGAAGATATACGCCGTCTGAGGCTGCGGGGCTGAACGCTTGGTCACGGTCTCCATTACTACGCCGGGTGGGCTGCAAACAAATCAGTTTTACGTAACCGCCGACGGGAAGCATGCGGTGGCCGGCGACATTATTCCTTTTGGAGCACATCCTTTTGAGCCGGCGCGAAAAAAACTTGAGAAAGGGCAATGAACGGAATTTCACAAGGCCCGGCGAATGCACCGGTGACCATCTTCGAATTCAGCGATTTGCAATGTCCTCATTGCAAGGATGCCCAACCGATCATTGAGAGATTGCTGTCCGATGAAAAGAACGTGCGGCTGGTTTACCAGAACTTTCCTTTAGAGAGCCATGACTGGGCGGAAAGGCGCGGCTTATGCCGATTGTGTTGGTCACATTTCCAACGATGCGTTTTGGAAATTTGTGAAGAGCGTTTACGAGGCACAGTCCGACATTACGGCCGCCACCTCCGATGACAAGTTGAAGGATCTGGCGAATGCCGCCGGGGTCAAGGGCGATGACGTGGCTGCGTGTGCCGCTAAATCTGCCACCCTCGGTCGCGTCGAGGGCTCTGTGGAATTGGGAAAGGCGGTTGGGGTGAACGCCACTCCAACGCTTTTCATCAACGGGAGAAGCATCGCGAGCATTGGAACAATGCCTTATGAAGTCTTGAAGCAACTGGTGGAATTCGCAGCCAGGGACTGGAAATAAAGAAGCTCGCCGTCCCTTCGAGTTATCTGGTGATCCAGATTTCCGTGTTTTCTTGCGTGCTCCGCTGAATTATGCGCGGCGTAATTGCTACCATGAGTTCGTCATCGTCCTTCTGTTTGTTGTAGGTAGTAACGGCTTGGTTGAGCAGCGGAATTTCTCCCAGTCCCGGTAGACCGCTAAGAAGACGCTGCTCGTCGTGAGATACTGCGCCCGCGACGAATGCCGGTTCGCCATCCTTCAAAGTAATGCTGCCGGTGTATTCACGGTTGTTAATAATGGGCACGCCATTTACTGACTGACCTGCGATGGTGCGTACCTGAATTGTAAGTTGCAGGTTGACTTCGCTGTTGCCGCTTACGAGCGGCTTCGCCTTCAAAACCAAACCTACATCTTCATAATTAAACGAGGGGAACGGAGCCTGGAAGGTGTTGTTCTGCAAGACCTGTGAGATGGCCGGAGTATTAAATATCGGCGCGAAAGTAGCATTCAGAATTGGCACCCTGGTTCCCAGGTGAAATGTGGCGTCATTTCCCTGGGAGACGCGCAGAAAAGCGTGCTGCAAGTCTTTTGCCCAGCTTTCATTCAGGGATGCTTGCAACTGTCCGGTGCCGAGGCTCAATCCTTCAAAGGTTAATCCGCCACCGAAGGTCGCAAGAGGCTGACTGAAAATTGAATTTGCCTGACTTTGCAGTTGCGCTAACAGGCCGGAGATAGACGTTGTATTGGCCTGGTTGATACCGCCGCTGGAAATTAGTTGAATTATCAAGCTTTGAATATTTTGACCTCCCCAGCCCTGCCAAAGCCGCCGCTGGAATATTGAAGAGATTGAACTGATTCGGATCTGAAGTCCCAAGTTCCTCATGAAGGTGTGGCTGATCTGATAAATCTTGATGTCGAGCATGACCTGCGGCCTCGCGTCGTCCCTTGATTCGAGATAAGCGGTAGCGGCGTCGAGGATGTTCTGAGGCGCCCGCAGAGTGATGGTGCCGGAGTTGGCATGAGCGGTGATAAAACGCACATCAAAAATGGTTCGCAGAACATTCGAGACGTTAGTCAGGTCGTCAGAGAGTTGACACCTGCAATATAAAACGTCCGCATCGACATCCGATCATAAAGGCGATGATTTTCAGGATTGTCGGCGAGAACCAGAATTTGCTTTTCACCAAGCGGACTGTAAAACGTTTTAGTCACGATGCCTGCAACGTTCATCGCAGTAACGAAATCCACATCGGTGAGATCGAAGCGCACCCGCCGCGAGACCACTGAATCATCGACGCGAATATCTATATGGAAGCTCCGCGCAATCTGGGTAAGCAGATCGTGTGAATCGCCGCGAAAGTGAAAGTCGAGACGGGTATGGTCGGGAATCACGCGGATTTCCTGTGACTCTTCGACCAAGCGTGCGGATTGAGATGAGGCAGGTGTGATCTCGGCGAGCGCATCACTTACCCGCTGGCGGGCAAATTCGTTTTTCGGATCTAATTGCATTGCGGCGTGAAAGTCATTCAACGACCCAGCCTGCTTACCTCCCAGCAATTCACTGTTTCCCCGATTCAAGTGCGCATACACGGATTGTTGGCGGGCGAGTTCAAGCGCGGTAACATAGTTAACATTTCTGGGAACCAAACGAGCGGCGATATCAAATTGTTCGTAGGCTTCGTCGATGCGCTTATGGGCCTGAAGTTTATTTCCCTTCAAGAAGGCAGCGCTGGCCTGCTTCAAATCTTTTCGGGAGGGATTGCAATAATCACTCGGGGATTGGCCCGGAGGGCACGGAAACATCTGGAGAATCGGTGGGGCCCGCTATCGCAAAAATCGAAATAGATAGACTGAGGATGGCTAAAGATACTGCCCGGCGCATATTCGAATTGTACCTTCGAAATATCGTATGGGAGAGAGTTTCCGAAGGCGTATGAACCTTCGGTGCGTGGTTCGTTCGTGGACTGACTCATTTGTGAAATCGCGGGCGGAAGTTGGAAATCCGGGGGATTTCGGGTATAAAAGTTAGTTGCGGCGAAAACTCCAATCGGCGCACCGGGAACCGACTTCGAAGCACTGAGCGAGGGTCTATGTCCACCACGATGCAAGCTCCCAGAGGACTTGAGGGAGTGGTCGCCACAACCTCGGGCATTTGTTATATCGACGGCGAACGGGGCATCCTGGCGTACCGGGGCATAGACATTCATGAGCTAGCGGAAAATTCCACCTTCGAAGAAACCTGCTCGTTGCTCTGGGAGGGAAAACTTCCCGCTCAAAACGAACTGAGGCAGCTTCGGAGCGGCTGGCCGGCGAGCGGAAGCTTGATCCCGGAATTATCGAGTTGCTTCGCGCGGCACCGGGCGATGTGCTGCCGATGCACATATTGCGCACCGCAGTTTCGGCCCTCTCATTTTACGACCCCAGCGAAAATCAGCCTGACGCCGGCGACAAGGCCACGGACCACGAAGCGAATCTCGAAAAAGCTATCCGCCTCACTTCACAGATCGCCATGATTGTTGCGGCTTATGATCGGGTCCGCAAAGGAAAGAAACTGGTGGAACCGGATCCTGCGCTTTCGCATTCCGCGAACTTTTTATGGATGTTGACGGGAACCCGGCCATCGGTGACAGCCGAACGAGCTCTGGATATCGCGCTAATTTTGCACGCCGACCACGAACTCAACGCCTCGACCTTTGCTTGCGCGTGTAACTGCGGCTACTCTTTCGGATATGCACTCGGCCATCACGTCCGCAATAGGCGCGCTTAAAGGTCCGCTCCACGGTGGCGCCAATGAGGCTGTCTTCCACATCCTGGAGGCGATTGATGAGGCGGGTGACGACCCGGTGGGAGCACGTCAAGGCCATGCTCCCAAAAAGAAGAAGGTTCCGGGATTCGGCCACCGGGTCTATCACACTGAGGATCCTAGAGCGACGCACCTGCGGCAGATGTCCCGCGACTTGGGAAAGTCGAGCGGACAGACGAAGTGGTTTGAGATGTCACACCGAATCGAGGAATTCATAAAAGGCGAGAAGAAGTTGAACGCCAATGTGGACTTCTATTCGGCCTCCACTTATCACACGCTCGGCATAGATGTAGATCTGTTCACTCCAATTTTTCGCTGTGTCTCGCATCAGCGGCTGGACGGCGCACGTCATCGAGCAACTTGATGACAACCAATTGATACGTCCCCGGGCGGATTACGTTGGGCCAGCCTATCCGCAGCATTGGACGCCCATCACGAGCCGATAGTTCCGCTGACAACGTCCGACGGAATGGGTGGGTTCATCCCAAAAAACTTGCCCGCCGTATGCTTGCGCATAGGCGGGCAGTTCTCCGGATAAAAGCTCACTGAGTTACTGAATTGCGATTGCTAACTTTGTTGCCAGACGTTTACGGAACGCGAAGCCACCGGTTGCGAATAATCCCAAAATTCCGACCAAGCTGAGTTCGCTGGGTTCGGGCACTGGAACGTATCCCAAATACTCTTGGGGCAGGCCCAAATTCGAAAGATTTTTCTGGGTTCCCGGATACCGGGGTGTAAATGACAATCCCGTTAAAGTCTGAGCTGGTATTGGTCACTGTTGCTGCCAGAGTAAGCGCGTTGGTATAGATTAAAAATGCGTTTGCGTCTCCGCTTGCAAAGTGCGTCCCGTCTCCGGTCTGAATGGCGGTCTTTGCGGCACCATTAAACAGCGCCCAAATGGCCCGATTCGGCATCGTCACTGCTAACGGTGCTTGAGGAAAGCAGTCTTGGAGATTTGCCATTGACTCCGAGAATGGAATCGAAAATAAGCCCGGCGGCCAAGTAGTTTTGAGACGCGGTCGAACCAAACAGAGCGTTGGACGAGGGATTGAAGAAGTGTTCGGTGGCCGTCCACGTTTCACCGGACTGAACCTCGTTACTCGAAACTGTCGCAGATTAATGCTTGAGGGCTACCATTCACGGTGAAGTTGTAGGGATAAGTGTAAACACCCCCCAAATTATTACCGCCAGGCCCGATAAATGCCATGGCATCGTCAGCGAAGGCTGAGCCGCTCAGCAAAAAAGTGCCAAGCAAAAGAAACGCAATTGTGAAAAACCTAATGTGACGCATAATG
>CAWITV010000021.1:0-31053 GCA_963839125.1 uncultured Acidobacteriaceae bacterium
ATAGTCCAGCTAATTTAAGGTCGATTCCTTCAGCCGACAGACGCTTCTGCAGAACGGCCAGCATACCGAGGCCTCCACTTTCTAGTGCATCGAGATCAGACATGTCCAAAATGATGCGGTCGGCTGCGCTACGGCGCGAGACAACGTCACGGAGGCGGTAAGCGGCGTCACTGTTGACCAGTCGTCCTTTGCAATGAATGATTGCCGAGTCGCCCAGTTCAATTGCTTCCGCGCTGAACATAGTTGAACCTCCGGGAACTATGTATGCACGAAGCCACCCACATCCAAATTAGCGTGTTTCTAATAAGTTGCGGCCAGAGGCCCCCCAGGATGGAGAGCATTTTCGACAAATTCTGCGCAGAATCTGGCTACAGAAAAGACGGTAGTTGCCGGGGAATTCAACTGCATGGCCGATGGCGTTGCCGGAATTTGCTATACTTAAAACACCCAAGGAGATTTCAAAATGGCTACGACAACAGTCCCTGAAGTGCAGCCAGAGGTAAAGAAGACGCCACCGATTTCGCTGACCGATAACGCGGTGAAAAAGGTAAGGGAGATCATGACGCAACAGAATCCGACCCCCGCTGGACTTCGCGTGGGAGTGGTTGGCGGAGGCTGTTCGGGCTTCTCTTATTCCATGTCGTTTGAGAACGCGCCCGGCATGATGGACAAGACATTCGATATGCAAGGCCTCAAAGTTTATGTCGACGCCACCTCGGTGATGTATTTGAACGGGTGCGTGGTCGATTATGTCGAGACTTTGGAAGGCGCCGGATTTAAATTCGAGAATCCTAATGTGAAAAGCACATGCGGGTGCGGATCGTCATTTAACGTCTAATATTTAGAAGCGAAATCAGAGACATCCCGCCCAATCGGGACCTGTTTTTGGCCCCGGAGCAATTCAAAGTCGATGAAAGCTGTACGCATCCACGAATTCGTGGCCCGAAGTTCTTCGATACGAAGATGTTCCGGAGCCCAAGCTTCGCAAGGATGAGGTCCTCATACGCGTACGAGCTTGCGCGTTAAATCATCTTGATATCTGGATCCGCAAGAACCAGCAAAGTCGCCCTGCCGCATATCCTTGGGAGCGATGTCGCCGGGGAGATCGTAGAAACCGGCGAATATGTCAGTGGGCTGAAGCCTGGGCAGCGGGTTTTGCTGGCGCCGATGATCTTCTGCAATCGTTGCGCTTATTGCACCTCTGGACGGCAGAATCAATGCGCGGAATTTACGGTGCTGGGGAATCGCGCGGACGGTGGCAACTGCGAGTTGATTTCTGTGCCGGCGGTCAATGTGATTCCGATTCCCGATGACCTTGATTTCGTCGATGCGGCCAGCGTTCCACTGGTATTCACCACTGCATGGCACATGCTCGTTGGGGGCAGGGATTCGTCGGGGCAAACGGTGTTAGTCCTCGGGGCGGGATCAGGAGTGGGGATTGCCGCCATCCAAGTGGCGAAACTATTTCACGCGCGAGTGATTACCACGGCGGGCGATGAAGCCAAGCTTGAAAGGGCAAAGCAGCTCGGCGCCGACTATGGAATCAATCACTACACGCAAAAGATTTCGGAAGAGGTGAGGCGAATTACAAATAAAGAAGGCGTGGACATTGTGGTGGAGCATGTTGGCACCGCCACCTGGGATGAAAGCGTTAAGTGCCTGAAGCCAGGCGGAACGTGGTGACATGCGGTGCTACACCGGGTACGATGCCCGGATAGACCTGAGGTTTTTATTTTCGCGGCAATTTTCGTTGCTGGGTTCGTACATGGGGACGATGGAGGAGTTGCATGATGTTCTCGGACATGTGTTTGCCGGAAGGTTGAAGCCGGTGGTTGATAAGACGTTTCCGCTCCAAGATGTTCGGGCGGCGCATGAATATATGGAGAGCGGGAAGATGTTCGGGAAAATTGTGATTACGGTTTGAACGGTAGTAGAAATTCCTCGAAGGGACTGTCTTACCGTAAAGGGGAAAGGGGTCTTTCGACTCGATGAATGATTCGCCGGCGAATCATTCATCATCGCTCAAGATGACAGGTATTGAAAGCAGCTAAAGATGACAGAGAAAGTTACCGCAGTAGCAATTCGGATTCGGCTCCGTTTACAATGAAGTTATGCCTCAAGATCTGAATTTCGGGCCTTACGTTTCCGTCGAAAAGGGTAAGAAGGTTGTTCACGATCTTACCTATGGAAATCCCACTCCAGAGGGCGTGGTGCTTCCACCGTGGACAACGTTGTCAACTGGATGCGGAAGAACTCGATCTGGCCGATGACCTTCGGACTGGCTTGCTGCGCGATCGAAATGATGTCGATGGGCGCCTCGCGGTTTGATATTGCCAGATTCGGGGCCGAGGTTTTCCGGCCGTCGCCGCGGCAATCGGATCTGATGATTATTGCGGGCAGGGTGTCGAACAAGATGGCGCCAGTGATTCGCCAATTGTGGGAACAGATGCCAGAACCCAAGTGGGTCATTTCCATGGGTGCGTGCGCGACTTCCGGGGGCGTGTTTAATAACTACGCTCTGGTGCAAAGCGTAAACCAGGTTATTCCTGTCGATATTTATGTTCCGGGCTGTCCGCCGCGTCCCGAGCAGTTGATCTATGCGATCACGCTTTTGCAGGACAAAATCCAGAAAGAACGCGGGACCATCAAACGCGCTTTCAACGTATCCTAGCTTTTTTATCCCCAACTGAACGATTTTTGCCGTAGAGAAACCTCAGCTCACGGCCCTGAGAAGGGCTATAATTTGATCAATTGGGTTGGGTTTGTCATGAAGTATTTATCCCTTCTTTGGGTGGTCCTCTAGTGGCTGCGGGTGCAATCGCGGGGACAGGCCCGTCCCAAACGCCTCCGCTTTCTTCGCAGACAAGACTGGATTTAGTCCGCGCGTTCAACGCGGAACTTGTCTATATCCGCACTCCGTTTCCCATGGGGGCAAAGGGCCTGACGCTCAAGGACGGCACGATCTCTCCATCCGGCGAGCAGTTGCAACGCCTGCTGGCGATGTCTGGCCTTTCGGTCAAGCCTGGAGATCGAGTGCAAATTTCGAAGGTCGAAATCAAGGGCGACCGAATACATTTTGAAATTAACGGCGGGCCCGTCAAGAAGCAAAAGTGGTATCAGCACATCTCGCTGAGCGCCGGGGGCGGCGACGTTCCGATCGCTCCGAACGACCCGGCGAATAATCCGCGCGGAAGTTATGTGGATCTGGTGTTCGATCATTACGTTCCGGATTTGAATCCGCAACAGCTTAAGGATTTGCTGCTGCCGGTTTTCGATTTCAACGCCAAGTCGGCTGTTGAAGCGTATCTGGAAACGGTCCCTCCCAAGGTAAAAGCCGCAATTCAAAACCATAACGTGCTGGTAGGAATGAACCGGGAGATGGTGATTTATTCGAAGGGACGTGCCGAACAGAAGAGCCGTGAAAAAGATGGCGACGTCGAATACGAGGAATGGGTCTACGGCCAGCCCCCAAAGGACGTAGATTTTGTGCGCTTTGTCGGAGACGAAGTCGTCCGGGTTGAGACCATGAAGGTCACCGGCGAAAAAATCGTCCGCAATGAAAAAGAAGTGGATACGGCAGGCACCATGACAGCGGGGAAGACCGCTGCCCCGCCCGACGTTCATGCCGCCGCGGCGCCGACTCTCCGCCGACCCGGAGAAGATAGTACGGACGCGCCCGCCGCAAATGATACGCGCTCGCCTTCGCAACCTGTGGCTCCGCCGGATGTGTCGAAACCGAATTTGTTGTCGCTTGGCTTACCCAGCCTTTAATTATTTCCAGCTTGTAAACGTCCGGAATTTTGCGCACGCGGCAATCCCGCTTTACACTTGAAATGTGAAGATCGCGTTGGGACAAATCAATCCGACGGTGGGCGATTTTGCGGGCAACGCGTCGACGATAGTTAAATTTTCACAGCGGGCTAAGAGTCTCGGCGCGGACTTAATCTTATTTCCTGAGCTTTCGATATGCGGATATCCGCCGCGAGATCTGGTGGAGCGGGAGTCATTCATAGCTCACAACCGGGAAGCTGCTGACCGGATAGCCTCTGAAACCCGTGGCATCGGCGTCATCTGTGGAATGGTAACTCCCGCGCCTGCTGACAGCGGCAAATCGGCGATGAATTCCGCGGTACTTCTGAAAGATGGCAAGCTCGCATTTCTGCAATCGAAGATGTTGCTGCCGACCTATGACGTGTTCGACGAAGTGCGAAATTTTGCGCCAGCCAAGTGCCAGGAACTATTTGCTCTCGATGGAAAGAACATGGCGCTTACGGTTTGCGAGGACGTGTGGAACGACAAGCAATTCTGGAATAAGCGGCTTTATACATTTGATCCCGTGGAATCGCTGTTAAAAGCGGGCGGCGACATTCTTCTGAATATTTCGGCATCGCCATTCTGGGTAGGGAAGCGAGAGTTGCGACGGGACATGTTGTCAGCCATCGCGCGCAATTACAAAGTCCCGGTGGTGATGGTGAACCAAGTCGGCGGTAACGACAGTCTTCTATTCGACGGTTCCAGCACGGTATTTGGTCCGGACGGAAACATTGTGGCGCACTGTAAATCGTTCGAAGAGGACCTGGCGCTCTTCGACACCGAAACACTATCCGGCGATATTCACCAACAAATTAGTGGCGATGATGCCAGCGTTTATGCAGCATTGGTTCTGGGAACCCGCGATTATGTTCGGAAATGCGGATTTCGCGAGGCCATTGTTGGATTGAGCGGAGGAATCGATTCAGCTTTAACCGCAGTGATCGCGACCGAAGCGCTTGGCTCCGAGAACGTTATCGGCGTGGGCATGCCCGGGCCATACTCTTCGCAGGGCTCGATCGACGATGCCAGGGCACTGGCGAAAAATCTGGGGATTCGTTTCGAATTGATTTGTATCACTGACATTTTCGAGAGCTACCGGAAGGGACTAACCAAGCCATTCACCGGCAGTCCCAAGAGCACCGAAGACGTGACGGAGGAGAACTTACAATCGCGGATTCGCGGAATGCTGCTTATGGCCCTCTCCAATAAGTTCGGAGCAATTGTTTTAAGCACGGGAAATAAAAGTGAGTTAGGCGTTGGTTACTGCACATTGTATGGAGACATGGCGGGCGGGCTGGGCGTGATTTCAGATGTGCCCAAGACCATGGTTTACCGTTTGAGCCGCTATGCAAATTCGCGTAAGGCCGTAATACCCGAATCCAGTCTCGAGAAGGCCCCATCGGCGGAATTGCGCCCGAACCAAAAAGACAGTGATAGTCTACCTGCCTACGAAATTCTCGATGCAATTATCGAGGACTATGTGGAAGATTCGCGTTCAGCTGAACAGATCGCGAACGGACGAGGTTTCGATCTTGAGACTGTCAAGAAGGTCATCCGAATGATCGAACGCAGTGAATATAAGCGGCAGCAGGCGGCTCCGGGATTGAAAATTTCCGCGAAAGCTTTCGGCTATGGAAGGCGATTTCCAATCGCCGCGAAATCTGACATCTGAACTTTACTCACACGAGAATTCGAAAACAGAAAGGCAACGAATGTCCCGGAGGATCATTATCCTGCAAGTAGTTCTAATACTCAGCGTCATTGGGGTTGGGCAACAAAGCGCGCCAGCAAAACACGCGAAAGCTGCTCCACCAATCGCGGCTGGTTCTGCGGCGAAGTCCGCTTCGGAATTGCCTTCGGAAGCTACGGTAAATGCCTTCCTGCATGAAACCTTTGGTTACAATCCATCGCTGAGTTGGAAGATCGAAGATATCAAACCCTCCGAGGCCGCCGGGTTAATGCTGGTCACGGTTTCCATTACCACGCCGAGCGGGTTGCAAACCAACCAGTTTTATGTGACTGCGGACGGCAAGCATGCGGTGGCCGGGGACATAATTCCCTTTGGAGCGCATCCTTTTGAGGCAGCACGGAAAAAACTGGAGAAAGACGGTAACGGGATTTCACGAGGTCCGGCGAACGCCCCGGTGACCATCTTCGAATTCAGCGATTTGCAATGTCCCCACTGCAAAGACGCGCAGCCCATCATCGAGAGATTGCTGTCCGACGAAAAGAATGTGCGGCTGGTTTATCAAAACTTTCCTTTGGACAGCCATGATTGGGCGGCAAAAGGCGCGGCTTATGCGGACTGCGTAGGACACATGTCCAACGACGCATTCTGGAAATTTGTGAAGAGTGTTTACGAAGCACAGTCCGACATTACCGCCGCCACGTCCGATGATAAGTTAAAGGATCTGGCGAATGCAGCCGGGGTCAAGGGCGACGAGGTTGCTGCGTGTGCGGCCAAGGCTGCCACCCTGGGTCGCGTGGAGGGCTCAGTGGAATTGGGAAAGGCGGTTGGAGTGAACGCCACGCCGACACTTTTCATCAATGGCAGAGAGGTTGCGAGCGTCGGAACGATTCCTTATGAAATTTTGAAGCAGCTAGTGGAATTCGCTGCTAGCGAAGCAAAGTAAAGGAAATCGGCGCGTTCGGATTTATCTGGTGATCCATATTTCCGAGTTTTCTTGCGTGCTCCGCTGAATTATGCGCGGCGTAATTGCTACCATGAGTTCGTCGTCATCCACGTGCTTGTTCTGGTGGTAACGACTTGATTGAGCAGCGGAATTTCTCCCAGTCCTGGTAAACCCGAAAGAAGATGCTGTTCGTCGTGAGATACTGCGCCCGCGACGAATGCCGGTTCGCCATCCTTCAAAGTAATGCTGCCGGTGTATTCACGGTTGTTAATAATGGGCATGCCATTTACTGACTGACCAGCAATGGTGCGAACCTGAATGCTGAGTTGCAGGTTTATTTCGCTGTTCCCACCAACCAGCGGCTTAGCTTTCAGAACCAAACCTACATCCTAATAATTAAAAGAAGGGAAGGAGGTTGAAAAGTATTGTTCTGCAAAACCAGCGGAGATTGCCGGGGTATTGAATATGGGGGCGAAAGTAGCATTCAGATTGGCACCATGGTTCCCAGGTGAATGTGGCGTCATTTCCCTGGGAGACGCGCAGAAAAGCGTGCTGCAGGTCTTTTGCCCAACTCTCATTCAAGGATGCTTGCAATTGCCCCGTGCCAGGCTCAATCCTTCGAAAGGTCAGTCCACCACCGAAAGTCGCAAGAGGTTAACTGAAAATTGAATCGCCTGACCCTACAATTGCGCTAACAGCCCTGAGATGGAAGTTGTATTGGCCTGGTTGATGCCGCCGCTGGAAATTAATTGGTTAATGAGGCTCTGAATATTTTGACCGGGCCAGCCCCGCCAAAGCCGCCACTGGAATATTGAAGAGATTGAACTGATTCGGAATCTGTATTCCCAAATTCCTCATGAAGGTGTGGCTGATCTGGTAAATCCTGATGTCGAGCATGACCTGCGGCCTGGCGTCGTCCCTGGATTCGAGATAAGCGGTGGCGGCGTCGAGGATGTTATGAGGCGCTCGCAGAGTGATGGTTCCGGAAATGGCATGAGCGGTGATAAAACGCACATCAAAAATAGTTCGCAAAACATTCGAGACGTTGGTCAGGTCGGCCGGGAGTTGACGCCTGAGATATAAAACGTCCGCATCGACATCCGATCGTAAAGGCGATGATTTTCGGGATTGTCGGCGAGAACCAGAATTTGCTTTTCACCAAGTGGACTGTAAAACGTTTTAGTCACGATGCCTGCAACGTTCATCGCAGTAACGAAATCCACATCGGTGACATCGAAGCGCACCCGCCGCGAGACCACTGAATCATCCACGCGAATATCAATATGGAAGGCCCGCGCAATCTGGGTAAGAGATCGTGTGAATCGCCGCGAAAGTGAAAGTCGAGACGGGTATGGTCGGGAATCACGCGAATTTCCTGTGACTCTTCGACCAAACGTGCGGATTGAGATGAGGCAGGTGTGATCTGGGCTTCCGCATCACTTACCCGCTGGCTGGCAAATTCGTTTTCGGATCTAATTGCATCGCAGCATGAAAGTCATTCAAGGACTCAGCCTGCTTGCCGCCAAGCAATTCACTGTTTCCCCGATTCAAGTGCGCATAGACGGACTGCTGACGGGCGAGTTCGAGCGCGGTGACATAGTTAATATTTCTAGGCACCAGACGAGCGGCGATATCAAATTGTTCGTAGGCTTCGTCAACGCGCTTATGGGCCTGAAGTTTATTTCCCTTCGAGAAGGCAGCGCTGGCCTGCTTCAAATCCTTTCGGGAGGGATTGCAATAATCACTCGCGGATTGGCCCGGGGGCAGGGAAACATTGGGGAATCGTTTGGACCCGTGGCGGCAAAAAGTGGAATAGACACACTGAGGACGATTAAAAATACTGCCCGGCGCATATTCGGATTGTACCTTTGAAATATCTTAAAGCAGAGAGTTTCCGAAGGCATATGAACCTTCGGTGCGTGGTTCGGTTGTGGACTTACTCATTTTATGAAATCGCGGACCGAAGTTGGAAATCCGGATGATTTCGCGTATAAAAGTTAGTTGCGGCGAAAACTCCAATCGGCGCACCGGTAACCGACTTCGAAGCACTGAGCGAGGGTCTATGTCCACCACGATGCAAGCTCCCAGAGGACTTGAGGGAGTGGTCGCCACAACCTCGGGCATTTGTTATATCGACGGCGAACGGGGCATCCTGGCGTACCGGGGCATCGACATTCATGAGCTAGCGGAAAATTCCACCTTCGAAGAAACCTGCTCGTTGCTCTGGCAGGGAAAACTTCCCACGCAAAACGAACTGAGGCAGCTTCGGGAGCGGCTGGCCAGCGAACGGAAGCTTGATCCCGGAATTATCGAGTTACTTCGCGCGGCACCGGGCGATGTGCTGCCGATGCACATATTGCGCACGGCAGTCTCGGCCCTGTCATTTTACGACCCCAGCGAAAATCAGCCTGACGCCGGCGACAAGGCCACGGACCACGAAGCGAATCTGGAAAAAGCTATCCGCCTTACTTCACAGATCGCAATGATTGTTGCGGCTTATGATCGGGTCCGCAAAGGAAAGAAGCTGGTGGAGCCGGATCCTTCTCTTCGCATTCCGCGAACTTTTTATGGATGTTGACGGGAACCCGGCCATCGGTGACAGCCGAACGAGCTCTGGATATCGCCCTGATTTTGCATGCGGACCACGAACTGAATGCCTCGACCTTTGTGCGCGAGTAACTGCGGCTACTCTTTCGGATATGCACTCGGCCATCACGTCCGCAATAGGCGCGCTTAAAGGTCCGCTCCACGGTGGCCCCAATAAGGCTGTCTTCCACATCCTGGAGGCGATTGATGAGGCGGTGACATCCGGTGGAGCACGTCAAGGCCATGTGTCGAAAAAGAAGAAGGTTCCGGGATTCGGCCACCGGGTCTATCACACCGAGGATCGAGAGCGACGCACCTGCGGCAGATGTCCCGCGACTTGGGGAAGTCGAGCGGACAAACGAAGTGGTTTGAGATGTCACACCGAATCGAGGAATTCATAAAAGGCGAGAAGAAGTTGAACGCCAATGTGGACTTCTATTCGGCCTCCACTTATCACACGCTCGGAATTGACGTAGATCTGTTTCCTCCAATTTTCGCTGTGTCTCGCATCAGTGGCTGGACGGCCCACGTCATCGAGCAACTGAACGACAATCGATTGATACGTCCGCGGGCGGATTACATTGGACCAGCCTATCCGCAGCACTGGACACCAATCGCGAGCCAGATAGGTTCTCGCTGCACAACTGGCGGGATTCATTCCACAAAACTTGCCCGCCGTATGCTTGCGCATAGGCGGGCAGTTCTCCGGATAAGAGCTCACTAAGTTACTGAATTGCGATTGCTAACTTTGTTGCCAGACATTTACAGGAACGCGAAGCCACCGGTTGCGAATAATCCCAAAATTCCGACCAAGCTGAGTTCGCTGGGTTCGGGACTGGAACGTATTCCAAATATCTCTTGGGGCAGGCCCAAATTCGAGAGGTTTTTTCTGGGTTCCGGATACCGGAGTGTAAATGACAATCCCGTTAAAGTCTGAACTGGTATTGGTCACTGTTGCTGCCAGAGTAAGCGCGTTGGTATAGATTAAAAATGCGTTTGCGTCTCCGCTTGCAAAGTGCGTCCCGTCTCCGGTCTGAATGGCGGTCTTTGCGGCACCATTAAACAGTGCCCAAATGGCCCAGTTCGCATCGTCACTGCTAACAGTGCTTGAGAAAGCAGTCTTGGAGATGCCATTGATTCCCAGAATGGAATCGAAAATAAGCCCGGCGGCCAAGTAATTTTGAGACGCGGTCGAACCAAACAGGGCGTTGGACGAGGGATTGAAGAAGTGCTCAGTTGCCGTCCACGTTTCACCGGACTGAACCTCGTTACTGAAACTGTCGCAGATTAACGCTTGAGGGGTACCATTCACGGTGAAGTTGTAGGGATAGGTGTAAACACCCCCCAAATTATTACCGCCAGGCCCGATAAACACCATGGCATCGTCAGCGAAGGCTGAACCGCTCAGCAAAAAAGTGCCAAGCAAAAGAAACGCAATTGTGAAAAACCTAATGTGACGCATAATGTTCCCCCGTTAACTAAGTACCGCAGTTATGATTTCAAATCCACGCCAAACGTTGTTTGTAGCGCGATCTTTATTAGCCTAATCGTTCCGCTTAACCCAAATCAATCAACTAATTTCAGTCTAGACCGTACCCAAATACTCGGTTCAGCTACCTATAGACAGCACTTACTGTTCCATACCCTGCGTGTTATAAACAAAGGAGTTAGGTTGAGTTCGAGCTTTCGGGAGGGAAATTCATTTCACATAGGAAGCACAAGGGCGAACGGCTCTAATCCCGTGATGCGAACCTGAGCAAGATGGACCCTATGATTTGTAAACATAATATCCTCCAGCCAGCGAAACAAAACGCTGGCAGCCAGGACGAGATAGTAGGTCCCGAAAGTTGATCAGAATGCCCAACGACTATTACAGCGGTGGAGTGCCGAGAGTAGAATCGAGCTAATGCGGCGCGTCTATTTGGACAACAATGCCAGCACCCCGGTGGCTCCGGAGGTTATGGCGGCTATGCATCCATATTTCGTGGATCGCTTCGGAAACGCGTCTTCGATTCATCATCGCGGTCAGGATAGTCGCGCGGCGGTTGAGCATGCCAGAGAATCAGTGGCCCGGCTCGTAGGGTGCCGATCCTCCGAAATTGTGTTTACCAGCGGCGGCACAGAGTCGGACAATCTGGCGATTTTTGGATTGGCCGAGAAGCGGTGACCACATTATTAGCTCAACTATCGAGCATCACGCGGTGCTCAATTCTTGCAAACAACTGGAAGAAGAGGGTTGCGCGGTTACATACGTCCCGGTGGATGCAATGGGGCGGGTTGATCCTGAAGACGTGCGCCGCGCGATTCGTCCCAATACAAAGCTGATTACGATCATGACAGCGAACAATGAAACCGGCGTCTGCCAGCCGGTTGAGGCCATTGGGAAGATTGCCGCGGAGGCTGATGTCTATTTTCACACTGACGCGGTACAGGCTGCGGGGAAAATCCGTATAGATGTGGACGGCATCAAGTGTGATTTGCTTTCCATCTCAGGCCACAAAATGAACGCCCCGCAAGGGGTCGGCGCGCTTTACGTGAGGAAGGGAACTCGCCTGCGTCCGCTGCTCTTTGGAGGACGACATGAGCGGTCGAGGAGGGCCGGAACTGAGAATGTTCCCGGAATCGTTGGACTGGGACAGGCCGCGGAAATCGCACTGACGGGTTTTGAGGATGGCTCCGTAAAAAAAATGGCAAACTTGTGCGATCAATTCGAGCGCACAGTCCTGAAGGAAATCGACGCGTGCGGCGTAAATGGAGCGGGCGTCGAAAGAGTTCCCAACACCAGCAGTATTTATTTTGACTGCATCGAAGGCGAAGCGCTGGTAATTGCTCTCGATTTAAAGGGATTGGCGGTATCAAGCGGCGCTGCTTGTTCCTCGGGCGCGCTGGAACCTTCGCACGTTCTGACCGCAATGGGACTGTCTCCAGATCGCGCGCGCGCAAGCATTCGTTTCAGCCTGGGAAAACAGAACACAGCCGAAGACGTTGAGTTTGCCTTAAAACTGCTGCCCGAAACCGTGGGACATCTGCGCGCTCTCTCACCGGTTTACAATAGAAGTCGTGAAGCCAGCAGTTCAAGTACGCTAATAAGCTACGCTTCAATTATCCTATGTCTTCGCCTGCAACCATCGCCGTTGCCATGTCCGGAGGGGTTGACTCCTCCGCGGTTGCTGCCATGCTGCGCGCCGAGGGGCATAACGTGGTCGGACTCACCATGCAGCTGTGGAATCAACGCCGGCTGGCTGGGCATGAGGGTATGCCGGAAGCGGTTCAGGGCCGGTGCTGTTCGCTGGATGATGTTTACGATGCCCGCCGCGTCGCTGAGACGATTGGAATTCCATACTACGTGGTAAATCATGAAGAGCGATTTGAGCGGGACGTTATACGTCCGTTTGTTGAGCAGTACCTTTCGGGCCGGACGCCGATCCCATGCAGCCTGTGCAATAACCATTTGAAGTTTGATCAGCTGCTCATGGTGGCGCAGCAGATTGGTGCAGATAGCTTGGCTACCGGGCATTACGCGCGAATCGACCAGGATGAAACAAGTGGACGATGGATGCTCAAGCGGCCGGTTGATTTAAGCAAAGACCAGACCTATTTCCTGTTCGGCCTCACTCAAGAGCAATTGAGCCGGACACGATTTCCGCTTGGGGAGCATGATGAAGCACGAGGTCCGCGATAGGGCCCGCATGCACGGTCTTGCCATTGCCGACAAGCCGGACTCTCAAGAAATTTGCTTTGTGCCGGGCGGAGACTACAAGAGTTTCATTGAGGCTTATCTCAGTGAACAGGGCGAGTCGTTGCCGGAAACGGCGGGCGAACTCGTCACCACGGATGGAACTGTTATTGGAGAGCATGCCGGCATTCAGAACTTCACGGTGGGTCAGCGGAAAGGGCTAGGCGTCGCTACCGGTTCTCCGCTTTACGTCATCCAGATCAATGAAGCCCGCCGCGAAGTTGTAGTCGGAGGGCAGGACGAGTTAGCTACGAGAACTTTTCTAGCTGATAACGTGAACCTCATATCGATTGGGGAATTGTCCGAACCAATGGATGTTCAAGTGAAAATTCGCCACCGTCATCCAGGCGCGGCAGCAACCATTAGGATGGACGGCGATTCTCGAATTGCGGTGTCTTTTGATCAACCGCAGCGAGCAGTCACCCCCGGCCAGGCGGCGGTTTTTTACAAAGATGACGTGGTTGTGGGGGGTGGCTGGATCGTCTAGTCACCAGGTAATATCTGCACGATTGGCCTTTCGCCTCGCACGTCTGCAGCCGCCTCTTGTGTATAAGTCGTTTGTTTGCAACACAGGATGAGCTCGCATTACCACCGTTATGGCCCTTGGACTGCATTTATCCCATGTGAGAACGTACTGGTCGATAATGTGACCAGCGAATAGAAGAACCTCCTAGAATATGCCGCAAGCGCCCCGAGTGGGCTGCTTGCGGCTTTGAGTTTTTAGGGATATTTTTGGCGGGGTTCGGCAGATGAATTCGTCCGATAAATGCTAGATAAACATTTCGTCCTGAGCGCTACCTGTGCCGTTTCTGCCGCGACGCTTCGCTCCGAAGAAAACTTCAAAACCAGTGCTGACTCCTCGAACCAGACCTGAGATCTGCCTTACCGGCGAAACTACGGCTTTCTCAACGGTACTGTGAACTATGTCTCGGGTGTGCTCGATGCGATCCATGGTGTGCCCCACCATTTCGTCGGCCCGAATCACCTGCAACCGCGCACGCTCGACGGCATCGGTGAGGGTTGCATCCAGGCGCTCAACCTGCGCGCGAATCCGGGTAGTAGATTCGGAGAGGTTCTCAATTACGGTTTCAACTTTAGGCCGCATATCCACCAGCATTGCGTGAGCGAGCACAACCGGCGGCAGAACCTTATCCCTTACTTCTTCTGAGAGGCCTTCTATTTTCGCAATGGCTTTGCGCACAGCGAGATAAAGCGCCACCATGATCAGAGCTTGGAGAACGACCGCCGCACTGGTTACCGCGATGAAGATTGTAGGATCCATATTTGTCAGGCCCTGAATTCACAGAGCTGAGATTTGAGCGAACTACAGGATCGGTCCTCCGCCTCTCGAAGCTTACAGATTTTTGGATCCGCCATCCCCCGCCGCAGTGGTCTCGCGATAGGCTTGCTTACCGGCCTCTACTGCCGATCGTATCTGCTCTTTTTGTTGGTTGAGCGCATCCTTGCCGCGATCGACCCAGTCAGAAGCCTGGTCTTTGGCCTCGCGAGTTCGATTCCGCAGGAACTCGGTGCTTTCATCCGCTTTGGAGCGAAGCACCTCGCGGGTTTCACAGCCAGATTGCGGCGCGAATAAAATTCCGAGCGCAGCTCCTATACCAATACCGCCTAAAAACCAACCTATGTTGCTGCCATCTTTATGAGACATAAAACCTCCAATTTATAAGCCAGAATAAGATCCCGACACGGCCATTTAAGGTTAGTCGGATGTTAGCATCGGGCCATCCTATTTACAATTTTCGTAATGTAACGGCCCGAGCGCGTTGTCGAAAACATCTAACTCGACTTCTTTTTGGGAACCTTTGCACCTTTTTTTCGCGCCTCAGAAAGGCCAATGGCAATTGCCTGCTTGCGACTCTTCACGGTTCCGCCCTTGCCGCCTTTGCCAGACTTGAGCGTACCTTTCTTTTCGCGGTGCACTGCACTCTTAACGCTCTTGCCTGCGGCCTTGCCGTATTTCCTGCTGGAAGATTTTTTCTTGGTTGGCATTTTCTATTCTCCTGCTCCTTAGAGCCGGATTTCCGCTGGGAGGTTGTGCGGACAAACTGGGGCGGATAAGAACTGGTGGGAAAAATGTTTCGGAAGGGTAAATGGAAACCGACTACTGCGCTTCCTCTATTAATTCCTGGCAGGTAATGCAGTAACGACTCCAAGGCAGCGCTTCGAGTCTTTTGGCGTTGATTTCCTGTCCGCAATTTAAACACTCGCCGTAGGTGCCTTCGCGAATGCGGGCCAGAGCCGCGTCGATGCCTTCTACAACTTTTCTTTCATGAGCGCTTAAGCGAAGCAGAATATCTTTGTCGTGCGAAATATTCGCCCGATCCCCTTCATCGATACCGTAGGTTTGCTGCACGGTTCGACTCGTCTGTTGAGACTCAGCCAGGCTGCGAAGTAATTCTTCGCGCCGGGTTTCGAGCGTTTTTTTTAGCTGCGTTAGCCGCTTCTTGTCTGCCATAAAAAGCCTCTTCAGAAAAATTGAGGCGGGACTTTCGTCAATCTGGTTGTCTATGTTCTCATCCAGATCACTTTTATTACAAGTTGCCCTGGTAACGCTGCATCCTCATTTTTCCACAACATTCAAAACAGAAGTGATCGTGTCCACTGAGTTACCGCCAATCATAATTTGAAACTGTCCGGGTTCAACTACGCGGTGCATGTCGCGATTCAGAAAGGAAAGATCCTTTGGTCCAAGAACGAATTCAACGGTTTTGGTTTCGCCGGGATTTAAAGGAATCCGTTGAAATCCCCGCAATTCTTTTACCGGACGGGTAACCGAGCTGACTTCATCGCGGATGTACAGCTGCGCTACTTCGTCACCGGCCATCTTGCCGATGTTGGTGATGTCCACGGATACTTTTGCGCTACCCTCGGTTCCGATCGCGTCCGGCGTTACGTGAAGGTTCGAATATTTGAAGGTGGAATAGCTCAGGCCGTATCCGAATGGAAATAACGGTAGAACGGAAGCATCAACAAAGCCACGCTTTGCGGAAGGCTTCTGATAATAATAGTCGGGAAGCTGACCGACGGAGCGCGGCACAGTAATGGGCAATCGCCCGGCGGGATTGTAGTCGCCGAAGAGAACATCGGCGGCGGCGGTCCCACCTTCTTGGCCGAGATACCATCCATCGAGAATTGCCGGAACATTTTCAGCGATGTAATTGATGGAGTTGGGACGGCCGTGCAAAAGAAAAACCACTACCGGCTTTCCAGTAGCCAGCATGGCCTTTACTAAATCGTCCTGACTTCCCAGAAGATCGAGGCTTTCACGATCGCCGAGATGATTGACCTCCCAGGCCTCGCGAGAGGTTTGCTCATTTTCTCCCAGCACTAAAATAATCACGTCAGCAGGTTTGGCTACGCGTACGGCATCCTGAATTCTTTTGGCGTTGAGCGACGGATTGCCCAGCTCAACTTTATCGGCATTCCAATCGGGAACAGTTTCGGTGATTTTGCATCCCTCGGCGTAGAGTACTTCGACGCCGGGTCCCACTTTGTCCTTAATTCCTTGCAGCAGACTGACTCCACGGCCCGGCTGGTCGCTGTATCCGCCTAAATGGACGTCGGCGGCGTTGGGGCCGATTACTGCGATTCGTTTGTATTTGGTTTTATCGAGCGGTAAAAGATGATCGCGATTCTTCAGCAAAATAATGGTTTCGCGAGCGGCTTTCAACGCCAGTTGTTGATGCTCGGGAGTGTTTGCCAGTTTCTCCGCTAAGTCGGGGTCAACGTAAGGATGATCGAACAATCCCGCAAGGAATTTTGAGCGCAGAACTCTGCGCGACGGACCGGTTTATCGTGTCCTCAGAAATTCTGCCCGCTTTCACCTGGTCGGCGAGGTTGATAAAAGCGTCGGCGAAAGGCAGTTCGATGTCGACGCCCGCATCAAGGGCCATCCTGGCTGCCTGATCGTAATTCGCAGCAACGTGATGGAGCGTTTCCAGCTGAGTGATGCCAAAGTAGTCTGAGACGGTGACGCCATCGAAGTTCCATTCGTGGCGCAAAATGTCTTCCAGCAAATGCTTATTACTGTGCGAAGGGATGCCGTCGATTTCGTTATAAGAAGCCATCACGTTTTCAACGTGCCCTTCCTTCACCGCGGCCTCGAAGGGCTTGAGGAAATATTCCCGAATCACACGCTCGGAATAATTTCCGGGAGCAACATTAGTCCCGCCCTCTGGTTGGCCATGGACGGCGAAGTGCTTAGCGGTCGCGAAGACGTGCGCATTGTCGATCGATGGTCCGGTTCCCTGAAGTCCGGTGATTGCGCCCAGTCCTATTTTCGTAACTAAATATGGATCCTCTCCGTAGGTTTCTTCGGTGCGGCCCCAACGCGGATCGCGGGCGATGTCGAGTACTGGGGCAAGACACTGTTGAGCGCCACGGGACCGAGCCTCGGCGGCAGTGGCGGTAAAAATCTCATGGACCAATCCCGGATCCCAAGTCGCGGCCAGCCCTATTGCCTGAGGATAGGAGGTTGCTCCATGCGCCACCAGACCGTGAAGACATTCCTCATGAAATAGGATGGGAATTCCCAGGCGTGTATTTTCCTTGAGCCATTTCTGAATTGTGTTGGTAAACTCCGCCATCTCGCGAGGCCCACGATTTTCACTTGGCCGGGACATTTGTCCGAGGCCATACTTCATGAATGTGGCGGCGCGATCGGGAACGAAAGCTCTCTTCTCATCCACGAACATGCGTTTGGGATTCTGCGCAACGTTCTGCCATGTGCCTTCCAACTGCGCGACTTTCTCTTCCAGCGTCATGCGGGATAATAGGTCGGCAACGCGCTGCTCCACCGTCAAACTGGGATCCTGATAGGGAAGTGACGAACTTTGTGCCACTGCCAGCGGGCAGAAAAAAGACAGCAAAATCAGCCAGCACGCATGTTTCAGAACACCGAAACGTAATTCGTCAAGCAAAGGGAAATCCTCCTGGGATCGGAAACAGTCCGTGGTACTATAGCACCGCCGTTAACGTTTACGTTTCGCCTTAATCAAAAACCTGCCGTGAAGAACGTAAAGCAAACCGCGCTCTGGGACTGAAACATTCAAGCATGAATCTGCTCGGAATCGATGTTGGCACCAGCGGTACGCGCGCCCTGATTGTCAATGAGCAGGGAAGACTAGTCGCTGCCGCGACCGAAAATCACGAACCATTTGCTTCTCCGAAAATTGGTTGGGCGGAACAGCAGCCGGAAGATTGGTGGCGGGCCTGCGGGCGAGCCGTGCAGCAAGCCTTAAAGCAAGCTAACATCACCGGCGATCAGATCTCCTGTGTGGGATTTTCTGGACAGATGCATGGGGCGGTGCTGCTCGACGAGAACGACAGCGTGATCCGTCCGGCAATCATCTGGTGCGACGTCCGCACTCAAAAACAGGCGGATGAGCTGACCAGAACGATTGGCGCGGAAAAGCTCATAGAGCTGACCTGCAATCCGGCATTGCCGAACTTTACCCTCACCAAATTTCTTTGGGTGCGGGAAAACGAGCCACAAAACTGGGCGCGTGTTCGCTCGGTAATGCTTCCTAAAGATTATGTGCGCTTGCGACTCACAGGCGAAAAAGTAACCGACGTCGCGGACGCTTCCGGCACATTGATGCTCGACGTTGCGAAGCGGCGATGGTCGAGCGAGGTACTGGCCGCCGCAAAAATCGATCAGTCGCTATTGCCCCAGCTTCGGGAATCTCCAGAAGTGAGCGCTCGCGTATCTGCCAAGGGAGCCGAAGCGACCGGACTCAAAGTGGGCACGCCAGTAGTCGCGGGAGCCGGCGATCAAGCCGCGGGGGCCACGGGCGTAGGCATAGTGAAACCTGGAGCGGCGAGTTCCACCATCGGCACTTCCGGCGTGGTATTTGCGGCTACCGATTCTCCGGCAATTGATCCGCGGGGAAGACTGCATACTTTTTGTCACGCGATTCCCGGACGCTGGCACGTAATGGGGGTTACCCAGGCGGCAGGACTTTCGCTGCGCTGGTTTCGGGACCAATTCGGGGCCGGTGCCGACGACGGGCGGGATCCGTACGAGCGTCTGAGTGAAGAAGCATCCAAGGCGCCGGCGGGAGCCGAAGGGTTGTTGTGGACTCCTTATTTAATGGGCGAGCGCACTCCATATTTGGACGCGAATGCCCGCGCAGCCCTCGTGGGGCTAACCGCATCTCATACCCGCGCTCATGTAATCCGCGCGATTCTCGAAGGCGTTGCCTATAGTCTGAAAGATAGCTTCACCATATTTGAGGAAATGAAAGTTCCGGTGAGCAACATTCGGCTCGGTGGCGGAGGAGCAAGGTCGCCGCTGTGGAGACAAATTCAAGCGGACGTATTTGGGCAGGATGTAGAGATTGTAGAAGTCGAAGAGGGCGCTGCGTATGGCGCCGCTATTCTAGCCGGAGTTGGGGCAAAGGTCTGGCCATCCGTCGACGCGGCGTGTGATTCGGTAGTGCGGGTGGCAGCTCGAATTCCAGTACAGGCCACTAACGCTGCGACGATGAAAAAACAGTATTCGGCTTATCGGCGCGTTTATCCGGCAACCCAAAACATTTTCAGCAATAATAAATCGTAGAAAATCAGTCAGATTGCCGTCCCAAAAATCTCGGAGGATATTCATGAAATCGGATGAACAGTACAAGCCGCAACCGGCGCACAAATTTTCGTTTGGACTATGGACGGTAGGGAATCGAGGGCGCGATCCCTTCGGCGAAGCGGTCCGCGGATCAATCTCGCCGGTCGATATTGTCGCGATGCTGGGCGAAGTCGGCGCCTGGGGAGTCAATCTGCATGACAACGATCTGGTGCCGATCGATGCTACGCCGGCGGATCGCGAAAAAATTGTCAAAGATTTCAAGAAGGCGTGCGAGACCCACAAAATTACTGTCCCCATGGCGACGGTGAATCTTTTCTATCACCCAGTATTTCGTGACGGCGCATTCACCTCCAATGACCCTGAAGTGCGGGCCTATGCGGTGCAGAAAACCATGCGGGCAATGGATTTGGGCGCGGAGCTGGGCGCCAAGACTTTTGTGTTGTGGGGTGGACGCGAGGGCACAGAAACCGACGCCTGCCGCCGTGCCGATCAGGCGGTGAAGCATTTGCGGGCAGCCGTCAATTATCTGTGCGAATACAATCTCGAAAAAAATTATGGATTCAAGTTCGCCCTCGAGGCCAAGCCGAACGAGCCGCGGGCGGATATTTATATGGCCACGACCGGGCATTATCTGGGATTTATCCCGACGCTTGCTCATCCCGAAATGGTGGGGGTGAATCCGGAAGTAGCGCACGAGCAAATTTCAGGACTCAACTTCATGCATGGCGTGGCGCAGGCATGGGAGATGGGGAAGCTGTTTCATATCGACTTGAACGATCAAATGCCCGGACGTTTCGATCAGGATCTGCGCTTCGGATCGGCGAATTTGAAGTCCAGTTTCTGGCTGGTGAAATTTCTTGAGGACGTGGGCTATAACGGCCCCCGGCACTTCGACGCTCACGCATATCGCACCGAGGATTACGAAGGCGTGAAGGATTTTGCCCGGGGATGCATGCGCACCTATTTAATCTTCAAGGAGAAGGCGAAGTTGTGGAACGCGGATGCCGAAATACAGGCAATCCTGAAGGAAATTTCCGCGGATTCGGGCGCGCCCAAGGCCGATCAATATTCGAAACAGGGTTCCCAGGCCCTGCTGGCTCATGTATTCAATAAAGATGCCATCATGAAGAAACGCCTGCCCTACGAAAAACTGGATCAGCTGACCATCGATCTGCTGATGGGATTGCGCGGCTAGACGTTCCAATTCGGGTGTCGATTTCCTTTCGGTAAAGCAGGAAACAAGATATTGCGGGGAATCCTCGCGTATACTTCCGTTTCCAATTAATCTCTTGCATCATGATCAACAGAAAATTAGCCGAACTCCACGGGATAAATAAACCGGCGTCGTCCTTTAGCGCGGATGTCGGTGCGCAAAATCGCGACGACTTTGTCGTGGCGAAGATGACAAATCCCGCCGTGACCAATCGGCTGATGAGAAATCCTGCGGTGCCGAATCGCGCGATGACAAATCCAACCTCAAAATCATCGCTTCCGAATCAATCGGCAGGTCATCCCTCGAAAATAGTTCCTGAGCGAAGGCGCTCATTACGTCACCGAATGAATGCGCCAGTGTTCGCGATTTTCGATGGCGTCAGCGGCGGCATGATTCTGGACTTGAGCGAAGAAGGATTGGCGATGTTAAGCCCGATTGCGCTAGACGCAGACCGAGCCGTGCCGCTGAGTCTTCATCTCACGGAACCGGCCCTTCGATTTGATGCCAGCGGCTACATTGCCTGGGCGGACACCTTCGGAAGAGCGGGAATTCGATTCTCGGAGTTGCCGGCAGATGCGCGGGAACGGTTGCGGCACTGGCTCACCGTAAATGCCGCGAAGACAATCAGCAAGACGCCAAAATACAGTTTCGAGGACTCAGGCCTTTACCGGCGACAGGAAAATTCATCTGCGTCGCCAGATCACGAACTTCGTTCCATCGATTTCATAGAAAAAGATGAAGACAATTCTGGCGCTGGCGCGTCCCAAAATTCCAGCCCTACCATTCAATTCGAGTTCAGTGCACTCGCGAAAGATTTGGACACGGCCTTGCACCTCATCGCCGAGCGGGCGCAATCTCTCACTCGCGGGACAGGCGCGGCACTCGCGGTGCTAAGCGGCGATTCCATCGTTTGTCGTGCAAGGACTGGAAGCGGAGCTCCGCCACTCGGTTCGACAATCGACATCAGCACTGGATTTTCGGGCGGATGCATCCGTACGGGTCAGACGCTTCGCTGCGACGATGCCGAATCGGATCCGCGGGTGTATGCCGCCGCATGCCAACAGTTGGCGATCCGGTCCATAGTCGCCGCGCCCATTCATTACGAGCGACAGGTAGTCGGCCTGCTGGAAGTTTTTTGCTCGCAACCCTCCGCCTTCGACGAGGGAGATGTCGCGGTGGTAGAACGCTTGGCGCATACCGCACTGTTGACCCTCACGCAAAACGCCGCCTTGAGACGTCCACCGTCCCGCGCCTGAGCTTGTTCTTTTGTTCTTTGTATCCGAACCGAGTTTGCAGCAGGCCGCTTGCCCGAATAAGGCAGTCCTATTTCCCCTCATTTTGTTTTAAATGCTGTACCAAATCCTATCGGAGCCACAAGGTAAGTCTGAGATTCTTATAGAAGTCCGTTCGATAGTTCCTCGGGCGGATTGCTCGCACGATCGGCGTGTCTGGTTCCAATCATGGACAGCCTATTGAAAAGATCATAGCTTGCCCGCCAGAGGAAGAGGGCGCTACCACCACGCAATTCTTGGGGGTGAAACGATTGCCAAAAGGCCACCAGTAACTATAGACTGGGCCGTTTTCTGAATGGCCAGGATTTCTAAATACCGTGTTCTCATCGCCGGCGTTCTTTCGCCCTTCGTAGCCTTTGTTCTGTACGCGCTCGTATACACCACCCTGACCCACTTTAGCAGCGATCGCGAGAAAGACTGGCTGTTCCGGCTTGTCGTATCGACTCTCGCAATGAGCCTGCCATTTGTCCTGACGCTGGTTGTTGCCCTGCGAGACCCGCCGCACACGCGGTCTTTTCTGCCACGAAAGAATTGGTCTCGTTCTTGCTGTTTTGTCGCTCTTTCTTGCCTGGAAGCCTATCAGCGACGGGATCACTCGCTCAAAGCAATCCCGAAACCTGGCGATGCACGATGTTCCCGCGCCGCCCTTTGAGACGATGGATATAAACGGGAAGCCCCAGCGTTTGACGGAGCACAAGGGTTCAGTCGTGGTTGTAAATATATGGGCGACGTGGTGCGTGCCGTGCCGCGAAGAAATGCCCAAGCTCGATCGGCTGTATCAGGAGCGAAAAAATGATGGACTCGTAGTGTTCGGGCTCTCGGACGAGGAAACCGATACGCAACGGAAATTCGTAGAGCAGGTCCCGGTGACTTATCCGCTGCTGACAATGAGCGCCGGAGTGCCAAGTCTCTACCGTGATATCGCGCGATACCCCGCAATCTTTCTGATTGATCGCCAGGGAAGACTCCAGCCGGCACCGAGCCCTGATCAGCCCTTCGACAAGGTTAGGGCCGCGGTAACCCGGCTTCTCGGAAGCAGCAATTAGACGCCGCCCTAAGTAAGAAGGATCGCGCTGCGAAGCGTGCTTCGGCCTTAGCATCACCCAGACTTAGTGCCCCAAGGCGAGCCTCCCTTTGGCGGTGACCTCGGAAAACACTTTGCCTCAGCGCGAAAATGGGTATCCCGCAGCACTGTTAGATAACGATAGAATGGTGCGTTTTTAATTTCGTTCGTCTCCCTAAGAGAGGCTCCAGTGCGTCTGACGCTTGACACGCAACAAGTTGGTCGAGTTACCGTTGTCCGCTGCGAGGGACGCATTGTCGCCGGGCCCGAAACCGAAGCATTGGGATCCCTCCTCGAGAAAACTCTGTGCGAGCACAAAGCCATCGTCCTCGACCTAAGAGACGTAAATTTTGTAGATAGCAGCGGCCTCGGAACCATGGTTCGAGCCCTGACCAATGCCCGCCGCGTGAAGGGGGATCTGAAGCTTTGCAACGTTCCAGAAACGATCGTCAAAGTTCTGAAGATGACGCATCTCGATAAATTGTTTGAAATCCATGCGTCGGAAGAAGGCGCAGTCGCGGAATTTCAGCGGCTGATTGGATCGTGGGAGAAACTTAAGACTTGTGGCCCTTGTATCTTGTGTATCGACCGTAGCGCGGATGTGCTCGCTTACCTGCGCGAGTTGTTGCGGCGCGCCGGGTACAACGCTTACACCAGCGACGATTTACACGACGCGGTCACCGTTATGCGGGTATCGCCTCCTCGGTTGCTGCTTTTGGGGCCCGACCTGACGGCGTCCGCGGAAATCCAAGAAGATTTCGAAGCGGCTTGTGCCAGATTTCCCTCGATCCAACTGGGAAAAGAGTTCGGCGAGATTGATCCCGGTGAGGCGGCCGCGGGTCTGCTGCAAAAGATCGAAGCTAACCTGCATCCGGCGGGAGTTTAACTAATTCGCGGGGTTTTACAGCGGAGCGAAAAGAGTTTTCTTCACTCAGGTTAGCGTCCAAAATCGGGTCGCGAACCTGGGGCACCAGGCGTCCCGTGGAGGCATTTACATACCTTCGGTAGGTACGCATCAAGTCAACATCAATGAACCACCATGACAGGCTGACCCGTATGAGACACGTATGGCACACGGTGATGAAAGTCAGTCTTGCAATTTTCGGGATCTTCTTTGTCAGCTACTGCGGATTCGCTTCTTATTACCTTCACACCTCAGCGGCGGTCCCAAACGCAAGAACTGGCAGTGTGTATCCGCTGAATATACACGGATGGGTAGTGTACCTCGACCATTCACAGCATTTCTTGTTGGGAGTTTTAGAAGCGATCCAGATAATTTGTGCTGCGGCGTGTGCCATTGCTAGGATCGCGACACTCCGACGCATTTCGAAGTGGGTGGAACCGGCTAGCTTGGAGGAAAGGCGCCGCGCGAGGATGATTATAAAATGCGATTCGCATAGGCGCTACCAGCGGGTTTCGATGTTGGGGGCCGAGACCAAGGAAATGGATTCAGGAGACGAACAGTGACGTCGCCCGAGGGCGAGAAAGAAGTGTGGGTTGCCCGCGAATATGGGATGCTCACGTTCGTTCGCCTCGTCATTGCTTTGAGCCTATTGTGGGCTACTGTCGGAGCTTTCCTATACAACGCTCTTATAGATTATCTAGGCTGGGGCAGCATGGGCATTGAGTTGCGCTGGACGCTATTTGTTGCCTTGAGCATGATAAGTGTATGCATAGCGGCAGCCATTTTCCTCGGAGTATTTCTGTTGTTCCGATCAATCTACACCGCATACCAGCGCAGCAAGCTCAAGGTTTAATACAGCGTTACAGCACCCATTCTGACGTCGCGACCTTGGAGGATAGGGGCGGGTAGAACATCGTCGGTTTTACGAACTGAACTCATGAAACATTCTGGTCGACAGCGGTCGTTGCTCGATATTGCGAAGCGACAGCGCAACTTGGTATTCCCTGACACGGCTGCGAACGAAGCCAGGATGTGGCGAAACCTTATTGCGAGCAAGCAAAAGTTGCGTCCAATCCAGGTGATCGGGATCGTTCTGATTTACTTGGCATTGGCCGGCGTCGTTTACGAAATAATCTCCACGCAGATGCGAGATTCCGGAATTCAAGGTACGTTGTGGGACCGTGTCATCGGAAATTTTGGAGCGTGGATCCTCCTTTTAGGTCTTGCCGCCGTGGTTCTTTTGATTGGCCATGTTATTAGTCGCCGTTCCAGACGTTCCGAAGAATCTGCAAAGAACCCCAAATGATTAGAGACTCTGACGTGCACGACCCACCCTTCAACCCCGCAAGGGTGGGCCACCCCTTTTCAACCCCGTAAAACATTCCTACTGTTTATTCGCGACAAACTGCGTGGTTGTTCCGTGAACTTTGTCATTAATGACAACGGTTACTCGCTTACCATTCGGTGAGACGGTCATGTGTACTACGCTGATCGCCTTGCCGTCCCGCTTATCGGTCTCTTCGAAAGAGTTCTTCCCCATCCGTTTCACCGAGACAGTGTCGGTTCCCGGATCGCCCTTGTACGGAGCGTCGGTTCCATCGAGTTTCGCGGTATAGCTCTGCCCGGTTGGATTCGACATCATGAGATTGTCGCCATCGGTCTTGAAGGTGATCGTGGTCGCGTTTTCAGACAGGTTGTCGTACTTCGTGGTTCGCCACGAACCTGAAATGGCATGGGAACCGGCGGGACCCTTTGCTACCAACATCAGTTTTCCGCTTCCGGTGACGGGATCCTTATTGGTGTCGCTGCTATCGCTGAACTCAAAGGTCGCCGTCTTTCCATCGGCTGAGACCTTAGTGGTTGACGTCGCGACCGTCTTGCCGCCTTTCTTGTCGGTCTCTTCAACGGTGCGGTCGTTCACGACCTTGATGCTCGCACTGTCGTAGTAACGATGTCCCTCAACGGGATGGTCCTCGCCATCGGCTTTGATCTTGACCGGCGGCACGCAGGTCTTACATTCATACATGCCGTCTTTCAGCAGATAGACGTCAGGCTTCGTGGGAAGTTGCGTCTTGCTCATGTCCACTTTCCAGGTTCCGTCGAGCGAACTCTCGGCGCTTGCCATGGTGGGCAAACACAACGCTATAGCAAATCCTGCGATCATCAATGTGGATAACTTTTTCATTGGCTGGTCTCCAATCTAAGTTCAGAATTTTTGGCAGGCTTGCGAACGCGAGTAATGTACGCCTGCCCCTGGGGAGAGCGCAATGCTCCGATGGGATTCGCGCTAGCAAAGCCTTCACCCAGGTTAGAGCCCAAAATCGTGCCGACAACTTTATGCGACTTTGCACCAGACCGGGTGCATGCATCCTTGCTATACTCCCTCCAATTCCGAGTTGATCCCATTTTGGGACATTGGTTATACTTTTAATAATTTTCACCCAGAGAGCCCTTTGATGTTTCCTTGCAGGATTTCATTCGCCGATATTCGGCCGCGAACCAACGCCCTTTTTCTATCAGCCTTGATCTTTCTGTTAGTTTTGCTCGTGAGTGCCGGAATTTCGGCGGCCCAGACTGACGAGCCGCCGCATGCGGGAATGATCCAGGACTGGAGCCACAATCATTTCATAGTCACTGCCGGAGGGACGGTCGAATCCCAAGTCGAGGCAGGGAAGGATCCCCGGGCAGTTCAGAACTGGATCCGGCTTTGGATGGCGAATCAATATGTCGCTCATCAGGTTGAAAATACTGATGCCGAACCATCAGTAAGAAAAAGGCGGCGGGGATTTTTATCGCTACCGCTCAGTCACAAACGCGATTGGCAAGTCAATCTGTTTGGGGCGCTCTCCACCGATCAGTATCCGGCAAAATATTCATTCAATGTTTCGGCGCCACCGGATTGTATAAATGATTTTGTTGTGTTTGGCCTCAACGTCGCAAGCTCAACGTCCCTGGCAAACCTTGACGCTTTTAATCAGCTGTACAGTGGCACGGTTCCCGCCGGATTCTGTGCTGGGCGCGCTGGACCCAATACTTATTGGGCGTACAACACCGGAAGTTCAATCACACAGTCGGTGGCCCTTTCTCTCAGTGGGAAACGGGTTGCCTTCGTCGACAGTAAGTTGCCCAACAGCAGTTTTCATGTGCTGGGCTGGAGGGCAAATAGCGGCACGATTCTCGTGCCGACGACACCCACAGTAGTAGCGACTTCGCCCGGTCCCGACCAGATGACAAATCTCGTTTTGGCAGGCCGCGATGTGAGTTCTGCTCCCTACATAGATTACGCGGGGGACCTGGCTTATGTGGGAACCAACACAGGCCAGCTGTATCGCATAAAAAATGTTTTCTGCACCTCGGTTGCCTGTATCAGCGGGAACCTCGCGCCGAGCGTCGACACCACTTGGGGAATTACTGGAATCGCGCTGGCTGGCTCCGGAAAACTGAATTCGCCTGTGTACGACCCGGTGAGCCGCAATGTGTTCGTTACCAGTGGCGACGGTAAGCTCTACGGCTTTACCAAAACCGGGATCGCGCTTGCAAACTCGCCTCTCAAAGTTGGGGTAGGTTCAGGCACACCCGACGGCGGGATAATCGCGCCGCCCCTTGTGGATGCCACTAATGGGTTCATCTACGTGGTAACCGGCGACAACGGCACAAACTCGGTTGTGGCGCAGGTTAAGACAACCAACTTCAGCGTTGTTAGAACCGCGAGTCTCGGGAAAAACAACGTCCAACCCATTCACCTGCCCGCGTTGAATAATAACTATAAGACTCAGGCTACAAACACAGTGGCAAAGCCGTGGTACTTATACAGCTGTGGATACGACGCCAGCGGCAATCCATTTCTCTATAGGGTCGGCTTTGATGCAAGCCGAAATATGAACACAACTATAGACGCTACGGTATTTTCTATCGGGGCAAATGCGGAACAATGCACAGCAATGACGGAGTTCGCGACGAATGGCGTCGATCGGCTTTACTTGAGTGTGGTCAATCAGGGATTCGTCGGCTTCGCAGATATCACCAATGCCCCTACTCTGACAACGGCACCGCTGGCGGTCGCGGGCGGGGTGAGCGGAATCATTATAGATAACGTTAGTCCGTCGCCCCAGGCATCGAGCATTTACTTCACCAGTAACGGCGCGCATCAGGCGGTGAAACTCACGCAGGTTAGCCTGCAGTAGGAAATTTGGTGGCGTTGCCGGGGCTTCAAGTGGATCTTTAAGAATTCTCGGGTTGTAACTGGAAATATGCTGTAAACTTCCCGCACAGCGCGCCGTGTGTCAGGTCGAAGAGTTAACTGGGGGCCCCGTTATGGATAGTAATTTTGAAGATTCGGCGGATGGCGCCAAGACTGATCGCGGGGTTTCCGCGAAGAAGCCCTATCAAAAACCATCTTTCAAGTTTGAACGAGTGTTCGAAACCATGGCGCTTTCCTGCGGCAAGATAGATCCGACCGAAGGTCAATGCGCTTTTGGCGGAACGAAAAGCTCCTGAGTAGTGATGTCAAACCCCGAAATAGTGACTAACTGCAAGGCCGACCTTGATTGCCGAAGTACTCCTCAACGGGAATTCCATACGATTGCGGACGATGGGAGTGAGCATGCTTCCGTCTCTGTGGCCGACGGATGTAGTGCGCGTGGAAAGTATCGCCCGCGCAAAAGTGTGCGCCGGCGATATAGGGCTTTTTAAGCGCGGAGATCGACTCACGATTCATCGGATCGTGGATAAAGCCAGCGTTCAAGACAATAAGTTTTGGATCAGCAAAGGTGACTCCATGCCCGGTTGTGATCCTCCGTTTTCTGAGAAAGCATTGCTGGGGAAAGTCTGCTGCAATCGAGCGCTGCGGCCGCGAGCTAATTCCGCGGCGAAATATTTCATTCGCGGCCCGCGGAATTGGATGGCTCCTGTGCAACCACGCGGCCTCGCGGAATATGGCGCTACGACTCCACGAAATGAGAAACCGTGCGCGATGGACCACGCAGGAATCCGCTCCCGATACTCCCAAGTCTTAAGTTATCGATGACATTGCTTTCCCAATCCGCACCATATTCAGTAGTGGTAGAGATTGGCGGGATTCCCGTTACGCTGTTAACTCAGGACAACTCTTTCCGCGGCGTACTTGAGGGTCGCTACCAGAACTTCATTAATCCGGATCGAAAATCTGATTTGCAGTTGGACATTGATTTGACTGAATCCTCGTCGCGTTCCGACGCAGATTTACAGGTAAGGATGCAGGGAAAAGAATGGACATTGCGGCGTGGGGATTTTAGTGCGCGATGGGATCCCAAAACCGGACGGGGTAGGGTTCAACAGACAGCAAATCCTTATTCCATCGACGCATTGTTGCGAATTATCCATACGCTGGTGTTGGCAGGACAGGGCGGATTTTTAGTTCATGCCGCAAGCGCCATCAGGAACGGAAAAGCTTTTCTTTTTTCAGGGGTTTCGGGAGCAGGGAAGACCACTATATCGCGTTTGGCCCCGCCGGATGCAGTCTTGCTGACAGACGAAGTTTCATTTGTTAAGCCGGGGCCTGGAGGCTATTGCGCTTTCGGAACACCCTTCGCGGGAGAATTGGCCAAAGTCGGGGAAAACTGCTCTGCCCCTCTGGATACTCTATTTTTACTTCATAAAGGTCCTGCAAACCGTGTGGAAGATGTGCCTCCCGCCGAAGCTCTTTCTTTGTTATTGAGAAATATTTTGTTTTTCGCGGAGGACTCGGAGCTGGCGAATCTGGTTTTTCAATCGGCGTGTAATTTTGTTGAAACCGCCAAGGTCCGAAGGTTAGTATTCTTCCCCGACCAAAGGGTCTGGGACTTGATCGGCTAACGAAATCAATGAGCCAAAAATATATTGCGCGCAGTTCGGCCATAGCAGCCCGGATGGTGGGTGGCGAGATGATGATCATGTCTGCCATCGATTCGACTTTCTTCACGTTGAATGAGGTCGCGACGGTCATATGGCAATCCGCCGATGGACGTACTCCGCTGGCCGAAATCGTCGAAAAAAACATCTGTACCAAGTTTGAAGTGAATACCACTGAAGCAGGCAATGATACCGAGCAGTTTGTGAACGAATTGGCAAGTCACGGCATTCTGCTGGTATCCGACGCTCCCATCGATCCTCCCTCGAATCTGGGATCCCGATGAGCCTTCTCACCGAGATGAACCAGAAGGCGCTGAATCTCGGCATTCCGATCAGTGTTCATCTTGATATCACTTACCGGTGCAATGAGCGCTGTGTTCACTGCTACCTGGATCACGACGATCATGGAGAAATGAGCACCGAGGAAATCAAGAATATCCTCGATCAGCTTTGCGATGCCGGCGTGCTTCTGCTCACGCTTAGCGGTGGGGAAGTTTTAATGCGCCGCGACTTCTTCGAGATTGTGGAATACGCGCGGCGCCTGCAGTTCAACGTGAAAATCAAGACCAACGGCGTGATGATCAAGACTGCCGAAGCGCAGAGAATGCGCCAGCTGGGAATTGAGCAGATACAGATCAGCGTGTATTCTCATCGTCCCGAAGTTCACGATGCGATCACCAAATTGCCAGGTTCCCTGCGAGCGCACCATTAGCGCAATACGGTTCCTGAAACAGCAAGGATTGAAAGTTAAGATCGCGAATGTGCTGATGACGCCGAATCTTTCTGATAACGCTGGGGTCATGGCTCTCGCGAAGGAACTGGACGTCTCGTATACGCTCGACCCCACGATTACTCCGAAGATGGATGGCGACACCTCGATCTTGAGTTTGCGGGCGCCGGGATCGGAACTTTCAGCATTTTTTCGCAATGAAGAACTGATTGGAGATGTTGAGGCGTTTTGCGCGCCGCCTCCGCCGCCGGACGACGCAGTAATGGATGGCTACCCTTGCAGCGCCGGGCACACATCCTGCTATATCACTCCGTACGGGGATGTTTTTCCTTGCGTCCAATTTCCCTTGCCAAGCGGAAATTTACGGCGGGAGAAGTTTCTCGACATCTGGAGAGATTCAGCGGAATTGAAAAAAGTTCGTGCGATTAGAGCCCGGGATCTCCCCGTGTGCTCGGGATGTTCGCATGTGGGAACCTGTTCCAGGTGTCCGGGGTTGGCTTATATGGAAGGAAGTATGCTCGGGCCTTCATCCGCGGACTGCGAGAAGTCTTTTCATCGCACTGGGATTCCGAGTGCGAATATGCTCAACCGCCGACCTCCCGCGAGTGTTCGAACGC
>CAWITV010000022.1:0-8713 GCA_963839125.1 uncultured Acidobacteriaceae bacterium
TCCCGTCACGATATTTCAAAGGTACAGTGAGCTCCGCGACTTTGATTAACTCGCAGCTCTAGAAGTTTTTCGTTTCATATTTAGTGGACGATGTCGCCTGCCCATCGTCGAGCTCGTTGTACTTGACCTACCCGGAAGACCAGCGTTTGCCCACAATCCAAGGGTGGTCGCATCGTGGCGCGGCTTGACCGAATCGCCAAATCTCGACGCGTCCATCTCGGTGAGCCTGTCTACTTCCGGGCGGAGAGTTCGGCGGCACGAGCCGCGCCCTGAAGTGCCCCATGCCGTCCGGGGGTATTGACAAGTGCCCTTTCAAATTCCTTCAACGCTTGACCCGGGTGATTCTGTTCCAGAAGTAAGTCGCCGAGCTGCTCGCGGGCCGGAACAATCGGCCCTGGTGTTACCGGGAGCTTTTCAATGGCGTCCTCCTCATCAGCTGAAGCGCGCATTAAAGCTGCGGCTTCCTCCCATTTTTTGTCCGCCTGGGCTGACCACGCGTTGACTTCACGCGTTAGAATGCCAACCTGCGGTGGCCCAATAGTCATTGCCTGACCTTCGAAGTTGCTCTTCGATTTGCCGCAATTTATCAATTTCCGTCTGCGTCTCCACTGCGCGTCCAGTCCGAGCGAGTCCCAAGCCCCGAGCCCAAACCGCAATCGCAACGACTTGAGGGGGAGCTCCTGTCGGAGGAACGATGCCAGCTGCGTCGGCCCACTGACCCCGTTCAACCGCGTAGCGCACCGGCATCGCAGTAGAGGCGTACGCTATCTTGAAATCGGCTGGGTTAAGCTTCGGCATGACTTTCAGTTGCTGAATGACCTGAGCCGCGTCTTCGTCGTGTCCACTCTGCAGATACGCATAGACCAGATAGTCCATTGCATGTAGTTCTTCGCTCGTGTCGCCCTGCTGGTGTGCCGCTTTCCTCGCAGCAAGGTTGGACGCGATAGAGTCTTCCCATAGACCGAGTCGCGTGAATATATGCGATGGCATGTGCAATGCATGGGGCGCTGAGGGTGCAATCTGGGCGTATGCCCTCGCCGCCGGGAGACCTTTTGGTGCGAGTTCCGCATTGTCATATGCATGGATGAGGTAGTGAGGGATTCCTGGGTGCTGGGGATGGACGCGACCAAGCGGCTCAAGCAGCTCGGCTGCCTGTTTCTGCTTCGCATGGGTGCTGTCGGAAGGAGATACGTTCGCCAGCAATGCGAGCGCATAAAATACCTGCGCTTCGACATCTTTCCTGTTTTCTGAAGCGATCTTTCTCATCGCATGCTCGTAGTTCGCCGCCCGTGTGGAGTATGGAACGGTGCCAGCGTCCTGGTAGATCAAGGCCAGTGCATTGATGAACTGGCGCTCGCGTTCAGATCCTGCTGCGCTGCGCTCCGCGTGTTGGATTTCCTTTTGGGCAATCGAAATTGTCGATGATTCGATCGGCGGATCCCAAAGCTGGTGAAAATACGCCATGGCCATTCCCCAATGGGCCATCGCGCACCGCGGATCCAGTTCGGCCACACCCTCGAATGCATTTTCGGCCGCCGTGTAGGCGAAGGAGTGAAGCAGAGCTATACCTCGGTTAAACTGCTCCTGTACCGCCGGTGTGCAAGAAACCGGAAATGATATTTCCCCCAGTTTCTCAGGGGCGCTGTGGCTGTGTGTTTCTTGTGCCTGAGCCAAGGGAAAGAGGAACAGCAGGGTGAGGAATATTCTCCACGTGTGGGACATCCCTATCTCCGAAGCACGCAAGCTTTTGTGACATCCGAATTCTACATCCGAGTTGGTGAAGTATGTCCCCTCCTAAAAACCTGAGGTCCGTCGATGTTCCCAGAGTGACGGGTTAAGCGGAGTAGCCTGTTGTAACCAGGCTATTCACCAGTGGACTTGCTGGAGGGCGGGAATCTTTAAACGTGTCGAAAACGACCGTATGCCGGGCGCATCTTCCGGGATTGCCGACTCATGGGGTTGAGCGTAGTCTTAATAAAGAGTGAGCAATTCCTCTCCTCTTTCAGGTTCCCTGAACTAAGTCAGCCCATCTGAAGTTCGCTCCCCTTAGCGTCAATGGTCTCGGTCCCCAGTAACTCAAAGAGCGTTTTTATGCTAATAGGTATGGTGCTTGGTCTGGTAGCTCTGGCGGTCGGGTTCCTGTTCTTTAGACACCGTCTGGTACCGCAAATTGTGGGCGTCCAAACGCAACGGATGTGTCCCAGTTGCCACTTGATCACATCGCGTGCGAAAGCGTCTTGTCAAGAATGCGGGAAATCGCTTACGTCCGAGTAAATCGCGGACGACGCAAATTGCGACTCCACCTGTTCACCCGCTGCTTTTAGCACACGGTCCACTATTTCCGAAACTGTCTCGAGATCTCGCTCCTTCAAGGCCCTCGCGCATAATTCTCGAACACTTTCGGGCATCTCTGATTCCAACGTACTTTTTCCTCCGCAACACATATGTTGTCACGGATGGTGACATAGTTTGAAATATAATTAACCGCGCTCGCGTAGGTGCTTCCCAATAGCGGGTTCATGTCCAAAATGGGATGCGGAGAGCCGGTAGAGATCCAGGATTGTGAGTATTACTGAACAGTCTCAAATGCTCGATGAACGAATGACTGCGCTTCCGAAATATAATCTGACACTCTTCGATTACAACTCGATCATGACATTTCCATCCTCAACTTTAATCGGATAGACCGAAACCTTCGTCTTCGGATCGTGCGAGGCAGCCCCGGTGCGCGGATCCCATTGCCATCCATGCCAGGGGCACACGATTTTGTTTCCCTCGATCACGCCCTGGCCCAGCGGACCCCCGCGATGCAGGCAGATATTGTCCATTGCTGTGATGACTCCATTCACGTTCGCTACGCAGATGGGCTTGCTGCCGCAAGAAAATTCACGGGCCTCGCCTTCCGGAGGCAATTCGGATTCTGCCGTAAGCTTTACGAAGTTGGACATAGATCGCTCCCGCGCTCCCTTGATTATTGCTCAAGCCCAGTCCGATGGGCTACAAATGAATCATCGTAGACACTTCAAACTCATCATCGACTTTTTCGGCAAACCCCGCGTCCTCGCTGGATATCCGCAGATCTATCTTTTGGATCGTAGTCACGGCGTTCGTGCTGCGTCTCGCTTACATCCTGATCGCACATACGTACCGCTTCAAGACGACCGACGATAATTTCGGCTTTGGATTCGAAATGGGCCGCATCGGCCGCGCTTTGGCCAGCGGACAAGGTTTCAGCAACCCCTTTCATGGGATCACGGGACCTACCGCCTGGGAGCCTCCGCTTTATCCTTTCTTGATCGCCGCCGTTTTTAAACTATTTGGAATTTACAGCAAGACCTCTGCGATCATTCTGCTAAGTATCAACAGCCTGTTCTCGGCTCTGACCTGCATTCCTATCTTCCGGATCGCTAACCGATGTTTCGGCGCGACAGTTGCGAGATGGTCTTCATGGCTGTGGGCGGTTTTTCCTCCAATAATGTTCTGGAGCACCCGATGGATTTGGGAAACCAGTCTCGCTTCCCTGCTGCTCGCGATTATTTTCTGGCTCACTCTAGTGATGGAAGCAAACCAGGGACGGCGACGCTGGCTGGAGCTAGGACTCCTCTGGGGAGCGGCGGCACTCACCAATACCTCACTACTTGCGTTCATGCCCGCGTGCTTCCTTTGGATCCTCTACACCAGCTCACAGTCTCGTAAACGTGTCATCTCGCGCATGGCGATTTCAATATCCGTTTTCATTCTGTGTATTGCGCCGTGGCTGGTGCACAACTACGAAACTTTCGGGAAGTTCATTTTCATACGCTCGAACTTTGGAGCGGAGCTTCGTCTGGGAAATGGCCCCGGTGCCGACGGAACCTGGATGGAATATCTTCATCCCACAAAAAATGCCCATGAGTTGAATCTGTACCGGCAGATGGGAGAAGTTGCATACGTCGCCCAATGCGAGCGGGAGGCGATTGCGTTCATACGCGCCGATAAATTGCGCTTCGCAAAATTATGTATCTTGCGATTTATCTATTACTGGGGAGGAGTTCCGCAGCCTGCAAAATTCCCAATCAAAAATGTTTTCTATCTTCTCTCGTCTATCCTCGCGGTGTTTGGTCTCGTACGCGCCTTGCAAAAGCGAAAACCGGATGCATGGTTATTCTTCTGGCTTGTCCTTTGCTATCCATTAGTTTTTTACATTACCTTTCCCCACCCACGTTATCGCCATCCCATTGAGCCCGAACTCGGAATTCTAATGGTCTATCTGGTGTCCGAAATCACCCTGAAATCGGTTAAAAGAATCTAACCGCAATTTTTGACCCACGGTAATGCGGTCACTCCAGTGAAATGTGCCTCAGGCATAGTAAAGTGGTAATAGCCCAATCATCATAAAAAGGAAGCATATTGAGTTCAGGCATTCGCAACATAGCAATCATCGCTCACGTCGATCATGGCAAAACCACGCTGGTTGACGCGATGCTTCGTCAGAGTGGAACTTTTCGTTCCAACGAAACCATGATCGAAAGGGTCATGGACTCGAACGATCTCGAACGCGAGCGCGGCATCACCATCCTCGCCAAGAACACCGCTATTCTGTATCACGACATCAAAATCAATATCGTGGACACGCCCGGCCACAGCGATTTCGGAGGCGAAGTCGAACGCGCCTTGAAGATGGTCGATGGCGTGATGTTACTGGTGGACGCCAGTGAAGGTCCTCTGCCGCAGACCCGATATGTATTAAGCAAGGCTCTGGAGGGTCATCTTCCTCCGATCCTAGTCATCAACAAAATTGACCGGGCCGATGCGCGTCCGCAGGAAGTATTGAACGAAGTTTACGATCTCTTCATTGATCTCGACGCCAAAGAAGAGCAGTTGGATTTTCCCGTCCTCTACACCAACGCCAAGGCAGGCACTGCTTCCCTCGACATTAAAGGTGGCGGAGAGAATCTTCAATTATTGTTCGAAACCATCGTGCAAACCATTCCACCCCCTACCGGGGACGCCAAGGGCCCCCTGCAAATTCTCGTCGCCAATCTCGACTACAGCGATTATTTGGGACGCCTCGCGATTGCGCGCGTATTTAACGGCACCATGTTTACAGGCGAAGACGTATCCATTGCCAAGCTCGACGGCTCGTTTCAAAAAACCAAGATCACCAAACTGTTCTCGTTTTCGGGCCTGAAGCGCACCGACATCACCGAAACCACTCTCGGGGACATCATCGCTGTCGCCGGCGTGGAAGGCATCACGATCGGCGAGACCATCACCGACGTTGAGAATCCCGCGCCCTTGCCGCCCATCACCATCGATGAACCCACCATTGCGATGCTATTCACCGTTAACACCTCGCCGTTTGCCGGACGCGAAGGCACATTTGTGACTTCCCGCAACTTGCGTGATCGTCTGCAAAAAGAATTGCTGACTAACGTTTCATTGCGGGTTCAGGATACCGACACTACTGACTCCTTTATTGTGGCCGGACGCGGCGAGCTACAACTTTCGATTCTCATCGAAATGATGCGTCGTGAAGGTTACGAGCTCATGGTTGGCAAGCCCGAAATCGTTACCAAGCGAGTGGACGGAAAACTGATGGAGCCGGTCGAAAAGCTCACCATCGACGTTCCCGAAGAATTCGTTGGCGTAGTCATGGAGCAGCTAGGCTCGCGGAAAAGTCAGGTACTCAACATGCATAACCATGGCTATGGACGCGTTCGCATCGAGTTTCGAGTCCCCAGCCGCGGACTAATTGGACTCCGCAGCCAGTTGCTTACCGATACGCGCGGCACAATTGTGATGAATTCCCTCTTTGATGGATACACCGAGTGGCAGGGTGAAATTCCGCATCGCCTCACCGGAGCGCTGGTAGCCGACCGCGACGGCGTCACCACTCCGTACTCTCTTTACAACTTGCAGGAGCGCGGAGAATTGTTCGTGGGCGCCACCATCGACGTCTATGAAGGGATGATTATCGGGGAGAATGCCAAGGATACCGATCTCGACGTCAACGTCGTCCGCGAAAAGAAGCTTACCAACATGCGATCCTCGACTGCCGATATCGCCGTCCGCCTGGTTCCCTTCCGTCAATTGAATCTGGAGCAGGCAATCGAATTTATTGCTGACGATGAATTCGTCGAAGTGACTCCTAAGTCGCTGCGGTTGAGAAAGAAAGTTTTGCAGGCCAACAAGAGAAAGCGCCACATGCTGGAGACGGTGGAAAACCGTCAGTAGGCGCTTCGGCTCAAATGTTGTCAAGCCCCCCTATCGGCACAAATTCGCGCAACCCACTCATTCGACGGCAAAAATAAATCGTGGCGTGGTGTCTCATTTAGCATATTCGTCCTGATAGGCTATAACTATAAGCTTAATAGCGGTATCTAACCGGTCATTCCGAGCCCCGCCTTAGAATCGCGCTGAATACCTAAACGCGAGGAATCTGCTTTCAGATACCCTTGATAACCCAGAGTGATGGTTCTGATGCGAAGGCGAATGGAGCCTAAATCGCTAGAGTCCCAGGTCTTTCCACTTCTTATCTACCAGCGCTTTGGTTTTTTCGTCCATGAGGATTTCATCCGGCCATGGACGCTGAAATCCTTCGCTGGGCCACTTACGAGTCGCATCGATTCCCATCTTCGACCCGTAATTCGGAAGCCTCGATGCGTGGTCGAGGGAATCGACCGGACCAAGCATAAATTGAATGTCCCGTTCGGGATCGATGTGATTGAGTGCCTTCAGAGTGACATCTGCAATATCCTGAACATCAACGTCTTCGTCGACCACTACGATGCATTTCGTAAACATTGCCTGACCTAGCGACCAGACAGCGTTCATGACTTTGCGAGCCTGGCCAGGATAAGACTTCTTAATCGAAACCAGCATGAGATTGTGGAAGACGCCCTCGACGGGCAGATTGATGTCCACGATTTCGGGAATGGTCAGCTTCATTAGCGGCAGGAAGATCCGTTCCACTGCCTTGCCCATAAATCCGTCTTCCATCGGAGGTTTGCCGACAATCGTCGTGGAGTAAATTGGATCTTTGCGATGGGTGATGCAACTGATGTGGAACACTGGGTACAAATCTTCAAGCGAGTAAAAGCCGGTGTGGTCGCCAAACGGGCCTTCTGTACGCAATTCGTCCAGATGCACGTGTCCTTCAAGAACAATTTCTGACGATGCGGGAACTTCGAGATCGACCGTCTCGCACTTCACTAGCTCAACCGGCTTCTGCCGCAGGAATCCGGCAATCAGATATTCCTCAATGTCAGGAGGAGCGGGAACGATTGCCGAAAATGTGATCGCAGGATCGGTTCCGATGGCAACGGCAACTTCCATCTTCCCCGAAGGCCGGTCGCCCTTGATGAGCACGGATCCTCCAGAAGATCGCGCCATCACATCGACCGCCGCACGGGTGCCCCATCCTTCCGCTGACTTTTGCGGGAGGGTGGGATCTTCGGAAACGGCGGCACGCATGCGCTCGCGATAATGCTCCGCGGCAACTTTTTGCCGCTGCCAGTGCATTCCGGTGGAGTGCTGGTCGTACACCTGCATTCGGTAGCAGCCGACATTTCGTTTTCCGGTATTCGGATCACGTGTTACCACGCAGGGCAGGGTAATGAAGCGTCCCGCATCCTTCGGCCAGCATTTTAGAATCGGAAAATAATCCAGCGAAAAGTTATCGCGGCGGATCACTTCCTTACATGGCCCCGTAGAAATCGTCTTGGGAAAGAATTTTCCCATCTCGGCCAGCATGGGCAGCATTTTTACTTTGTCCAGAAAGCCCTGCGGAGACTTTACGTCCATGAATTGCCGGATGCGGTCGGCCACGTCGCTCAGCGAATCGACCTCCAGCGCCAACTTCATCCGTCGCGCCGAGCCGAATTGGTTGATCAGAACCTGCGATCCTGGATGTCCCTTGATGTTTTGAAAAAGCAGCGCCGGACCTCCGGGAGCTTTTTGGGTCTTACTCTTGCTGACGCGGTCCGCAATTTCCGTGATCTCCAGAATCGGATCGACTTCAGCGGAGATCTTTTTTAGCTCGCCGGCACGATCAAGCGCCGCAATCCAGCTTCGTAAATCATCGTAGGCCAAACCAACCTCTTTCCATTACCAGACCGCGGTCGGGACAGTCATTTTCACAAGTCCCGGCCAGTACCGCCCGGAATCATCGACACCAGATGTTTTCACGAACTAATAAAAAGGACAACTCATGACAGATACGACAATCGCAGGCGGCCGCCACGCCTTTGGCCCCTCCCAAAGGTCTTCAACAGATTATTAACGCTTTCGGAGACATCAATAATTACATTCAATCCGACGGATCGCTGGAATCGCAGTGGTGGTCGGAGTTTCTGAGCCAGGCCCAGGTCCCTTTTCCCCTTATGCTTTCCTTCGACCATTCGAGAACCGTTACCCATTTCTGCTGCCACAAACTCTTGGTCGGCGTGTTCGAAAATGTATTCTCCGAAATTCAAAGCAAAGGCCTTCAATCAGAAATTTCCACTTTCGGCGGATGCTTCTCCTTCCGTCCTCAGCGCACGGGGGCGCGCCTATCTGCGCATAGCTGGGGAATTGCCATTGATCTGAATCCCGAAACTAATGCCCAGGGAACTGCGGGGAACATGAGCGAAGAGTTGATCGAAATCTTCCGGACAGCAGGCTTCGAGTGGGGAGGCGACTGGCCAGGAAAGAGGAAGGATCCGATGCACTTCCAATTCTGCAGTGGATATTA
>CAWITV010000023.1:0-11794 GCA_963839125.1 uncultured Acidobacteriaceae bacterium
AGCATGCCGACGAGAACGGGATTTCGCACCTGCTCGAGCACATGGCGTCGAGGGGCACGGCGCGGCGCACCGCGCGGGCGATCGCCGAGGAGATCGAGGCGGTCGGCGGCGACCTCAACGCCTGCGACCAGCGCCGAGACCACCGCCTATTACGCACGCGTGCTGGCGCGCCGACGTGCCGCTCGGCACTGGACGTGCTGTCGTGACATCCTCACCTAACCCGACCTTCGAGCCTGTAGCTGCTCTCGCGCGCGAGATAGAACGTGATCGTGCAGGAGATCGGCGCCAGCGGAGATACGCCCGACGACCTCGTGTTCGAGTATCTCCAGGCCGTCACCTTTCCGGATCAGCCGGTCGGGAATGTTCGACTTTCGGGCACGCCTGAACTGGGCGCCTGGTCGACTTTGCGGCGGCTGCGCGGCTACCTGTCGCGCAACTATCGCGCGCCCAACATGGTGATCGCGGCCGCCGGCGCGGTCGATCACCAGGAGATCGTCGCCGAGGTGCAGGGCCGCTTCGGGAGCTTTGCCGGGCCGGAGTGCTCCGGCCCCCGAGTGGCGCGCTTTGCCGGCGGCTCGCGTATCGAGCAGCGCGATCTCGAGCAGGCACCAGCAAGGTGTCGATTTCCTGCTGACGAATATTCTTGCGTCCGCCGCGCTTGCCCACATTTCGCACGAAAGTCGGAGGCCGGGATAAGTTTCAAAATCTCCTGCCCAATAAGCTCGTCGTGAAGCACGACGTCGGCTGATTTCAGCAACGCGAAGAGCCTTGAGAGTCAGCAATTCCGGATCGCCAGGGCCGGCTCCCACGAGATAGACTTTGCCCCTCATGCTTCACTCCTTCGTAATAATCGGTCGGCATTGAGCAGCCTCAAAGGCTTCTTGACTGGCAAGCTCGTGAAGCAATCGGCGGCGATTTTCCGGGTCCAGGTCCGAAGAAAATAGCTGGTGCCGAACGCGACCCAATTCTTCTACCCATTCCGTGTATTCGGGACCAAATTGTTCTTCCAACTCAATCCTCAGCCGTTGCGCTAAAGCGGGACTATGCCCGGCGGTCGAGATCGCGACTTGAAAATCTCCGCGCCGGACTACCGCGGGATAGAAAAAGTCGCAATGCTCGGGATCGTCAACCGAATTGCACAGAATATCTCGGCTTTGCGCCTCCGCAAAGACTGAAGAATTCACGCTTGGCGGATGAAGTTGCGGCGATGACCAGAAATACGCCGTCCAGATCCGTCGAGTGAAAATTCCTGCGATGCAGCGTAACCGCTCCCGACTGAGCCCATTCCTCGACTGTTTCGTGGTTTCCGGCGCGACGATTTCAACCTGGGCATTGGCCGACAATAAGCTTTCGACTTTCGGTTCGCCGACTTTGCCCGCGCCTACCACCAGGCATCGCCGACCATCGAGTTTCAGAAATATCGGAAACAAGCTCATATCAATCCTTAATGACGTTACAAACCTAAACGTCGATACCGTGGGGAACCCGGCCAACCGCGACGTCCCGCACGACCATCGGGACAATCTCTCCCGCCAGAATTTCCCGCAATTCATCGCCGTTATGCCGTGTGAAAAATGCGCGCAGATTTTCGCCCGGCAATCTCTGATCGAGATAATGGTTGAGAAGCCGTTCAATCGCGTCCGGCACTTCGGTTGCAAGACACCGATAGCCAACAGGGCGGGCGATCGATTGATGCAGTCCAACCGCGCCTCCCACGCAAAAGTAATAGGCGTCCTGCATCTTGCCATCTACTTTGATCTTTTTGCCTTCGAGGCCAATGTCGGCAATCCAGTGTTGCCCGCAACTGTTGGGGCAGCCGGTGACATGAAGTTTTAAATGCTGCTCGAAGCCCGGCAGACGCTCTTCCAATTCCTCAACCAGCCATCGTGAAAAGCTCTTGGTTTCTGTAATTGCGAGCTTGCAGAATTCAGTTCCGCTGCATGCGATCGCGCCACGCCAGAATGAAGATGCTGCCACTGGAAACCCAATTGCGCTCAATCCGCTGCCAGGGCCTGCGTATTGTGATGGGGTACATTCACCACGACCAGGTTCTGCATATTGGTGGTGCGAATTTGGCCATCAGCATACCGGTCAGCCAGATCGGCTACGGAATTTAATTGTTCCGCATTGACCCTCCCGCGCAAAACCGCCGCTCCCACATAGGAATATTCAGGTTGTTTTTGCTGATGAATTCCACGTGGTCGCGATAGACATCGTCGGGCGCCTTCTTGGCCAACAGCTGGATCCAGTCGGAAGCCAATGCGACGTTCCAGTTCCTCCTGAAAGCTTTCCGCAGTCCAGCCATGCTTCAGAAATAAATATTTCAGACGGGCTCGTTCGCGGTTCTCGCGAAGATCACTGCTGTCGCGGAAAATCTCCGCAACACCTTTAAGCACAGGAATCACCTGTTCCCAACGGACAAACGCATTCAGCGGGACTCCCAGATGGGGCTGGGCGGAAAGACCTCCGCCGACTCGAAAGCGAATCCATTTTCGATTTCCGTCGCTAATCCCGGCGCACTCCCGTCAGTCCTATATCATTAATTTCCGGATATTCACACCAGACTGGGCATCCGCTGATGCTGATTTTGAATTTGCGCGGAAGATTGTAAAAATCCTCGTTCCCGGCAAAGAATTTATTGGCCTCGATCGCAAGTGGAGACGCGTCGCAAATCTCGTGCGCGTCCACTCCCGCCAAAGGGCATCCGGTAATATTTCGGGTTACGTCGCCGCAAGCTCCCAGCGTGTTCAGCCCGCAGGCCCATAAAGCCTCCAGCACATCAGGCAGAGATTCGATCGTCACCCAATGCAGTTGGAAATTTTGCCGTGACGGTGATGTCGGCGATTCCCCGAGCGTGCAGTTCGGTAACCTTCGCGATCGTCCGAAGTTGATGAGAAGTAAGGATCCCGTTCGGAATGCGGATGCGGACCATGAAGTATGGAGCGCGTTCCCGGTGCCGCCTTTTCCGCCCAGAACACCGGCGCCGTCGCCCTGTGTATAGACGCCCCACCAGCGGAAATACGTTCCGATCCATTCCGGGGTGATCGAGCCAAAGCCTTCGCGCGCGAACCGGCGGATTTCCTCAAGGCCGGTCCACGGATTCATCTCCCGCTTGAGCCGTTCCGCTTTTTGCGCCTTCGTCTCTGTGATTGTATTTGCCATAAAAAGTAAAAACCCACCGCCAGGTAACAGACTGGCGATGGGTTTCGATTTTGCCGATACTAGAAAATTCTTAGGTCAGCAGCCCCCCGCGCCAGTGGACGCACACATACAACAACAGCAACAACACTGGCAGCAGCAGTATGGGCAAAGCCGACATCATGTTTCCGATAGTAGAGAGGAGGGGATGGCACTGTCAATGGTACTGACGGGTGGGGCATATTCAAAAATTAGATGTGGCCACATCGCAATGCAAATCCGAGCCAGAATCAATGCCTTCGCCGCGTCCAAAGCCAAGTTCAATTCGAGCACGTTAACCCGAGGCTCGCCCATAAAACCGAGCTGCCTTCCCAACGTATGTTGTTGAATCAACTGCCTTACCTGACTCCTCAGATAGCTGTCGCTCGCGGGCGATGCGGGGCACTTGGAAGTCTGCGGCTGCGGGCGAAATGTCAGGGTCGAGACCTGAGGCGGAAGTGGTAACTAGGTCTGCCGGGATCGGCGTCCCCGGGTTTTCTTTTTGCAGGTCGGCGACGCTGGCGCTACCCGGTCGATTAATTTCTGATTTGTAGGACCATAGTTTGACCCCCCGGAATTGGCGGCGTCGTATCCGTTGCCAGCCGCTGAAGGGCGGGAATGGAAATATCCCGCGCCCACAAAAGCTCTGCCCAATGATTCGCGAGCCGACTGCATTCGCCATTCTGCGTAATCAGTCTGGCCGTTGGCTTTGTCTTTGAAGAGCACTTGCGCGAATGCCGGTCACGACCAGCGGATAAACAAGTCCCAGCAATACCGTAGTCACCACTGTCATTAAGATCGAAATTATGAGGTTCTTTTTCATAAAGCTTCCTACGCCATTCCGACGCGGGTAATCAACATGTCAATGAGCTTGATTCCGGCGAAGGGAATGATGATCCCGCCGATGCCATAGATCCAGAGATTGCGCCGCAAGAGAGCTGCGGCTCCCAGCGGGCGATACTTCACTCCTCGCAGCGCCAGCGGAATCAGCGCAACAATGATCAGCGCATTGAAAATGACAGCGGAGAGCATTGCCGATTGCGGCGTCTGCAAGTGCATAATGTTCAAGCGCATTCAGCACGGGAAATGTTCCGGCAAACATCGCGGGAATAATTGCAAAGTATTTCGCCACATCATTGGCAATGGAAAAAGTTGTGAGCGCGCCGCTGCGTCATCAATAATTGCTTTCCGATTTCCACGATCTCAATGAGCTTCGTCGGATTGGAATCGAGATCCACCATGTTGCCGGCTTCTTTCGCGGCTTGAGTTCCGGTATTCATCGCGACTCCCACGTCGGCCTGGGCTAGCGCGGGCGCGTCGTTGGTGCCATCTCCCGTCATCGCGACGAGTTTGCCTTCGCCTTGTTCGCGCCGGATAAGATCCATCTTTTCTTTCGGAGTCGCCTCGGCAAGAAAATCATCCACGCCCGCTTCGCGCGCAATCGCCGCCGCCGTGAGCGGATTGTCTCCGGTAATCATTACCGTCTTGATGCCCATGGCGCGAAGCTGGTCGAAGCGATCTCGCATCCCACCTTTGACAATGTCTTTAAGATGAATCACTCCAAGCGCCCGCCGATTTTCCGCGACTACAAGAGGCGTGCCTCCGGATCGCGCGATCGTCTCCACGGTCGCCTGCACATCTTTGGGCAGAACAGTGCCGAACTCCTGCAAATACTTGGATGATGGCATCTACTGACCCCTTTGCGAATTTCACGGCCATCAAAGTTCACTCCTGACATGCGAGTCTGCGCCGTGAATGGAACGAATACCGCTTCCTGAGAAGCCAGTTCACGGCCACGAAGTGAGTAGCGTTCTTTGGCCAGAACGACAATGGACCGTCCTTCGGGAGTTTCATCGGCGAGCGACGAGAGTTGCGCCGCATCGGCCATTTGCGCTTCAGTGATTCCCGGAGCGGCGATAAATTCCGAGGCTTGACGATTGCCGAGGGTGATCGTTCCTGTTTTATCGAGCAGCAGTGTATTCACGTCGCCTGCAGCTTCGACGGCGCGGCCAGACATGGCGAGCACGTTGTGTTGCACTAACCGATCCATGCCCGCAATTCCGATTGCAGAAAGCAGCCCGCCAATGGTGGTTGGGATCAGGCAGACCAGCAGCGAAACCAGGACGAATACTGTCTGCGGTGAGCCGGAGTAGATCGCGAAGGGCTGCAACGTGACGACGGCAAGCAGGAAAATAATCGTCAATCCCGCGAGCAGAATATTCAGAGCGATTTCGTTCGGAGTCTTTTGGCGCTCAGCGCCTTCGACCAAGGCGATCATGCGATCGAGAAAAGTTTCGCCCGGATTCGACGTGATCTTTGATTTTCAACCAGTCGGAAAGAACGCGCGTACCGCCGGTCACCGCCGAACGGTCTCCTCCCGCCTCGCGAATTACCGGAGCGGATTCTCCGGTGATCGCGGACTCATCCACCGATGCCACGCCTTCTATGATTTCGCCGTCGCCAGGGATGAATTCCGTCGCCGCCACCATCACCACGTCTCCGCGAGCGCAGTTTGGCGCTGGCAATCTGCTCGATCTTTCCGCCCGGCAATACGCGATTGGCGACGGTTTCGGCTCGTGCTTTGCGCAGCGCGTCGGCTTGAGCTTTTCCTCGGCCTTCCGCCATGGCCTCGGCAAAATTGGCGAACAACACCGTGAACCACAGCCAGAGCGTGATTTGAAGATTGAAACCGAACGCAGTTCTGGACCGGAAGAGGAGGGCCGTCGTCACGACGCTCCCGACTTCGACCACAAACATGACAGGATTGCCCATCATGTTTCGCGGTTCCAGCTTCAGGAAAGAGTCGAGGATCGCGCCTCGCACGATCTTCATGTCCCATATTGCTTTGCTTTTCTTTTCTGCCATTAGGTCCTCAGAAAGTCTTTCCTGCCGACATCAAAAGGTGTTCGAGTATTGGCCCAAGGCTTAAGGCCGGGAAAAATGTCAGTGCGCCGACGATGAGAATCACGCCGACCAGCAAACCGCTGAACAACGGAGTGGTTACCGGAAACGTGCCCAGCGATGGCGGAACAAATTTCTTTTTTGCAAGATTTCCCGCAATCGCCAGCATGGGGATGATCATGAAAAAACGCCCGACCAACATGGTTGCCGCGCCAGCCAGGTTGTACCAGGGAGTGTTTCCGTTCAATCCTCCAAACGCCGAACCATTGTTTCCCGCCATCGACGTGAACGCATAAAGCATTTGCGTAAGGCCGTGCGGGCCGGCGTTGCTGATGCTGGAGGTGCCGAAATCCTTCTACCGATGAAATCCCGGCGAGCACCAGAATGATTAGAGGGAAAACCAGCGTGACCAGCATCGCCATCTTCACGTCATAGGCTTCGATTTTCTTACCCAAATATTCCGGCGTGCGGCCAACCATCAGTCCGGCAATAAAAACCGAAAGCACAACATAAATCAGAATTCCGTACAATCCCGCTCCGACCCCGCCGAACACGGTTTCGCTGAGCATGATGTTTGCCAGTGGCACCATGCCACCCAGCGGCGTAAATGAATCATGCCAACTGTTGATCGCGCCACAACTGGCGTCGGTGGTGACAGTGGCGAACAAAGCCGAATCCGCGATGCCGAAGCGGACTTCCTTGCCTTCCATGTTGCCGCCAGGTTGCGTTAAGCTCGCCCTCTGATCAACTCCCTTCAACAACGGATTGCCCTTGTGCTTCCGCCCAATAGGCGGTCGTCACTCCCGCGAGAAACAACGCGGCCATTGCGGCCCAAACCGCCCAGCCATGCCGTGGAGATCCAGTCATTCGTCCCAGCGTGTAGGTCAATCCCGCCGGCAATGATGAAAATCGAAAGCATCTGCAAATAGTTGCTGAGCGGAGTGGGATTTTCGAACGGATGTGAGCTGTTGGCATTGAAAAAACCCCCGCCGTTCGTGCCCAGCATCTTGATCGCTTCCTGCGAAGCCACTGGGCCTTGCGCGATTGTCTGGGTGGTGACGGTATCCATCACCGGCTTGCCTGCCTGGTCCACGACCGGCTTTCCGTCCGTGCCAACACGCTGCACTTGCTGGGATTCCACCAGTTTCACGGTGTCATAAGGTTTCAGGTTCTGTACGACTCCCTGAGAAACCAGAAGTCAATGCGTAAACCGTGCACATCGGCACCAACACCCAAAGAAATGTCCGGGTCAAATCAACCCAGAAGTTGCCGATGGTCTCTTTTTCGCGCCTCGCTATGCCTCGAATGAAGGCGATCGCAAGCGCGATGCCGTCGCGGCTGATCCGAAATTGTGATAAGCAAGCCCACCATCTGGGTGAGATAACTCATGGTTGTCTCACCCGCATAGTTCTGCCAGTTCGTGTTGGTGGTGAACGATGCGGCAGTGTTGAACGCGAGAGTCGCTTCCACGGCGGGGAATTTCTGCGGATTCCATGGCATCCATTGCTGAAGCCGTTCGATGCCGTACAAAAGCGCCATGGAAACACCGCTGTAGAGAAGCATCGCGCCGCAATATTCGGTCCAGCGCATTTCATGTTCTTCGTCCACGCCCGTCAGGCGATACAACAAGCGCTCAATGGGACGCAGGACTGAATCAAGAAACGTGTGCTCGCGGCTGAAAACGCGGGCCATGAAAACGCCCACCGGTTTCGTCACCGCGAATATCAGCGCGAGAAAAAGAAGAATTTGAAACCAGCCGTTTATCGTCATGTCAGAATTTCTCCGGCTTCAACAAGCGCGTACATGAGATACACCATCATCAAAACGCAAATGACCAGCATGATGATCGTTTCAATGTTCATAAACTTGCCTCACCGCAATCTCTCGCAGGCATAAACATATGCCAGCGAAAGAGCGAAAAACAAAATCGTCAACAAAATAAAAATCAAATCCTTCATAAATGTTCCTCTTACAGCTTTCCTTGAAATCGCTAAAGAAGCCGGGGTTCCGGGACAACGGTTTGAACCGAATTTCATTTTGGTTGATCAGTTTTAGCCGCAACAACTGTTCGGGCCGGCGCTCTGCGTAAATGCTTTTCGTGGCTGCCACTGACCTCTGTCCCGCGCAGCTTGCAAGAGCAGAGTCTTTTAATAACGCAACTAAAAATCGCGTCAGAAACAACACTGCGAAGAATGCAACTCCTGTGACAACCGTTTTGATGAGCAGGTCCATTGCTGGCTCCTGCATTAATTGGACACAATGAGCCGTAAGAGTGGGGTAAGCAGTCCATAAGAAATTCGTAAGGAATTGGGAGGAGCGGAGTATGCCTGAAGAAAAAAGGGAGGAAGAGGGCACGGCCGGGAGTATTCGCTACGATCCCGCGGTGCTACCCGGCTCAAACCTGTAGCCAACCCACGGTTCGGTGAGAATATATTGGGGGGATGAACTTTCCGCTTCTAACTTCTTGCGCAGCTGTCCAACGAAAACACGCAAATATTCCACTTGCTCGGTGCTGTTTCCACCCCACACGGCATTCAGAAGTGTACGGTGATTGATAACTTTTCCCGCGTGTTGAGCAAGATATATAAGCAGATCGAATTCTTTCGGGGTCAGGTGAATATCTTTGTTGTTCACGACGACTTTGCGAGCCGCGACATCAATATGAAAATCGCCGATGTCGATCGGACCGCTGATCTTTTTCGCCGGCTTCGGGAATCCGCCGAAGATTCGCTCTTACTCTGGCAAGAAGTTCTTCGATCCCAAACGGTTTCATGACGTAATCGTCCGCGCCCGCGTCAAGAGCTTTTACCTTAGTTCGCTCCTCGCCGCGAACTGAAAGTACAATAATTGGAATATTATTTCTGGCTCGTAACCGGCGACACAATTCCAACCCGTCCATGTTGGGCATCGACAAATCAGTAATAACCAGATCCGGTATCCAATCCTTCATAATTTCGAGAGCAGTCTCGCCGTCATTCGCCACCCTGAGGTCGTATCCCTGACTGGATAAGGTTGTGCGCAAAGTACGGGTGATTTGCGGCTCGTCGTCCACTACTAAAATGCGGCGCCTCTCAACCATGGCGGGCTTCCTGGGTCACGATGTGAACATCGACCGGAGGGGCGTCGCGAAGAAATTTATGAATGGCGGAGAAGTACAGATATTTCTTAAGTCCGCTCGTAGCGGAACGTCCAAAGACGACTTGGGTAATATGCTTCTCGCGAACGAATTCCGCGACAACCTGTGCCACAGTTTTACCTTTTAATTTTACGATTTGTGCACCCACATTTTCGGAGAATTGGATGTTGGCCGCGAGCGATTTCTGATTTCTTTCGCTCGAATCCTGAGCCATGTCCACGTAAACAATATAGAGTTCACCATCCATTGCCTGGGCCATGCGAGCGCCACGAGCTATCAGATATTGCGCGGATGGATTCGAACTGATGCAGACAGCAATGCGTTCTCTTACCGCAACTCCTGTTTTTTCATCCTGGCGTGCGCGGTATGATTCAAGGCTTCTATCAACCGCATGAGCCACCTGCCGTAGCGCCAATTCCCGCAAAGCAATCAGGTTTCCTTCACGAAAAAAATTTCCGAGCGCGCGCTCTACTCTTTCCAGCGGATAAATATCTCCCCGGCGCATGCGATTTTGCAGGGCCTCCGGCGTAAGGTCCGACATCACCACTTCGTCCACCCGCTTCAGTACCCAATCAGGGATTGTCTCCCGCACCTGAATTCCGGTAATTCCCTGTACCGTGGGTGTCACGCTCTCAAGATGCTGAATATTCATGGTTGAAAGCACATCAATGCCGGCATCGAGAAGTTCGAGTACGTCCTCATAACGCTTATGATGCTTGCTGCCCTCGACATTGGTATGAGCTAACTCATCTATCAGCACGACCTTAGGTTTACGCGCAAGAATCGCATCAAGGTCCATCTCCTCGAAAAGCGCCCCCTTGTATTCCAACTTCTTTCGAGGAATAATTTCGAGCTGCGCCGCCAACTCCGCAGTTGCTTTGCGGCCATGGGTTTCGACCACACCGATGGCGATGTCTTCTCCGCGGCTGTGGCGCCGCACCGCCTCGCTTAACATGCTGAAGGTCTTGCCGACTCCAGGCGCGTATCCGAGAAATAATTTGAATTTTCCCGCGTGTTTGGATTGCGCGGTTTCCTCCAGCCATTGGTCGGGAGTCTTCGACATGGCGGATATTGTCGTCGAGAAGTTCAGTAATTGTCGATATTCGATACAATCGGGGCGTGAATCCCGCTCCGCGAAAATGATATTTCGTTACCTCTCGGCCGCGGTCGGAGTAACGCTAGTCACGCTCGCGTACCGATTCCTTGCCCATGTGAATCCGACTACCGTTGCCTTGTCGTTTTTATTAGTCGTGTTATTGGTATCGGCAAATTGGGGATTGCGATACGCGGTATTCACTTCCGTTGATCGCGGCATTCGCCTTCAATTACTACTTCTTGCCTCCGGTCGGCACGCTCACAATCCAAGATCCCCAAAATTGGGTGGCGCTTTTTGCTTTTCTTGCCACTTCGGTTATCGCCAGCCAATTGTCGGAACGGGCCCGTCGCGAAGCCAACAACGCAAACGAACGCAGACACGAAGTGGAAAAGCTTTACAGTTTCAGCCAGCAGTTACTCTCCACCGATAACATGGCGGAATTATTGAATTCAGTTCCCCGGTACATAGTCGATTCTTTCGCAGTTCGCTCAGCCGCTATCTGGCTTCCCAATCGGCCGGACATTTATCGATCAGGATCAAATGTAGATGGACTCGACCTTCACGATCTTCAATCAGTGGCTGCTCGCGGCGAGGCCAGGATTGACCAAACCCGCCAACTTTCTTTCGTTCCTCTGCGGATGGGAATTCGCGTCGTCGGAAGCTCTCGGGTTGTCTGGCGCCCTGCTTTCGCGTGAAACTCTGGATGCGGCGGGAAGCCTGATTGCAATTTCCATTGAACGCGTCGGAGCGATGGAAAGACTCAGTCGCTCGGAAGCAGCCAGAGCCGGCGAGCAATTGCGGTCGGTGCTGCTCGATTCCGTCACCCACGCTTTTCGAACTCCGCTCACCGCAATTAAAGCTTCCGTGACCTCAATGCTTTCAAGTTCGACCCTCGACGATTCCCAGCGCCTCGAGCTTCTGACAATAATCAACGAAGAGAGTGACCGCCTGAACCGCTTGGTCGGTGAAGCGGCGGAAATGGCACAACTGGAGGCCCACAAAGTTGAGCTCGATCTACGCCGCGGAGATATTAAGGAAGTGGCGGCCAGGGCAATTGAGAAAGCAAAACCGATTTTGGCGACGCATCCGGTCGACATTCGGCTCGATAACCTTCCTCCAGTCGAGATGGACATCACCCGAATAGCAGATGTCCTGACGCAACTACTGGAAAATGCCGCAAAATATTCTCCGTCATCGAGTCCCATTCACATCACTGGAGAACTTCAAAATGGCAAATTAATGATCAGCGTCGCAGACCGGGGCCCTGGGATTGACGATATGGAGCAATCGCTTATATTCGAAAAATTCTATCGGGGACGAAATGAGCGCCTTCAGGTTCAGGGAACAGGGATGGGGTTGGCGATTGCCAAGGCGATTGTTGAAGCTCATCACGGCGAAATTGGCTTAATGAGCCAACCCGGTCATGGATCGGTTTTTTACTTCACTCTACCGGTGCGCGACGAAGATCCGGTCTCACCCTAGGT
>CAWITV010000024.1:0-54856 GCA_963839125.1 uncultured Acidobacteriaceae bacterium
GGAAGAAAGTGCGCTGAGGGAACAACACTTCTGGGGGAAAGTGTTATGTCAGGAATTATTTTGCGGTAACTAATGAATGGGTGATGGCGTGGACGGAGAGAGCAATGCGGTTCTGCACTCCGACCTTACGCATCAGTTTTGCCACGTGCGCTTTCACGGTACGTTCTTCGATCCCCAGGGCCGAACCGATTTCCTTGTTGGAACGTCCGGCTACGAGCATTTCAAGAACTTCTTTTTCGCGATCGGTGAAAGTCACGCGGCCGGCCGGGAAGACCCTGCCTGGCGCCGAGCTTACCCGCTCGATAAACATGGAAAGGACCCGCCGCGGCGCCCACACTGAACCTTGATTCACGATACGGATCGCCTGGACAAACTCTCCGGGCGCGGCTGCTTCATCCACGTAACCCTTGGCGCCTGCGGCAATCGCTTTCAGAATTGTCTCCTCGTCGATGCCTGCGCCGGTCACAATAATACGAAGATCAGGACGTGCAGCTTTAAGGCTGGCCATCACATCAAAGAGGTTCTGACCGTTGCGGTTCCCGAGTAAGATCAGCTCTATGCCTTGCAGTCCACTGATGTCCGCGAGCGATGCCGAAACCAATTCGAAATCAGGCTCGGAATCGAACAGAGCGCGGAACCCCACGAAGCGCAGGGGGTCGCTCTCGACTACAGCAATCCTAATGAGAGGCTTCTTTATTAGAGCGGTCTTTACGGCAGTCGCAGATTTCATAGCCTTCCTAATGAATAACGAACGCGGATGTCGCTGGGTCGAATGTGGTTAGAATAGCCTCTCGGCTATGCGATTCCTAGCCTGGTTAGCGGTCAGGGAATTACGGGGGTAACATGAAAAAGCGTCAGATTGGACATATAGAACGGAGCCATTTCATGAGAACGGCAGTGACGAGGCGCGCAGTCGCTTTCATTCTGATGACAAGCGCGGTATTGGCCGCGGCCCAGACTGAATATCAGCCTAAGTTCAAGGGTGACCCTGCGCGGTCGGACTCTGAGGCGGTTGCCCTGGGTTATATGCGAACGGTTATCCGGGCGCAGCATCAATATCAAAAGAAGAACGGCATGTATGCGACATCCCTTGGCCAGCTAGTTCATACGGGATCGTTCACTCGCAGAATGACTCAACCCGACCGCGGCGACTACAAGGTCAACTTCCGAGCCCATAAAGACGGATATGAATTAACGCTGAATCCTAAACAGCAGGACGCGCAACACCGGTCCTTTTATGCAAATGACGACGGGAAAATTCACGCCGATGAAGAGAAACCCGCCACGGAAGATTCACCCGCGCTGAAGTAAAGTTTTTGGGTCTTAAGCAGCGGCGGCGATCCGCCGGATCAAGTCTTCTTGCTCGCCTTTACTTTCCGCGCCGATGGTGAAGGCGTCGAGAACCCCCAATGACAAAGCGAATTTGATCGCCTCATCTTGCCGGTTCCGCAGGTCTCCCTGTCCGAGGATCTTCATGCCGACCACGGCTTTCCCGGACGCCCGCATTTGCTTAAGAATGGCGGTTACCGTCTCAGGGTCTGAATCCATATGAGAGCCGATGGGATTGATGCGTGCGAGATCGACCTCTACCCAAGGAGACCTGGCTGCGGCTCTCAGCGCTTCGATGCTATGACAAGAGCATCCATGAGCGCGGATAATGCCTTTCTGTTTCGCTTCTGAGAACACGTCCATTACCCCGCGATAGCGATCCGTCCAATCAGCTTCGGTGAGGCAGTGCATCAGGCAAATATCCAAATAGTCGGTTCCCAGCTCGCGACGAAACCGGTCGAGATCGGCTCGTGCGGAAGCCGCATCTCTAGCCCAACTCTTCGTAAGCACGGTGACTTTATCTCGAGGGACATGTTTGAGTGTCTCGGCCACATGGGGATGGCTTCCATAGGAATCGGCTGCATCAAAAAACCGCAGTCCATTGTCGTAGCCATTGAGCAGAAGCCGCGACAGCCCATCGACACCGAGCGCAGTCTGATTGGAACGGTGTCCGTACCCCACGGTTCCGGTGCCCATAGCCAGGCGGCTGGTCTTGATTCCAGTGGCGCCAAGCGTCACTGTGTCGGACGCATTAAATTTCCTAGGCAGACTTGCTAATGCCCACGCTTGGTTCCCGAGGCCTGAAGAACTGAGCCATGCCGCTCCGACTCCGTAGGCCGACCGAAGAATGAATTCTCTGCGTTTCATGGGTGCTCCCGTGGATCAGATTTTAACTGTCATGATTGGATATTAAAAGGTTGGACGGCGGAGGGTATTGTTTTGTTAGCGGGACTTGCGGCAGCACCTCGCCTCTCTAGCGGTTGTTACGAATGCCCACGAAGCAGTAACCCAAGCTTTTGAGCAGCTTGAGATCCTTCGGCCAGCGAAGCAAAGCGCTGGCTCTCAGGATGACAAGGTTTGGGTTTTGTTGCGGAAGCAAGGTCGTTGGCTTCGAGGCTGGTGGGGTTTGGATGGTGTTCACAAGCGGGGGATATTCCTTCGTCGCAATAGTGAGCGACTCAGGATGACAATTGTTCGGGTACGACTCGGGATGACCACGAAAGATCCGGCACTGTTTTCCTTTGGCTGCTCACAAGCCGTTCGGAATCTGCACAACATCTTCACAGGTCGGTCGGGGTTTTCTCTTGTAGAGGTCCGGCTATGAGTTCAGAGTTTAAAATGTATTTATGTCGTCGAGAGAGATGAAAAGTTCGGCTGAGGTTTGCACCTTATGTGGGGGAACTGGATGGAAGTCGAGTTCCGACCGGCGGGTGACCCGCTGCGATTGCCGAGTGAAAGTACGAGCCCAAACATTGTTGTCCGGCGCGCGCATCCCCAAGCGCTACGACCACTGTGAACTTTCTAACTTCGACTTCGACGGCCCTCATCGCGGAATGGCCGCCGCCTGGATAGCCGCAGGTAGGTTCGTGGAAGAATATCCGCTGGAGAGCAATGGCCTTTTGATTATTGGGAGCATCGGGGCGGGAAAGACACACCTGGCGGTCGGGATCATAAAGGAACTCGTACAGAACAAAGGCGTAGGGTGTCTTTTTTACGACTACCGAGAGTTGTTGAAGCAGATTCAAAATTCGTATAACGACTCGGTAAAGGCCACAGAGTTGGACGTGCTGCGCCCGGTATTTGACACCGAAGTTCTGGTGCTTGACGAATTAGGCGCGGTCAAGCCCACAGAATGGGTTTGGGACACCGTCAGTCTGATTTTGAATACACGCTATAACGATAAGCGTACGACAATTATCACCACGAACTTTTCGGATGAGCCCGGCCAGGAGTTGACGAATCCCTCATCAGAATTCGGTCGCGCACAGCGCTCGGTTCGCAAAGAAACGCTCGGTGACCGGATTGGGGAGAGAATGCGCTCGCGGCTTCACGAAATGTGCCGGGTCATCAAAATGGAAGGCGAAGACTTCCGCCAGAAATACCGGAGCGCTAGTTTCCGCTGAGAACGAGCCTCGGCATCCCCTTGCTCAAGCACTCCTGCTCGTGACTGCAGGTGGAGAGAGCAAAGTCCCGGGAGTTTGTCCCGGAACTTTGCGTATTACGGACGATGTGCGCTGTTGCCGCGTTACTGCTGATCTCCTGGAAGGTCGCCGATCCGCGAGCCTTCGCTATGCAAAGTGATCCCGGTGATGTCGTTGGGTACAACTGAGGGTGGAGTAACGGAAACGACCACCGTTCGGAGCGAGTTCCCGTGGTTACCGATCACGAACTCCAGTTTCAGTTGGGCTCCAGTCGCGCCAGGAACGGGCGGCGGGGCGAAATTAATTTCGAGGTTGCCCGTGCAATCCTTGTAAACTTTGTAGCTGCCTGACTCGTGGTTCTGGAATCCGGTCTTCGGATCGACTGGTCCGGGTGTCGGCGACGTCACCCCGTTTACCGTATTCAGTACATAGTCGGTTTGGGTAAAAAAGCCTTGGCCATCGAAGTGCGCCATGACCACGCCCTGGCGAGTTTCAACGGTGCCGTCAGCGTGAAAAATCTGCCCGCTAACGGTGGAAGCGTAGTCGCCGCGAAGTGTGGTGTTGTCGCAAGTTTCCCGGCTCGGAACGGCGTGGGCATGGGGGACAGCCAGTAGCGAAACTAGGCACAGTACGGAGAGTGTTGTGATGCCGCTGATCCAGGACTTACCTTTCGAAAAATGGATAGACTGCCCAGGGTTGATAGCTGTTGATGTCATATTCGCTCCTTCTAAATTTTCTGGTACGGAACGGGAGTATGGTCGAAATAACCGTGATTGTCCTTAGAGCGGCGTGAAAAATTATGAAAGTTTCTGAGAGATTTTGAAACCCATATGCAAGGCCCCGAAGCCTGTTTTTACGAATTCGGCGAATTTCAGATCGACGTTGCAAGGCGTTTGATCCTGGGAGAGGGAGGCAGGGTATTACCGATCACTCCTAAAGTCTTCGACACCTTGCTCTATATGGTGGAGCATCCAGACGAGGTACTGGACAAGCGTGCGTTAATGGATGCGATCTGGCCACAGACTGCGGTAGAAGAGAACAACCTTAACCAGAATATTTCCATACTGCGGAAAGTGCTGGGCGGCAAGCGGGCAGAGCACAACTACATTCTTACGGTGCCGGGGCGAGGATTTCGCTTTGTTGCTCCGGTACGAAAGCACGTCCGGCCCTCGACCGGCGTTTCCATCAAAAGCATTGCCGTTCTCCCGTTCCGGCCCCTGGTACGCGAGGATAGGGATGCATCGCTGGAAATGGGCATGGCCGATACGTTAATTGCCAGACTGAGCGGTCTCCGGGACATAATCGTGCGGCCGATTAGTGCGGTGAGCAAGTATGCAGGCATAGAGAAAGACCCGCTGTTAGCGGGGCGCGAGTTGGAAGTTGACACGGTGTTGGACGGGAGCCTTCAGCGGCAGGGAAGCAAGATAAGAGTCACCGTTCGTCTCTTGGCGGTCGCGAGTGGCTTCTCGTTGTGGGCCGGAACTTTTGACGAGGTGTTAACAGAAATTTTTGCCCTTCAGGATGCCATCTCCGAGCGCGTGGTAACGGCGTTGTCTCTCAAGCTCAGCGCCGAGGAAAAAACCCACCTCATCAAACACCACACCGAAAACAACGAAGCCTACCGGCTTTATTTGAAAGGGCGATATTACTGGTGGAAGAATTCTCCGGAAGAGTTCAGCAAGAGCCGAGACTACTTTCACCGCGCGGTCGAAGCTGACCCGTTTTATGCGCTCGGCTATTGCGGTTTGAACAGCTTTTATGGGTTCGGCGCAGCCTTCGGAATGTTGCCCGCCGAAGAAGCCTGGCCGAAGGCCGAGTGGGCCATCCGGAAGGCTTTAGACCTGGACAATACCCTGGCCGAAGTCCACCTCGGACTGGCGGCGCTGCACATGGTCTATTACCTCGATTGGGCCGCTACTGAAAAGGAAGCCCGGTGCTCCATAGAGCTGAATCCAAGATTTGACGAAATCCGCTTAATGTATTCGTTTTTCCTCGTGGTGATGGGCCGGTTCGATGAAGCCATCGCCGAAGGCAGGCTGGCACTGGCGTGCGATCCGTTCTCGGTTCGCATAAGTCAGCATCTTGGCAACGCATTTTTCAATGCACGGCGTTACGACGAAGCCATCCTGCAGTACCGGCGGACGATTCAGCTCGATCCGCGAAACTTCTCCGCGCATGAATCGTTGGGCGACACATACGAGCGGATTGGACGTCGTCACGATGCGATCGAACAATGGAAGAAAGCCATGGCTGTCGCAGGGGACACCGAACTCAGCGCGATTCTCAATTCTCCCGGCGCCGAGCGTGACTTTGCCGGCACGGTTCATGCACTCGCTGCAACAAGACTGGCGCGGCTCAATGAAAGGAAGAAATGCGGAGATTTTATTCCAGCAATAAATTTTGCCCGTGCCTATCTTCGGATGGACGATCACGATCAGGCGCTTCAATGGCTGAAGACGGCCTGTGAAGAACGGAACGTCCACTCGCTAATGATCGGCGTCGATCCCCTTTACGATCCCCTGCGTACAGATCCTCGATTCACAGCATCGCTGCGGCGCATGAACTTGCCGGCATGACACGCGGGTTTTCTCCAGTTGCTATAATCACAAATTGCCTCTCATGAGTCCCAAGCGTCTGATTCGTTCCACTACAGTCCTATGTGTCCGCCGAAACGGGGTAGTCGTCATGGCCGGGGATGGCCAGGTAACTCTCGGCGAAAGCGTCATCAAGCACTCTGCCAAGAAGATCCGCCGCCTTTATCAGGACAAGATTCTTGCGGGATTCGCCGGGTCGACCGCCGATGCCTTCACATTATTCAGCCGCTTCGAAGCTAAGCTGGAGCAGTACCACGGAAATCTCGGCCGCGGGGCGGTCGAACTTGCTAAAGACTGGCGAACCGATAAATTTTTGCGGCATCTGGAGGCGCTGTTGCTGGTATCCGACAAAGAGCAGACCTTCCTGCTAAGTGGACAGGGCGACGTGATAGAGCCCGATACCGGCATCGCGGCGATTGGCAGTGGTGGCCCGTATGCACAAGCGGCTGCACAAGCTCTCTCAGAACACACGGAGCTCGGTGCGCGGCAAGTTGCCGAAGAGGCCATGAAGATCGCCAGCCGAATGTGCATCTATACTAATGAGAAGATCACGATAGAAGAACTTTAGGCAATCGGACTCGCGACGAAGGACCAACGACTGCACTATGGCGATTTATTTACCCGGAACTGTTGACGAAGAGCAGATTGCGCTGGATGAACTTACTCCGCGCGAGATTGTCGCGGAACTCGATAAACATGTTGTGGGACAAAATGCTGCCAAGCGCGCGGTAGCTATTGCTCTTCGTAATCGGATGCGGCGGCAAAAACTTCCGCCGGACCTCGCCGAAGAAGTCATTCCCAAGAACATCATCATGATCGGGCCCACGGGGGTTGGCAAAACAGAAATCGCCCGCCGGTTGGCCAAGCTGGCGAATTCTCCGTTCATGAAAGTGGAGGCGTCCAAGTTCACCGAAGTCGGCTATGTTGGCCGCGACGTGGAATCGATGATCCGCGATTTGGTGGAGATTGCGATTGAGATGGTCAGGGAAGAGAAACTGGAAGATGTATCGGACCGGGCCGAACTGAACGCTGAAGAGCGTTTGTTGGATATTTTGTTGCCGCCTGTGACGCCGCCGCGTTCCTCGGAGCCGACGAACGGATCGGTTGTCATTGACGGAAGTACGGGATTGACGGAATCTCATGGCCGTACCCGGGAAAAATTAAGGCAGCAGTTGCGCGAAGGAAGCCTTGATGAGCGCACCGTCGAGATAGAAGTTCGAGAGCGGAATTTTCCTTCTTTCGAAATTATTTCTAACCAGGGCGTTGAGGAAATGGATGTCAATCTCAAAGACATGCTCCCCAACATCTTCGGGCAGCGGACGAAAAAGCGGAAGATGAAGGTGAACGAGGCGTTCGAATACCTCATTCAGGAAGAAGAGCAAAGACTGATCGATATGGATCAGGTCACGCGCACCGCGATCGACCGGGTGCAGGATTCCGGCATCATCTTTCTCGATGAAATCGACAAGATCGCCGGGCGGGAAAGTGGCCATGGGCCTGATGTTTCCCGCGAAGGAGTGCAACGCGACATTCTACCCATAGTTGAGGGCACGACGGTGAATACCCGCTATGGCATGGTGCGTACCGATCACATTTTGTTTATTGCCGCCGGGGCTTTCCACGTTTCGAAGCCGAGCGATCTTATTCCGGAGTTGCAAGGACGGTTCCCGATCCGGGTGGAACTGCAATCGCTCACCATGGAAGATTTCATCCGTATTCTCACCGAGCCGAAGTCTTCGCTGGTCAAGCAGTACACGGCTTTGCTCGATACCGAAGGGGTGAAGCTGGAGTTCGGGCGAGAGGCTTTGGAAGAGATTGCGCGATTTGCCTTCCGTGTAAATGAAGGAACAGAAAACATTGGCGCCCGCCGTTTGCATACCATTATGGAGCGGGTGCTGGATGAGATCAGCTTTGAGGCTCCGGAAAAAAAGGGCGAGCACATTAAGATCGATGCTGATTACGTCCGCAAGACGCTGGCGGATATCGTTAAGGACCAGGATCTTTCCCGTTACATTCTGTAGAAATTAGCATTCAGACCTAACACGTCTCCGCGGCTGACCGGCGACAATTCCGCGCCGTCCAAGATCCTTCCCGAAACGCCGGCTCTCAGGATGACAACTAGAAGCGGGTCAATTGATGAGTCCGCAGATGTGGACATCTGCTTCAACGCGATTTATTTTGATGTAACGTAGGGGCAGGTATCCTCACCTGCCAAGTGCCAACTCTTTACACCATCGGTCATTCCACTCGTTCTTCAGACGAATTTCTTGAGGCCTTGCAGGCTCATTCCATCCGGACGTTGGTTGATATTCGCGCGTTCCCTGTATCGCGGCGACTGCCTCATTTCAATCAGGAGGCACTGAAGCCAAAGCTTGGCGTCAAATGGCATCCGCTATGAATGGATGAAAGAACTGGGCGGACGTCGCGCTAAGACAATGCAGCAATCGCCGAATATTGCTTTGAGGAACGCCAGTTTTCGCAACTACGCCGACCACATGCTATCGGAGGAATTCGAGAATGGCGTCGCGAAACTTATCCAACTTGCGGAGGAAGCGCCCACGGCCTACATGTGTGCTGAGCGAGTGTACTTTCATTGTCACCGCATGTTGGTTTCGGACTGGCTTGTGGCCCACGGGCACGAAGTATTTCACATTGACGCTACTGGTCCGGCGCGGCCGCACAAGTTGATGGCTGAGGCGAGGATGACTGACGGGAAGTTAATCTATCGCGGTGACATGCTGCTATAAAAGATTAGTAAGAGCGGGCGATCATTCCCACAAAAAGAAGCAGCGCCAACGCGATAGCTCCGATGCTATTGAGGCGAAGCATGCGATAGCTTGAGGGCCATGGAAACATCAGAACATTGAATGCCGGCATAAGTTTTTCCGGCCACAACAATCCTGCGACTCCAATCGCCAAAGACACCTGTACAAACAGGGGAATGCCAAAGTGGTCCATATGCAACTCCAGCAGATTTTGGTATCTCGGAGGGGGAATTCCGTTGGATTGAGTTTGCCCGTCTGGAGCCGATTCCGTCAAGAAAAAATAACCAAACTTTGGTCACGGAAGCAGCATTCGTTCGGGCAGGAAGGAAACTAGATCTCGCCTTTGGCAGGAACTACCAGCCATTTCAAAACCATATTCACCAAGCCCATCACAATCCCTCCCCAGAAAGCAGAAGCAAAGGTTCGGATATGGAACCCGGGGACAAAAATGGAAGCCAATTCAAGCATCGCGGCATTGACGATGAACCAAAAAAGCCCCAAGGTGAGGATGGTGAGAGGAAGAGTAATGACCTTAAAAAAAATTCCCAGAGTCGCATTGACTAAACCAATCACCACTGCTGCAATCAGAGCTGCCGCCGCGCCATCAACATAAAATCCTGGAACTACCCGCGACGTGATCCAGACGGCGAGCGCAGTTACCACCCAGTGCAGCAACATACGTAGCATGTGAGGACCTCGCGAAAATAGTCTAAACCAAATTAATTCGAATCCAGAATCATGGCGTCGGCTTCGATTTCCACCAGTATCTCCGGCGCGACAAATGCGGTCACTGCAACCAAGGTGGCTACCGGACGAATGTCGGCAAAGAACTCGCCGTGAGCCTTCCCTACCTGCTCCCAGTGGGAGATATCTTTCACGAACATTCGAGTGCGGACGACGTCTTTCAGGCCTGCGCCAGCCTTCTCCAATGCCGACTTGATATTGGTTATGGCTTGTTGCGCCTGCTTGTAGGGATCGCCCAGTCCGACAATCTTTCCGGCGGCATCAGTCGCGGTTGTACCGGCAACATACACGTGATTTCCGACACGCACGGCGCGAGAGTAGCCGACGGTCGGCTCCCAAGGCGTTCCGCTGGAGATGTTGATTCGTTTCATGGAGAAGATTATAAGTGCCGCAATGCTCGAGAAGCCCCTCACCGAACTCGGCAGTACGGGGACGCTTGTCCCTTCCTGACCTGTCTTAGCAGCCGTCATCATCATGTGCCAACAATAGTCGCTTGAAATACTTGCCATCAATTTTACGAATGAAACCTTCATAAGGATTTTGTGTTCTAACCATTGTGAGTTGGGAGTGGCTAAATATCGCTCTCAATGGCACAGAGGTGGGGGCCCAGCGCACGGAAGTTACTTGCGCATGAGCTGATGTTGCAGGATAACTGAATTATGGAACTTCGCGCTGCAAGCGGCTTTGGGGAGGGCAAAATGATTCCGGAAAAGCATCCGCTGCATCAGCTTTTCGCTGACCTGGTTGGACGTCACTACGCGGAACAAATTGGCATCCGCGATCCGCAGATCGTTGGATACGTAGCTCATCTGTTAGCCGAGTTTTGCGAGATCGATGAACTGCACAAGATCCGCAATGCCGACGGAAAATCGCTCACGGATGTCGGAGAGATGCTAATGGAGTCCGATCCGGTATACGGTCCCGCCCCGTCGTTTGATCGCGAGCGGCAGGTGCGCAAGCATATTGGCGACTACACACTGTTCTTCACTGGAATGTTCCCCGAGAGCATCAATCGTTTTCGGTTGCGACGGAATCGGACGGAGAATTTTATTGATTGGATAAAGGCCGGAAAAGAGAGTTACTACATCGTCTCTAAGTTCGAACACTTCGAATACACCAAGGCGGCTCCTCTCTTCGCCAGCCTTTCGAGTCATTTTGAGCAGTGCGTGTATGGGCTGAACATGGTGAAAAATGATTTGAGAGAAATGAAATATTCGGTTATGCAACCGGCGCACGACATCATCATGTAATTCCGAGAGGACTCGTCTTCATTACTGAGGGACCTCCAGGTTTCTGCCGCATTCTTGCCAAGGCTCCCATAAAATGCATTTACACATGGGAGAAGCACTTTCACTCCAGGAAAAGTCCAACTCGCGTTCGTGACGCAAATAATTCTTTGCAATTTCCTGCCGGTTTTCTTTGGGGTGTCTCTACGGCCGCGCATCAGGTCGAAGGCTGCAACGACAATCAATGGACGGATTGGGAGGCGGCTGGCCGCATCCGCTCAAATGAGCTTGCGGCAACGCTTGCGATTGGTGGACCAATGCCGAACGCGACTTCGATCTAGCGCAGGAGATGGGATTGAACTCTTTGCGGCTTTCGGTGGAATGGAGTCGTATCGAGCCGCGGGAGGGGGAGTGGCACGCGGAGAGCCTGCTGCGCTACCGTGAAATGCTCAAAGCTCTGCATCAGCGCGGCATTCAGCCGATGGTCTGCCTGCATCATTTCACTAATCCACGATGGTTCGAACAGAAAGGCGCGTTTCTGAGCCCCGACGGCTCCGAAACTATTTGACCGCTTGTCCGCCGGGTGATGGAAGAGCTGGGCGACCTCTGCTGTTTATGGGTGACCTTCAACGAGCCCAACGTTTATACCTCAATGGGGTATATGCTCGGCGAATTTCCTCCAGGACGGTTCGGCGATTTTCGCGCCGCGTTCCAGGTAATTAATGCGATCGCCCGGATCCACGCAGAGGCGTACCAAACGATCCACGCACTCCAGCCTGAGGCACAGGTTGGGTGGGCGCATAACTACATTGTCTTCGTGCCAGAGAAGCCTGCATCTCACCTGGACCGCTGGGTTACGGGCATGGTCAATGCCATGTTCAATGAAAGTTTTCTGGGGCGCTGGAGCATGGACGCCACCGATTTCCTTTCAATCTGTTGAGCGAAGATATTTCCCAGGCGAAGGGCGCGTGCGATTTTGTCGGTTTGAACGTCTATAGCCGGCTGCACGTTTCGTTCGATTTACGAGAACTTCGCAGCTATTCGCACGGATATATGTTCCGCCGCATGTGCTGCAGGGTGATTGCGGCGTCGAAAGTCCCTATGGGGAGGCTAGTCCCGAGGTCATCCGAATGGCGGTGGAACGCGCGGCCAAGCTTGGCAAGCCCATCTACATTCTGGAGAACGGCGTTCCCGATGCCGAGGACCGCATCCGCCCCTGGCTGCTCTCGAACACGCTCAAGGAGCTTCATGGGCTGATTAAAGGAGGCCACGACATTCGCGGATATTTTCATTGGACGCTGGCCGACAATTTCGAATGGACCGAGGGATGGAATCTTCGTTTCGGGCTTATTGCGATTGGATCCTGTCGACGCAGGAAAGAACCATGCGCCGCAGCGGAATGATGTATAAATCCATCGCAATGAATAATGGATTCCTCGCAGACATGTCACCGGAACAATTCCCTTCGCCGCACGAAATGGAGTTGGAATCGAAAGATGTCGTTATGAAATAAATCCGTCGGGTTGAAACTGGCATCTTAGGCTGGGACGGAAATGGCAAAACAAACCTCCAAAGACACGAAATTGGACGATAATCCCGAGTCAAGCCGGCTCACCGCGCCGCAAATATTTCACGCGGTTGAGGAGAACGGAAGAGAAGAACTCAAGCGCTCGACCCAAACTCTGGCGTTTTCCGCCGTCGCTGGGGGAATCACAATGGGTCTCACTGGCCTCGCGGTCGCGTCCGTGCGCGCACTTATTGGAGGCGCTGGCTGGCAGGAACTGGTCTCTTATTTGATTTACCCGGTCGGCTTCATTGCCGTAATTATTGGGCGGGCGCAACTGTTTACCGAAAATACGCTTTACCCGGTGGTTCTAATTCTGGATGAGCATCGCTACTTTATTCAAACATTGCGTTTGTGGGCGGTGGTCTTTAGCTTTAACATCCTTGGCGCTTTTTTATTCGCGCTGCTAATGGTGAAGTCAAGCGCACTTCCTCAGGAAGTTCTCTCGCAGTTGGTGCAGTTGGGGGTACACGCTTCTTCCGGCAGCTTCGGCCATTTTTTTTGGAGTGGCGTTATTGGGGGTTGGATTATCGCGTTAGTCGCATGGGTGGTAACAGCAAGCCATTGGACGATCGGGCAATTAGTGATGGTGTGGTTTCTGACCTTCATCGTCGGCATTGGTAAGTTTGCTCATTGCATTGCTACGAGCGGAGAAATTCTTTCAGCAGTTATTGCGGGCGCGGTTACAACGTCGGGATATTTTGAGTGGTTGCTTGCGGCTGTTCTCGGAAATATCGTCGGCGGTGTGATTATTGTGAGCGTGCTTAATTTCGGGCAGGTGAGGGAAGTTTGAGTCGGGTTTTTGCGACGAAGGATTGATGCAGGGATGGGTGACCGGGATCCTTCGGCCAGCGAAGCAAGACACTGGCTCAGGATGACAATGGATTGAAACAACTGCGGCCCTACGTTGGCGTTGAGCGCGGCTGCACTTTAGCGCTGGTCACGAGAATCACCGACGTGATAATGATGGCGCTTCCCGCCAGAATGTAGCGGTCAATGGATTCATGGAGTACCAGCCATCCCAGAAAAATTGCGACAATGGGATTCACGTAGGCATATGTGGAAACCTTGGCGGTCGTCACGTGATTCAGAAGCCATATGTAGGCGGTGTATCCGATGAGCGATCCGCATATCACCAGATAAATGACGGCTCCGATTCCGCTGCGGGTCCAGATCACGTGATGAGTGTCGCCTTTAGAGATTGCAAGAAGTAGATTCGCGAATCCGGCGAAAATCATTTGCCATGCGGTTGCCGCGAACGACGCAGGCCCCGATTGCCAACGTTTAGAGAGCACCGAACCCAGCGCCCAACTGAACGATCCACCTTGAAGCGCAATTGAGAACCAGAACTCTTTTCGACCCAAGCCCGCGGAATTCAGCAAGCTGGGATAAATCAGCACCACCGTTCCCAGAATTCCCAGGATCAGTCCGACGAGACCTCGAGTTGAAATGCGATGTTGGCCGAGCAGCAATCGGTCGAGTACGAGAAACCAGAGCGGAGTGACCGCAATGAGCAATGCTGCCAGGCCGGTGGGCACGTATTCTTCCGCATAAGCGAGAGTGAGGTTCCCTCCCATGAGAAGCAATATCCCAACGATTGCCAGGCGGATGAGCCGCTGCCGCGAGTACCAAATGTGCTCGCCGCGAAGCTTGCAATAAATCAACATCAGGACCCCAGCAATCAGGAACCGGATGCCGCACATCAACGGAGGTGGAATGCTCTGAATCGCAAGGTCAATGCCGAGGTAAGTCGATCCCCAGAAAACGTAAACGAGCGCAAAGGCAAAAATAACGCTCCACCGGGATGCGGGCTTCACTGAGGTCATGGGAGATGGAACAGTAATTGGCGCTTAGTAGTCAGCTTCCAGTCCAAACGCCAGTAGCGGTTGTCAAGAAACGGTAAATATCAGAGTCGAGGATAGCTCTTAAGGATTCGGAACAGTTCAGTGGAGAACTTCGAGGGGATGCGAAAAGTAACTCGGAATGGAATTCACCGAATATTTACGTCTCCGCAACAATTCTGCAATGCGGCGGCGGTACTCTCATTTCAGTAAACACGCTCTTCTAACCGGAAGAGTCTTAGGACAGCTTTGGGGGGCTCCGGGCTGTCCTCGTTTATTTTTCCAGGGCCCCGCCTTTTACTTATCTTCTGCCAGGATTTCAACCCCGTATTGCGGTAACTCCACGCTGGTTCCCTTTGTCCCGGAAAGCAGAAGCTTCATTGGTCGTGGCAGGGGAATGGTCCGCGGTTCTCGGCGCGAAATTAATTACGACAAAGACCTCGCGGCTGCCATCGTTCCGGCGGCTCACCTCCACTCCGTCTGGAACGGTAGCGAATAATGGAGTGACGCCGCTTTGCGCGATCATCCAGTTCGCGGCCGCAGCCATGAGTTTGTCATCGAGAATCGGACCGATGTAAGTGATTCTTCCTTTGCCGAAAGCGTGTGTGACGACCGCGGGCTGATCGTCTAGCCATCCATTGCTTTTTCCGTATCTGAGCAAGACTTCAGCGTCAGAGGTCAGAGGTTTTATTTGGTCGGCCCATACCGTGGCTTGGCCGCTTCCCCAGGATCCCGAAACAGGGACGTCACTTTCGAGCGCATAATATTGCTCGACTCGCGCTCCCAGGGCGTCTTTCAGAAAGCCAGGTTGCCGCTGAGTGAGCAGCGAATTGAATTGATCTTTCATGCCTGAACGCGGACCCAGAACCAGATGGCCCCCCTGGCGGACATATTCCAAAAGATGTTGCGCCAGATCTTCGGGAATCACATTCAAACTCGGAGCTACCACTAATTTGTAACCAGCAAGTGGAGCGTACGCACTGACGACATCGACAGATTGCGAGAGATGCCGCAGGCTGCGGTAATAACTCCCGAGCAATGCGATATCGTCGTAGTTCTTGGTGTGCTTTTGAAATTGAATCGCCCAATGACTGTCGTAGGAATACAGCAGCGCAACCTGCGAACTCACGGTAGTGCCACGAAAATAATTCTGCACTTTAGCGAATTCATGCGCCGTCTGGCTCACCTCATCATAAAAAAGCGCCGGTGTTCCATCCGGGCCAAGCAATGTGCCGTGGTACTGTTCTTGCCCATTGAGCGCGCTGCGCCACTGCCAGTAGTTGACGTCGTCCGCTCCATGGGCGATTGCCTGCCAGGCCATGGCGCGCGCTTCTCCACGGTTTAGAAAGTTATTTACGGAGTGCCAGTTCACCGCACCTGGTTGCGTTTCCATTACCCAGAAATTTTGTCTCTTGAAGCCGCGGGTCAAGTCGTGGGTAAGACCGTTGTGGTCGGAATCGACATGCCCGCTTCCGACATAATCGTCCCACGACGCGAAGGTCAAGGGTTCGCTGATGGTGTAGTGATCGAAGCCATCAAAAAAACCCATGAAGTTGCCGGTTATGAACTGACGCGGCTCCGAGTGCAGACGGATCACATCGATTTGATTCTGCTGATATTCCTTCCACTCGAAGGTGACGAAATGCTTCCAGTCCAGCATCAATCCAGGATTGTGCCCGCCGACGGGGATAGGGATCTCGCTCCAATTGTCATAGGCTTCGCTCCAGTATTGGGTTGTCCATTGAGCATTGAGGTTGTCGAGCGTTTTGTATTTTGCCTTGATCCAATTTTGGAATTGCAATTTGCTGTCGTCGTCGTGGGACATCAATGCGTATCCATATTCATTGTCGATCTGCCAACCGACGACGTTAGGATTGTGTCCGAAACGCTCCGCCATTTGTTCGGCAATCTGCCGGCAGAAGATGCGGTAGCGGGGGGATGTTACGGAACCATGGGCGCGATTGCCGTGAGTAATGCGGTGTCCATTCTCGTCTATCCGCAAAACGTCTGGATATTTCTGGGTGAGCCACGCGGGCGGAGTGGCCGTAGGAGTTCCCACCACAGAAACGATGTGATGCTTAGCAGCCAGGCTGATTGCTCGTTCCAGCCAGCCGAAATCGTAGTGCCCTTCCGTGGGCTCCATCCGTGCCCAGGCAAATTCCGCGATTCTTACGACTCTGATGTTGGCGTTCTCCATCAGTTGGAGATCGGTTTCCCATCGTGATTCCGGCCATTGTTCGGGATACCACGCAGTGCCCATCAGAATTGCGTCCTGACCGGGAATTTGGGTGGGAAGATTGGCGGGAGACGTGGGATTTTGTTCTGCTTGTGCGGCTGGCGCAGATAGCGCGTTTGCAGCAGCCAATAATGCCAAAGACAAGACAAGTAAACGATGAACTTTGCTCATAGTTTGCTCAAGGGACATCCTTTGTACTGCTCTTTCCGGCCTATGGCAAGGTGGATTGTCGAGTGATGCGCCATTGAGGGTTGAATCAGCGCTCTTGACTGATACGAAGGCGCGGAGTACAAACGTTCGGGCACTTATTTGGTGAATGCGGTAACGGTAATGATCGGCCGGTGGTGAGCGAGGTGATTGAAACCTCGCTTTTTTGAGGTCAAGTTAGTTTTTCCAAGTTAAGTCTAAGGAAAAATAATGATTTCAGCTTTGGCAACGGTAATACCAACTCGACTGGTTCATTTATCGACGGTGGACGTCGTAATCGTCGTCTTCTACTTTGTATTAGTTCTCGCGATCGGATTTTATCTTCGCGGCCGGGCTAATACGGGCGAAGATTTTTTTATGGCCGGTCGCGAAATGACTGCCTGGGTGGCGGGATTGAGTTTCCTCTCCGCTAATCTAGGCGCGCTGGAATTGATGGGTTGGGCCGGGTCGGCCTACCAATACGGGATCCTGGCTACGCATTGGTACTGGATCGGCGCTATTCCGGCGATGTTATTTCTCGCTTTGGTGATGATGCCTTTCTATTACATCTCTAAAACCCACTCGGTTCCCGGATACCTGAAGCTTCGGTTCGGTGAACCAAGCCGCGCCTTGTCCGCCGTTTCCTTCGCATTCATGACCGTGCTGATGAGCGGCGTGAACATGTTCGCGATGGCCAAGGTGATGCAGATCGTGCTGGGTTGGGACATCAATTTCAGCATATGGGTTTCATCCTTGACGGTAGCGGTTTACGTGACCCTGGGTGGATTACGCTCGGCCATCTTCAATGAAGTATTGCAATTTTTTCTTATCTGGGCAGGCGCTCTGCTCATCCCAATATTGGGTCTCTATGAAACTGGTGGATGGAGCAATCTGAAGGTGATGATTGCCCAGCGGGCGTCCGATCAATACGTGCATCTGTGGTCTGGACTCGGACATTTCAATACCAATCCAATGGGTATTCATTGGACAGGAATCGTGTTTGGCCTGGGCGCGATTATTTCCATGGGCTACTGGACCACCGATTTCCTGGTGGTACAGCGCATTCTTGCGGCGAAAGATATTCGCAGCGCCGAGATGGCTCCAATTATCGGGGCCGGTTTCAAGATGTTGGTACCGCTCATTGTCATACTTCCCGGACTGCTGGGTCTCGCGGTTCTCCCAATGAAACTCGTCGGAGAATCTGTTGCAGCCGCCACGGGATCTCATAGTTACAACGACGTGTTGCCTCTGATGCTGGCTAGGTATTGCGGGCCGGGATTGTTGGGCCTCGGCATCACCGCATTGATTGCAGGATTTATGTCGGGAATGGCGGGGAACGTCAGCGCTTTCACGACCGTTTGGACATACGATATTTATCGTCCGCTAATCAATCCCCGAGGCACCGATCACCACTATGTGAATATGGGCCGCTGGACGACTGTCATCGGCGTGCTTATTAGTGTGGGCACGGCTTATCTGGTGATGCAATTCGCCAGCATTATGGATTATGTGCAAGCCCTGTTCAGTTTTTTCATTGCCCCACTATTCGGCACCGTAGTGCTGGGAATGTTGTGGAGGCGGGCTACCGGGCCTGGCGGCTTCTGGGGACTGCTTTGCGGAACGATTTCTTCGATCAGTATGTGGGCCTGGGTAAAAGTGGATCCCTCAGCGCTTCGTTATGTGGCGCTATCGCCTGATGCAAAGGCGCTGGCGCAGGACATGTACCAGGCGCTGTGGTCGTTTATTGTGTGCGTAGTCGTGACAGTCGGGGTAAGCCTCGCCACTGCGCCTAAGCCGGACGCGGAATTAACGGGGTTAGTGTATGGCCTGACGGAGGTTCCTTCCGTTGGGGACATTCCCATCTATCAGAAGCCGCTTTTCTGGGCCGCGATTGTGGTGGTTGTGTTCTTCGTTCTGAATATTATTTTCTGGTAGCCGGAGGTTTAACCATGATTTCGATCTGGTTTTTTATAGGTGTATCTCTTGCTGTGAACGGCGCTCTAATTTTGGGTGCTGGAATTTATCAGGTGATAAATCCTCCGGAAAATCCAGGGGTGGTTTTGTTTAATTTGCACGCCGGGGTATGGTGGGGGGCAATATTATTTTTGGTTGGACTCATCTATTGTGTGAAATTTGCGCCGGGCCGCGCGCGATCATAAGAATAATTCGACGGGTCTTTCGCATTCCGACACGCGGATTCTTGAGGCATTCCAGTAGTTACATGACGCTTATTTCGCTCTCTGATATCCTTCATTAACCAATCACACTACTGGCCATGGAACAAAAAGCACAGATCCCAAGTGAGCAGTTGATGTCCGTGTTGCGCACGGCGCCCGACCGTCTGGAATTCCTCACTCCCAACGATTGGGTACTCATCATTGATAAGTGCAAGCGGGTCAGTTTTGCCAAACACGAAGTCTTGATCAAGCAGGGCAAGCGGTCGCAAACCGTCTATGTTCTTTTAGCGGGACGCGTCAACATAAGCGTCGCAAGCTTGAATGTGGCGCGGATTGGTCCCGGCGAAATTCTGGGAGAGATGGCTTATCTCGAGAACAGTCTGGCAAGTGCGACTGCTACTGTTGAAGAAGACGTGCAGGCCTACGCCATTGATTGGAACACGCTAACGGATCTGTTTGAGTTATTTCCCCACCTGGCTTATCGCTTCTACAAATCCCTCGCAGTAAAACTTTCGCGCAGGCTTCGCGAGCAACTACTAGGCAAGTAATCCGCAAAAAATTGCGGCAACCGGGCTAAGGACTGGGAGGAAGTTGAAACGGGACTCCGTGGTCAGAGTTCAACTTTTTCGTCCCATCGACATCTAAATCAGCCAACCGATATCTTTTTGATTCCTGCTCGGTGTAAATCCAGATACTCTCGCCGACGATTGCATAATTTCTGGTTTCGACACGACGTCCATCTTTGAAAACGAGATCTGTAACGGGAGTTTGCTCCGGTTGGCTGGGCGTGGCCGAGGGGCTTGGGACTGGCGAAGTGGTAGCAGTTGCTGTGGTGGGAGGTGTTCTCGTCACGGTTGTCCTCGTAGTCGTGGGGCGCGCCTTCTGTAAACGCTGCACGTCATTGCTCAACTGTTCCACCTGTTGATTTAAGCGCTCTATGTCCGCCTTGAGTTGCTGAATCTCCGCGACGACATCGACATTCTCGGTTGGCTGAGCGGCTTGTGCATCATCTTGCTGTTGCGCGATTGGCTGTTGCGCCATCAACCAGGACGAGAGGCTAAGCGATACGAGTAGAAGGCTCCCGCGAACAAGGTATTTCATGGCAATAGCCTAGCATTTTCAGGACGGCGAGGTCCGATCATACTCGCGGGCCATGCAATCCGAAGCTCTTGAACGAATGTTTCTTATCGACGGGCTAGTATGCGACGCTCGGATGCACGGTCCGGAGACGCCGGGTACCGAAGTAATCATGATCTAAAGTAATAACCCTATAGCGTCTCCGCCTGAAATAAGGAATGGTATGTAACGTCCTTCCCGTCTTAGCTGAGCCACGAAATTAATGGTTGTGATTAGAGAATCACTTGACTGACGATACATTCACCAGTCACGTGAGAAACGAGAAAATTCGTGCAGACTTGTGTTTCGGGGCGATGTAAGCGCATTAAAAATCGAACTGTTAAAAATCAGGCCATCAAGATCTTATTTTTCCTTTTGGGTGCCGGAGTATTTATCCAAATGTGGGCGGATGCTGCAGATCCGAATTCTGGCGAACCGCTCAAGCAATTAAGTCTGGAGCAACTGGGGGATATCGAAGTAACGACTGCCTCCAAAGCGCCCGAAGCTGCCATGAGGACTCCGGCCGCAATCTACGTTATTACACAGGAGGATATTGAGCGGTCGGGTGCCACGAATATTCCAGAAGTGTTGCGACTGGCCCCCGGAGTAGAAGTCGCACGGATCGACGGCAACAAATGGTCAATTGGGATTCGCGGTTTCGGAAGCAGGCTGTCGCGCTCGGTTCTCGTGCTCATTGACGGACGTACGGTTTATACGACCCTGTTCGCCGGAACCTACTGGGAAGTTCAAGACACTTTAATGGAGGACATTGACCGTATTGAGATTATTCGCGGGCCAGGCGGCACCATTTGGGGACCGAATGCAGTCAACGGCGTCATCAACATAATTACCAAGAAGAGTAAGGAGACACGGGGGACGCTGGCATCCGGGGGCGGCGGTAATGTCGAGCAGGGCTTCGCGAATCTTCGACACGGCGGGGGAAATAGTAATGAAAGCCTGAATTATCGCGTGTACGCGAAAGGTTTCAACCGCGGCCCAGAATTTCATTCGGATGGCATGAATTTTGACGGATGGCGGGCCGGGCAGGCCGGTTTCCGCATGGACTGGGACCATGACTCTCGCAATAGCTACACCGTACAGGGCGACATGTATGACGAGGCGGCTGGAGAAAGCGTGCAGGCGACCAGTTACACCGCGCCATACTCGCAAATTGTGGATCGTGATGCTCGTCTTTCCGGCGGAAACATCATGGGCCGATGGGAAAGAAGCGAAGGTGAAGGCTCTGATCTACAGTTGCAGGCTTATTATGATCGGGCTAACCGTTATGAATCCAACATAACCGACTTGCGCGACACCTTCGATGTGGATTTTCTGCAGCGTGTGCACGTCGCTGGACACCAGGAAATTTCATGGGGACTCGGCGAACGTTTAGTTCGTGCCAATAATGCGGAGGTAGTTTCCGGGCTTACGTTTCAACCGAATGCAAGAACCGATCAGCTCTTTAGCGCGTTCTTTCAAGATGAGATCGGTCTGATCGACCATCGCCTGTCGCTTTCCGTCGGCTCAAAATTGATACGCACGAATTTCAGCCCGTTTCAGTTGGAGCCAAGCGTGCGTCTTATGTGGACGCCTTCCGACAAGCAAACAGTCTGGGCGGCCTTCACTCATGCGGTCCGAACTCCGGCCGATGTCGAGAGGGATTTCTTTCTGACGGGATACATTGGACCCGGCCCCGGGGGTCTCCAATTTTTTGCGCGATTTAATGCCAACCGCAATTTTCGGTCAGAACAATTCAATGGCTACGAAATTGGTTACCGGCGTCTGATAAATAAAAACCTCTTCGTGGATGTTTCCGGCTTCTACAACCACTACAGTGATTTATTCAGCGAGGACATTACCGGCAGCCCCTTCATAGAAGATAATCCACCGCCAACGCATATTCTTCTTCCCGCCGAATTTGGTAATGGGCTTTTGGGCATTACCCGTGGAGTTGAGATTGCCCCGGAGTGGCGTCCGACTCACTTCTGGAGGCTGCGAGGCTCATATTCTTTTCTGAAAATGAATTTGGAGCGAGGACCGAATTCTCTGGATGTTGGCAGCGCTCCGGGAATTATGGGTTCGAGTCCTGAACACCAGGTAGAAGTCCTCTCTGGGTTTGATTTATCGAAGAGTATGACGCTGGATCTGGCGTACCGTTACGTGAGCGCGCTGCCCGCACCGATGGTCGATAGTTATTCCAGCGGGGATGTCAATTTTGGCTGGCGGTTGAATGAACATTTCAAATTGGCGATAGTGGGGTTGGACCTGTTACAGCCTAATCACGCGGAGGACGGCGGCGACCCCGGGCCCGTGGTTCGGATTAAGAGAAGCGGGTACGCGAAGTTGACTTGGACAAGATAGATGCCTGCGATTCTACATCAAACATAATTGTCTTAGTGCTCTGCGAAAAAAGCGGGATGGACTTTCTAGTGCATTTTTCAGGCTCTGGCAATTAATTGGTCTCGCAATGTTCGCCTGCATGACGCTGCAAGCGCAGCAGCCTCGCCCGACCGACTACCAGGTGAAGGCGGCATACCTTTACAATTTTGGAAAATTTATTCAATGGCCTGGAATCGCGGGGACCGACGCGGAAAAGCCATTTGATCTCTGCGTGCTCGGTCAGGATCCTTTTGGGAACACTCTCGATAGCACAGTTTCCGGCGAAACTATCAACGGAAAAAATATAGGTGTAAGAAGAATTTCGAAGCCGGAAGAGGCCTCGAGTTGCCGCATCGTATTCATCAGTTCCTCGGAAGATTCTCGCCTTCGGATAATTCTCGCGGCCCTTGATAAGACTCCAGTCCTCACTGTCAGTGATTTGCCTGACTTTTCCCGGCGCGGGGGAATGATTCAATTCCTGCTGGAACAAAATAAGGTGCGGTTTGAAGTGAATCTTCCTGCCGCGCAGCGAGCCGGTTTGATGTTGAGTTCTCAGCTGCTAAAGGTCGCGACTGTCGTCAGAAAGAATTCTGCTGGAGCGCGACAGTGATGTTCAGACTTCGGAATTTTTCAATTTCAAAGAAGCTGACGTTGGTCAATATGCTGGTAAGCGCCGCGGCTCTCCTGCTCGCCGGCGCATCCTTTTTTGCCTACGATTTATATGCGTTCAGAGTGGGAATCGTACGAAATCTCAACATACAGGCACGCATCATTGGCACCAACACTGAGGCGGCTCTGGTGTTTAACGATCCGAAATCGGCCGAAACCACTCTTTCAGCTTTGCAGGCTTCTCCGCGAATTATTTATGGAGGCATTTACACGGCCGACATGCAGCTATTTGCAGCATATTGGCGCCAGACATCACGCCCCAAGGTTTCTTTGCCGCAACTGTCGCCGGGACAACCCCAGGCCTATTGGTTCCGAGATGGCCATATTGAAGTGGCGAACGCGATTATTTTGCAGGGGAAGCCGATTGGAACCGTATATCTGTGGTCCGATATGCAGGCACTTTATGATCGGTTGAAGAAGTTATGCGGTAATTGTCATCGCGGTACTGTCGATGTCCCTGCTGGCTGCGCTACTGGTATCCCGAATGTCTCAGCGCGTCATTTCGGAGCCCATGATGGATCTCGCTAAAACTGCGCAAATAGTTTCGCGAGAGAAAAATTATTCGGTGCGAGCCGGGACGAGTGGTAATCGGGATGAAGTCGCAACTCTTATCGAATCGTTCAATGAGATGCTTGGACAAATTCAGCAGAGGGACGGCGCTTTGCAAGAGGCTCGGAATGAATTGGAAAACAGGGTGAAGCAGCGGACTGCCGAGCTGGTTCAAGCGCAGGAAGCTCTGCGAGAGTTATCCGGACGACTGTTGCAAACCCAGGATTCAGAACGGCGACGAATTGCTCGCGAACTGCATGACAGCTCGGGGCAAATTCTGGCCGCGTTGGCTATGAATCTTTCCATCCTTCAAAATGAAGCGGGCAAGTGGGATCCCAGAGCTCAGACCATCGCGAATGACAGCGTAGATCTAGTGCAATCCGTCTTGCAGGAAGTGCGCACTTTATCTTATTTACTTCATCCGCCGCTGTTGGATGACGCCGGACTTGATTCAGCTTTGGAGTGGTTTGTCCGCGGCTACTCGGAACGCAGCAAGATTCCAGTGGATCTGCAGCTATCCCCGAAACTTGGAAGGCTGCCCGCCGAAGTGGAGACAACAATCTTTCGGATTGTGCAGGAATGCCTCACCAATATTCATCGCCACTCCGGTAGCCGCGACGCGAGAATCTGCATCGATCGCGACGATAGCCAAGTCACGGTGGAGGTTGGCGATACGGGAAAAGGCATGCCCGCAGAAATCGTGCAATCCGGTTCCGGGCGCAGAGGGGTAGGAATTCAAGGCATGCAGGAGAGAGTGCGCTTACTCGGTGGACAATTTGAAATCCGGTCCCGCGGACGCGGGACTACTATACATGCGAGTATTCCGCTGCATGAATCCGCATCGCCGTTGTTGGTCTAAAGTACTTGCCGGAGGGCAGCCGCCGCAGCTTCGGCTGTGATGTCCCGCTGAGGCCCGCCGAGCATTTCGAACCCCACCATGAATTTTCGTATGGTTGCGGACCGCAATAGCGGCGGATAAAAGTGCGCGTGGAGATGCCACTCGGGATAGTCGTTTTCATCCGAAGGCCTTTGATGAAACCCCATGGAATAAGGAAATGGAGTGTTAAAAAGCCGGTCATAGCAAGCGGTTAGCCGGTGAAGAACATCAGCCAGGGCGTCACGCTCTTCAGGGTTGAGAGCGGGGATGTCGGCCACGTGACGCGTTGCAACTATCAGAGTTTCAAAAGGCCATACCGCCCAGAAGGGAACGACGACTTGAAAGTGTTGATTTGAAAAAATTAACCGCTCTGAGTGTTGCGCTTCATAGGCGATGTACTCGCAAAGCAAGCATTTATTGTGTGCCTGCATAAATCCCCGGAGAGATTGCGTTTCTTTCTGCGGCTCATTAGGAATGAAGCTGGTTGCCCAAATTTGACAGTGCGGATGGGGATTGCTGGCACCCATCGCTGCTCCCCGGTTTTCAAATATTTGTACATACTTGATGAAATCTTTTGAGCTCAGATCCTGGAATTGCTCTGCCCAGACATCCACTACAGTCCTGATGTCAGGCTCGGTCATCTTCGCTAGCGTTAAATCGTGACGCGGAGAAAAGCAGACAACGCGGCAAATCCCGGATTCACCCTCGGCGACAATCAAATCCGATTCATTCACTTTTAGATTATTGGAAGCTGGAAGAAGCGCTGGAAAATCATTGTCGAAAACAAAAGTGGATGTATAACGCGGATTCCTTGCGCCGCCAGAGCGCTCGTTTCCGGGACATAAGTAGCAAGTTGGATCATAGGCTGGCTGCTTCTCCGTTGGCGTTCCTTCCACCTGTCCCAGCCAGGGACGTTGAGTGCGATGCGGAGAGACGAGAACCCATTCCCCGGTTAGGGGATTCAGTCGCCGGTGCGAAACCTCGCTTAGATTGAACATTGTTCTCCAGCAAGATTTGAAACTTCAAAGCACTCCTGCGCACCATCGGCGGCTTCGCTTACGTAAATCTCGGGACAGATTCCGGTGGCCTCCTGATAAAGCACGGAGATTTGCTCGCGGAATTCGTTGACTGATTCCTTGGACACTAAGTTTATGGTGCATCCGCCGAAACCGCCCCCGGTCATCCGCGCCCCGAATGTTCCTGGGAATCGGGAAGAAAAATCAACCATCATATCCAGTTCCGGACAACTGACTTCGTAATCCTCTTTCAAGCTGCGATGGGATTCGTACATCAGTTTGCCGAATTCACTAAGATCGTGACGTTTCAAAGACTTTGCGGCGGCTTGCACCCGGGCGTTCTCAGAAACCACGTGCCGGCATCGCCGATAGATCAATTCTGGCATCTCCTGGCTGTACTTATTAAGGTGCTCCAAGCTCACATCTCGCAAGGCGTGTACGCCGGGAATCCTCTCGGCGAGAAATTTAACTCCTTGCTCGCATTGAGAACGGCGAACGTTGTACTCTCCGCCGGAAATTGAATGCTTCACCATGGTGTTACAGATCACCAGGTTGACTTCCGACGGAACCGGTAGCAGTTCGAAGGAAAGGGATCGGCAATCCAAAAGCAACGCATGCCCCGCGCGCCCATTTGCGGAAGCAAATTGATCCATAATACCGACGTGCGCGCCAACGGTTCCGTTCTCCGCTCGTTGCGCGAGCTTCGCCAGTTCTATCCGGTCTAGTTTTTTTGCGCCGCTGGCTGATTGAATAAACGCCAGTCCACTTGCGACCTCGATTGCCGCGGAAGAACTCAGCCCCGAACCAATAGGAATATTCGAATCAATCAAAATGTTGCTACCCTGCAGCCGGGAACCCGAAGCTTCCACCTGAATGGCCACGCCGCGTACATAGTCTGACCAGTGATGTGTTGGACCTGGATCGGCACGGTCGAGATCAAATTCTGAAGACTGTTTGAACTGTTCGGAGTACATCAAAACCCGGCGGTCTTCTCGCAGCGCAATCGCGACCCAAGTATAGAAATCAATTGCCGCGGGCATGACAAATCCGTCATTGTAGTCGGTGTGTTCTCCTATCAGATTGGTGCGGCCGGGGGCTTCGAAAATTCGGGGCACAGTTCCGTACATTTCTAAAAAACGTCGTTTTATTTGATCGATTCGCAAGGCGCCGATCCTAAAACTGTTTTCCATTCTCGCGCAGTCCCTTAGGATATAGTAACGACGTTGCTCATGGCTTAATCCAAGCGCGTTCGCCGACATCGATTGGATGAGCGGTGAGTTTGACTTCGGGAATTGCCGCGCCTAAGATCGCGGCCCAAGGGTGGGACCCTCGCGCGTGCTTGACCAAACCATCTCGCACTACCACATCGTTGAAAAGCTTGGTGGAGGCGGGATGGGTGTGGTTTATGGCGCCGACGATACCCGGCTGCAACGCCGGGTGGCGCTGAAATTCCTTCCCGATGAGATGGCGAAGGATCCTCGCGTTTTGGAACGTTTCCGCAGGGAAGCGCGGGCGGCTTCTCAACTGAACCATCCTAATATTTGCACTATCCACGACATCGAAGACAACAATGGGCACCCCTTCATCGTCATGGAGCGCCTGGAAGGGGAGAGCTTAAAACAACGACTGCGCGGGAAGCCGTTGGAATTGGAAGAGATCCTCGATATAGCGGTGCATGTTGCGGAAGCTTTGATCGCATCCCATGAAAAAGGAATTGTTCATCGCGACATAAAGCCAGCGAACATTTTCATAACGAAAAGCGGACAGACGAAAGTGCTGGACTTCGGTTTGGCAAAATCCGCCCGTGAACAATCCGCTACCAGTGACACTCCGTTCGATGATTCATTAACGCAGATGGGCGTAATTCCCGGAACGGCGGTTTATATGTCTCCGGAGCAGGCCCGCAGCGAAGAACTCGATGCTCGAAGCGACATCTTCTCGTTTGGAGTGGTGCTTTATGAGATGGCGACCGGGAAAAAGCCATTTGCGGGAACGAATATAGTCACCACGCTGGATGCGGTCTTGCATCAAAAACCGCCCTCGCCCTTGAATTTGAATTCGAAGCTCCCGTCTGAACTCGAGGGAATAATCGGGAAGGCGATGGAGAAGGACCGCAGCAAACGGTACCAGACAGCTGAGGAGATGAAGAAGGATTTGCTGCGGCTTCGTCGGGAAACTGAATCCGGACTCAGCAAACCAAGTTTGCGGGATCTTACGCACTTACGGTCGGCAACGAAGACATTTCAGCATTCGTCTCTGCGGCAGAAATATTTGCTACTGGGAACGATCTTCTTTCTATTGACTATCGTAATTTCTGGGGGTATCTGGTGGTTGCGGCACCGGGGTTCCGGTTCCTCTGCCAAAGCCGCAAACACCATCGCGGTTCTCCCATTGCAAAACATCAGCAACGCCGACGATATCGATTATCTTCGCTTTGCATTGGCCGATGAGATTTCAAACGTGCTGATGTACACGCGCGCGTTGGATGTTCGTCCGACTGCCACTACCCGCAAGTTTTCAGCCGCGGATGTGGATCCGCAACAAGCGGGACACCAACTTCATGTTGCCACCGTGCTTACCGGACATTTTTTACAACAGGGAAAACAACTGCGGGTAACGGTTGAAGCGATCGATGTGCACTCTGATCGACTCATCTGGCAAAACACTTTGACTGCGTCGTCGCAGGATTTAATTTCGATACAAAAACAACTAGCCACGAAGATCCGCCAAGGTCTGTTGCCGCAATTAGGCGCGGCGGATGGATTTACAGAGGCTGGCACCAAGCCGACAAACCAGGATGCCTACGACCTCTATTTGCGTAGTCTGGCAATTTCTCACGATCCTGATCCGAACAAGTCGGCAATAACAATATTGGAAGAGGCAGTAAAGATGGATCCTTCGTATGCTCCAGCCTGGGCAGCGTTGGGGCTTCGTTACTACTACAATGCCGCGTTCTCAAACGGCGGCGAAGAACAGATACAGAAGTCCAATGACGCCTATGAGCGGTCGCTTAAGCTGGATCCAAATTTGAATTCAGCCTCCGCCCATCTGATCCTCCATATGGCTGAAAGAGGGGATGTCGCTAAGGCATACGATCAGGCAAAGCAGTTGGTCGCGAGACGACCTGAAAGCGCCGAGGCTCACTTCACCTTGGCGTATGTTCTGCGTTACGGCGGCATGCTGCCTGAAGCAACGCAGCAATGTGACGTGGCAATGGCACTGGATCCCGGTAATTACGAATTCCGTTCATGTGCCTGGGCGTTTTTGGAGTCAGGAAAAACGCAGCGGGCAATGGATTTTGTGCGGCTTGATAGCGGGACCGAATGGGCTGCTTACCTGACAGTGTCGGCCTTAATTCGGGAAGGAAAAATTGACGAAGCTCGTGCCGCAGTCAAGAAAGTTTCCACCAATCCTTTTGACCATCGGGATCTCATGGAAGCTTGTCTCCAGCCCGGGTCCCCATCAAATTCGGCTATCGAGGAGAAAACGGAGGCATCGTTGCGCGCAGAAACAGACCCTGAAACGCGTTATTACCAAGGCGCCGTATTTGCATTTTGTGGGAACAGCGAGGCCGCGGCAAGACTGATTAAGAGCGCTATCGCTCAAAATTATTGCGCGGTGTCAGCGTTGCAGTTGGATCCCGCACTCTCTAAGCTGAGGCGAACCTCCGAATTTCACGGGTTGCAGGCGGCCGCGCAGGAATGCCAGACGAAGTTTTTGGAATCGGTTAAACAATCTTTGCATTAAGAAATGATCTGATCGTCTCTTCTTCTTTTATGGTTACCAAGCCAGGATTTTACAAGTCGATTTTCTCCTGATGACGATTTTGAATGTCTGCCAAAGTCCCAATAGTGGTTGGCCTGGGAGAATTTCTCTGGGATTTCTTACCTGGCGGTAAGGAATTGGGTGGAGCTCCTGCAAATTTCTGTCACGCGGCGAAACTTTTAGGGAATGAAGCGTGGCTGGTAAGCAGTGTCGGCAATGACGATTTGGGCGAAGAAATATTGTCAAAGTTAACCGAAACCGGATTGCCCAGGGATTACATTCAGCGGGATCCGGTCCATCCAACTGGGACCGTCAACGTTGATGTGGGCGATGCGGGACAGCCCAGTTTCGATATTGTCGAGGAGGTCGCTTGGGACTATATCGGATGGACGGATGGGCTCGAAACCCTCGCTGCACGAGCAGATGCAGTTTGTTTCGGATCATTGGCGCAACGCTCCTCCCGATCTCGGGAAACCACCCACAAGTTTATTCGGGCGATGCGTCCGGAGTCAGTCCGAGTTTTTGATGTCAATCTGCGTCAGTCTTTTTATTCGGCGAAAGTGATCTCAGAATCGCTGGCTCTTGCGAACGTTGTAAAGCTCAATCACGATGAACTTCCAATAGTCGCAGGATTGCTAGGACTGAACTATTCCCAAGATGAGGTTGGTCTTCTCGCGGCAGTTGCTTGAAAAGTACAGCCTGGATTTGGCCTGTCTCACGCGTGGTCCGCGCGGCAGCCTGTTACTGAGCGGGAGTGGGCATATTGAACATCCGGGTTTCAAGATCCAGGTCAAAGACACGGTGGGGGCCGGCGATGCTTTTATGGCCGGCGTAGTTCACACACTTCTTCGTGAGGATTCACTTGAGACTGTCAGTGATACTGCTAATCGAATGGGGGCGTGGGTTGCGAGTCAGCCAGGCGGAATGCCCATGCCGCGTAACCGGGATATTAAAGAAATGTTAAGTAATTTTTAAATTATTTGCAGCGACTGCTTATTCAGTCAAGAAGACACATCATTTGAAGCGGTCCTAAAAAAACTTTCATTGCGCAAAAGTGTTTCAATTCCCTTCACCACTTCACTGCCTGTACTTTTCGAAACCGCTCCGTGAAATCCCGCCGCTCGGGCTTCCTGCACCAATTCCTTGGAAACTTGCTGAACCGTTAAAAGCAGCATCGGTACCTGGGGTGCGACATTACGAATTTCCCTCGCAGCCTGCAATCCATTCATTTGTGGCATTGCAAGGTCCATTACGACAACGTCTGGAGCTAGATCAGTGATCGACGAAAGCACTTCGCGTCCCGTTTCCGCTTCGCCGCACACCTTCCAGTCCGGATGCTCTTCGATGAGCCGCTTAAGCAATCGCCGGATCGGCAAATCGTCGTCCGCAATTAGTACGCGAATTGCCATCACTCCCCTATGTTGCAGGAAGGAATCCTGCCAGAACATAGTTTGGAACAAAATTATGGCCCTTTTCAATACAGTGATTAACCGATTACTAATTAGTATTCAAATGGTAAAGCCCTGCCCCCCGATACCCAAAGTCGGCGCGAATTGCGAGAATCCCTTCCGCCCAATTCGTCATCTCTATCTCTTATTCATTCATAGACTTATCTGCAGCTCCGGAAAGAACAAAATAAGATTGAAAATAAAAGCTGAGAATGCCTTCCAATAATCCAACCGGCCAAGATATAAATCCGTGGCTCATCGCGATCGCGGTCATGTCGAGCACTTTCATGGAAGTTCTCGATACTACGGTGGTGAACGTCTCGCTGCGGCATATTGCGGGCAATCTTTCAGTAACCACCGATGAAGCGACCTGGACGCTGACTTCGTATCTGGTTGCAAATGCGATTGTCTTGCCGATGACGGGATGGCTTGCGGGAAGATTCGGACGCAAACGGCTGTTGTTATTATCCGTAACCGGATTTACCGTCGCGTCATTCTTTTGCGGCTTGGCGCCATCATTGCCATTCTTAATCGTATGCCGGGTTATTCAAGGAGCGTGCGGAGGAGGTTTGCAGCCGCTTTCGCAGGCCATTTTACTGGAGTCGTTTCCGCCGGAGAAGCGTGGACAAGCAATGGGCTTCTGGGCCTTAGGGATTGTGGTTGCCCCGATGCTCGGACCCGTAGCAGGAGGTTGGCTCACCGACAACTACAGTTGGCGATGGGTTTTTTACGTCAATGTCCCAATAGGCGTGATTGCGATCCTGTTGACACAGGCTTTTGTTTTCGATCCTCCTTATCTGCGGAAGGAAAAAACTGGAATCGATTATTGGGGAATCGGACTTCTCATCCTAGGGATGGGATGTTTGCAAATCATGCTCGACAAGGGCCAGGAGGATGACTGGTTTTCGTCGCGGTTTATCACTACATTGGCGGTGTTAGCGGTGGTCGGAATCGCAGGGCTTATTTTTCGGGAGCTTAATACTGCTCATCCGATAATCGATCTCACCGTATTTCATTATCGATCTTACGCGGTTGGCACGTTCTTGATGACCGCCGTTGGCTTCATACTCTACGGAAGCACGGTGTTGCTTCCTTTACTGATGCAGGAAGTGCTGGGATACACCGCTACCCACGCCGGCATTACCAACTTACCCAGGGGCTTTGCTTCATTTCTATTTATGCCTTTGATCGGGTTCCTCGTGGGCAAGGTCGACCCTCGGAAACTTCTCGGTATGGGTTTTCTCATCACGGCCCTGGCAATGTACCGGCTCTCACTTTTTTCCCTGGATATAACTTCTTCCAATTTTTGGCTTCCTCTGGTCTTCCAGGGAGCAGGGTTGGGATTAATATTTGTGCCCCTGACTACGGTGACTAATGACCCGGTCCCGCGAGAACGTATGGGGAATGCGACCAGCATATTTAACTTGATGCGAAACATAGGGGCCAGCATCGGTATCTCAATGGTGGAGACCTTGCAGGTGCGCCGGCAACAAGTGCATATTCACGATCTCGCGCAACACGTAACTTCAACCAGTCCTCAGACCCAGGCAATGCTTAGGAACATGACAGCATTCTTCCATTCCCGCGGAGGAGATCCTGCAATGGCGATCAGGCAGGCTTACGGAGCGGTTTGGGAAACGGTGGTCAGGCAGGCCACTATGCTTTCTTACAACGATGTTTTCAGATTTCTAGCGATTATGTTTCTGGTGATGTTCCCGCTGATATTTTTAATGCAGAAGGCCAGGAAACGCGGGCCCATTATGGCTCATTGAAGCTAGAGCCTCGCGAGGCTGTGGCAATTAATTCAATAACATAACTTGGCCTTGGATGCGCGAAGGGGTGATTTTCGGCTCGGATTTGGCATTGCGATGTGCCCAATCTGTTTTTTGAATATGCCCCACCCGTCAGTACCATTGACAGTGAATCCCCTCCTCTCTACTATCTTAAACATGATGTCGGCGTATGCCCAAATCTGCTGCCAGTGTTGTCCTTGCTGTTGTTGTATGTGTGCGTCCACTGGCGCAGGGGGGTTGCTGACCTAAGAATTTTCTAGTATCGGCAAAATCAAACCCATCGCCAGTCTGTTACCTGGCGGTGGGTTTTTACTTTTATGGCAAATGTAATTACAGAGACGAAGGCGCAAAAAGCGGAACGGCTCAAGCTGGAGATGAACCCATGGACCGGCCTTGAGGAGATCCGCCGGTTCGCGCGCGAAGGTTGGGATTCAATAACCCCGGAATGGCTGGGCACGTATTTCCGCTGGTGGGGCGTCTATACCCAGGGGGACGGCGCCGGTGTTCTGGGTGGAAAAGGCGGGACCGGGAACGCGATTCCTTACTTCATGGTCCGCCTCCGGATTCCGAACGGGATCCTTACTTCTCATCAACTTCGCACCATCGCGAAGGTTACAGAACTGCACGCTCGGGGAATCGCCGACATCACCACGCGGCAAAATTTCCAACTGCATTGGGTGACCATCGAATCTCTGCCTGATGTGCTGGAGGCTTTATGGGACTGCGGGCTGAACACGCTGGGAGCTTGCGGCGACGTAACCCGAAATATTACCGGATGCCCTTTGGCGGGCGTGGACGCGCACGAGATTTGCGATGCGTCTCCACTTGCGATCGAGGCCAATAACTTCTTTGCCGGGAACGAGGATTTTTACAATCTTCCGCGCAAATTCAAAATCAGCATCAGCGGATGCCCGGTCTGGTGTGAATATCCCGAGATTAACGATGTAGGACTCACGGGAGCGCGCCGGATTATCGACGGAAAATCTGAAAGTGGATTTGCCTTCGTGTCGGGGGAGGCCTTTCCGCCCAGCCTCATCTGGGAGTGCCGCTGAATGCATTTGTCCGTTGGGAGCAGGTGCTTCCGGTACTTAAAGGTGTCGCTGAGATTTTCCGGGACAGCAGTGATCTTCGGGAAAACCGGGAACGAGCCCGCCTGAAATATTTATTTCTGAAGCATGGATGGACGGCGGAGAGCTTTCAGGAGGAACTGGAACGTCGCATCGGATTCCAACTGGATCCAGCTGTTGGCCAGAGCGGCGCCGAACGATGTGTATCGCGACCACGTAGGAATTCATCAACAAAAACAACCTGAATATTCCTATGTAGGAGCGGCGGTTTTGCGCGGGAGGGTCAATGCGCAGCAGTTACATTCCGTTGCGGATCTGGCTGACCGGTATGCCGATGGCCAAATTCGCACAACCAATATGCAGAACCTGGTAGTGGTGAACGTACCCCATCACAATACGCAGGCGTTGGCAGCGGAACTCAGTGCAATTGGGTTTCCAGTGGCAGCATCTTCGTTCTGGCGTGGCGCTATCGCGTGCAGTGGAACTGAATTCTGCAAGCTCGCAATTACAGAAACCAAGAGCTTTTCAAGATGGCTGGTGGAGGAATTGGAAGAGCGTTTGCCGGGTTTTGAGCAGCATTTAAAACTTCATGTCACCGGCTGCCCCAACAGTTGCGGTCAACACTGGATTGCCGACGTTGGCCTCGAAGGGAAGAAGATCAAAGTCGATGGCCAGATGCAGGATGCCTACTACTTTTGCGTGGGAGGGGCGGTAGGATTGCATCAATCGATAGCCCGCCCTGTTGGATACCGGTGTCTTGCAACTGAAGTGCCGGATGCGATTGAACGGCTTCTCAACCATTATCTCGATCAGAGATTGCCGGGCGAAAATCTTCGCGCATTTTTCACACGCCATAACGGCGATGAATTGCGGGAAATTCTGGCGGGAGAGATTGTCCCAATGGTCGTGCGGGACGTCGCGGTTGGCCGGGTTCCCACGGTATGACGTTTAGGTTTGTAACGTCATTAAGGATTGATATGAGCTTGTTTCCGATATTTCTGAAATTGGATGGTCGGCGATGCCTGGTGGTAGGCGCGGGCGTGGTCGGCGAACCGAAAGTCCAAAGCTTATTGTCGGCCAATGCCCGGGTTGAAATCGTCGCGCCGGAAACTACGAAACAGATGGAGGAATGGGCTCAGTCGGGAGCGGTTACGCTGAATCGCAGGAATTTTCAATCGACGGATCTGGACGGCGTATTTCTAGTCATCGCCGCGACTTCTTCCGCCGAGGTGAATTCTTCAGTCTTTGCGGAGGCGCAAAGCCGAAATATTCTGTGCAATTCGGTTGACGATCCCGAGCATTGCGACTTTTTCTATCCCGCGGTAGTCCGGCGCGGAGATTTTCAGGTCGCCATTTCCACCGCCGGGCATAGTCCTGCTTTAGCGCAACGGTTGCGGGTTGAGTTGGAAGAGCAATTTGGTCCTGAATACACGGAATGGGTAGAAGAATTGGGCCGCGTCCGGCATCAGCTTTTTGCTTCGAACCTGGACCCCGAAAATCGCCGCCGACTTGCTTCATGAACTGGCAAGTAAAGAAGCCTTTGAGGCTGCTCAACGCCGCCGCTTCACTAGCGGCAAGGAGTGACGCATGAAGGGCAAAGTTTATTTAGTGGGAGCCGGCCCTGGCGATCCGGAATTGCTGACTCTCAAGGCGCTTCGGTTATTGAGATCGGCGGACGTGGTGCTTCATGACGAACTTATTGGGCAGGAGATTTTAAAGCTTATCCCGGATACGACTTTCGTGAGAAATGTTGGCAAACGCGGCGGACGCAGAAATATTCGTCAGCAGGAAATCGACACCTTGCTGGTGAAATACGCGAGTCAGGGCCTAACTGTAGTCAGGTTAAAAGGCGGCGATCCATTAATTTTTGGCCGGGCCGGAGAAGAGATTGAGGCGCTTCGGGGCGCCCACATCGAGTTCGAGATTGTTCCTGGAATCTCAGCGATGTCGGGCGCCGCCGCGGCTATTAAGATTCCGCTGACTCACCGTGCTGTTTCTTCCGCTCTAGTTTTACTCACGGGGCACAGTTCCATCGCTGATGGACCGCACGATTGGCCGAACCACATCTCGGAAGATGCCACGGTCGCGGTTTACATGCCCGGTCATGACTATGCAGCGACTTATCAGCACTTAGTTACGTGTGGACTGAAGAAGTCCACTCCATGTGCCGTCATTTCCAAAGCGACCACGTCGGACCAGGAGATCTTCGTGACGACTTTGCAGAATTTAGCTTTCGCGCCGAAACTACCCGCGCCCAAGTTGCTCGTGGTCGGGAATGTGGTGCAGTTTGTTGATCAGTCCCTCCCCATTGAGAAAGTGACATCACTGGAAATTCCGTCTAGCAACGAACTTGTAACCGTGCCATTGCTCATGCAAGGACAAAAGGCCGGAGACTCGGAGTTACAGAGTGACTGAACTGGTGGAAGAGGTAAAAAATCGGGCGGAGTTATGGAAGCCGGAGGAAGTCTTGAGCTGGGCATTCGAGACTTTCGACGACAATGTGGCCATGGCTACCGGTTTCGGTGTGGAAGGCATTGTGCTGATAGACATTGCGACTCGCATTAATCCTGAAGTGAGGATATTTACTGGCGACACCGAATTTTTATTTCCGGAAACCTATGATTTGATTGACCGGGTTGAGAAGCGGTACGAAATCAAAATAGAAAGAATTTATTCATCGCGGACTCCTGAGGAACAGGAGAAGGAGTATGGTCCCGAGCTGTGGAGAAGGAATCCTGACCGTTGCTGCAGCCTGAGAAAAATCGAACCACTCAAAGACAAGCTTGCCGGCCTGGGGGCATGGATCACTGCCATACGAAGAGACCAAACCTCGGCACGGGCAGAGTCAAAAAAGATCGAATGGGACAGCAAGTTTCAGCTCGTAAAAATCAATCCAATAGCGGATTGGACGGCACAGATGGTATGGAATTACGTGCATAAACACGATGTTCCTTACAATCCTCTGCACGACCGCAACTATCCCAGCATCGGTTGCGTCCATTGCACCCGAGCGGTTATGCCTGGAGAAAATCCGCGGGCTGGAAGATGGTCTGGTTTTCAGAAAACCGAGTGCGGCCTGCACGCCGGCCAACATCAGAGCATAGTTCCGCTGGTGAGCATTGAGTCGCCGTTAAATGCGGTGCCGCTGAGCACCTCCGAAGAAACATAGAGCAATCACGAATACTCTCGGCCAGTTCACTCTTTGTAACTTCATCTGATCGTAACTTTTGCGGGGATGATTTCTCTCACTCCGATATAATCACGCACAATCCATGGACTTCGATCAACTGGTCACTTTTCTAGAAGTAGCGAAACTGGGCAGTTTCTCGCGCGCCGGCCAGAAAGTATTTCGCTCGCAGTCGGCGGTCAGCGCACAGATTCGTCAACTCGAACAGGAATATGGAGATCGCCTGCTGGACAGGTCCGGAAAAGACGTCACATTAACACCGGCGGGGAGAGTCTTGTTCGCATATGCCGAGCGATTGCTGCAAATGCGCGATGAATCTCTGCTTGCAGTAGCTGATCAGGGTACCAGTCCGCGTGGAACGCTGGTAATTGGGGCCAACGAGGCGACATGTTTGTACGTTCTTCCCGATGTCTTTGCGAAATATTCCAGTCTTTACCCGGGCGTGCAAATCTCGATCTACCGGAATTTCAGCTACAAGATCGTGGAGAAATTAGAAAACGGAACAATTGATGTTGGCATTGTGACGCTGCCAGTCAAGTCATCGAGCTTGAAAGTTCATGCAATTTTTCGCGATCAACTCATGCTGATGGTGAATCCTCAGAACCCTCTGGCGAGGCATGATGTAGTTCCGGTGAGCGAGATTGCCAAACAACCTTTACTGCTCCCGAAGACGGGTTACAGCCGCCGGGTTATGGACAAATTATTTCGGCCTTACGCGGCTCAGTTACAAATCAGAATGGAATTGCCTAGCGTCGGAATGATCAAGAGTTTTGTCGCGGCAGGGCTGGGAGTCTCGCTGATTAGCGCAAGCTTTGCTCGAGACCAAGTATTGGCAGGACGTGTAAAACTGATTGCGCTTCAGGACGAAGAATTGTGGAGAGAGCTCGGGTTGGCCTACCGTCGCGACCGCACGCTAACCCGCGCGACAACTACATTTATCAGCACCGTCCGGCAGTTGGCGGCGACCTCGAAGTAGGATTCTGATTCAAAATCTCGATTCAATTTCCTCATTAACTCAATCGTAATTTCTGATATTTAATCGCATCAAGAGTTGATATTTTAAGTGTGTGGGAACGGGAGGTGCTCGGTGAGTGAACTGGAAACGAATCTCAATAAAATTCTCGAGGAACATCAGCACGAGAGTGGCTTGCACGTCATTGGCGGAAGGCGACGGTTAATCGATCGGCTAGTCGAGTTTTTTGAGCATGCGCCGAAGACATCCTCGTCGTCGGAAGCGGCGAGCAGGGAACTGCACAACTAAGACACATCAGTGGTCAGCCACCGAAACCCGCCTCATTCAGGCGGGTTCTTCTTGCCTTCAACCTTACCCCGGAAACTACGGTACTTACCCTCTAGTTTTGTCCTTGACACCACCGCAACAGCCTTTACTATATGAATAGTTATTCATTCTGGTAAATATAAATGCATGAGTAAGATTTCGCGGCAGCGGGCGATCCTTGAGATTGTCGAAGCAGGTCCAGTCGGCAGTCAGGAGGACTTCCAGCGGATTTTGAAGAAGCGGGGATTTGACGTAGGTCAAGCAACGCTATCGCGGGACATCCGGGAGTTGAGGCTAACGAAAAGTGGCGAAGGCTATGCTCTGCCACCGGGCGAAACCGCTGCGGATCCGGGGCTTCCTTCTGTTTCCCGGCTGGTGCGCGAGTTCGTCGTGGATGTGCGCGCTGCGGAAAACCTGCTGGTGACCAAGACCAGCATCGGTAGCGCTCAGCCTGTAGCCGCGGCACTCGATGGCGAGAGTTGGCCTGAGGCGATTGGAAGTATTGCGGGAGATGACACGATTTTGATTATTTGCGAAAACAAAAAGGCCGCAAAGAGACTCGAGAGCAGAATTCAGGAGATGCTTGCGTAGTGACGGCGAAGCTCAAAACTGCGGTTCTTGGGCGCGACCGGGTATTCCGGGATGGAGCTCACCCGGCTGCTCGTGCATCACCCTCGGGTTGATACACCTGTGTTCCTGAGCCGCCCCGGCACCAGCCAGTCCGACGAGCGTCCCGCAAATCTGGCGGAGATCTTTCCGGCATTATCTGGAAATGGCAGTTATCCGCTGCAGCCGCTTTCGTGGCCGGAGTTGAAAAAGCAGGGAGTCGAGTTGTTGTTTTTGGCCACGCCCCATGAAGTCTCTCGCGCGCTCGTCCCCGAAGCCTTGGAACAAGGTCTGCGGGTAATCGACCTGAGCGGTGCCTGGAGGTTGAAACAGGCCCAGAATCGAGCAATCTATAACTTTAAGGACGAGGACGGCGCGAAGGCCGCGGAACTTACCGAAAAAGCCGTATACGGTCTGCCGGAACTAAACGTAGACCGAATTCCCAGCGCCGCATTGGTTGCCAATCCCGGTTGCTATGCCACGTCGGTGATTTTGGCGCTCGCACCGCTTCTCAAGGCAGGCATTGTCGATCGTCAACGCGGAATTATTTCTGACTCGAAATCTGGAGTGTCAGGCGCTGGCAAGGAACCGAATTCGCGCACTCATTTTGTCTCCGTTGCGGATAATTTGTCGGCGTACTCGGTTTTCGGACATCGTCATCTGGGAGAGATTCTCGAGCAGTTGGATCTGGAAACCAAGGAATTGATTTTCACACCCCATCTCTTGCCGATTCCCCGCGGAATTCTTTCGACGATTTACGTGCATCTGAACCGGACGGTGAAGCCGGGGGAAGTTGAATCCTGTTTCCGTGAATTTTATTCGGGGAAGCATTGGGTGCGAGTGTTCGCCACTCCCAGTCTTCCGCAGATTCAGTTTTCCCTGCATACGAATTACTGCGATCTTGGATTTTGTTTGGCCGAAGATGGGCGCCGGTTGGTCCTGATCTCGTGTATCGACAATTTACAAAAAGGCGCTGCGGGACAGGCAGTGCAGAACATGAATCTGATGTATGGCTGGAAAGAGGAAGAGGGTCTTCAGTGAAAATTGTAGTCAAAATCGGTGGCGCTGCTCTCGAAGATAAATCCACGCTCTACAAATGTGCGCACGCAGTTGTCGACTTGGCTCGGGACGGGCACAAGGTCGCGGTAGTGCATGGCGGAGGGAGCGCGTTGACCCGAACGCTAAAACTGCTCGGCAAGCAGAGCGAGTTCGTGGACGGACTCCGCATCACTGATGCAGAGACTCGGGACATTGCGTTGATGGTGCTGGCTGGAATTGTGAACAAGAGTTTTGTAGCGGCCATTGTTGCAGCGGGGAATCCGGCAATCGGCCTGTGCGGTGGGGATGGAATGAGTTTCCGTGCAAGAAAAAAACAGACCACGGGATACGATCTCGGGTTCGTCGGGGAGATTTGCTCAGTTGAACCGCGATGGTTGGAGGCGATTTGGAGTGAAGGCGGAATTCCCGTTCTGTCGTCCCTAGCTTTGGGATCGGACGGCGAGTATTACAACGTGAACGCCGATCAGATGGCGGCGGCCTGTGCGGCGGCCTGCCACGCCGATAGTCTCATCTTTCTTACTGATGTCCCCGGGGTGAAGAACGCGGACGGCTCGGTTATTCCATGGCTCAAGACGCACGATGTTGCGGCACTGGTCGCTGCGTCGGTGATTGGCGGAGGCATGCTGCCCAAGCTCGAAGCATGCAGTCAGGCGCTGAAAAAAGGTGTAGGGCGGGTGCGAATCCTGCCTGCGGCAAAGGCTGACATTCTGCCTCAGTTCTACTTTACGAAGCTCGAATGCGGAACCGAGGTTATAGGGGCATGAGCCTTTCTTCCGTTATGAAGTTCGGAGCAGGAACTTCTGCTGCCAACCTACGACCGCCACAAAATCCTATTCGAGCGCGGGCGCGGGGTTTATTTGTGGGATTCGCAAGGGCGCCGCTATTTGGATTTTCTCAGCGGCATTGGCGTGAATGCTCTGGGGCACGGGCACCCTGCGATACAGAAAGTCTTGAAGCATCAGGCAGGCAAACTGATTCACGTTTCCAATCTCTTTTTTCACCAGTATCAGTCCGAGCTGGCAAAACGGCTGACGAAAATCTCCGGACTGGACCGTGCTTTCTTCTGTAACAGCGGCACCGAGGCTTGGGAAGGCGCTCTTAAGCTTGCCCGAGCTTTTGCTCGCAGCAATAACCATAATGGCCACAAAGCAAAATGGAGACTGCTGGCGCTGGAGAATTCGTTTCACGGCCGGACGTTCGGTTCATTGGCGACCACTGGGCAGGAGAAATATCGCACTCCGTTCATGCCGATGATGCCCGGCGTGAACTTCGTAAACTTCAACGATGTTCAAGATTTGAAGCGGCAGTTTGACGGAAGCGTTTGCGCGATTTGCATTGAGACGATTCAAGGCGAGAGTGGGATTCGTCCTGTCAGCCAGGAATTCCTGAAGACGGCGCAGGCAACTGACCGAGCGTTCAGGCGCGCTACTGCTTCTGGATGAAATTCAATCAGGACTGGGCCGGACTGGCCGCTATTTCGCGTACCAGCAATACGGTGTACAGCCCGACATCGTTACGGTCGCCAAGCCTCTAGCCGCGGGTTTGCCTCTGGGAGCGATTTTAACCACAAATCGTGTCGCGGGCGGAATGCATCCTGGAATGCATGGAACGACTTTTGGTGGTGGTCCGCTAGCCTGTGCAGTCGCAATCGAATTCTTGCGGATTCTCGATGGCATGCTGGCTCACATCCGCAAGCTCGGCGATTACTTTCAGGCCGAACTCAGCGACTTTGAAGGAAAGGTATCCCAGTATCCGCGAGGTTCGGGGGATGGGTCTAATGCTTGGAGTGGAACTCGATTCCGCCGATGCCGCTAAAGCAGTGGTCGCACAACTGTTGCAGCGCGGCATCCTCATTAATCGCACGCACGACACTGTACTGCGATTTTTGCCGCCTTACATTATTGAAAAAAAGCATGTCGATCAGGTTATTCGGGAACTGGATTCGGCTTTGAGTTCCAGTTCGCCTGTCCCGCAATCACGAAAGTCCACGAAAGGAAGTCATCGAAATTGAAAATGACCACTCAACCAATTGGCGCCACATCGCTGAATGCATCCGCTTCCGGATCCCGCATTATCAAGTCACGATCTGGTATCGATCCGAGACCTCGGGTCCGACGATATTAAGCGGGTATTCGCCCTCGCGGCCCGCCTAAAGTCCAGTCCGGCCGATTTTCGAACTGCGCTGGCCGGCAAGCACATAGCGATGTTTTTCGAAAAGCCCTCGCTGCGAACCCGGTTGACCTTTGAGGCGGGAGTGGCTGGCATGGGAGGGTCGATCTCGTTCGTGGATCAGACCTCGGGACGCCTTGATGCGCGCGAAACATTGAGTGACATCGCGCATAATCTGGAGCGCTGGGTGGACGGCATTGTGTTGCGCACCTTCGCGCATAGCACCGTTCAGGGCATGGCTTCGTACGCGCGTGTTCCGGTAATCAATGCGCTGAGTGATCTGGAGCATCCTTGCCAGGCTCTGGCCGATTACTTCACGCTCAAGCAGCGCTTCGGAAATTTGCAAGAATATTTGCCTCGCTTATGTAGGCGATGGAAATAATGTTGCTCATTCCTTATTACTTACTGCTGCCTCCATTGGTTCCAAAATCCGCATTGCTACTCCGGAGGGTTACGGCCCCGATCCGCAAATTGTTTCCGACGCCAACGAAATCGCACGACGCACTGGAGCAGTTATCGAACTGTTGACGGATCCCCATGAGGCGGTTGCGGGAGCCGATGCGGTCTATACCGATGCATGGACAAGCATGGGACACGAACATGAAGAAGCGGAACGCGCGCGAATATTTCCGCCATACCAGGTGAATGACGATCTGGTGGCTGGAGCGGCCCCCCATGCCGTATTTATGCACTGCTTGCCCGCCCATCGCGGCGAAGAAATTACCAACGAAGTGATGGACTCATCCCGCTCGGTTGTATTCGATCAGGCGGAAAGCCGATTGCACGTGCAGAAAGCCATTATGTTGTTATTGCTCGGCGGCGAGAAAACCCGTATTCCGGTTAGGAGCGCACATGCCTGAAAAAGTCGTTCTTGCATATTCCGGAGGTCTCGATACCTCCATCATTATTCCCTGGTTAAAGGAAAACTATTCCTACGATGTGATCGCAATGGTAGGCGACGTTGGCCAGGGGGACGATCTCGATGCTGTCGTCGAGAAGGCGTACAAGACCGGAGCGAGCAAGGTAGTAGTGGAAGATATGCGGGAAGAATTTCTGACTGACTATGTCTTTCCCACGCTTAAAAGCGGGTGCGGTCTACGAGCATAAGTATTTGCTCGGAACATCGATGGCGCGCCCTGTAATCGCGAAACATCAGGTCGAGGTGGCACTTCGTGAAGGTGCAACCGCGGTTGCGCATGGCTGTACTGGCAAGGGAAATGATCAGGTGCGTTTTGAATTGACCTATCAGGCGCTGGCTCCTGAACTCAAAGTCATTGCCCCGTGGCGGGAGTGGACGTTGAAGTCCCGGGAAGATTGTCTCGATTACGCCGAGAAACGCGGCATATCCGTGGATGCAAGCCGCCAAAAAATTCACAGCCGCGATCGCAATCTGTGGCATATCAGTCACGAGGGAGGGGAGCTAGAAGATGCGGGAAACGCTCCTTTCGCTTCCACGTGGCAGATCAGCCGCTCGCCGCAGGAGGCGCCAGACCGCGAGGAGCAAGTTTCCATCGGATTCGAGAGAGGCAATCCGGTCTCAGTGAACGGAATGAAAATGGATCCAGTTTCACTGGTCGAGTTGCTGAATGAAATCGGCGGTCGAAATGCAGTGGGACGAATTGATCTGGTAGAAAACCGCTTCGTTGGCATCAAGTCTCGCGGCTGCTATGAGACGCCTGGCGGTACCTTGCTGGTAGCGGCGCATCGCGAACTGGAAGCATTGTGTCTCGAGCGCGAGTTGTCACACTACAAGCAGCACGTGGGATTGAAGTACGCGGAGTTAGTTTATTTCGGATTGTGGTTTACGCCCTTGCGCGAAGCTTTAGACGCATTTGTCCAGAACACACAGGCTAATGTTACGGGCACGGTCACGCTTTCGCTTTATAAAGGAAATGTTGCCGTGGTGAGCCGCCAGTCGGAATTCTCTTTGTATCGCACTGATCTTTCTTCGTTCACCATGGACGAAAGTTACGATCAGAAAGACGCGGCAGGATTTATTCGCATCTTAGGATTGCCATCCCGCTCGCGGGCTTTGATGGAGAAAGTGAAACACGACGCTGCCAAGTCCGAGGTTGCATGATGAAGATGTGGTCCGGCCGCTTTCGGCAGCCTCTCGATCCAGCATTCGAAAAGTGGCAGCGTTCTTTCGGCTTCGACCGGCGGCTGCTGGCGCATGAACTGGCTGCCAGCACTGTTCATGCCAAGGCATTGAAAGAAGCGGGAGTTCTATCTTCAAGCGAACTGATTTCGGTTCTGCAGGGGTTAAATCAGATTGCTGAAAAGTTTTCGTCTCTGGAAGTTTTGCAAGACGACGAAGCCGAAGACGTTCACCACTTCGTAGAAAAGCAACTGGTCTCAATCGTGGGCGATACCGGTTATAAGCTTCACAGCGGGCGCAGCCGAAACGAACAGATTGCGACCGATCTCCGGCTATTTGTTCGAGCCGTAATTGATCAATTAACTTCAGACATAGCGGACTGGTTAGCCATCCTGGTAAGCCGGTCGGAGCAAGCTGGCGCATCAGCAATGCCGGCATACACGCATCTGCAAAGGGCGGAGCCGGTTTTGGTTTCCCACTGGCTTCTTACATACGTGGAAATGTTTCTGCGCGATTCCGGACGCCTCGCCGACTGCCGCAAGCGATTGAATGAGTGCCCGTTAGGTTCTGGGGCGGTGGCCGGGGCTACATTGTCGCTTGATCGCAAGTCGATGGCCCGAGCTTTGGATTTCGACCGTCCAACGCGCAATAGCATGGATGCTACCAGCGACCGTGATTTCGTCCTGGAATTCGTGAACTCGTTATCGCTTATTGCGATCCATTTAAGTCGCTGGGCGGAAGAGATGATTTTATTTTCTACACAGGAGTTTGGATTTGTCCTCCTGCCCGAAGCCTATTCGACCGGAAGCAGCGCGATGCCTCAAAAGAAGAATGCTGATCTTCTTGAGCTCACCCGTGCCAAAGCCGCGAGAACAATTGGGAATGCCACCGCGCTCAGCGTTTCGCTCAAGGGTTTGCCACTTGCGTACAACAAGGACTTACAGGAGCTGCAACAGCCGTTATTCGAGGCTTCGGACGCAATGTTGTCTGTGCTGCCCCTCGTCTCAGGATGGATGAACGAAGTTGAATTTAACTATGAGCGAATGCAATTGGCGGCATCGACGGGATTCATGAATGCGTGGGCCGCGGCCACTTACCTGGTGCAAAAAGGCGTTCCATTCCGCATGGCTCACGAACAGATTGGCAAGGCCGTGCAAATTGCCATCGAAAAGGGATGTGAGATAAACGATCTCTCGTTGGAAGAATTGCGTGAACTGAATCCCGCTTTCGATCAGGACTTTTTTCCCTGCCTTACTTTGCAATCAGTGCTTGCCGTCCACGACGTACCGGGAGGGACTGCGCCAACGCGAGTGAAACACGCTATCGCGGATGCCAAACAGAGAATCGCCCTATTACGGGAGGAAATTCATGCGAACGCGTGAAGCTGTTCTCCCGGATGCGGAACGAATTCACGAACTGATTTGTGCCTATTCTAGCGACGGCACTTTATTGCCTCGTACATTCGCGGAGATTTGTGAGAACGTGCGCGACTTCGTGGTCCTGGAAGATCATCGCGAAATCATCGGATGCGGTGCGCTTCATCTATATGGAACGCATCTTGCGGAAATCCGATCTATCACCGTGGATCCCCTGCATCAGGGACGCGGCGGCGGAGAACAATTGGTAAAAGCTTTAATGGCGGAAGCAGATCGGCACCACGTCGCTTGTATCTGTTTATTTACCAGAAAGCCTGATTTCTTTGCGCAGATGGGTTTCGCTGTTGCACAACGCGAGGACCTCCCCGACAAGATTCATAAGGACTGCTGCGTATGTCCGCGATTTGACCGCTGCGATGAAGTGGCAATGGTTCGCGGCGAGATACCGAAATTCTCGATCCTTCCCGAACCCACTTCCTGGCTGGTTAAGCTTCAGGTATGACCCTGCCTGCAGGCCTCGAAGGTCCTCTCTATCTTCCTCGCGGGTTCCGCTTTTCTACGGCTAACGCTGGAATCAAAGCCAGCGGCCGGTCAGATCTGGCGTTCGTAGCGGCCTCCCCCGGGACAACAGCTGCAGCAATGTTTACAAGGAACCGTGTCGTCGCAGCACCTGTGCAGGTGGGGCGCGAGTCATTAGCGGCAAGCCTGGGGCGCGTGCGCGCACTCATTGTGAATTCCGGAAATGCCAATTGCGCGACCGGGAAACCGGGGTGGCGAGCATGCAAACAAATTTGCTCGCGTGTGGGGACTTTGATGGATATTCCATCCAGTCAAGTGTTTCCATCGTCCACCGGAATCATTGGTGTTCCTTTGCCGACGACAAAAATCCTGGCGAAGCTGCCAACGCTGATTTCGAATACGGAGTCCTCTGAAAGTAGTTTCCGCGAATTTGCCCAGGCGATTTTGACTACGGATACACGTGCAAAGATGGCTTCGGAAAAATTAGGTGCGGGAACCTCGGAAGTGAGACTGATTGGAGTCGCTAAGGGCGCGGGGATGATTCATCCGCAATTGGCGACCATGCTGGTCTATCTTTTTACTGACGTCGTGGCGACCCCTTCGGAATTAAAGACCGCACTAAAGCAAGTGTGCGATGAGAGCTTCAATTGCATATCCATCGATGGAGATACTTCCACAAACGATACCGTTTTGCTTCTTGCCTCAGCACAAAATGGTGTTTCGCTGAAGAGTCCAGGAATAAAAAAGAAGTTTTTCGCGGCGCTATCCCGGGTTTGCAAATCGTTGGCAAGTCAGATTGTTGCGGATGGAGAAGGAGTGACCCATCTCATTCGGTTACACATCGAAGAGGCACGGAACCGCAAGGACGCGCTAAGGGTCGCGGAAGCAATCTCCCGTTCGCTTCTGGTGAAAACCGCCTGGGCCGGCGCGGATCCCAATTGGGGCCGCATCTTAGCGGCTGTGGGCGCGAGCGGTCTGGCAGTCGATCCTGATCGTGTGAATATTTCAATCGGCAAGCAAACGGTTTGCCGAAACGGTGCCGGAGTTTTATTCAACGAACAAAGAGCGCATGAGGAACTTGCAAAACCCGAATGCGATATTCATGTTCGACTAAAGCGGGGGAATGCGTCTCTAATTTTTACGACGAACGATCTGACCGCGGAGTACGTGCGGATCAACGCAGATTACTCGACCTAATACCCTTCTCCTACAAATGAAGACGACGTGGCCTGGCCTGACATCGTTCGGCTTCGGCTGGCCTGAGACGAGGAAACGATAAAAACTCGTGCCGCCGTCCTCATTCATATCAAAATAACAAATCCTGGATGCTATGATGCAGGTCGGCGAATCACTTTTTGGTTAGAACGTGGCGGTTCAGTCCGACGATTACGCTCGCGACTTTTTAATTTAGCGAGCACCTATAACCATCCCAACGCGCAGTATAAGCGTCTATACACCGGGCGTTGACTCAATAACTGACTCTTATGAGGATTACGATTGCCTAGTCAATCCGCGCCAATCGTGTGGCCTGGTAAGCCTTACCCGTTAGGAGCGACCTGGGACGGGGAAGGCGTGAACTTCGCCGTTTTTTCTGAGCATGCCGACGAAGTAGAGCTGTGCCTGTTCGATAGTCAGGGCCGCCGTGAACTGCATCGCGTGAAGATCCGCGAACAGACTGATCAGGTATGGCATTGTTATCTTCCGGAAGCCCGCCCGGGAGTTCTGTACGGATATCGCGTTCACGGTCCCTACAAACCCAGTGAGGGCTTGCGTTTCAACCCCCACAAATTACTTCTCGATCCTTACACAAAACAGATTCAAGGGGACCTCAAATGGAGTGATTCGCATTTTGGCTACAAGATTGGCAGTAAGACCCAGGACTTGTCCTTTGACCGCCGCGATAGCGCTCCGGGGATGCTGAAAAGCGTTGTAATTGATCCTGCGTTTACCTGGGGCGCAGATCGGCCTCCGCGGATCCCATGGCACGAGAGCTTGATTTACGAAGTACACGTAAGGGGATTTACCCACCGACACCCTGAGATTCCACAGGATCTCCGTGGCACCTACGCGGGAATGGCCAGTGCTCCGGTCATCGATTATTTAAAGCGCCTTGGAATTACAGCAGTGGAATTGATGCCTGTGCATTGTTTCGTGGATGACCGTTCGTTAGTTGAAAAAGGGCTGCGAAATTACTGGGGATACAACACCATCGGGTTTTTTGCACCCGAACCCCGGTATTCTTCGACTGGGTCTCTGAACGAATTCAAGACGATGGTCAAATGCCTGCATTCAGCGGGGATTGAGGTCATCCTTGATGTTGTTTACAACCACACCGCGGAAGGCAATCAAATGGGACCGACATTGTCTTTTCGCGGTATCGACAATTCCGTTTACTACCGCGTTTCCCCCGACGATCCCCGCTACTACGTGGATTACACCGGCACCGGAAATACCCTGAACATGCGGCATCCGCGTGTTCTTCAACTCATTATGGACAGTTTGCGGTATTGGGTCCTCGAGATGCACGTGGATGGATTCCGCTTCGATCTTGCGGCGACACTTGCCCGGGAGTTGCATGAGGTCGATCGGTTGGGCGCATTTCTCGACATCATCCATCAGGATCCGGTTCTTTCGCAGGTGAAGCTGATTGCCGAACCATGGGACCTCGGCGAAGGTGGCTACCAGGTCGGAAAATTTCCCGTGGGGTGGGCGGAATGGAACGACCGCTATCGAGACGCGATTCGATCTTACTGGAAGGGCGATGGAGGCCAGATCGGAGAGCTCGCCTACCGAATCACCGGATCAAGCGATCTTTACGCCCGGAGCGGAAGACGTCCTTACGCCAGCATAAATTTTGTAACCGCGCACGATGGTTTCACCCTCAAGGATTTGGTGAGTTACAACCAGAAGCACAATGAAGCGAACGGCGAAGACAATCGTGACGGTACCGACAACAATCGCAGTTGGAATTGCGGAGTTGAGGGACCGACGGAGGACCCTGGAGTCCTCGCACTGCGAGCGAAGCAGATGCGAAATTTTCTGGCAACAATGTTTTTCTCCCAAGGAGTGCCCATGCTGCTGGCAGGCGATTCCATCGGCCATACGCAACAAGGAAATAACAATGCCTACTGCCAGGACAACGAAATCAGCTGGATCAATTGGGATGAGGGCATCGAAAGACGTCGAGTTGTTAGCGTTCGTCCGACAGCTTATTTCGTTACGCAAGAACCATCCGGTTCTGCATCGGCGCAATTTTTTTCAGGGACGCGCAATTAAAGGGGCAGGGGTGAAAGATATTCTTTGGTTACGTCCCGACGGCAGTGAGATGACGGATGAAGAATGGGGACAGGAGTCCGCCCGAAGTTTGGGCGTATTTCTGGCAGGGGAAGGTCTCGATGAGCAGGATGATCGCGGGCAGCGGGTGACTGATTCGAATTTCCTTCTGCTGATGAACGCGCATTATGAAAAAGTTCCTTTTCAACTGCCTACGGTTGCGTCTGGAATGGTTTGGGTCGCTTTAATAGATACTTCCCGTGAGACCCAAAATAGCCCCGGCCTGTTTTATCAAGCGGGTAGGACCTACGATCTGCAAGACCGCTCTCTTGCGCTTCTCGTAGAACGTCAAGAAGACCAGGTGCGCCAAAAAGATCGCAGGCATGAATCGTAAGCATCGCATGCCCTTTGGCGCGGAGTGTCTTGCCCAGGGAGGCGTGCGCTTCCGCTTGTGGGCTCCTGCGGCTAAGAGCGTTGAATCTTTGCCTCGGCAATCAGTCTCTGCCCTTAACTAAACAAGCGGAAGGCTGGTTCGAACTCACAACCACTGCTGCGGGTCCTGGGTCCCGGTATCAATTTCAAATCGACGGCAAACTAAAAGTGCCCGATCCCGCCTCGCGATTTCAGCCCGAAGATGTACATGGTCCCAGCGAGGTTGTCGATCCTCTTGCATTCAATTGGACTGACGAAGATTGGACGGGGCGTCCTTGGCGAGAAACGGTCTTGTACGAACTTCATGTCGGCACATTCTCGCCGGAAGGAACATTCGCGGGAGTCGAAAATCGCCTCGAGTATCTTGTTGACCTCGGAGTCACCGCGATAGAACTGATGCCACTCTCTGATTTCCCCGGTAAGCGAAATTGGGGGTACGACGGCGTTCTGCCCTATGCTCCGGACAGTTCTTACGGCCGTCCTGAAGACTTGAAGCGCGTAATTCAAGCGGCGCACGCCAAAGGGCTCATGGTGTTTTTGGATGTGGTCTATAACCACTTCGGTCCCGATGGGAATTATCTGCGCGAATACGCTCCGCAGTTTTTTACCGATCGTCATCGCACACCCTGGGGAGACGCAATCAATTTCGACGGCCCGTCAAGCGGTCCTGTCCGTGATTTCGTAATCCACAATGCCCTTTATTGGCTGGAGGAATACCACTTCGACGGACTTCGGCTGGATGCGGTGCACGCGATTATCGACGACTCGACTCCTGATATTCTGACCGAGTTGGCGGAAAGAGTCCGCACGAAATTCGAATCCCGGCGCCAGGTTCATCTGGTATTGGAAAATGCCGCCAATCAATCGCATTATTTACGGCGCTATGATAATGGAGAAATTGTTTGTTACAACGCACAGTGGGACGATGACATTCATCATGCTTTGCATGTGCTGCTCACCGGCGAGACCGACGGCTACTACAGCGATTACGCGCAAGAGCCATTAAAGCACTTGGGCAGGTGTCTCGCGGAAGGCTTTGCCTTTCAGGGCGAGTTTTCTGCCTACGAAAATGCGAATCGGGGAGAATCCACCGCCGGGCTTCCTTCAACAGCATTTGTTAATTTTCTTCAAAATCATGACCAGATCGGAAATCGTGCATTCGGAGATCGCATCACCATGCTCGCCACTGACGAGGCTGTGAAAGCCGCAATGGCGGTTTTATTGCTCGCTCCGTCTCCTCCCCTGTTGTTTATGGGTGAAGAATTCTCCGCTGGCACCCCATTTTTGTTTTTTTGCGATTTCACCGGAGATCTGGCAACCGCGGTAACCACGGGCCGCCGATCTGAATTCTCCAGGTTCAAAAAATTCAATTCGCCGGAAACGCTTTCCCAAATTCCAGATCCTAATGCGGTTGAAACCTTTTTGCAGTCGAAGCTGAATTGGTCCGCGGTGAATAATGAGTGGTTAGACTTTTACCGGGGGTTGTTGCGCTTGAGAAAAGAGTCGATCATTCCGCTGTTGAACGATGTCGCCGAGTACTCAGCACAGTTTGAGACCATGGGTGGAAACAGTTTGAAAGTGGAATGGAAGTTCGGTAACCGAAAGCTTTCGCTGTTGGCTAATTTAGGGCCACAAGAAGTCGAGCAACCAAAGTTCCTGGAAGGCGAGATTATCTATTCGAGTGATTCCTCCCCTTCGACCACGCTTCCGCCTTGGTTTGTCCGATGGGCCGTGCAGTTATGAGCGACGCTCGAATCCCATTGGCAACGTATCGGCTGCAATTTAATCGCGAGTTTACTTTCGCGCAGGCTGCTAACTTGGTGCCCTATTTGGCGGCTCTCGGAATCTCCCATTGTTATGCCTCGCCTTACTTGAGATCGAGGCCGGGGAGCACTCACGGTTACGACATCATTGACCACAACAACCTGAATCCAGAAATTGGCAGCGAAGAAGACTATGAAAGATTTGTCGCCGCTCTTCACGAGCATGGGATGGGACAGATTCTCGATATTGTGCCGAACCATATGGGCGTGATGGGCAGCGATAACGCCTGGTGGCTCGATGTTTTGGAAAATGGCCAAGCCTCCGATTACGCCGGTTTCTTTGATATTGACTGGGAGCCGCTGAAAGATGAGCTTCAGGGCAAAATCCTTGTGCCTGTTCTTGGAGATCAGTACGGAACGGTTCTGGACAATGGCGAACTGAAGCTGACCTTCGATCGCGGAAAGGGAGAATTCAGTCTTATCTACCACGAGCATAGGTTTCCGGTGAATCCCAGAGAATATCCGCGAATTTTAGATCGAAGGCTGGAACGCCTGGAGCAGTCGCTAGCGTCGAAACGTGAAGAATTTCTGGAGTTCCAAAGTATTATCTCCGCTTTCGGTCATCTTCCCAGCAGGCTCGAAACCGCTGTGCCTCTGCGAACAGAACGATTGCGTGACAAAGAGATTCACAAACGGCGTCTGGCAACCCTATGCTCCCAATCTGCGGAGGTTTCCGCGTTCCTGGAACAAAGTGTGTCTGAGATAAATGGCACAGTGGGCGACCCAAAATCGTTCGATGAACTTCACGAGCTAATCAAAGGTCAAGCCTACCGTCTGGCTTATTGGCGGGTCGCGGCCGACGATATCAACTACCGCCGCTTCTTTGACATTAATGAACTTGCGGGACTTCGAATGGAGAACGAAGAAGTCTTCGAGATTACACACCGTCTGATATTCGATTTGGTCCGGCAAAGAAAAGTAGATGGCTTGAGGATCGACCATCCTGACGGTTTGTATGATCCGGCGCAATATTTCCGCCGATTAAAGGATGGACTTACAGCCGCCTCCCCAGACGACAAACGGGTTTACGTCATAATCGAAAAAATTTTGACCGGGGACGAGCAACTTCCAGCGCAATGGCCTGTGGATGGCACGACCGGTTACGATTTTGTGAATCTGGTGAATGCATTATTCGTGGACCCAGACTCATTGGGTCAAATGGATCGAATCTACCGTGCGTTTATTGGCAGCCGCGCGAGTTTTGACAATCTTGCTTACCGCAGCAAGAAGATCGTAATGCACTCGGCGCTAGCTAGCGAACTGAATGTCCTGGCCAACCTGCTCAGCAAGATTGCTCTCGCAAATCGCCATACTTGTGACTTCACCCTTAACAGCCTTCGCGAAGCTATAAGCAAGATCGTGGCATGCTTCCCTGTTTATCGCACTTACATTTCGGAGGACCAAGTCTCTGAAACGGACCTCGAATACATCGAAGAGGCGGTCACGTGTGCCAAGAGGGCGAGCCCTGGATCGGACCCCAGCGTATTCGATTTCGTCCGCGATGTAATGTTGGTTCGCAGAGGCGATTCTCAGGGGGAAGTTTATCGCCGGGCTGTAATTCGTTTTGCCATGAAGACCCAGCAATTCACTAGTGCTGTCATGGCGAAGGGACTCGAAGACACCAGTTTCTACCGCTATCACCGCCTTGATTCTCTGAACGAAGTGGGCGGCGATCCGCGAAAATATGGCGAATCGGTCGAGGACTTTCATTGCAAAATGGTCGAACGCGCGAAGAATTGGCCGCACACAATGCTTGATACTTCGAGCCACGATACCAAAAGATCGGAAGACGTTCGGGCCCGCATCAATGTGCTCTCCGAGATACCTGGCGAGTGGAGGAAGGAAGTACGGCGTTGGCAGGAATTTAACCTGGATAAAAAGACACTCGTGAATGACGTCATGGCGCCATCGCGAAATGACGAATATCTTCTCTATCAGACATTGGTTGGGGCCTGGCCTTTCGGTGGTAGCTCGCACGTTGAAGATTCTTTTAGCGAGCGCATAAAACAATACATGCTCAAAGCTGTGAGGGAAGCCAAAGAGAAGAGTAGCTGGGCGAATCCTAATGCGGAGTATGAGGCCGCGGTTACTGGTTTTGTCGAAGGAATTTTGCAGGATACGAACGAGGAATTTCTAAAACCTTTTGTAGCATTTCAGCAGAAAATATCACGGATTGGCATTCTCAATAGCCTCTCTCAGACTCTTCTTAAGTTAACTTGTCCTGGGGTGCCGGACGTTTATCAGGGCACGGAAATTTGGGATTTAAGTCTTGTCGATCCCGACAATCGACGGGAAGTTGACTATTCCCAGCGCAGAGAGATGTTGGAGGAGATGGAAAGATTGTCCGACGCCCCAAGCGACACTGTGGCGGAATACCTTCGAGCAGATCATCGACAATGCAGAAGATGGAAAAATAAAGCTTTACGTGACATGGAAAGCGTTAACTCTGCGAAAACAACATCCGGAATTATTTAAGGAAGGTTCCTATGAACCGTTGGCGGTTGAGGGTCCTTGTGCCAGGCATATCGTCGCTTTCGCCAGAAAGCATCAAAATTCAGCAGTGATCGTTGCGGCGACGAGACTCAACGCAAAGTTATTCGGAGATTCGTCTTTTCACGTTCTGCAAACGGACGCTTGGAAAGAAACCAGAGTGATTCTTCCAGCCACTAGCGTGGGCAGCAATTTCCGTAATGTATTTACTTCTGCTTTCGTGAAGCCGGATCAAACGATTTCAGCCGACGTGCTGATGGCGAATTTTCCTCTGTGTCTACTGACACAGGAAAATCGAAGTGAGAGTTAAGCCTGATTCAAGAAAGCTTTGATCGCGCTCTGCGATTGAAAATCCAGCACTTCTCCCAGTTGTCCCAAGTCGTGAACCAGGAATCGGGCGTCGAGGTCCGCAACATTCTCTTTCGCGGTGTTGTAGATGCACCGGCGGATCAAATTGTATTCCTCGAGAAGTCCGGAGGGATTATAGCCTTGGTTGCGGCGTTCCGTTCCGTGGCGTTTGGCGGCCTTCATGGGTTTCCGGCAATTTCTTTAAGACTGGAATCCATCACTTTCAGAGCTTCGTTAACCACCGGTAAAACTGGGGCTAGGCGTTGCCTGGTTGAAACCTTAATACGCTTCAAGTTGGGATCGGCCTGAATGTAGTGCAGCCATTCCTTTGGCAATGAGGATTGCGTCTTTGGCGATAAAAAATCGTATACGCTTTGCAGTTCTCTTTTTTCTGGCTGTATCACCGCCAGTGCGCAGCTTTTTGGTGATCTGTTCAATTTCTTGCCCTAGGGCTTTCTCAACCTCTTCAGAACGGCGTTCCCCTCGCGCCACGCGGCTTACGTAAGATGGATCAACGCCAAGCTTACCGGCAATGCGGACGTACAACCCACGATATAGAGTCTGCGGGGACAGCGCCATCAAATCAGAATCTGTGCTAGGATTGTCATCGTACATGACTAAAACGTCCAATCTTTAACAACTATCACAGGCGTATTAACCGCTTGGTTAATCGGGCCAGTTAAAGTATAGCAGCGTCGAATGAGTAGCAGTCAAA
>CAWITV010000025.1:0-25616 GCA_963839125.1 uncultured Acidobacteriaceae bacterium
CTTCAACTCGGTAGAAAAATTGGGGAACGAACCGGTTATTCGGATCACGGGAACCGTTTCCAATGTGCAGATGTGGTCGCCCGAAGTTCCCTCGTTGTATTCCCTTGAGGCCTCGCTGACTGGCGCGGTGCAATATCACCGTCGAACCAGATTCGGTTTCCGCAAATTTGAAGCTAAAGACGGCAACTTATATTTGAATTCACGCCGCTTCTACATGCGGGCCGCGCTCGATCAGGATTTTTATCCTGAAACGGTCCATACCCCGACCTCTGTGCAATACGTTCGCGACATGATGGTCAAAGCCAAAGAACTTGGCTTAAACGTGTTGCGATGCCATCTTAAAGTTGCTCATCCCGTTTATCTTGACGTTGCGGACGAAGTTGGAATGTTGATCTGGACTGAACTACCGTCCTGGAGCGATTCATGGTTTCCCTCCGATCATTTTTCAGCCATAGCTGCCGCGCGGACCGACAAAATGTTCTGGGAAATTCTGATTCGCGATTGGAATCATCCCTGCATTGTTCTTCAAACCATCATGAATGAGTCCTGGGGAATTAACCTTGGGGACCCATCCCAGAGGGAGTGGTTGCGGACTACCTTTGATCGCATCAAAAATCTGCTGGCTCCTCTGGGCCGGTTGGTGATTGACAACAGTCCGTGCGAAGGAAATTTCCACGTAAAAACTGATCTCGATGACTTTCACCAGTATTACTCCATGCCCGATCAGGTCGAAAACTGGGACCAATGGCTGAAGGAATTCGCTTCTCGTCCCTCCTGGACCTTCAGTCCTTTCGGGGACGCCCAGCGTACTGGCAAAGAGCCTTTGCTGGTTTCGGAATTTGGAAACTGGGGATTGCCCAAATTGCCCGCTGAACTTCCCTGGTGGTTCAATGTAAATTTCGGCGAGCGCGAAGTCACACGGCCATCGGGCGTGCTGGAACGCTTTCACGAATTTAAACTGGATAAACTTTTTGGTACCTTTAACCAACTGGCCGAAGAAACACAGTGGCACCAATTTGCCTCTTTGAAACATGAGATCGAAAGCATTCGCTCCTACGGTTCGATTCAGGGATACGTCATCACCGGAATAACCGACGTGCACTGGGAGGTCAACGGCCTTCTCGATATGTGGCGTAACGAAAAAGTTTATGCCGCCGAGATAAGCGAGCTCCAGAAAGCCGATTTGATTCTCTGCCAGATGGAGACGTGCAACTTCTTTTCCGGACAGCAAGTGAAAGTCGAAACGTTAATTTCCCATTACTCGGATCGCGATCTGCAAGGCGCACGCATTCGATGGTCGACGTCCACCCAAAGCGGACAAGTGGAAATAAACGGGCAGATTAATACGGGGGACGTGGCCTCAACCGGTCATTTCAAGATCTCCGCGGAAGACGTAACGGCTCCGAAAATCGAGCGCCTGGAAATCGAGATTCGTGACAAAAGCGGGCATCGAGTTTCAGAGAATGATTACGATTTATTTTTGTTCCCCAAGCCGCAACCTACACCCGGCAGAAAAGTTGCATTGGCTGCGCAGCTTCTCGACACCCCGCTCCATTCACAACTTGAAAATTCTGGTTATGAAATCGTCGACTCGAACAGCGATGCTGGCGCATTGCTTATTGCTTCGTCTTATAACGAAAACGTGGGCGCATGGCTCGCTGTTGGCGGCAAGGTCTTAATGCTGATCGATTCCCAAATAAATTTACCGCTGGAGTGGGAAATCACGGTGAAGGCTCGCGCCGGCTCAGAATTCGATGGACGATGGATCACCAATCAGAATTGGGTTCGCCTCGAGAAGCCGCCATTCTCTTCGCTGCCATTTCGGTCGCTTCTCGGATTTGAGGCTACCAGGGTTATTCCGCGTTATGTTCTCCGCAATATCCCGGGCGAAGATTTCGACGATGTTCTTGCTGGCATTACTTACGGATGGCTGAATATGAATTCGGCCTTGATGGTGCAGAAGCGCGTTGGGACGGGACGCTTGCTATTGACTACATTTCACTTCGAATCGTTCGGCTCAGATCCATACGCCACGGTATTACTTAATTCGCTCATCGACTACATCGAGAGTCCTGAATTCACGCCAGGACTCGCCGCCGAAGTGATGGCGCCCGAACGTAAAGAGAAGGACTCTGTCACCACCGTAACAGTTTGCGCAAACACCCGGCTCGAACAGTTAGCGAAAGGAGACACTAACCCTCACCTGCAGTTTCCAGAAATCGCTACAATGTTACATGGGCGAAGGGGTTAAACATTTCTACGACCGACTCGCCGGCAATTATCACCTCATCTTCGAGGATTGGGACGCTTCCATGAAACGCCAAGCTGCGGCGCTCGGGCCAATCCTCGAGTGCGAGTGCGGCGCGCCAACCGCCGTACGGATTCTAGACTGCGCCTGCGGAATTGGAACACAAACGCTAGGCTTGGCCAGTCTTGGATTCACAGTTGCCGCCTGTGACCTGAGCCCTGAGTCAGTTGAACGGACCCGTGTCGAAGCTTCAAAGAGGGGTTTAAATGTTCATGTGTTCGTTGCGGACATGCTGGATCTGAGTGAAATCCCGGACAGTGATTTTGACGCTGTCATGTGCATGGACAACGCCCTTCCGCACCTCGAGAGTGATGAACAGTTGGTTCAGGCGGCAATACAGATTCGGCAAAAACTGCGGGCCGGTGCGACATTTATGGGCAGCATTAGAGACTACGACAGCTTAGTTCAGGAAAGGCCACGGGTGCAGGGCCCGGCTTTCTATTCAGACCAAGGTAGTCGACGCATCGTTCATCAAGTGTGGGATTGGAGCGATGAGCGTCGATATACCTTCCATCTTTTTATAACCCGGGAAGTCCAAGGCGGTTGGGAGACTCAACATTACGTCTCGAACTATCGTGTCATTCTGCGGGCAGAACTCACTCGCATTCTCCAAGCGGCAGGGTTCGTCGACTGCCGCTGGATTTTGACAGCCAAGAGCGGCTTTTACCAACCAATAGTTCTAGCTAAGGCAAATAGCACTCCTTGATGAACCTCTCCCTAGAAAACTGTCTTGTTGCCACGCGACACTTTGACAGCATTCTTAAGTCAAGCCGTCATTTCTCAGGGCGTCCTAGGGAATATTCAAAACCTGTCCTTCCGGAACATTTACTTCGTACCGCAAACCGTGCCAGAGGTAAATGACTCGAAGATATTTGATCGAGCCGTGCGCAGGGTCGCCGCCCATTGCATCATTTGTAACCGGCATCTCCAGATGGTTTCCATGCAAGAAAGCTGCGAGACGGCTTGTAACGTCGTCTTGGCGGTCTCGCTCTCCCCATGTCGCGTGCAAAATTCGCAGTTCACCGTAAGAGCCTGAGCCCCAATATCGGTGATAGTACGAGTCGTCGTCATCCCGCACATTTTCTGCTGCGGCGGGGAGCGTCACATTTTCGTTCTCATTTGCGAAAACTCGACCACTACGTCCGTTGAAGACGTAGAAAACGGTGAGCACCTTTCGTTCCCCGGGCGCAGGGTCGCCGCCCATGGCCTCGTTCGTTACCCGCAGATTTAAGCTGTCTCTCTCTATCTGTGAGTTAAGTTGATCGGTAACATCGACGAAGCGGTAATCGGCGCCGTATTGGGCGCGCATTATCCGAAGATGACTCTGATAATAGAAATGTGAATCTGCCGGGCCTGGTAAATCAATGACTTCTTGTTCATTCGCAATGGCTTGACCTGCCCGCCCGTTATAGATGTACCAAACCGTAAGAGTTTTGCGGCGGTCTTCGGCGGGATCGCCGCCCATGCTATCGTTCGAAACCCGCACGCTCAAATGGTCCCCGCGAACCATGCTGGCGAGACGGCCGGTTACATCCCTCACACGAGGACCAGCACCGTATTCCGCGCGTGTAATTTCCAGTCCACGCTGGTTTTCTTGTCCATAGGAATTTCTTGGGCCGGGGCTCCCCGGAGGAGGTGTGCCGTAAACCGGCGAAATGTAGTCGCGCGCCACGTAAAGCCGGACTACGGTCTTCTCGCGATACATCAGGGTTTGTACCTGGCCGCGCGAATTCCTCACCTGCAGGCGCAACGTCTTCTTGCGATGTGGCGCGGGATCAGTCCTTAAGTTGTCTTGGTCGACGCGAAAGTTTAATCCTTCTCCGTGCACCAGTGACTGGACTTGGGCAGTAACGTCAACCCAAGCGCCGTCGGCGCCGTAGTCGGCATGAATGATCTGGACCTGGTCCTGTCCGTAAACCGCGCAGGTCAGGAAAAGAACAAAAAGAGATGGGAGCAGAAACTTCCGCATGAATCCTCCTAAAGCGTGAGGAAGAGTTTACAAAACTTTACACTGGAGGGCCATCTTAATCCGGCGTGTCGGGGTGGTTAAACGGGTTCAGAACCAATTCAGGAAATCAGACGCAAGGCGCCCCTTCGGACCTAGACTCCCCACAATGTCGCTAAAGCACCCGCTGCCAAAGCCACAGCCTGCGCCTTGCCATCAGCAAAACGACGTGTTCTCGACACTATTGGCCTCTTCCGCGCGATTTTCTCCGGCGTTTGTTCCTCTCGGAGTTCGCCCAGCGCCGTTTCAAAATTCTGTTTCAATGTTCCTTGCATCTCAGGTTTCGCAACTTCATGCTTGTGCATATTGTCCTCTGTGAAGCGTACCCATTAAAGTTGATTAGCTCCGTGTTCGACAATACGAAGAAGTTCCGATTAAGTAGCGGCCGACACCCCACAGATGACAGGTGCGAACTGGAGAAGATAAGGATAAGTACAGTATGTGCCTCAGTCTTAATTTCCGGGGGGTCACACTGACCAATGCTTCCTTTTAAATTGATTTATAGTGACGACTACTACCTTCCGATTGGAACCCATGTTTTTCCTGCCGAAAAATATCGCCTCGTCCGCGACCGTTTGGTTGAAACCGGAGTGGCCGAGGCCTCGGACTTTATAACTCCGGAACTTGCAACCGATGAAGACATTCTGCTGGTACACACCGCAGATTACGTAAGGAAGTTGAAGACGGGCACGCTCTCCGCGCGAGAAGAAATGGAGTTGGAGATTCCATTTTCCCCCGAACTGGTAAAAGCTTTTTGGCTGGCCGCAGGCGGATCTATTCTCGCCGCCGAAAATGCGTTGCGAGATTCAGTTTCGGTCAGCATTGGCGGCGGATTTCATCACGCCTTCCCCGATCATGGGGAAGGATTTTGCATGATTCATGATGTTGCCGTGGCCATTCGACGGATGCAGCGAGATCACAAGATTCGTACAGCGATGACAGTGGACTGCGACGTTCACCATGGAAATGGTACCGCAGCAATTTTCGGAAGCAAGCACTCCGCGGCAAGTTCGCTGCCCTCACGATCGCTCGCAGTCTTGAAAACTTCAGTATCCAACCGGACAAATGTGACCGGCGACGTCTTTACGATTTCGCTGCACCAGCAAAGCATCTATCCCGCCATAAAGCCTCCCTCCTCGATCGACGTAAACCTTCCCGACCGAATTGGCGACGACGAATATCTCTCGTGGCTCGATAACGCCGTCAGCTCTGGACTGCGTCAATTTGCCCCTGACCTGATTTGTTACATCGCCGGCGCTGATCCTTATCGCGAAGACCAGTTAGGGGGATTGTCTCTCTCCATCGAAGGACTCAAGCGACGCGATCAGTTAGTGTTTCAGGTGGCGAAAACGCGCAACATTCCCATCATGGTGACCTATGCCGGAGGGTATGCGCGACGAGTCGAAGACACAGTAACAATCCACGCAAATACCGTAATCGCCGCAAAAGAAATTTTTGCCAAATAGCTCTTCGCAGGCGGAAGTGGCCCGGCTGTTAAAATAAATCCTGCCTATGTTTGAGAATCTTTCAGAAAAATTACAGCGCGCATTCAAGACTCTGCGCGGCCAAGCCGTCCTCAACGACGAAAATATTCAGGAAGCTCTTCGCGAGATCCGTCTCGCCTTGCTTGAGGCTGATGTCAATTTCAAAGTCGTAAAACAATTAATCGATCACATTCAGGAGAAAGCCGTAGGCCAGCAAGTTGCCACTGCCCTCTCTCCCGGCGAGCAAGTCATAAAGATTCTGCGTGACGAATTGATCGAAACCTTGGGTCAGGACACGGCCCGTGTCAAATTTGCCTCGCAACCTCCAACCGTCATTCTGATGGCGGGCCTTCAGGGGTCCGGAAAGACGACGACTTCGGGCAAGTTGGCGAACTGGTTTAAAAATGGAGGCCATCGTCCTCTGCTGGTTTCGGTGGACATTTATCGTCCCGCCGCCCGTGAACAGTTAAAAGTCGTGGCCCAAGCGATCAAGGCCAATATTTATGAGGGAGAAGTTGGCGAGTTAAATTCAGCGACCGTCGAGCGTCTGGCTAAGGAGGCCCGCAAAGAGGCCATCAATTCCGGCTGCGATGTCCTGATCGTAGACACCGCTGGCCGCCTCCACATCGACGACCAACTGATGGACGAAATGCAGGCTCTTGAAGCGACTTCTGAATCCGCAGGAAATCCTGTTCGTCGCCGACGCCATGACCGGCCAGGACGCCGTTCGCTCCGCCGAAGAATTTCATAAGAAGCTTTCTCTCACCGGAGTCGTTCTTACAAAAATGGATGGCGACGCCCGCGGCGGTGCTGCCCTCTCCATCCGGCAAGTTACCGGCCAACCGATCAAGTTCATCGGAGTCGGCGAAAAGTATGACGCGCTGGAGCCATTTCATCCCGACCGAATCGTTTCGCGCATCCTGGGGATGGGCGACCTTCTTTCCCTGATCGAAAAGGCGGAACAGAATGTCGACAAAAAGAAGGCCCAGGAGATGGCGTCCCGCGCAATGGCCGGCGACGGCTTCTCTCTGGAAGATTTTCGCGACCAACTCCGGCAAGTCAGGAAGATGGGATCGCTTCAAAGCATCATGGGAATGTTGCCAAGCGTAGGTCCATTTGCGGGATTACAGAAAGCCGCCGACAAAGTGGACGAAAAACAAATTAATCGCGTCGAGGCCATCATCAATTCAATGACCGTCCACGAACGCATGCACCACGAAGTCATGAATGGAAGCCGCCGCAAACGGATAGCCCGTGGATCCGGAACCAGCGTGCAGGAAGTCAACAATCTGTTGCGGCAATACGCGCAGATGCGAAAAATGTTTAAGCAAATGGGCAAAGCCAGTTTCGCCCGCAGGCTTGCCGGCATGAAACTTCCCGGAATGTGAGCGCTGCCATCCTTACGCCCCGAGATGTTATTAAGAGCAGGGTTTTATGAAATGGCGCTCCCTCCAGGAATCCGCAACCGAAGTTGACCGCCGATCACTACGAGAGCAGTTTGCAGAACGCAAACAACTCATCAACAAGTACCTGCCTCCCGATGTTCAAGCCATTCACACCCGCGCAATCGCGGAGATTATCGACAACGGCCTGCTCGACCGCGGCGGTTTCTGTGGGCAACCATGCTCCCGAATTCGAGCTTCGCGATCATAACGGCACAATCGTTTCCTCCAGCAATCTGCTGAACAACGGTCCACTCATAATCTGCTTCTTTCGCGGACGCTGGTGTCCCTTTTGTGTGGGGCAGTTGGAGGCGATGAATAGCATCATCCCGGAAATCACCCGCGCAGGTGCGACGTTAATAGCAATTTCTCCTCAAACCGTCCAGCAGTCTTTCTTCATGGCCGACCAACACAAACTCGCATTTTCTCTTCTGAGCGATGTCGCGAATAAAGTTGCCTGTGAATTCGGACTGGCCTACACGGTCCCCGATTATCAGCAGTCTATTTATCGGCGCGCATTCATTAATCTCCCATTTATTAATGGTGGCGATATTGATAGCGACGCCGCTTGGAAACTTCCGATTCCCGCGACCTACCTGATCGACCAAGCCGGAATTGTTCGATACGCATCGATAAATGCCGATTACACCGAGCGACCCGAGCCATTGGATATTCTAGAAGCTGTGGCGAATTTATAATTCGATGTCGAACCAGAATTTCCCGAATCCAGTGCGACTCCATTTACTATGTCCCTACCTATGGCTGATGCGCCCCTCTGGGGAACCGACGATCAACCCGCCCGTTTACTTGAACTGACGGCCGGTACCGACGACCGGTCGAAGGAAACGCCCTTGCGGCGAGACGTCCGCTCTCTCGGAATTTTGTTAGGACGAGTTATCGTCGAGCAGGCCGGCCAACAACTCTTTCAGACTGTCGAGACACTGCGGCGTCTTCTAATAACTTACCGCGAATCTTCAACCGGTAAGCCTCTCAACGAAAGTTTTGAAAATCCTCACATGGCGGAAGCTCGCCACCTGGTCGAAGGATTGAAAATTGCAGATGCCTACCTGGTTACAAAAGCGTTTGCGATTTATTTTGAACTGACAAACCTTGCGGAAACCAATCATCGCAAGAGACGGCGTCGCGCCGCAAAGCTTCATACCGGCCAGCCTCCGCTTGCTGGTTCATTTCGAGGAACTCTGCTTCGAATGCGCAACGCGGGAATGTCCGCTGACGACGCGATGGCCGCCCTCAGCCAAGTGAAGGTCGTGCCGGTTTTTACAGCCCATCCCACTGAAGTCGCAAGACGCACCGTTCTGTTTAAGCGGAGGCGGATCGCTCACCATCTCGAGGATCTCGATCATCTGCCACTGTCGGCGGCGGATGCGCGGAGCGGCGAGAATTCAATCCTGGCCGAAATCATGAGCCTCTGGCAGACCGATGAAGTTCGCATTGAAAAACCATTGGTCTCCGACGAAATTCGCATGGGATTGGATTATTACCCAATGTCGATTTTCGATTCATTACCTCGACTCTACGGGGAAATCGCGGATTCCTTTCGCGACATTTACGGTCTTGATTTAAAGGATGACGACCTGCCGGGCGTTCTTTCCTTCGGCTCCTGGATCGGCGGTGATCGCGACGGTAATCCTTTTGTTACCGCGGAATCGACCAAAGAAGCCCTGCAAAGGGCGCGCTGGGTAATTCTAAGTCACTATATCTCCACAATTCAGGGGGCCATTGAGCAGGCAAGCTCTTCATCGAGACAGGTTTCTGTTTCCGACAAACTGCGCTCCCAGCTTGCCGAATATGCCTCGCGCATGGGAAGTGATCATTCTCGTCTCGCCCGCATTTCAGAAACCGAGTTATATCGCCGCTTTATGAATTTTATGGTCATTCGTTTGACCCAAGCCCGCGATAACCGTCCAGAACATGCGAACTCGAATCATGGTTATGCAAACAAGCAGGAATTTGAACTCGATCTGCAAATTCTGCGCGACAGCCTCGAGAACAATTGCGGAGACAGGCTTGCTGAATTAATTTTCGATCCCTTGCTTAGGAAAGTCCGCACCTTCGGTTTTGAACTTTCCGCACTGGACATTCGACAACACGCACGGGTAAATGCCGAAGCCTTGCAGCAGATTTCATCCGGCAAATCCGCTGATGGCGAGCTGGAAGCGACCTTCCACAGCATCTCCGAAATGAAAAAGATTTTCCCTGCAACCGCGATACGCAATTTCGTCATCAGCGGCGTGGAATCCCCCGAGGATGTGTTCGCGGTTTTAAAGTTGGCATCGGCTTATAACGTTCCTCTCACAGCTGCAGGAGACGATCCGGGATTGATGCCAGTTCCATTATTTGAATCTATCCAGTCATTGCGATCCTCTTCAGAAATTATTTCCCAGGTGTGGAGTGATCCCGGCTACAACACACTGCTCGATTCCTGGGGACGCTGGCAGGAAGTGATGCTCGGCTACTCCGATTCCAATAAAGATGGCGGAATGTTGACCAGCCTTTGGGAGTTGTACAAGGCGCATCATCAACTGCACCGCGCCGCTGCGAAACATAATGTGAAGTTGCGGCTATTTCATGGGCGAGGTGGAACCGTCGGTCGCGGTGGCGGCCCAACGCACGCCGCAATCCTGGCCCAACCAGTCGGAGATTTCTCTGGCGAGCTTCGCGTCACTGAACAAGGTGAGGTGCTCAACTGGAAATATGCCGACCCGGTTCTTGCGGAATGGAATTTGGAAATCATGATCGCCGCATGCCTCGAAGCGCTTACCCGTCCCAATGGCCCAAAGCCCGGAAGTGACGCTCAGTGGACAGCGGCGATGGAAGAGATGTCGCTCGATGCTTACGGCTTTTATCGCAAAAATGTCGCGGAAAATCCGGATGTCCTTACTTACTTCGAACAAGCCACTCCGGTGAATGAATTGGAGCATGCGCGAATCGGTTCTCGGCCGTCCCGTCGATCGCAGACGCGGCGGCTTGAAGATTTGCGTGCAATCCCCTGGGTTTTTGGCTGGATGCAAAGCCGTCACGCGCTCCCAGCATGGTTCGGGGTTGGTTATGCTTTGGAGCGTTTCTCAGCCAAAGGTCCGGAACAACAAAAACTTTTAACGAAGATGATGAAAGAATTTCCTCTCTTTTCGGATTTGATTCGAAACGTCGAACTCGCAATGGCGAAAGCGGACCTGACCATTGCCCGGATGTACGCCGAGCTCGTCACCGACGTAGCGCTCAGGGAAAGAGTATGGACGACGCTGGTGGAAGAGTTTGAACGGACACGGCGGGCTATTTTGTCCATCACCGGCGAGCAAGAAATTTTGGAACGAAATGTCGTCCTCTCACGCTCAATTCGCCTGCGAAACCCTTATGTGGATCCGATGAGTTTAATCCAAGTCGAACTCTTGAAAAGAAAACGGGCCGGAACCGGCTCCGAAGAATTAAATTACGCGCTCGCCGCAACAATTAATGGGATTGCTGCTGGTCTTCACAACACAGGATAAGAGACAGCGCGCTGACTATTCAGCACGCTGCCTCACAAATTACCTATTCTCGTACCTTTCGCAGATTTCCAGCTGGTGAATGGCTTCGTCGGTAGCACGAATAGCTTCGGCTTTGTGACCTCCGAAATCGTGCCTCGCCTCCTGCAAGTGGCCTCGCGCGCTGCGCAATGCTTCGAGCGCCCGGTGAATCTCGTAGTGTCTTTCAAACGCGGGCGAAGTCGGAGTCAATGCCAACATCACCGCTACTACCGCAACGATGCTGCCTATTTTCGTTTTCATAGTGCCCCCTTTCAAGTAAAGAATTTGGAATTGAGCCAACGTCGAGACTGCTTTTCGGCGTGGCAGCGCCGTTTATAATAGATCAATCCCCGGCGAGAATGCAGTCAACAATTTGATTCAGCCAGAGGGCTTCGAAGAAACAAATTCGCCGGTCGGAATATCCCGCTCTCGGAGCTTCTCCAAAATCAGCGGACCTAACTGCGAAACGTTGCCCGCCCCTAGGGTAATGATCATGTCTCCACTTGCGGCCACAGCAGCGACGGAATCAATAGCTGCGGCAAACGAATTCGCATATTGTGCATCACGGCTGCCTTTGTCGCGTATGCGGATAGTAAGGCTCTCGCCGGTAACCCCTTCAATAGGCTGCTCGCTTGCCGCATAGATATCCAAGACGCGAAGTGAGTCGGCATCATCGAATGAAGCCGCAAACTCTTCCATCAGGTCTTTGGTTCTACTGTAGCGGTGCGGCTGGAAAATAACGTGGATTTTGGCGAATTTGCATTGTCGAGCCGCGGAAAGCGTCGCACGAATCTCAGTGGGATGATGACCGTAATCATCTAACACAGTGATTCCGCCCGCCTTCCCGCGTAAGTGGAAGCGCCGGTCAACTCCACGGAACTCCTCGAGAGCGGCTCTAATCTGTTTGGTCTCAATCTCAAGACCAACTCCCACTGCTATGGCCGCAGTAGCGTTCAAAATGTTATGCAGCCCCGGAGTTCGCAGCAGAAACTCGCCGAGCAACTTATTCCGGTACTCGACGCTAAAACGGCTGATAGGATAATCGGCATTTTCATTTGCGATCCCATCCAAAATCCTCACTCGAAAATCCGAACTCCGTTTCAATCCATAAGTCACAACGCGACGGCGAACTTCCGAAAGCACGCGGTGCAGCACAGGGTCATCGTTGCATGCGACTACAAGTCCGTAAAACGGCACGCGATCCATGAAGGCCAGAAAAGCCCTCTTCACGTCTGCCATATTGCGATAACAATCCATGTGCTCGCGATCAATGTTAGTTACGACCGCAAGAATGGGAGACAATTTCAGAAAAGAGCGGTCGCTTTCATCCGCCTCGGCAACCATATATTGAGAGCTGCCGAGACGCGCGTTCGATCCCATTGCGTCTACTCTCCCACCGACAATCACCGTGGGATCGAGACCTCCCGCAGCCAAAACGGCGGCAACCATGGATGTCGTCGTCGTCTTGCCGTGTGACCCAGCCACCGCGATGCCGTATTTCAGCCGCATCAATTCAGCCAGCATTTCGGCGCGCTGAATGACAGGGACGTGGAGTTTCTGAGCTTCAGCAAGCTCAGGATTCGACGGCGAAATGGCGGAGCTAGCCACTACAACTTCGGCGCCGGTAATGTTCTCCGCGCGATGCCCTTCGAAGATGACAGCGCCCAATTTAGCGAGACGCTCGGTTACGGAACTGGCTTTTAAATCTGATCCGGAAACCTGATAGCCAAGATTCAGCAGCACCTCGGCAATGCCGCTCATGCCGATTCCGCCGATGCCTACAAAATGTATTTTCTGAACTTTGGCAAACATTGGGTGGGTCTATTTCTTCGGGCGCTTAAGGAAGTCCTCGCAGCAATTGTACTCAGATTGATACCTGCTTTAGTATCCGGACGGAGTTCCTCGCTTTACGACTGAGTCTTGGTCGCGAGTGCCGCCGCCATTTCCGCAATATCGCGAGCTGCGTCGGGATGAGCAAGACCTCGAGACGCTCTTTTCATTTTCGATAATCGTTCCGGATCAGCTAATAAAGACGAGACGGTCTCGGTTAACGTTTCCGGCGTTAGCTTGGACTCTTCGATCATGATCGCCGCCCCCGCCCGTTCCAACGCTTCCGCATTGCGCTTCTGATGGTCATCGGCCGCCCGCGGAAAAGGTATAAAAACTGCCGCCCGTCCCGAAGCAGTTACTTCGGCGACGGTACTCGCCCCGGAGCGACAAAGTAGCAGGTCAGCACGCTTGAAAAAGCGTGGGCATATCATCAATAAACGCATGCACTTCTATCCCACTGAGTCCCTGTTTGGCATATGACGCTTGGACTTCAGCAAAATCACGCTCGCCTGTCTGATGAATGATGTGAAGACGCGGTATCTTTTCACAAAGCCCTGCTGCCGAGTCAACTACCACGCGATTGATGGCATGAGCCCCCTGACTTCCACCGAAAACTAACATCGTCGGAACCCGTCGGGGTTCTTATCGGGAACATCAAAGAATGCCTGCCGCACTGGCACTCCCGTGACTCTGCAATGTCGAAAATATTTCGCAGTTTCTCCGAAGTGAACGGCCGCGGCTGTAACAAACCGCGCAACCATCCGATTGGCAAAACCGGGAACCACGTTGGGTTCAAAGGCGAGCGTCGGAATGCGTTTCAATATAGCCGCCAGCATTGCCGGGCCGGAAGCATATCCCCCAACTCCGATAACCACGTCAGGGTGAAATTCCGAAAATATCCGGAGTGATTGCCGCACCGCTCGCGGCAGGTCAAACATCGTCTTCGCGCGCGTAGCTAAGGTGACGTTCTTTAACGCCCCTACCTTCACGAGTCGCAATGGAAATCCCGCAGCGGGTACCAGCCGATTTTCAATTCCGCGCGCTGTCCCGATGAATAGAACTTCCGCTTTGTAAGTTTTTTGAAGTTCCTGAGCGATGGCCAACCCGGGGATTACATGCCCTCCGGTGCCCCCTCCGGCTATGATCGCGCGCATGCGGTGACTATAACTTACCCGGTTTGCTTGGTCACGTTAAGCAAAACTCCAACGCAGGCCAGGGTAATAAATAAAGACGATCCGCCATAAGAGACAAACGGAAGCGGGATTCCCTTGGTTGGCATCAAGCCCAATACAACGCTGATGTTTATGAAGGCCTGCAGCACCACCATGCTCGTGATCCCGATCGCGAGGAACCGTCCGAACATGTCCTGAGTATGAAGGGCGGTATGAATGCCCCGCCAGAGAAATATTGAGAACAGAGCGACGATGATTAAAGCTCCAACTAAGCCCAGCTCTTCCGCCGTCACCGCAAAAATAAAATCCGTGTGTGGCTCGGGCAAGTAAAACAATTTCTGTTTTCCTTCCATGAGCCCCGTCCCTGTAATTCCGCCGGTGCTCACCGCGATCAGCGATTGAATAATATGGAAGCCCCGCCCCTGGGGATCGGAATATGGGTTGAGGAAAGCGAGAATCCGGTTCCTGCGGTACGCCACATGAAAAATCAGGAAGTACAGTGGCAGTACCGAAGCCGCCGCGGCATACCCCAGATAACGCATGTCCATGCCCGCAATGAACAAAATAGACGCGCTAATCGCGGCGCATGCGATCGCAGTCCCGAGATCGGGTTGAAATACAATCAGCCCAAGAAAGACCACAGTCGGAACAATCGCTGGCAATAAAGTATTCCGCCAATCCCTCATTGCCTTGGTACGGCTCTCAAGGAAATAAGCAAGAAAAAGGATCAGCGCGGGTTTGGCCATTTCAGAAGGCTGAAAAGAAAATCTTGCGAAATGGATCCAGCGATGGGTGTGATGCGACCGGTCAAGAAAAAATACCGAGATGAGCATTAGAGTCGTAATGCCCAGGAGTGAAAACACTACTGCGGGATGCTTATAGCGGCGATAGTCCACCTTCATGGCGACCACCATGGCGAGAATTCCAGCAACCGCCCATCCGATTTGACGCGAGAGAAAAAAGTACGCGGAGCCGTACCGCTCCTTCGCCATCACAGCTGAGGCGCTGAATACCATTACCAGCCCTACAAAAACCAGAAGCAGGGTTACAGTAAACAGCCATCCATCGACACTGACACGTTTCGCCACGGGAAGATGTTTATTTCAACACGGGGCCAAGCGAAAGAATATCGATCTTACTTGTGGAGTGTTAATTGTCTTGGTGCGGATGACCAGTTGCCGCGAACTCGCGCCAAACTAGTGAACCGTTAAAGCCCGGACGCACTCTTTAAAAGTTGGCCGCGATGCTCGTAATTCTTGAATTGGTCGAAACTCGCGCAGGCCGGAGCCAACAGGACCACATCTCCCGCCGAAGCACTCGCGCTCGCCTGGTTGACAGCAACATCGAGTAGTGCCGGAATTCAGGACCTCAGCCGCATCCCCGATTTGGGATTTTATTTTCTCGGCCGCCGCCCCAATGGTGTAAACCCTCCTAACCCGCTCACGTATCAAGTCGCGCAAAACCGAGTAGTCGCTATCTTTATCCTTGCCGCCAAGAATCAAATGGATGTTCCCCGGGAACGATTCGATAGCCTTAATGGTGGCGTCAACGTTCGTGGCCTTTGAATCATTGTAGTAATCGACTCCCCGAATTGTCGCAACGTACTCCAATCGATGCTCTACAGCCTTAAACGCTCGTACGGACCGTCTGCGAATTTGTTCGGGACGGCAGCCCATCAACATTCCCGCGCACACCGCCGCAAGAACATTTTCGACATTGTGGGAGCCCTTCAGTGATATCTCACTAACCGGCACAACCTGCTGCTCACGACTTCCATCTCGGAACACGATTGATCCATTGCGAAGGCAGGCGCCCCTGTCCATTTCCGCTTTTCGGCTGAACCAGAACACCTGAGATGCGACGCCCTTGGCCATCTGAACGCACGTTGGATCATCCGCGTTCAAGACTGCAAAATCATCAGACTCTTGGTTCTCGAAAATGCGCGCTTTTGCCGCAACGTAAGCTTCAAACGAATGATGACGGTCCAAATGATCCGGAGTCACATTCAAAACCACGGCGATGTGAGGTCTGTAACTCTCGATCGTCTCCAGCTGAAAACTTGACACTTCAAGCACTGCAATTGTTTCGGGATTCGCGGCATCGACCAACGAAATTGCGGGAACTCCGATATTGCCGCCGACTAATGTATGGAATCCCCCAGCCGCCACTATTGTGCCGGTGAGAGCCGTCGTGGTTGTCTTGCCATTTGATCCGGTAATTGCAATTATGCGTCCTGGGAAAAATCGAGCCGCGAGCTCGATCTCGCCAATCACTACTTCCCCGCGCACTCTGGCTTGTTGCAAAATCGAAGCGTCGGACGGTACTCCCGGACTGACCACAATCAGATCCTGGTCTTGAAATGTGCGCTCTCCATGCCCACCAGTTTCGACAGCAATTCCTTGATCCAGCAAGCGGGGGATTTCATCCGCAAGTTGTTGCTTCGGCTTATTGTCGGACACCGTGACATGAGCGCCGCGTGATTTGAGAAACAGTGCAGACGCAGTCCCAGACTTTCCGAGACCGACAACCAATACGCGTTTGCCTTTGAGATCCATCCGCAACACTTTACCGCCGAGCTGATTCGAGCGCACATCCGGGAACGGCCAACTATCTTAGTTTTAGGGTGGTTAACGCGAACAATGCAAATATTAGAGAAGCAATCCAGAAACGCACAATGATCTTCGACTCCGACCACCCGAGCAACTCGAAGTGATGATGAATCGGGGCCATTTTGAAAATGCGTTTTTTCCGAAGCTTGTAAGACCCGACCTGAAGAATCACCGACAGCGCCTCAATCACGAAAACTCCGCCGATAAATGGCAGCAGCAATTCCTGCTTGATCATTACCGCGATTGTGCCGATCGCGCCCCCCAACGCCAGCGAGCCAACGTCTCCCATAAAAACTTCGGCGGGATGCGCGTTGTACCAAAGGAATCCAATAGATGCTCCGACCATGGCGCCACAAAATATTGTGAGCTCACCCACCTGCGGCATGCGTTGCAATTCAAGATAGGTAGAGAAAGTTGCGTGCCCGCTCACATAAGTAAGTACAGCAAGCGCTCCAGCAGCGATCACGGTACACCCAATCGCGAGGCCGTCCAGACCATCTGTGAGATTCACGGCATTACTCGACGCGACAATCAGGAAGACCACGAACGCAATAAAAGGAAGAAAAGCCAGCGGCCACAGATTAGGATGCTGCAGCAGTTTATCGACAACCAGATCGGGTTGAAATTGCTTAAAAAAAGGAACCTGCAACCGGGTCGAATAAATTCCCGCGTTCTCCATGGCGATAAGCGCGATCGCAATCAGTACACTGGTCAGAATTTGCAATCCAAGTTTTGCTTTCGCCGTTAATCCCAGGTTTCTACGATTCACCACCTTCGTGTAGTCGTCCGCAAATCCAATAGCTCCGAAAGCGCAGGTTGCGAGCACTGCTATCCACACAAACCGGTTACTGAGGTCCGCCCAAAGCAGCGTTGGGATCACAATGGAAATCACGATGAGAAGACCGCCCATCGTGGGCGTGCCCGCTTTTTTCTGATGACCCTTGGGACCTTCCTCGCGGATGTATTGGCTGATTTGAAATTCGCGAAGGCGGTTAATTACCAGCGGACCAACAATCAATCCGGTAAAAAGAGCAGTGAGACTTGCAAACGCAGTGCGAAAAGTCAGATAACGAAAAATACGGAACGGCGGAAAATAATGAAAAAGTTTGAGATAAAGCAGCCAATAAAGCAATGAGCCTCCGTGCGGGCTTCCTTTATTTATGACTGGCAAGCGCCTCACTACGCGCCATCCACACTTCCAGGGCACGTTCAAGTTTCACGCCCCGCGAGGCCTTGAGCAATACCACATCTCCGTCACGCGCTTCGGCGGCCAGCCACTCGCCGGCTTCCTCAGGAGTGTTCACGAACTTTGCCGCGACCCCAGCCTGTAAAGCGGCGCCGACCATTGATTCCGCTAACCCACGCACCCCAACCAACGCATCGATCTTTCTGTCAGCAATATGTCGGGCGCTTTCGCGATGCAACTCCTCGGCCTCAGGCCCAAGTTCGAGCATCTCTCCGGCGATCACAATGCGCCTCTTGGCCGGCATTGTAACCAGCGCGTCTACCATCGCAGCCAGCGCCTTCGGATTCGAATTGTAACAATCGTTGATGACTGTAATGTTGCCCAGTTGAATGACCTGTCCGCGTTTGTCAGGGGCACTGAGAGTGCTCAACGACGAAACCGCTGCTTTGAGACTCATTCCCATTTGTAACGCGACTGCAACCGCAGCCAGAGAATTTTGGATGTTATGAACTCCGATTAACGGCAGTTCAGCTTTTTCTCTGTGCCCGCCGGCAATGATGTCGAAGGTCGATCCGTTTGCTCCTAACACTTCAATATTCTCGGCCCGCACCTGCGCCGATAAATGGAAACCATAGCGGACAGTTTTCCCCGCAAACTTCTCTCCAAACTGCGAGACGTATTCATCATCTCCGTTTAGGACGGCCGTCCCATCTGATGGCAGCGATTCAATCAGTTCACGTTTGGCGTGAGCAATTTCGGCAACCGAATTGAAGAATTCCAGATGGACCGGCGCAACGTTGGTTACGACTCCGATGTTAGGCTGTGCGATCTTTGCCAACGCCGAAATTTCTCCCGCATGCGACATTCCCATTTCCACAACAGCGATCTCGTGCTCCGCTTCGAGCCTCATCAACATCAGCGGCAGACCGAAGTGATTGTTTAAGTTTCCTTCAGACTTGAGCACATGGAACTGTTGCGAAAGCACGTGCGCGATCGCTTCCTTCGTTGTGGTTTTTCCGGTCGAACCCGTCACTCCGACCAGAGGTTTTCCCCATAACCTGCGAGTCTCTGCGGCCAACTTCTGCAAGGCCAGTAACGTGTCTTCAACCGCCAGCACATGATCGCGATACCTTGATGTCTGATCTTTATTTACGACCGCAGCCACAGCCCCATTCGCCAGAGCCTGCTCTACAAAATCGTGGCCGTCGAAGCGTTCCCCCTTTACCGCGAAAAATAATTCGCCCTGGCGGATCGTTCTCGAGTCAATGGAATATCCCTGAGCAATGGCCATGCCTTCGCATGGGACGGACGACGAAACGATTTCCGAGATGCGGGACAAGCTCAGCTTCATGAGTTATTCACACTGCTTGCGCTTGGATCACATGCATAACCCGCGTTGCGAAGTTCTTGGCGCGCGATTTCTACATCATCGAACGGGATCACCCCATCTTTTGAAACTTGCTTTTTTTCGTGACCCTTCCCCGCTATCAACACTATGTCCCCGGGCTCCGCATTCTGTATCGCCATCGCGATGGCGCGCTCGCGGTCTGGTTCCATCTTGTAATTGGCTCCGCAGCGTTGCAGGCCGACGACCGCGTCATTCATGATGGCGAGAGGGTCTTCATTTCGCGGATTATCCGAGGTCAACACTACCAAATCACTGTTCTCCCCCGCGGCTTCTCCCATGAGTGGACGCTTGCTCCGGTCACGGTCTCCGCCACAACCAAACACCGTAATCACTCTCCCCTTCTGTTCTACCAATTCTCGAGCCAATGACGTCAGATTACGGAGTGCGTCGTCCGTGTGGGCATAATCCACCACCACGGTGAATGGCTGATGGCAATCCACTCGCTCGAAACGCCCGGGCACGGACTTCAAATTGGCGACCCCTCGCGAAATCGAGTCGAGCCCGACGGAACGAGAATACCCCGCGGCTGCTGCGGCAATAACGTTGTAGACGTTTACTTTCCCGATCAGCGGGGTGAACAAAGGAAGTTTTTCTCCTGGTGTAATCAAATCGAAGCGTGTTCCGCTTAAAGTAATTTCCGCATTCTCTAGCGTGGAAGTCGCCCGCCCCAAATCCATAGGTAAGCACTTCGGAGCCGCGACTTTTACTGATGTCGGCTAGTTCCCGTCCGTGGGCATCGTCAGTATTGATCACAGATGCCCGGGGGGCATCCGTCCCGCATCCTTCAAACAGAATTTGCTTAGCGGCAAAATACTGATCCATGGTGCGGTGATAATCCAGATGATCACGCGTCAGATTGGTGAAGACCGCAGTATCAAATGGAATTCCGTAAACCCGTTGCTGGGCCAGGGCGTGCGAAGAAACTTCCATCACCGCTTCGCTTGTGCCCCGCGACACAGCCTCTGCGAAAATCGAATTCAACTCCAGCGCCTCGGGAGTGGTGTGAGGCGCTGCCAGAACTTTGCCATTCACGTGATATTCAATCGTGCCTACCAACGCGCTTCTTCGTCCGTCGGCTTTCAGAATCGATTCCAATAGAAAAGCCGTGGTGCTCTTTCCATTGGTTCCAGTAATGCCGGTAATGGCGAGCCGCTCGGCGGGACGATGATAGAAATTTGCGCTGAGTCGCGCTAGAGCACGTCGTCCATGAGGAACTTGAGCCCATCCCACATTCGCCCGCGGTTTCTCTATTGCGGAATCAGTAACGACAGCGACTGCGCCAGCCGCAATCGCCCGGTCGATGAATTTATTTCCGTCACTTAGCTCGCCGCGCATGGCGAAAAAGACGTCGCCGCGCTTCACCTTGCGCGAGTCATATTCCAGTCCTGAAATATTGGGATTTCCGCTCTGAAATAGAACTTCGGCTCCCTCCAGCAACTCAAGGAATGTCATTGCATCAATTCTAGTGCAACGCTCACTGAGTTCCTGGAAACCATCAGCTCCGAAGGTACTGGGTGCATGTTCTTATCTAGACTAAGCACAAGAGTTTGCTTTCCTCGCTCATCGCCCGAACTTAACCACGACCCGTGATCCTGAGGTGACATGCGAGCCTGCTGGAGGAACCTGCTCCCGAGCCAGGCCACTGCCGACTGCGTCTAAATCCAATCCAGTTTCTTCGGCTGTCTCTATCGCCGCACGAACGCTTTTTCCCGCGAACGATGGCACCACGATCCCTCCTTGTTCCATATCCAAGACGACAGTTCCGGATTTTGCAGGGACGCTCGGCGGCGCAATCTCGGGCGATGCGCCAATAGAAGGTTGCCGCTGACTCGCATCGCTTTCCATCTGCTCCTTTAAAGCAGCCTGAACCACCGGAGATTTGGCAGGCCCAGACGTGTTTCGCGCTGCAGCCGCTTGTGCATCCGTTAGAGCATTTTCCGGATTGTCCGCCATTTCCAGCGGCTCTCCCAATCGATCAGGAGATCCTTCTTCCAGGTCCTGCTCGTTCACGCGTCGTGCGGCTATCAGGACTTGCCGGTTTGGAGGCAACTCTATGTCGTGGGGAGTGTGCCAATATTCCAAGACTTCTTCCGCGATGCGCTGAAATACCGGAGCGGAAACATCGGCGCCATGATGCGGTCCAACTGGCGAATCGATAATTACTGCAATCGTCAGCGCTGGATTATTCACCGGGGCGAAGCCCGCAAATGACGCGATATATTTTGTGCGCGAATAAGCATGAGTCACCGGATCGATCTTTTGCGCCGTCCCCGTCTTGCCCGCGGAGGAATATCCTTCAAGAATTGCTTTGCGGCCGGTGCCTTCTAAAACAACGCCCTGCATCATTTGCTTCATCTGCGCGGCGGTCAGAGTAGAAATGACCCGGTGCGACTCGGCAGGATGGTATGCCACCGTCTCAGGATTCTTGTCCGACGCGATGGTGGCTTCGACAACTCGTGGAGCAATCCAGACCCCGTCATTCGCTATGGAAGAAACCATCGCGGACAGTTGCAATGGCGAAACTCCGATTTCTTGACCGGTGGAAATTGCGGCGATCGATACTTTCGACCAACGGGAGACAGGCTTCGTCAATCCGCGAGTTTCTCCTGGCAATTCAATTCCAGTTTGCTGTCCGAAACCGAATCCCCGAATGTATTTGTAGAATCTGTCATCGCCCAAACGAAGGCCTATCTTGATCGCCCCGACCTCGCTGGAGTGGGCGAGAATTTCCGAGACCGTCAGGTTGCCCCACGGCTTGTCGTCGTGGATTCGCATCCCATTGACCACGATGGAACCCATCTGGCAATCAAATACTTCATCGGGCCTCGTAATTTTTTCTTCGAGTGCCGCCGACAGCGTCACCAATTTGAAAGTCGAGCCGGGCTCATAAACATCACTGACAGCATGATCTTTTAATCGTTGAGGAGTAATTTCTTTCGATAAGTTCGGATTGAACGTGGGCCAATTTGCCAGCGCGAGAATTTCCCCCGTGTGCGGATTTTCTACCACGACCGTTCCCGCTTCCGCATGGGTCTTCTCGATTGCAGCTTGGAGCTCCCGTTCCGCGATGTACTGAATCTGTTCGTCGATCGTCAGAACTACGTTCTGTCCTGCCTGGGGCTGCTTTTCTACGCTTCCAAACCATTTCTTATGAGCATCCACCGAAATCACCATGGTGCCCGGCTTGCCCCGCAACGAAGATTCGTATTGCCGTTCGATCCCGCTTAGACCTCCGTCATCCATCCCAACGTATCCAAGAATCTGAGCCGCCAGTTCACGTTTGGGATAGAAGCGCTTCGATTCCTTCTGGAAATATATTCCCCGAAGATTCAAGGCTCGAATTCGCGCAGCCACGTCGGCGTCGGCTTTTCGCGCCAGCCAGCAAAATGTTCGCGCCGCTTTGCAATGATCAAGCACCTCTCGCGAATCTGACCTGGTGATGTGGGAGATGAGCGAGATAGTTTCGGCGAGATTGGGAATCTCCGATGGAATGGCAAAAATCGAATCGACGGAAACTGACATCGCCAGCTCCCTGCCGGCACGGTCGTAAATAATTCCCCGTCTAGCCGACACATCCACAGTGCGTTGCTGTTGGTGTTGGGCCCGCTCCTCGAAACTGCCATAACGAAAAATCTGAAGATAAGTTAAGCGGGCGCAGATACCCAGGCACCAAACCGCGAGAATCGCGCCCAGAACGTAGAGTCGGCGATTCGCGGATGGCTTGAGCAGAGTTCACAAAATATTTCTGAATTTACCGGTGTAGCGACTCAGGGACTCTCGTCCGACTCGACGGTCGAGGATGCCCGCTGTCCAGCACGATCAAAATGCGTTGCCGTGTGCGCGGACACTCTTGTCCGCGGCCTTTGACTTGATGAGATCTAGTCTACGCCAGATATCCGCTGTCGCAGAAAGCGAGCGCAACTGGCGAGCGACTTTTAACCATTGAGGCTTGAGGCCTTACTTATCTTTCCGGAATCACCGGAATCGGGGTCACGCTTGCCAAAATCGGAGAAGCTGAATCTTGCAGCGGCGTATCCATATGAATGACCTGCCCGGCCTGCGGAGATTGCAATCCCATCTTTTTGGCGAGCACATCGATGCGTTGCGGGTCCTGAAGCGAGGCTTCTTCCAGCCTCAGATCGCGGTTAAATTCCGACAAAGTGTTGCGCTGCGAGCGTAGCGTTTCGATCTTGTATCCATACTCGATCGCTTTGAAATGCTGGAAGGCATACGTCATGACCAACAGGAACAGGCAAGCCAATGCCGAACCAAAATATTTCATCTCCCGGCCGCGTTTAGGATCTTCAATTTTTACCAGCCGCGAGTTGTCGATGGATTTAGCAAAATAAACTTCAGGGGTTCCCGACCAGCAGGGCCCGTTTTGCCGCAATGGAGCCATTGGCTGCGCCGCCGCGGCCATTTATGCCACCTCGGCGAAGCTGACGTCCAGGTGCGCCAACTCACGCTGGGCAACGTTGTACCAATAAGCAAGTTTGTCGTCTTGCGATAGCATGAATTGCGGAATACGTTTTTCGGTGCTCGCCACCACATTGATTAGATCGTCGATAAAAGTGCCGGTATACATGTCTTCCTCCATTTAGTGTTTTATTAAGTTCGTTCCGCAGCCCTTAACTTTGCGCTGCGAGCCCTCGGATTAATTTCAATCTCTTGTTGTGTTGCGGTCACTGGCTTCTTGGTCAGCAACTTATATTTCCCTTGCTTTGCTCCTTCGCGGAGCGAATCTTTCACGATGCGGTCTTCCAGCGAGTGAAAGCTGATAACGACCACCCGCCCACCTTTGTTAAGAATTTGCGGGGCCGCATTCAGCAGTCTCTGCAAATCTTTCAATTCATCGTTTACGAAGATTCGGATTGCCTGGAAGGTTCGTGTCGCCGGATGAATCTTGCGTTCTGCCTGATTCATTGGCCGGGCCGCAACTGATACAACATCCGCAAGTTGTGCGGTAGTTCGTATCGGTCGCGACCGGACAATGGCTCTGGCGATTCTCCGCGACCTCCTTTCCTCACCGAATTCGTAAATCAGGTTGGCGAGTGTAACCTCATCAACCTCATTTACCACTTGATCGGCGGATTGCCCGGCCTGCGTGATTCATTCGCATGTCGAGCGGTCCTTCCGCCTGAAAACTAAAGCCTCGCGCCGGATCGTTGAGCTGCAAGCTGCTTACTCCGATATCGGCCAGAATTCCATCAATGCTTCCAGCTTTTTGTTCGTCCGCAACATCTGCAAACGATCCGTGGATCAATTCGACCGTCGGCCAATCTCGTTGTTGATCTTGCTTTTCGCCAACGACCAACGACGAAGGACCAACGACGATCTTTCTCCGCGCGATTGCAAGCGCCGCCGGATCTTTATCTACGCCAATCAAATGTCCCTGTCCGCCAAGGCGTTTTGCGATTTCTAAACTGTGCCCGCCCAGGCCGACCGTAGCGTCGATATAAGTCCCGCCGCGCTTGATAGCTAAAAATTCGATCGCTTCTTTTAAAAGAACTGGGACATGGTGTCTGCCATGCCCACCCCGCTCGGGGATGTCTGTCAAACTCTTCCGCCACTAGATGCCCAGCTTATCCAGCGTGCTCTCATCCTCAGGCGTGAACTTTTCTTCTTCGATCTGCTTTTGGAAGATTTCCAGATTGCGTACTTCCAAAAATGTCAGGTTGCCCAGCACCGCGACTTCGCCCTTAATCTGCGCCGCGTCCCGCAATAATTGCGGAATCAGCAGTCGCCCCTGGCCATCCATCTCGATCACTTGCCCGTAGTAATTCACCCGCTCCAAAAATTTTTTCTTCGTGGGATTGAACGTCGACAACGCCGCCAGCTTCTGCTCGATCTGCTCCCACTCCTCGAAGGGATACACTTGAGCAACCTTGCCATCGAGGCTGGTGATATAAAATTGCGTTCCGTACTTCTCGTCGATCACACGCTTGAAGTCCGCCGGGACCTTGAGGCGTCCTTTTTCGTCGACGCGAGTTGGGTGATTGCCGCGAAACATGTGCTCTGCCCTTTACCGGGGCGAAAAATTTTTTGCAGCTACTGCCACAGCGAGGGAGGTCAAAGCAGCAAAAATGGCGGTCGTTTCAGGTTCGTTGGGGCTATTTTTCGGGGTGTCAGCCTTTAAATCCACTGGCGCCTCTCGGAAATCCAATTTTGCCCACGAGCCTAGATTGATTGAGACCACTTTCTACCACTTTTGTCCACAGTTTACGCCTAAACCGTTTATTGTCAACAACAAAGTTGCTAGTGATCATAATGAGACGAGGCCGAAAGAGGAAACCACAATCAATTGTGGTTTTGAAAACTCATAGCCGCTAGGGGTGGGGTTAAGCGACTTGGTTCACATGAGATAAGTTTCGCTGTTTCTTCGCTTTAGACATTCCTGCCGAATTATCGGTCTTGCGGTTTAATCTCGTTGATTTCATGTTAGACGTTACCCGCTTCTACGCATATCTTGCCGACGCGGAAAAGTGTCCGGCAGGAGTGGGTCGTTCGTTCGCAAGACAGCGTCAAGAGTCATCCTGCTTCTCCTACTCCCGCGATTGCCGCGCGGACGGTTAGGATGCCCGAGGCATATTTGCGCGATTCGGCCGACTGGAAAATTGGAGCGACAGCGCGTGCGAGGAGAGAATA
>CAWITV010000026.1:0-9850 GCA_963839125.1 uncultured Acidobacteriaceae bacterium
TTTTCGCTATACAAGCGATGAGAATTCGCAGTGGCTCACCGCGGAAGGATTGTGCGAGTTGATCGATATGAATGGCAGTGGAGTCACCCCAATCCAATACGAGGAAAAATTAAGTCTGCGGATCAAGAAAGCATCGTGACTGTTTTCTCCCCTACCAAAGAACTGCTGGCCATCGACGGAGGAGTTCCTGTCCGCAAAACACTGCTCCCATACGGGCGTCAATCCATTGATTCCGCCGATATCGAAGGGTAACGAAAGTGCTAAAGTCCACTGGTTGACCACAGGTCCCAAAGTTGGGGAATTTGAAGAAGCATTCGCAGCACATGTGGGAGCCGGATACGCTGTAAGTTTTAGTTCGGGTACCGGAGCTTTGCACGGAGCAGTCTTTGCGGCCGGAATACAAGCGGGAGACGAAGCTCTGACCTCGCCGATGACATTTGCCGCGACTGCAAATTCCGTGCTTATCAGGGAGCGCTACCGGTTTTTGCCGATGTATCTAATGACACTCTTAACTTGGACCCGCAAGATTGCGTCCATCGGATAACTTCACGGACCACAGCAATTCTGCCGGTCGATTATGCCGGACATCCAGCGGACCTCGACGCGATTCTCGCACTGGGAGATAAGCATGGCTTAGTGGTTATCGAAGATGCTTGCCACGCGCTGGGCGCCGAATACAAAGGACGCCGGGTTGGAAGCGTCTTGCACATGACGGTTTTCAGCTTCCATCCGGTCAAACACTTGACTACAGGTGAAGGCGGAATGGTGGTGACGGATAATCTGCAGTACGCCGAGAAGATGCGTCGATTTCGCAATCACGGAATCAGTAGCGACGCGCGACAGCGTCAAAAAGATGGCGAGTGGTTTTACGAAATGGTTGCGCTTGGCTTCAACTACAGACTGACAGATATTTCCTGCGCCCTGGGGATAACGCAACTGCGGAAGCTGGATGGGAATCTTGCCAGGCGAAGACAGTTTGCGGCGCGTTATAACGAAGCATTTTTGAACGTCCCAGAACTGCAAATCCCCCAAGTTCGCGAAGGCATTGATCCAGCCTGGCATCTCTATCCGATTCGTTTACAGACCGAACGCTTAAACGATCGCGGCGACAGATTTTCCGCGCGCTGCGAGCCGAAAATATCGGAGTAAACGTGCATTACATTCCGGTACACCTTCATCCTTATTATCAGGAACGTTTTGGCTACAAGAGCGGCGTTTTTCCAGTAGCTGAAGCAGCCTACGAGCGCTTAATTAGTTTGCCGATGTTTCACGGAATGACAGATGAAGATGTTGAAGACGTAGTAAGCGCGGTCAACAAGATTGTAAGTACCTATTCAAAAGGCTGATGCTCTCGCGTCCCGGCGGTTAGCCGCTTCATCTTTGGGGCTACATGAAAGGGCACAGACTGGGTTTATCCGAAAAATGGAAAAGGGGGCCGTCTATATCGTTACTCAAGACCCACGGTATATCGATCTTTTAATGGTATCCGCCGCCAGTCTTAGACGAGCCATGCCTCAGTTGCCGATTACAGTATTTTCTCAGTTCCCCGTTCACAGTTCGTTATTCGACCAGGTGATCACGGTGCAAGCAGGCCAAAACGGTTTCTTCGACAAGGCTGCGTTTCTGAGAAAGTCGCCCTACAACCAGACACTCTTTCTCGATGCCGACACAGTTATCCTGGGACCCGTGACGGCACTTTTTTCGCTGATGGAGCGATTCGACTGCGCCGCGACCCATGAGGAATATCGGAATACCGACTGGTCCGGGCAATATCCGAGACGTGATATTCCGGAGTGTTTCCCAGAATTTAATACCGGAGTCTTGATGATGCAGCGTTCGCAGCGGATGGACGACGCGCTGCAGGAGTGGGAGACTTTGTACGCGGCCCACTTGAGAGCCAAGCCGGACGAGCCGATCGACGATTAACCGTTCTTTCGAGCCGCCGTTTATTTTAGTGACGCGCGAGTGGCAACGCTTTCGCGGGAATACAATTGCCATTCCGCGGCCAGCCTTCGGTTACCTAAACGGCGCAGTAAAGATTCTTCACGGGCGAGGCACGAGATTTAAACTTGACCAAAAATTACGTCAACCGGGTTGCCAGCACCATGAACGCCAGCTTAATCCCGCGGGTGTACATCGCGGGGAAGGTTTTTGACCAAGCACTGGTGGGACGTTTGGTGAGCCGGCGAAAGGCGCGCAAAGTTGGTAGCTTTCCCGAGCTGCCGGGGTCCATCATCCTGATGCGTGCCCAGAGTACAAGAGTCTGAAAAAGTTGGTCTCGGAGATGGGAGTAAAAAAGATGATTGCCAAAATATTCAAAAGCAGGTGACGGCGGAATGCATACGGTCGCAATTGTTCAGGCCCGAATGGGAAGCACGCGTTTGCCGGGGAAAGTATTGCTGCCTGTTGGTGGGCAGTCCGTTTTAAGCCGGGTCCTGCATCGACTTAAGCGGACAGCATGTATAGATGAGATCGTGGTTGCCACCTCGGTTGCCCGTCGCGAATATTTCCATTGCAGAAGAAAGTCAGCGCCTGGGAGTGCGCGATGTTTTCGCGGATCCGAGGATGATGTGCTTGACCGCTATCATGGTGCCGCGCAAGAAAGTGGCGCAGATGCGCTAGTTCGGATTACTTCTGATTGTCCCCTCGTAGATCCGGAGGTAGTCGATGAAGTAATCGAATCCTTTCGCCGCAGGCGGGTGGATTACGCCAGCAATGGACTGTCAAGCAATTACCCACGAGGTCTGAATGTGGAGGTTTTTAGCGTCCAAGCTCTTGAGAAGGCCTGGGGGGAAGCTCATGAACCACACCAACGAGAACACGTTACTCCTTATTTCTATGAGCATCCCGAGTTGTTTCGGCTCTTTTCGATGGTGGGGAACGACGACTACAGTCAATACCGTTGGACGCTAGACACCGCTGAAGATCTGGAATTCTTGCGCGCAATATATTTGCGGTTTGGCGACGCGGACGACTTCGGTTGGCAGGATGTAATCGCGCTGATGAAGCGGGAGCCCGAGTTGGCAGCGTTGAATTCTCACGTTCAGCAGAAGTCGTTGCGGAAGGCCTGATGACGGTTGGCACAATAGTAATTCGTGCCGACGGGGGTATCTCGTTAGGCGCAGGTCACTTGATGCGCGGAATCGCGTTGGCCGAAGCGTGGGAGGCGGATGGCGGAAGAGCGATTCTCGTTATCGGGGAATCCACGCCCTTTGTTGATCACTACATCTCGAGCGAACGATTTTTCCGGTTAAAATCCGCCGGAGCGAACGGAAGCGAGCAAGATGCGGCGAGATTAGTGGAAATCGCACGAGAACAGCGTGTAGATTGGGTCGCGCTCGATGGCCCGCACTTTCTTGAGAGCTACCAGCGCCTAGTCAAAGACTCCGGCGTAAAGCTTCTGGCGGTGGACGATTACGGCCAGTCCCGACATTGCGTTGCTGATGTTCTATTAAACCAGAATCTGCTGGCTTCTCCGTGGATGTACGAACATCGCGAGCCTTATACCAGCCTCCTATTGGGTACGGATTATGTGATGTTGAGGAAAGAGTTTCCTTTGCGGCAATCCCCGCACAGGGAATTTAGGCCAAACCCCTGCCAAATTCTTGTAACACTCGGGGGTACGGATCCTGACGGCCTAACATTGGGAGTCGTAAAAGGGCTACTCACAATCGCCGATTCGGCCAGCAAAATATTAGTCGTGGTATGTGGCAACAATCCGCAAATTGCGGAATTGAAGAAACTCGAGAGTGAAAGCGCGCGGATCAAACTCGTGATCGATGCCCGGGACATACCGCAGATTATGGCGCGCTCCGACTTGGCAATTATTATTGGGGGCGGGACACTTTGGGAGTGTCTATACATGGGAACTCCCACGCTCAGCTTTTGCCGCCACGGCTTACAGCAGCAGGTAATCGAAAAGCTCAGTGCGCTTGGCATCGTCTATAACCTGGGACCCGCCGTGAACTTTGAGGCTCAGCTGGTGAAAGCGATCAATGAATTGGTGGCATCTCCATCGCGACGGAAGTCCATGAGTGAACTGGGGAGAGCGGTGGTGGATGGAAGAGGGCCCGCTCGTGTGGTCGAGGTTCTTCGGAGTTCGAGCCTATGAATGTGCCCCTAAACCTTGAGCCCGTGCAACTTCAAGACCGCGAACAGTTTCTTGACATGGCAATCCAGCATTTCAGCGAACTGAATCCTGCATTTGTCCCGCACGATGACTGGCAACATTCATATTTCGAAAACATCCAATCGCACGCGGATTGCTTTTTATGTTGGATTGCCGCCGATAGCCGACGCGTGGGATTTGTTCTATTTGGTTTGGAAGACCATCGCTTCCTTCCGAGGAAAAATGGTGTGATCTGGGAGTTGTACGTTGTGCCTTCCGAGCGACGAAAAGGATTTGCACGGAGTGCTGCACAATTAGCCGTAGAACAACTAACGGGATTGTCCCCGTCAAAGATCCACCTTGAGGTAATGGTGGGAAACCGGCCCGCCGAGGCTTTGTGGAGGTCCCTGGGGTTCGAGAAAGTAACCGAACGATTTGTCCTCCAATTCAAAAAGAGCGAATGAAGATAGCCATTTCACAGCCGACATACCTGCCATGGATTGGATACTTCGATCTAATGGATCAGGTGGATGTGTTTGTGTTGCTCGACAGTGTGCAATTCGAAAAGCAATCCTGGCAACAACGGAACCGCATCAAGACTCCAATTGGATTGCAATGGGTGACGGTGCCCGTCCATTTTCATGGTCGTTTTGGCCAACTCATCCGGGACGTTGAAATTAGGGACGCCGATTTCTGGGTCAAACACTGGCGAGCGATCGAACTGAATTATGCTCGGGCACGATTCTTCACCAAATATTCCGGAGATCTTGATCATCGCGTCCGCGAGTACGATCGGAAATATCTGGCCAATCTGAATATCGAGATTATCCAATGGTGTGCCGATGCGCTTGGAATTAAGACAATTCTGGTTCGTTCTTCGACGTTACAACATGCTGGCAAGCGCACTGAGTTGTTGGCAAATATCTGCGAAGGGTTTGGGGCAACTCAGTACGTGTCTCCTCTAGGATCGGCGGTGTATTTGTTGGAAGAGAAGAATATATTCGCGGCCCACGGAATCGACGTTGTGTTCCAGCACTATGAACATCCGGAATACCGGCAATTATTTCCGCCCTTCCTTCCTTACGCCTCAGCTCTCGATTTGATATTCAATGAAGGGGATGGAGCCTACGAAATCATGCGGAAGGGCAGGAGATCGCCTTTCACTCCAGAGGAAGTCGCAAATACTTTCTCGCAAGCACAGACCGGATGACGATGCCTTTCGATATCGGAGGCCGCCGTGATCGGGCCAGGAGAGCCGGTTTACGTGATCGCGGAGCTTTCCGCAAATCATGGTCAGGATTTTTCTCAGGCGGTGCGAATCATTGAAGCCGCTAAAGATGCTGGCGCGGATGCGGTAAAACTTCAGACATACACTCCCGATACAATCACAATTCGCAGCGACCGCGAATACTTCCGTATCGGGGGCGGGACGTTGTGGGACGGACGTACTCTGCATGATCTGTATGGCGAGGCGTATACGCCCTGGGAATGGCAGCCGAAACTTAAAAAAGTCGCTAATGATCTGGGTCTCGATCTCTTTTCGTCGCCGTTTGACTCCACGGCGGTTGACTTCCTCGAAAAAATGGAGGTTCCAGCATATAAGATCGCGTCCTGCGAACTTGTCGACCTTCCCTTGATCAAAAAAGTAGCGTCCACGGGCAAGCCGATAATTATGTCAACCGGCATGGCGACGCTGGACGAAATAGATGAGGCTGTTGCAGTGGCCCGAAACGCGGGCGCGACCCAGATTGCTCTACTGAAGTGCAACAGCAGTTATCCTGCGCCGCCGGAGGAAATGAACCTTCGCACTATTCGAGCTATGGCGGAAAGATATGACGTGCCTGTCGGGCTGTCCGATCATACGAAGGAAATGGCTGTTCCAGTCGCCGCGGTAGCGCTGGGCGCCTGCATTATTGAGAAGCATCTAAAGCTGTCGGCGCAGGATACGGGTCCTGACAGTGCGTTCTCTCTGGAACCGGGAGAATTTAAAGCGATGGTGAAAGCAATTCGTCTTGCCGAAAGAGCGTTGGGGCGTGTACATTTTGGCGTCAGCCCCAAGGAACAAGCCAGCCGGGCGTTCCGGCGTTCGCTGTTTGTCGTCCAGGAAATAAAAGAGGGAGAAATCTTTACGGAGACGAATATCCGTTCCATCAGGCCCGGACACGGGCTTCACACGCGACACTTCGAAGAAATTCTCGGCAAGCGCGCGACCGGGAATATTACTGTTGGCACTCCATTAACCTGGGATCTGATCGAGGGCGGATGAAGGCAGTCAGCCCGCTTCTGAAACGAGTTATTTATCCCAGCCTCGCGAAATCGGGATATCTTCGTCGCCGCTCAACCGATGAACCCGTGGTGGTGACTTATCACGGTGTGTTCCCTCCGAAGTACAAGGGTGTCGATGCTAATCTTGACGGCGGTCTGGTGGAATCGAAGTCCTTGCGTCGGCAATTGCGGTTGCTGAAGGCTAACTACAATATTATTTCTCCCTCAGAATTTCTTCTTTGGTGCCGCTCCGAACATCAGTTGCGTCCCCGTTCCGTATTACTCACTTGTGACGACGGATTGCAAAATACATTGACGGTAATGTTGCCGGTTTTAAAAGAACTCGACCTCTCCTGTTTGTTTTTTATTACCGGTGGGTCGCTGAGCGAAAAGCCAAATATGTTATGGCACGAGGAACTTTACTTGATGTTCCTTGCGGCTCCAGACACGATGCGCGTAGATATTCCTGAAGTAGATGTTATTGCAACTCCGCGCGGTCCGGCTGAGAAAAGATATGTTTGGTCGGACCTTATAAAGAAATTGTCGCGATTCGATGCGGGAACACGGGCAGGAATTTTGCAGCGGGTTGCGGCTCAACTTAAGCTTCCGAATGATTGGAAATCGATTTATCTCGATGAAAAAGCTCTTGGCGGCCGTTTTCGTTTACTGACGTTGCCGGAGTTGCGAGAACTTCTGGCCGCAGATATGTCAATCGGGGGGCACACACTTTCTCATCCTATGCTCTCTCAGCTTCCCGCTCAGGCAGCATGGCCGGAAATTATGGAAATTCGGCAAGGCCTGCAACAGACATTATCGTGCGAGGTTTGGGCATTCGCTTACCCATTTGGAGATTTCGGTTCGATCACACGTGGAAATGTTGAGATGGTTCAGCGGGCTGGGTTCGATTGTGCTTTCATGAACGTTGAAGATAAGGTGGGAGGAGAAATTTTGCGTTTGGCTTTTCCCAGAATTCATGTGACGCGAGATATGTCACTCTCGGAATTTGAAGCACATGTCTCCGGGTTCTATCAAGCCTTGCGGACCAGATTACTGGGAGCTCGTGTGAATACTGGGCTCGCCAGTTAAATCAAAATGAAGTTAGTTGTACATCAGGGAATACCGGACGACGCCCCACTGAGAAATGGCTGGAACGATTGCGTCCAGCAAATGGAACGTCCGGAGATTTTCTTTACATATGAGTGGGCTCTAGCCGTATCTCGCGCTTACAAGAATTCGCTCAAACCATTGCTGTTCGTGGGTTATGAGGGGGAATCGATAGTAGGGTGCGTGGCGCTAGCAATAGGGCCAAGGGAAACTTTTTTCTAAATAGCGCAACCGCCGACTATTGCGATTTTATTTGCGATCCGAAGTATCGCGCACAGTTTGTGGATGCGGTGTTCATGGAATTGCGGAGACTCGGCGCGCCCTCGCTGGTATTGTCAAATCTTCTGGCAGACTCGAGTACCAATGCGGCGCTGGGACTGGTAGCAAAACAAAAGGGCTATTTTATATTTTCCCGTCCCGCCTATTTCTGCGCCGAAGTTGATCTATTGAATGACCAGCAGCGGCGAGATGTGCTCTCGTCGGCCCGCCGCCGCATGAAAAGATTTGTTAAGTTACTTGGACCAAACGCTTCCATTCGCGTCGAACATGCCCGATCATGGGGGCAGATTGCGACCCTTCTTCCTGATTTCGAGTCAGCGCACATCATGCGATTTCAGGCGACAGGTCGAGTTAGCAATATGGTGCGGCCGGAACGGCGGAAATTTCTTGAAGAACTCGCACGTTTACTTTCCGGCTCAGAATCGATTGTCCTTTCTCGTTTGATTCTGAACGACCGGACGATTGCCTGGAATTACGGATTCCAGTTCGTCGGCAGCTGGTTTTGGTATCAACCTACCTTTGACGGGGACTACGAAAAATATTCTCCGGGAGTGTGGCTGTTGTCCGCGATTCTGGAAGAGGCGTGTCTGTCGCCGCAAATTAACCGGGTCGATTTGGGACTAGGAGACGAGGGCTACAAAGATCGCGTAGCCACAGGCGGCAGAAAAACCGTTAACGTCACAGCTTCGGAGTCGTTCGTCCAGCACACGAAGGTGCGATTTCGCTACCACGCTGCGATGGCGGTGAAATCGGTACCAAAAGTAGAACGGCTGGTACGGCGTTTGCGGTCCGCCTCGGAGATAGAATCTTCTAAACCATCGGCTGCTTAGGATTTTTACAGAATGAAAGTTCTGCTGCTGCATCAGTACGATTCACTGCCCACCTCACACCATTGGGACCTTATTGTTGATCTAGGCAAAGCCCCCCCATCTACTTATCAAAATTGGGGCCGCAAATGCGGATGCAAAGTTATAAGCCTTTACGATTTTGCCCTGGAAATTGACGATCTCTACCATATTAAGAATCTGTTGCAGTCAGGAATGGGGCAATTGACGGATTCCAATGGGATCGACTGGTGGAGCGTACTTTGCCTGGAATTTATTCCTGAACTCCAGCAGATATTGTTGTTGCGCAGGCTCGCGCGCGATTTGCCGAAAGGATGCGAACTCTATTCCAGTCGTGCGGACTCACGATCACTGGTTTTGCAAGATCTGCTTGGCAGCGCGCTGGTAAATCTGGAAGGGTTCTTGCGCGGAGGGGTGAGGCGCTTCAATCACTATTCGGATGTTGCGAAAAAGTTCAGCATCAACGAATTGCTCCAGATCTCGTTTGACAAATTCGATCAGAGACATGCCATGCGAGGCCGGTTCGCGAAGCGCCAGCGGGTTGTCAACGGGCCATTCATTTTGCTTCCGAGCGCGTACGTTAACGTCTCCCGGACGGCATGTTCCTACGCAACGCTTTTACCTGAGCAGCAATTCTTATTGGTCTGTGCCAGGGATAGCGCGAAACTCGCCGCCGTTCCGGAAAACGTTACCATGATTTCCCTGAATTCTTATTTCGTCCCCGACACTACCAATGAGGACGAACGTCAGCTCCGAATCTGGGATTCAGTGAGAACACACTTAGTGAAAAGTGCCCCGGAGTTTGCATCCGCCAACGCAACCGGACTGCTAAATCGGATGCGGTCTTTAATTCCATGGGGAACAGCGATCGGCCGCGCTTGGACGCGATTCCTACAGCTGGAGAACATAACCGGATGCCTTTGCGCTGACGATAACAATCCCTATACGAGAATTGCTTTAATCCTCTCGCGCAACCGCGGTCTGCCGACGTTGGCTTGTCATCATGGAGCTTTCGATTCGTCGGCCGCAATGAAACAACCAGATGCAGATTTTTACCTAGCGAAAGGGGAAATGGAGCGCGATTACCTGCGACTCGTTGCAGGCATTCCGTCAGAGAAGCTGCTTTCGGCAGGCAATCCGGTTTCGCCGCCACAGAATCTCGCCAGCTTCGGTCCCACTCGGCGAGATTGGTTAGTTTTTTTCTCAGAGCCATATAACGTATGGGGATGGCGTACTGAAGAGATTTATC
>CAWITV010000027.1:0-3569 GCA_963839125.1 uncultured Acidobacteriaceae bacterium
TGGTAACGGCCGTTAAAAAAGTTGTGATCTATTTCTCTAAGTGAATCAAATGCGCTTGACAAACTCAGTGATTATTATCCAAGCGCGCACTGCCAGCACCCGGTTGCCCCGCAAGGCATTTCTGCCCATTGGGGAAAATCCAAGCTCCCTCTTGGCCGCCTTGCGTGCCAGTAATCTAGGTGGCGAGCTGGTAGTGGCGACGTCAGATCATTCGTCTGATGATGATTTGGCTGATCTATTCCTCCGGCGGGGAATGAAGATTTTCCGTGGTCCGATGGAAGATGTTTTAGCCCGCTATTATTTCGCGTCTGCCGAGTATTCCGATGATTCGGTCATAGTTCGTCTTACTGCCGACAACGTAGTTCCGGATGGAATGTTTGTTCAGGAATTGACTGCGGCATTCGCCAGCTCCGCCTGCGAGTACCTTGCCACTCCGTCGCCGCAGTCTCATCTTCCCTATGGTCTTGGCGCAGAAGTTTTCCGGCTTTCCACATTACGAAGAGCACACGCTTTTGCGACCAGTCCCGGTGACCGTGAACACGTTAGCCCTTGGATAAGGCGAAATTGTAAATCTGAAGTTTATATCCCAAATGTTCTGAAGAATGCTGACTATAGTTTCCTTCGTTGTACGATCGACGATCAGGAAGACTACAACAAATGGTTCGGTTATTCGGAGGTGTCGAAGATAAGATCGCCGTGGGGTGGGTTGATCTAATACAAAGGCTGGCCGCACTGCCTGGCGAACCAACTTTTCGTGTGCCATATAAGGTGGCGTCCGATGCGATTCGAAGCGAACTGGTTTTAGGAACTGTCCAGCTCGGAATGCGGTATGGTGTCGCCAACCGCTCAGGAATGCCTTCAGGAGAAACCGCGATTGCGATGGTGCGGCAAGCAATTTCCCATGGTGTAACTGCGCTCGATACCGCTCGCGCCTATGGGAGAGCAGAGCAGTTAGTGGGCAAGGCGCTGGCAGGTGGATGGCGATCGCGAGCTGAAGTGATCACCAAACTCGATCCATTGGGATCTGTTCCTCACGACGCCAGTCCGGATATTGTAGCCGCAGCAGTGAATGAAAGTGTTAGGCGCTCATGTGAGGCTGTGAATACGGACCGATTACAAACCCTACTCCTCCACCGATGGTCGCTCCACAGTGACTGGAAAGGCGCGGCATGGCGACGTCTTCTGGAATTGCGGGACGAAGGCAAGGTCGGTGTTCTTGGCGCGTCTGTATACGAACCTTGGGAAGCATTAGAAGCGCTTCTGGATCCCGAGATTAAACATCTTCAAATCCCCATGAACTTGCTCGATAGCAGATGGAAAGTGGCCGGGGTGCAGCGCGTCTGCAAAGAACGGCCCGATGTCGTAATTCATGCGCGCAGTGTCTTTTTACAAGGTTTATTGATAAACGACGGGGCTTGGCCGACAGTTGCATCTTTTTATGCGAGACAATGCACGGCTCAACTGATCAGTCTGGCAAATCGCTTCGAAAAAAAGAATGTGGCGGATCTTTGTCTATCCTATGTCCTTTCCCAACCCTGGATTACCGCGGCTGTCGTGGGTTGCGAGACGTCCGCCCAGTTGGAGGAGGACCTTGAATTGTCGCGATCTCCCAGGCTCACGCCCGAACAGTGTGAAGAACTGGAAAGTTCGATACCGGAAGCTCCGAAAGATCTGCTAAATCCGGCGAAGTGGGCTTTTGCCAATGATCCCCAACCAACTCATGCCGCCTGATGCTCTGTCACAATTTCAGCTGACGGGCAGGATTGCGTTCCTGACCGGCGCCAGTGGACATCTAGGCCATGCAATGGCGGAAGGACTGGCCGTCGCTGGGTCCCATGTCATCCTCAATGGACGTCGCGCTGATCGGTTGGAAGCTCTCAGCGAGGAGTTGGCCCTTAGCGGGCACCAGGTCTCAGTAGCATGTTTTGATATTACAAATGAGACTGCGGTGGCCGAGCACATCGCCCAGATTGGCGAAAAGTATGGACGCCTCGATATCCTGGTGAATAACGCGAGCGCAGGCCGGCCGGGCACATTGGAGAGTGCCACAACAGAAGATTTTGCTCAACTGTACAGAGTGAACGTCACAGCGGCCTTCCAGATTTTGCAAGCATCTTTACCTTTGCTCAAAGCCGCGGCAAGACTACGGCAGGGCACCGCATCAGTGATCAATATTGGTTCAATGTATGGAAGCGTTAGTCCTGACGGGTCGATTTACGGAAAGAGCGGTGCGAACAGTCCGCCATATTATGGAGCAGCGAAGGCTGGGCTGATACAACTGACTCGGTATTCCGCTTGCGCGTTGGCGTCTCAGGGGTAAGGGTCAATTGCATTAGTCCGGGTCCTTTTCCGGCTGCTGAGTTTCTAAAGACTGATCCGGAGTTTCTGCAACGGTTGCAGAGTAAAACCCCGATGGGCCGTACCGGCGACCCGCGCGAACTGCAAGGTTCCCTTTTGTTTTTGGCATCGGATGCGTCTTCCTACGTAACCGGCATAAATCTTCCGGTGGATGGCGGGTGGACGGCTTGGTAACCGATCTCTAAGCCAGGAACGTAATTCATTCTTATTTATCGGCGACCATGCCACTTGGGACTATCATCATTCGCGCGGACGCAGGGACTGCCTTGGGCTCCGGACACACTATGCGTTGCGCCGCTTTAGCGCAGGCATGGCAGGACGGCGGCGGACGCGCAGTCTTCGTCATCGGAGAATCCACTCCCGCAGTCAATCAATTTTTGGATTCTGAAGGCTTCGACGTGATCAGACTAGGGGAGCCCATCGGTGGCGATCGGGACTCCGCCCGTTTAATCGAAATAGCCCAGGAGCGTGACGCCGCGTGGGTAATACTTGACGGTCTTCATTTGGGGAAACCTATCAACGGGCGGTCAAGTCGGTAGGAATGAAACTCGCGGTGGTCGACGATTCAGGACAAGGCGGACATTGCTTTGCGGATGTAATTCTGAATCAGAACCTGACGGCGAGCGAAGAAATGTATCCCGGCCGGGCGTCATATTCTCAACTATTGTTGGGTACAGATTATGTAATGCTGAGGCGCGAGTTCTCTCCCTGGAGCGCGTGGAAACGGGAATTCCAAAGCTTCCCCTGCCAAATTCTTGTAACACTCGGGGGTACGGATCCTGACGGCCTAACATTGGGAGTCGTAAAAGGGCTACTCACAATCGCCGATTCGGCCAGCAAAATATTAGTCGTGGTATGTGGCAACAATCCGCAAATTGCGGAATTGAAGAAACTCGAGAGTGAAAGCGCGCGGATCAAACTCGTGATCGATGCCCGGGACATACCGCAGATTATGGCGCGCTCCGACTTGGCAATTATTATTGGGGGCGGGACACTTTGGGAGTGTCTATACATGGGAACTCCCACGCTCAGCTTTTGCCGCCACGGCTTACAGCAGCAGGTAATCGAAAAGCTCAGTGCGCTTGGCATCGTCTATAACCTGGGACCCGCCGTGAACTTTGAGGCTCAGCTGGTGAAAGCGATCAATGAATTGGTGGCATCTCCATCGCGACGGAAGTCCATGAGTGAACTGGGGAGAGCGGTGGTGGATG
>CAWITV010000028.1:0-247420 GCA_963839125.1 uncultured Acidobacteriaceae bacterium
GGCCGGCTGGCCTGACGGCCGCCGACAAGAGAGCGTGAGCTTTGGCATGATTTGCCATTGATCACGTGCATACCCTGACCAGGTTGTCCATCGCAATGCGACAGGATTGTTAGGGAGCACCACTTTCCCGGCGCGATTTGGCAGTCCCAGCAAGAACTGTGCGAAAGAATTGCCAGGATTATTCACCGCCGCTGTGCTGTTTTGCGTAGTCAGGTTCCCGTTGAAGTTGAACGATCCGCGGGCACTGGTGAAGTTGCCATCAGCACCTTGCGGCTGAAAGTGGTTGATCTGATCGTGATCGTATTCCGCTCCAAAGCGGAACGAGTGCTTGCCGTGGTTCCAGCTCGGGTCCGCCCCCGTTACGTATTGGTTGTCGCGGAATAAAAACGGATTCGCCGTATTGGCATTACCGATATTAGCCACACTAGTAGTTTGAAAAAATGGAATCCCGTAATACAGGGCTGGATTTCCCGTAGTGTCAAAGTTGTTGGTTCCAGGTATATGCAGTGTATCCAGACCGTAGGGAGTACCGATATCAATGTTCGTTGCGCCCAGGCGCTGGCGGGTGAATCCGAAATTCCAATCCGCGAGAATGTTCGGACTGAAGGAGTGACGTGCCGCCGAGTCCTACGCTCTGAATGCGGGAATCGGCATTACCGTTTTGTCCGCCATTGGTAGCATCCCCCCCTGCCGCACCCAATGCGGGAGGATCGAAGATATGGCTCCGGGAAATACTGTATCGGGCAAACACCGTGGACTTTTCGCCGGGAATGTAGCTTACTTTCACGTCAGTGTCGTCAACGTTGTATTGTCCATTTCCAACGGCCACATAGTTGTTCGTCAGCGCATTAGGATTGGTCAGGGCCGGAAGCAACGAAACCATTTGCGCGGCCGCCGGATCAATGCGGTTGGGGCAAATGACATTCAGGACGCCATTGCATGATATTTGCGCTCTATTGTTTCCATTGGCATCGCCGCTAGCGGGATCATAAATTTTCGGCAAACCAGGAGCGCTGAAGTCTCCCGCTCTCATTGCAGCCGTGGGCAAAGTGAAAGTTGGCTGTCCCAGTCCACGCTGGGTGGTGCGCTGATAATCTCCAAAGAAAAATAACTTGTCTTTCATGATCGGTCCGCCGATGGTTCCACCGTACTGGTGCAGAATGTTTTTCGGAACAGTTGCAAACCGGGTAGGATCGGTCTTGAAATAGTTTCGCGTGCTGAGTTTCTGATTGGTAAAGAACTCGAACCCTTTCCATGAAACTGGTTCGTACCGGTCTTGATTTGAACGTTGACTGCGGCGCCGCCAGCCATCCCCTGTTCAGCGTCGAAAGAATTCGTCACAATATTCACAGCTTCGACCGCATCCGCCGGAGGCACATAGGCGACGTTCGCGGGCAGCCAGGGATAGGCGTCGGCTGCTCCATCAATTCGCGTATTGATTCCCTGCAAAGATTGCCCGTTGACATTGGTTGTCATGGCGCGTTGAGGATTGCCTGCAGCTGAATTTTGTTCCGCCAGCAAACCGAATCCCGGTACTACCCGAAGCAGGGATTGGAAATTTCGACCCCCGACCGAAGAGGTGATCGGCAGATTGGTATATTTCGTTGGCCGTAAGGTCCGTGTGTACGTCTCCTTTGTCGGCCTGAAGTTCAGGAGCCTCCGCTGTCACGGTCACCGTTTGTTGCTGCCCTGCCACAGATAGTTGAGCGTCCTGGCGATGCACCGTATTTGCCTCTACCACGATGTGCTCGGTGACCAGTGGCGAAAAATTCGGAGTCGACACCGTGACCTTGTAACGGCCAGGCTGAAGGTCGGCAAAACGATATATCCCACTCTCGTTCGTGGTCGTTTCTTGAGTCACGCCTTTGAGCTCATCCAGGGCTTCGACCTTCGCATTCGGAACCGCGGCTCCGCTGGGGTCGGTTACATTCCCGGTAATTGTCCCGTAGAGCACTTGCGCGTGAGTAGTAGTGGCCAGCATGGTTAAAATCAGCGCCACGGATAACAAAACCGTGGAAATTATTTGGTTTGCGCTCAGCTTGTTCAGTTTGCTCGCGGGGATCAACATACGGTTCTCCTTCAAAGTTGTTTCGTTAAATGTGGTGCGCACATGCTCATTCGATCGATTCACCCTGCCATCGATAAATCTTGAATTTCCGGCCCATCGCCCTGGGACACGTCCTTAATTAAACCCCGGGTAGGTCCAAAATGCTTTTGCAGAACCAATGCGACAGCCCCGCGCAGACGTGCTGTGCTGGGATCGGCGGCAGGGCGAATGTGCGGAGGTTTCCCTATCAGAACGGCGCCTGCAACCTCGGCCTCGATTACCGGACCAAACCGCTGCCACATGCGGGTGAATTCTCCGGCGACAATAATTTCTTCAGGAGCCAGGCCGCCAACCACCATGCGCATCCCTTTGCCAATGGCGTGGGCCATCTTGTCGAGCGCACGAAGCGCCGTGGCATCACCAGCTTCCGCCAGCGCCAGCAAATCGCTGAAAGGCAAGTCTTGCACTCCGCCCAACTCGCGGTAATAACGAAGCGCGGCGCGGTTGGACGCATACACCTCCCAGCATCCGAATCCCCCACAGGTGCAAGCGGGACCCTGAGGATCGAGTTGCACGTGGCCGAATTCGCCAGCCATACCGTTTAATCCCCGCGCCAGTTGCCCGTTGGCGAAAATTCCGGTTCCCACTCCCTCGGCGATCGTGACCACGACCATGTCGCGGACCTTCTCCCCACTCCCAAACCAAACCTCGGCCAAAGCGCAGGCATTCGCGGCATTCTCAAGTTGCACTGCAAGTCCACTGGCCTCTTCGATAGGCCCTTTCAAGTCAAATAAATCAAATTGAGGCCATTTCAGGTTCGGAGTAAAAACGACTCGTTCAGTGGCTTGGTCGAAGCGGCCCGGAATACTGATCCCGATTCCTTCAAAAACCAACTGGGGATGCAGATCCATCAGTTGCCGGATCTTGGAAGCGAGGCTGGCTGCGGCGGCTTGCGGATCGCGCGGCGTCGGAATCGCGTCCTGCGAAAGGAATCTGCCATTCACATCCGCAACGGCCACTGTGGTCTGTATCGGTCGAAGATCCGCTACCAGGATTGCCCGTCGCTCGTTAAGCCGCAAAAACGTAGGACGACGGCCACGCGGCAATCGTCCTGTCGGTCCGTTGACTACCCATCGCTCGCTAATTAACTGTTGAGTTATCAGTGATACGGTACTTCTCTGCAGGCCCGACATCCTCGCCAGGCTCGCCCTCGAAACTGGTTGTCTTCGGCGGATCAGGTTCAGCACCACCCCCCTATTGATATCCCGGGCGGTCTCACTGGAAGCGACTTGCGTGTTCGTAAAGTCTATGCGCCGCATTTTGTTGCACCCTCGAACTAATTATCCCTACACCTTCGCGAAAAAGCCTTCAAACTACATTCAAATTGTTTTTAATTCGCGGCGCGAACTATATTTCTGCTTTGCAAACATTGTCAAGCACAAAAATTTACAAGACGATTTATGAGCTAGTTCGCTGAGCTGTCAGGATGGATTTCCACGTAATCCACGGGCGCGTGCTCGTCGCCATCCGGAATACCTTCAATACGAATTTCGTCCCCTGGATGGAGAAAGACGTCGTGAATCCGAAACCGTGTAGAAGAATCCCCATTAGGAGTTATGGCAGGAAGTTGATCGTCGGCAACCCATTGGTCAATTTTCTTGTCGTTTACAAACAATGAGAATTTTGACTCCCCATTTCGCTGGTCAAAAAACTGCACGTCGATTTCATAATGCTGGGCAGGACGATCGAACTTGAAACTTGCACTGCATCCCGATTTATCGAAGCAGGCAATTCCCTTCCCTCCCGACGCGTCCTCCCAAGGCGTTATGTCAATAGGCACATAACTTTTTAAATTCATCGATTCGGCTTCAATGCGATCAGGATGATTTCCTACCCGCCCTTTGCTGTCGGGAATTCCCGAAAGTCGCAAAAAGTAATTGCAGACCGCGTCCCGCCATACGATTGCGTGTCCCGATTGGTACTCCAGATGCGCCAGAACTGAATTGAATCTTTCGTCGTCGATGCGGCCACGAAGCAACTTCCATTGCGAAATGAATTCATCGACTTTCTTGGCGCCAGCATAGTGCAGATCGTAAATCTCCTGGATTACAGTTTTCCCTGAATGTAGTACGTAGGTGTAAGGCACATGATGGAAAAACAAAATCAATTCGTCAGGCGTCGTAGCCGTCGATTCGTACATTTGGGCCACTAACGGCGGATATTGTCCGGCAAATCCGGTTCCGGTGGCCACGGTGCGATCCATTCCGACGCCTTCGCGGTCCGCGCGATGCCATTGGCCCCATCCGTTGCCCTCCGACGATTCAATTCCCGGCCCATAATGCGGACCCAAAATGTTGGTTAAGGTCTGAAGGCCGAGAGGCCCGGTATAACTCTCATATGCGGGCCAGGATGCCAATTGCATATCGCTGACATGTTTTACAACCAGCGGATCGTTACCGAAAGTGAGCCGCGTCCACTCCTCGATAATCTGCTGCGACGACAAATTTGGATTCCACGCAAGTCGCCCGAACGCGAAGAGATTCGCCATCGCCAGAGGATTGCCTAACCATGTCTCATCCATTCCAACGTTTGCCACGCCGACGAATCCTCCAGTGGAGTGATGAAAGGTTTTTCCAGATATCAAATCTTTAACCGGAGTCCCGGGCCGTCCGCCTTCATGTCGAAGTCCAGAATTACTTTCCATAGCGGAGCTAGAAAACACAGGTGCCGCTGCTGTCCCAGGTACTCCTGCGTAATTTGCAGTTCTATGGCTTCGTTCGTTTTTTTCAGTCCGGCAAATAACGGAGAGGCGGGCTCCCGTACCTGAAAATCAATGGGACCATACTTGATCTGCACGATAACGTTGTCGTCAAACTGTCCATCCAGCGGATGAAAAATATCGTAAGCGGCTCGAGCACGATCATTTTTCGGATTATTCCAATCCAGGTGGTGGTTGTAGACGAAGGCCCGATAAAACAGAACACCTCCGTGCGGCCGAAGCGCGCGGGCGATGACGTTAGCTGCTTCCGACGGGCTCCGGCCATAAGTTGAGGGTCCAAGCTGTCCCTCCGAATCGGCTTTCATTACGAAGCCCCCAAAGTCCGGGATCTGCCGATAAATTTCATCGACCTTGTTTTTCCACCATTCCACGACCGACGGATCGAGAGGATCGAACGTATCCAATTTGCCGATTTGTTTAGGACTCGCGAAATTTGCCGATAGTGCCAAATTCACTCCCCACGGGCGGAACGCCTCCGCGACGCGAGCTAACTGCGGAATGAAATCACTGGCAAGAGTTCGTGGATCGGCATTGACATTGTTGATGACACAACCGTTGATTCCCACAGAGGCTAAGAGACGTCCGTAGTCCGAGACTCGCTTAAGATTGGCACGTACATTACCATTCTCGAAAAAGATCGACGCGCCAGCGTAACCACGCTCGATGCGCCCGTCGAGATTGTCCCATTGATTCACCCATCGCAGCCGATTACCGGGATCCTGTACCTGGTCGAGGTTCGCAATATCCCGCCCTTGCGCGATCTGGCTGAGCAGCGCGAAAACTCCGTAAAGAACTCCGCGATCGGTGCGACCAGCGACAATGACATATTTGCGCCCGTGAATCGAGGCAGCCTTCAGCCAATAGCCATCTTCCTCAGGATTCGCCGTAATCTTCAAAGCCGGCATTGCGTGATGAATCTCATTGACGGTTCCTAAAATGAAAGCGTTTCGAGATGAAACCTCTTTTTCGCTTTGCAAAGGCTTGCTCAGCATTCCTTGAATGCCGCGAATCAACTCTGCTCGCGCCGTCTGTATTACCAGAGAATCTTCAGCTGCAACGATCGAGTTCGGCAAAGAGGCGTAACCATGCGAAGCGCTGGGATCAAGCGGCGCATACCGTAACCAGGCGTCGTGTCCGGTTTCTGCCTGCGCCAGGTTCCAGAAATGATCAGAGAACAGAAAAGTGCAGCTCCCAGCAGCTTGTAATAGCGATTCATAAAAGTTTCACAAAAGCGCTTTGCCTGTTTGATTCCACGCACGTACTATTTACGTTGCTTGTGACGCGTTTTCAAACTCGGATTCGGTTGAGAACTTACCTTAAAGCGAGAGACTGTTCAACACGCATGAGGACTATTCATGAAAATAGTTGATGCCAAGGTGATCGTCTGCTGTCCTGGAAGAAACTTCGTAACTCTGAAAATCGTTACCGAAGACGGTATCCATGGACTAGGGGACGCCACGTTGAATGGCCGCGAATTAGCAGTCGCCAGTTATTTGCAGGAACATTTACTCCCCTTGCTCATCGGCAGAGACGCCAGGCGTATCGAAGACATTTGGCAATATTTGTACAAGGGAGCCTACTGGCGTCGTGGCCCGGTAACCATGACTGCAATCGCCGCCGTGGACACCGCCTTATGGGACATCAAAGCAAAGAGCCTCAACACGCCTTTGTATCAACTGCTCGGCGGCGCGTCCCGCGAAGCGGTTCTGGTTTATGGACATGCCAGTGGGGCGAGCATCGAAGACGCTGTCAAGGCAGTGGCCCACTACATTGAACTCGGATACAAGGCTATCCGCGCCCAGTCCGGCATTCCAGGACTGGCCAGCACTTACGGAGTGGGACGCGGTGGGATGTTCTACGAGCCGGCGGAGAAAAATGCTCCTCCGGAAAACAGTTGGTCATCCGAACAATATCTAAATTTTGTCCCGCAATTGTTCGCGCGGCTGCGAAAAGAATTTGGAGACGACATTCATCTGCTCCATGACGCCCACCACCGCCTGACGCCGATTGAAGCAGGCCGAGTTGGGAAAGCCCTGGAACCCTACCATTTATTCTGGCTCGAAGATCCTACGCCCGCGGAACTGCAAGACAGTTTCCGGATAATCCGTCAGCACACCACCACGCCACTAGCTGTCGGAGAGGTTTTCAACACCATTTACGACTGCCAGCAACTGATTCAGGAACGGCTGATTGACTACATACGAACTACCGTGGTCCACGCCGGAGGCATTACCCATCTAAAAAAAATAGCCAGTCTCGCGGAACTTTACCAGGTCCGTACGGGATCGCACGGGGCGACCGATCTGAGTCCGGTATGCATGGCGGCGGCATTGCACTTCGACCTTAGCGTTCACAACTTCGGAATTCAGGAATACATGCGGCACACGCCGAAACTGACAAAGTGTTTCCGCACTCATATTCATTTCAAGATGGATTGATGCATCCGGGTGAGGCTCCGGGACTCGGCGTTGATATTGACGAGTCACTCGCGTCGCAATATCCATATCAGCGCGCTTACTTGCCGGTGAATCGAAAGTTGGATGGCACGATGCACGACTGGTAGCCGCAGATTTGTCACCGCGTTAAATGCGGCAGCCTATACCCGGACTGCGGTCTCGACTGGCAATGCTTTAGGAGCAAGTTCAAGACCGAGATATTCTTTCGCGTTCGCGAAACAGATGTTTCGAATCATTCCGCCGACCAGTTTTTCATCATTCGGCAATTCGCCATTCTCCATCTCTCGTCCTACAAGATTGCACAACACTCGGCGAAAGTATTCGTGCCTGGGAAATGACATGAATGACCGGGAGTCAGTGAGCATTCCCACAAACCTCGACAGCAAGCCGGAATTGGAAAGGGCGTTGATCTGCCACTCCATGGCTTCTTTCTGATCGAGAAACCACCAGCCTGCGCCGAACTGTATTTTGCCGGGAACCGAACCGTCCTGGAAATTTCCAACCGCCGTTGCGAACCCGTAGTTGTCGGCGGGATTCAAGTTGTACACCACAATCTTGGGCAGCATATTTTCCTGATCCAGCCGGTCGAGATAGGCGCAAAACTTCTCAGCCTGCGGCCAGTCGCCAATACTGTCAAAACCGGTGTTTGGCCCGAGATTGCGCGTTCCTCGAGTGTTGGCGTTGCGAATTGCTCCTAAATGCAATTGCTTGGTCCAGTTTTTCTCCGCATCAAGGTGACCAAAGAAAATCATCATGTACGAAGCAAACTTCTCGTGCTCGTCGGCGCTGGCCGGATTCCCTGCACGGGCCTTCAGCAAAGATTGCAGCGGCTTCACTTTTACCGCAAAAAGCCGAATAGCAATAAGGTAACCCGTGATCGGAGAGTCTTCCGCCAACTTCGTGGAAAAAATCGTGACGCTGTTTCAATGCATCCTGGAAATTGTCGAGCGTTGAAATGGACGTGTTACTAGCAGCCTCCAACCGTGATACCCATTTGTTGAAAGCGACTGCATCATTCACCAGCAGCGCATTATCGGGACGAAATGTGGGATAAATTCTCAGTTCTTTTGCAGAATCATTCACCGAGCGATGGTGCGACAAATCATCGCAGGGATCATCGCTGGTACAGACGACCCGAACTTGGAATTTGCCGAAGAATTTTCTGTGCCGTAAAATCGTTCGTCGCCAGCAAAGCATTGGCGTGATCCCACACATCACGCGCCTTGTTTTCATTTAACAACTCGCCAAGGTCAAAATATCTTTTCAACTCGAGATGGGTCCAATGGTAAAGCGGATTGCGCAATGTAGAGGGAACGGTCCGAGCCCACGCTAGAAACTTTTCGTAAGGAGATGCATCCCCGGTGCAATAGCGCTCGGGAACGCCATTGGCGCGCATAGCCCTCCATTTGTAGTGGTCGCCCTCAAGCCATATTTCAAATAAATTTTGGAATTGGCGGTCTTGCGCGATGTCCGCCGGAGGAAGATGGCAGTGGTAGTCAAGGATGGGCTCGCCGGCGGCATACCCATGGTATAGCCGTCGTGCCATTTCAGAGTGCAACAGGAAATCTTCGTGAATGAAATCCATTACACGCATGCCAACATCATAGGTGGGACGAGCATCCTTCTTAGACGTTTAATCGGGAAGTGAGGCTTCGCCGGTGATAGTGAAATGAGCTTCTGCGCCAGCGGTTTTTGGCAGACCGGACCTAATCGCCGGTTGTCCGCCGCCAACCCATACATTTACCGTTCCCGGAACAATTCGGCGCTTCCCGCTTGCGTCCACAATGCTCAAATCCCGCTGTTTGAGAGTAAATGAAACAGTCTTGCGCTGGCTACGCTCCAAATGAATCCGCTGAAACCCGGTCAAAGCGCGTATTGGCGCGTCTGGCATACCCTGGTGGCTCAGGTATAGCTGGACCACTTCGTCGCCGGCTATCGCCCCATTATTGGCAACATCTGTAGAAATAGTCACGGAACCGTCGGCGGCAACGTTTTGGTTGTCGACTCGTACGTTGTTATATGTGAAAGAGGTGTAGCTCAATCCATATCCGAAGGGATAAAGCGGTTCCCCATCGAAATACCTGTAAGTTCGCTTCGCCATCGAATAGTCTTCAAAGGGCGGCAACTGATCGACCGATTTATAAAATGTTACTGGAAGGCGTCCGCCAGGACTGATGTCTCCTGCAATCACTTCGGCGATCGCTGTTCCACCTTCCTCGCCGGGATACCAGGCTTCGAGAATTGCAGGAACGTTTTCATCGGCCCAGTTGACTGCGAGAGCGCTGCCGTTCATCAACACCAGGACTGTCGGCTTGCCGAGGGCTACAACGCGTTTCAGTAGTTCTTCCTGTGGACCCGGTAGGTCGATTCGGGTGCGATCGCCGCCGGCAAATCCATCGGCATGGACTTTCATTTCCTCGCCTTCAATTCTGGCGGAAAGACCCAACACGGCAACTACGAGATCAGCATTCTTCGCGGCAGCAGGAGCTGCCTGCTCGTCCCGCGCGGGAATCCCCCAAATCAGGCGAGCCTCGGCTCCTCGAATCGTCTGGAAATATTCGATCTTTATTGCGTAGGTATGATTCTTTTCTAAATGGATGGGGTGGGTTATGGTGGTCGATGGCCTATGAGTGGTCCAATCCTCCGCGATGATCTGATCGTCCACCCATACGCGATAACCGTCCTGGCCGGTGAAACCGATAATGTAATCGGCAGTTTCCGACGGAATCAGCACGCCCGACCATCGCACTGAATAATTCTTCGCCAGCGCCGGGGAAACGCCCGAAAACCCCCAGGTGAAATCAATATTCTTATCGACTCGCGACAGAGTTGGGTTTCCTTGGAGTTCGATATTGGAAAAGTATTCAGCTTTCAAACCATGCGTCTTGCGCGATGGGCTTGTGTAAAGCGCGCTGGCCGGGATCGCCTTCGTCACTGGACCGATCAGTCCCGAGCCTTCAACGTAGTCCACTTTTGAATTGGCAAAACGCTTGCGAATTCCTGCCAGAACGGTAACGGGCTTCGATGGAGTGCCGTTATAGTTTCCTTCCAGCGCGTCGAGACTGTCCGCATTAGGCCCAATCACAACAATTCGCGCCGCGTGCTTTTTTCAAGGGAAGAAAATTGTTCTTGTTTTTCAGCAGCACCATGGATTCGCGCGCGGCCCGCAACGCAAGCTGACGATGAGCTTCATTGTCGTTTTCAGAAATCGGAATCTTCGAATACGCCATCGACGCGGGGCCAAATAATCCCAGTCGAAAACGCGCCTTGAACAATCGGCGCAGCGCATTATCCAGATCGGCCTCGGGTAATAATCCCTGTTTCACTGCATTCAGAATTGCGTCTCGTTCTGCCCCGACATGGTCTGGCGGATATCCGCAAATAAGATCGGTTCCGGTCTTGAACGCAAAAGCCGCTGCTTCTTCCAGTGATTTGGCGTAATGGTGACCATTGAAAATATCGTTCATCGCGCCGCAATCCGAGACCACATAGCCACTGAACTTCCAATCCTGCCGCAGATGTTCCTGGAGCAGCGTCGTATTTGCGCACGCCGGTTCCCCATTCAACGAGTTGTAGGCACACATTACCGACTCAGCTTTTCCTTCCATAACCGTGGCTCGAAAAGCCGGGAAATAAGTGTCTTCCATATCATGGCGGGACGCCTGCACATCGACGCTATGGCGTGTTGATTCTGGACCGCTATGCACCGCGAAATGTTTCGGCGTCGAAACTGTCTTCAAATATGTGGAGTCGTTTCCCTGTAAGCCGGTAACAAAAGCCACTCCCAACCGCGACGTCAGGTAAGGATCTTCGCCGTACGTTTCCTGCCCGCGGCCCCATCGCGGATCGCGAAAGATATTTATGTTCGGAGACCATACGGTGAGCCCGCGATACCAGTCGCTCGATCCATCCGGGTGCAGGCTCGCATAATACTTCGCCCGAAACTCGGTGCTGATCACGTCTCCTATTTCATGAATAAGAGGTTCGTCGAAGGTTGCGGCCATGCCAATTGCTTCGGGAAATACCGTGGCGTATCCGGCGCGCGCGACGCCGTGCAATCCCTCATTCCACCAGTTGTACTGCGGGACGCCCAATCGTGGAATCGCATCGGCGGTATGCACCACCTGAGAAACCTTTTCCTCTACCGTCATCCGGGAAATCAGATCATTCACGCGCTCGTCGAGCGATAGGCTCGGATTCTTATAAGGCGCATCGTTTGCGGATTGCGGTGGCGTTTGTTGAGCGAAAGACGAGACGCAAATCGCGGCGACAATACATACGCAGATAACATCAAGCAGTTTTCTGAACATTGGCTCCCGCCGTCAAAGAGATGTTGTTTATTTATTGAAGTTAGAGGGGCAGATTCTAACCCCCGACGCGATTGTTCGCAAATGAGAATTGCAGGCCGCATTTTTCAGCGCGCAGCGAGTTGTTGTATGGTTACTACCGGGTGGCCCCGGAGTAATCAATCCGGCGGCGCGCAAAAGCCGTACTTCTAGGGAGAGTAGCAAAGTTGTCGAACGCGGAAGTCAAAGTAAGTTCGGCTGACGACGACGCACTCATGTCGGCGGTCCGCTCAGGCGATGAACTCGCTATGGGCGCGCTTTATGACCGCTACTCGGGCATCGTGTACTCAGTGGGGCTGAGGGTTCTCGGGGACACTGGCGCAGCCGAGGACATTTTGCAGGACGTGTTCATGCAATTGTGGCGGAATCCCGATATTTTCGATCCCAAAAGAGGAAGTTTGGGACCGTGGCTTGCCGTCATCACTCGCAATCGCGCTATTGATCTGGTTCGCAAGCGGCATCCGGAAACGGATATTACCGACGTGGTCGTCTCGGTTCATCCCGACATGATTGGCAGCGCCGATCGCGGACGCGCCATAGAAAAAGTTCGCGGCGCGTTAAATTCTATGCCACCGGCGCAACGCAACGTTTTGGAAATGGCTTACTTTGACGGACTCACGCATACCGAGATTGCCGCCAAAACCGGTGAGCCGCTGGGCACGATCAAGACCAGAATTCGCGCGGGATTGTCGTCCCTGCGCAAGGTTTTTAATCCATGAGCGTTCACGAACAATACGCGGACGACCTGGCGCTTTACGCGTTGGATGCACTCCCCGGCGACGAGCGAGCCGCGCTGGAGAAGCATCTGCGCGAGTGCGCCGACTGCCGTCGTGAACTGGAATTGCTCCGCGGGGATGCGTCGTTACTAGCGCTTTCCATCGACCAATCTTCGCCTCCGCGGAAATCGCGACAGAGATTGATGGACGCAGTAAAACGCGAGTCCCACAAAAAGTCTTTGCCTTTGCCGTCACGCAGCGTCCGCTCATGGTGGGCGCCGGTGCCATGGATCGCAGCGTTGGCGATGGCTATTCTCGCAATTTTGCAAATGCGGCAGAATTCCAGACAGCAGCAAGAAATTTCCCAACTTCAAAATCGGTCGTCGAAACAGCGCACTCAGTTAGAGCGTGCGAGAGAAGTGGTCGCCACGCTCACCGATCCCAATGCGGTCCGTGTCACGCTGGTGGCTGCGACCGCGCCTCCTCAGCCGCAGGGCAAAGTCATGTATGTTCGAAATCGCGCCAGCCTGATTCTGGTCGCGAGCAATCTTCAAGCCCTGCCGCCGCAAAAGGCTTATGAATTGTGGCTGATTCCGGTGAAAGGAAATCCGGTGCCAGCAGGAACCTTTAAGCCGGATTCGCACGGCAGCGGCGTTTTAATTAATCCGGCCATTCCTCCCGGACTTACTGCGAAAGCCTTTGCGATTACAGTCGAGCCGGAGGCTGGCTCCGCCGCGCCTACACTTCCGATTTTGTTGCAAGGCGCCGGCGAGTAACGTTCACGTCAAAATCTGAAATCGGACTGCCGCCGAGAAATGCATAGATCCTTCGTTGGGATTCGGTTGTCAGCAACCGAATCCGCGGCCTCAGGATGACAAAGGGAAGCCTTGTCATTCCGAACGGGCTTTGCCCGGAGGAATCTGCTTTCCGCGTGGATTGTCTCGAACGCCGGGCGCCGCTCGACAGAAAGTGTCCTTGAGACCCCCCTCCCCCCTATTTGTCGATGTATCAGAATCATAGATTTACAAGGAAACGAAATTCTCGATCTCTTAGAATCACTGAGTTAGGGATAAAATCCGTTAAACAAACGACTTAGCGACATCTCGTAATGTATTGGCTTAAGTTGCCAACAAACAGTTATCGCCGAGATGAAAAACGACGTCAAACTCAGAGGTACATCGCTGGCATGTTCGATGACGTTTGCGGCGTGCGGCGGACATTCCTCTGACTCTGCCTTTGACTGTGTGGGGCTCTAGAGATCCAGCTTGATCCACGCTGGGGCGTGGTCGCTTGCGTTTTCCTGCTCCGCGCGCCCATCGGTCAACACCGCCATCCACGAGACGGTCCGACAAATTTGGGGACAGCAGAAAGTGATCGAGTCGCATGCCTTTGTCTTTCTGCCAGCGTTCAAATTTGTAATCCCAAAATGTCCAGAGCGGCCCCTCCGGATGCAGCTTCCGCAACGCGTCCGTCCAGCCCTGAGCCAGCAAACGCGCAAAGGCCTCGCGGCTTTTGGGCTGTATCAAAGCATTGCTATCCAACGACCGTGTCGGATAAATGTCCTGCGGTGTCGGCACAACATTGTAGTCACCGGCCAGCACCACGGGTGCGCCGCTCGCCATGAGTTCGGAGGCGTGGGCAATGAGGCGCTCAAACCACGCCAGCTTGTAATTGAATTTCGGTCCCGGCTGCGGATTCCCATTGGGCAGGTAGATGGAAGTGATCAGCACTCCCTGAACCGCCGCCTCAATGTAGCGAGCCTGCTGATCTTCATTATTATTACCCGCAGAATTTCCCGGCAAGCTCGTGCGCGTCACCACGGGAACCTGATTTCGCGCGAGGATGGCCACGCCATTCCACGACCGCTCCCCTAGCCAGACTGCTTCGTATCCGAGACTCCGAAGGGCATTCACGGGAAAAGCTCCCTGCTCAGCCTTGAGCTCCTGGAGACTAACCACGTCCGGCTCAGCTTTCGCCAACCAAGCCAGCAGGTTGTCGAGCCGCTTATTGATGTTGTTAATGTTGAAGGTGGCGATTTTCAGCGGGTCCCTTTCCGCGGTTCATCGCACCGTCGCGACCCGTTTTCGGTGGCAGTGATGGAAAGAGTGGCTTCGTGCGGCTTTTCCGTGACAATCCCGGATGCCCGCGCTAGGATAAATGAAGGCGAAAGAGCTATGATTCACAGTGTCAAAGACCTGTCACCCGACCAAAAGCTGGCTATCGAAAGCCTGCTCGGTCGCCCCATTTCCGAAGGCGAGCAAGTTAGCGTGCGCACCGTGCCCGCTTCGCCGGAATGGCTTATGTCCATCCAACAGGACCCCAGGAAAAACGGCACCGATAAACTCACGATGGAAGAAATCGACGCGGAAATTGCCGCAGCACGGCGTGAGCGCGACCAGCGCTCACGGACAATGATTCGGGTTGTCATCGACACCAACATTTTGGTTTCAGCATTGTTGACCAGCGGCGGTTTGCCGGAGGCCGTCATCGACCTTGCCGTTTCGGCGAGGTGCAGTGGTTCCCCGCGTCGGTTCTGGCCGAATAGGAAGAAGTCTGAAACGTCCCCGGCTCGCAATCCATTCTGTCAACCGCTGACGCAATCGCCATATTCAACTCCCTTGATACTCCGCGGCGCGAGGATGTTTTTTGACTCCAATTTTTTGAGATAGTTTTTATTAGCTTCCTCAGTAATAACGAAACCACCTTCTGGATCTCTGACAATAAGCGCACTTGGTTTGAAATGCACAAGCTGATTACGAAGGGATATCAACGATTTGAGGTCCTGAAAAGGTTGGGCGCCGCAGGCTAAGTTTTTCCCAGCTAAAACCCAACTACTCATCACTAATTTATTTTCAAGTGAAGCTAATTCCATGTCACGCATCATTTGTGCGAATAGACCAACAGCTTTCGGTTCGTAATCGTATGCGATTTTCCTCGGCGCTCTCCGTCATCATGCTTCTAGAGAGATTACACAAAAAACAATGCTTGTGAGAGCCTCTATGTGCCCACCCATTTTCGGGTCCTTGGCTTTAATATTCTTTGCTGCTTGGGTTGCGATGTCGAACAACCTTCCCGCTTCAAAGAAACGGACTCCCGCTCTGCTAGATTTTTTCCTTTTGTCCGTCATGTCAATTTGCTTACAGGAAAAGAATACTCGCTTTACATTCCGCGCCTGGCAGAAAACCCCGCAACACGTTCACTCTAGAAAATCGCCTCAATGCGACCTCTTAAAGCTGTTTGGGGTGCGCGGGGCTGGCCATTCTATCTCCCGCCCCGACCAATCTCCATTCCTACGATTTTGAGGGCTTTCGGACGGATAGCCACACAACGCGGTTTTCGTTGTGTGGGACTAAGAGTTTCTTTTGTCTTCGTGCTACGCGATCCCGTCGCAAAGAGTCCCCACTCGAGCCAAAATCGGGCTTGAATGGCCACCCGCCCAGCGCAGGACAGGTAGTCCGGAAATTTCCTGGGGTGCCCTTACGAGGACTGGAACCGGGAGGCTGGCCAATTTCCATTTGTCGAAAGTTGGGGTACGTCCCGTCTGTCCCCGGTTTCCTCTTGTCCCCGGTTTCCTCTTAATCGAAAACGCTCGATAGGGCCTACAGAGGCGGCCTATAATAAGGTCACGATGTCGAGCAATGATGTCTACGAGGCAGTAAAAAAGGCAACGGTTGGCATCGTTGCGAAATTCCCCAATGCCTTTCCAAAACGACCGTTCACGATCGTCGGTTCGGGGTTTTGTATCGACCCGGAGGGCATCATCATCACCTGTCGTCATGTGTTTGAAGCGTTTTGGCCCCAGCGAACAAATGCAGCGGCCGGAACCCCGCAAAGACTCGTCGCTCCCTATGCAATGTTTTACGGTGGTATCCAGGGCAAGGAACTAAGCATGTACCCGGTTGGAATTCATAACGCGGTAACGGTAAATAAGTTTGATTTGTGTGCCGGGAAGGTAAGCAAACATCCGGCCTATCCTGACGGTTATCCTGCATTGCCGATAGCCGACTATGCAGAGCTGCACGAAATGATGGAGATTGCGACCTGCGGTTACCCGTTAGGCGAGGTGCTGGATGACCAGCTCGGCACAGTCACCAGTTCTTTTACCAGGGGAATGATCAGCTCAATCATTCCGGCACAGGGAGTCAGCATCGAGCACTTGCGGGGCTTCCAGCTCGACCTGACAGCAACAAACGGCAATAGCGGCGGGCCGGTCTTTTCTCTGAATACAGGCAAAGTATTTGGAGTGCTGCAAGGCGGTGCCGTACATCCTGAAACAGGCCATGCTGTGCAGGGACTCACAAAGGCGGAGCCAGTATATCCATTGTTTGCCGGCGACGTTTAGACCGTCTTAAACAAATGCCCCCTCCGACGTGGCCCCCGCCGATGTTCCGATAAATGCACCAAGGAAAGTTCTTTATCCTTGCACTGAGGACATTCTGCACGTATGACCCAGCAAATCGGTCGCAATGCGCCGTGCCCCTGTGGGAGCGGAAAGAAATATAAGCGCTGCCACGGCGCGGTTAGTTCTATGCAGAGGGTTATGGGAGGCAAAGCAATGGAACAAAAGCCCAAGCCGAGCGTGACCATTCCTAAAACGAAATTCGGATTACCCGGAGCATCGTACCAACTTCACGTACACGGCGGCAAGAAAGGACAGGCCCCGACTCTCACAGTTAATCTGCAAGACAACTACCGCGTCGTGTTGACATTGACTCGCACTACGGGGGAAAACCAGGGCTTTACATTTGAAGCTGGTCTGATGGGCGATTCTTACGTTCACTTTGCCAAGCCAAAGGGAGAACGGACCGCTGCCGACGCCGACCAAATGGTTATTTTCTGCGCACACGGAAACACGAGAGTTGAGTTACGCGGAATCGCAAATGAGCAGGGGCGGTTGAGCAAGGTGTCTGTCGAATTGCCCGCCGCAAGCTTTCATGAGGCGGAGACTATTGCACTGGACGCCGCATTTCCGTTCCTGAGTGGGCTCGCATTCGACCTGGATATTCCTTTGCGGGTCACTCAAATGGATGTAACGCAACTCTCCACCGGCAATTCGTCAATGACCTACACCTGCCCCTATATAGAGGTCGTGCCGCCGGGGGGAGAATACTTCAACAGCCCATACATTCAATCCCTGTTGTCGCTGTATCGGGAGGGCGTCGACAGCTACAGTCCGAACTATCAATTCCTGTGCTGGTACAAAATCGTAGAGGGCATCAATGTGAAACGGGAGTCAGAGCTAGCGCAATTAAAAGCCCCGTTGCCGCTTAAATATCCCGAGCGCTTGGAAAAAGACAGCATTGAACAGCGCAAGCGGCTGGAAGAAGCGTTTCCCTTCATAAAACTCTGCGGGACAACTGATGCGGCATGGGATGACCTGGTTCCCGCCGAAGTGGGGGACTGGAAATTCAACCGAGTGCGAGAGCAAAAGCTTGAACCGCTCCGCAACAGGGTTGCCCACATGATTAGCGAAGTTCCGGCGACCTGTCGCTATCGCCAGACTCGCGCGAAAACGCAAGCCAGGTCAACAAATGGATTTCTGTGCTCCGGTTTATAGCGCGCGTCATGGTGATGAATGAGATTGCGCGGGTTCCACAACCTCCGCCCGTCTTTACCATGCCAAAAGAACCCACACAGATAAGCGAGATGCGCCGTGCGTTCAGGGGGAGGTAGGAACTATTGGGGGGGGGCCACTTCTCCGCCGCAGAAGTATAACCCGGTTTTGCCCTCACAATTTCGACCCGAACGAAACAAAGGGTGCTCCCCTTCCGATGGCGGGAAAAATGCTGGGACAAAAAATGCCGGGACAGACGGAACGTCCCCCCGTTGCACAAAAGCCCTACGAATAGATCCCAGGCCTCATGTCCAGACAAAAAATCGGGGACAGACGGGACGTTCACCGGTTCAAGCGGTTGCTTGTATCTTGTTCATCGGCATCTTCGTTGCGATTGGGACAACCATCCAGGACAGGCGGCAGAAGAAGCGTTGAAGAATCTGCCTGCGACTATTGATGGTGTTCCTCCAAACGAAATATTCACCGGTTCAATGCCTCCACCATCTGATCGAACAAATTGCCCTCTGTATTTGTTCGCGTGATAAAACCGCATTGAGGATTCTTCAGATACGGTGCAGTCTGCAACTCTTCACCCGCAACGGCCCAATGCTTCCTTGATCGCATCCCGACTACCAATTTCCCCTGAATTATCATATCTCTGGCGAGCCAGAACGAATAGGCTTGAGACTCACACATCTGTTTCGCGGGCAACCCACAACGCTCCGAGTGGTAAGGGAACCACTCGACGACGAGCAACTTTTCTGCGAACTGTTCATCCGTCAGTCCCGCCGCCACTCGGAGCTTATCGGTGCGCGGACGCCACCATTTTGCGGTCGGAGTGCACTCGAATTTTGGATTCCAAGGATAAAATGGGCAACCTCTCTGTTCGCGGTGGAGGTTCTGAAAGATTGCGGCGCGAAAGGTCTCATTCTTATAGGCGTTCTGGTCATCGATCGAATGACCGGGATTCAAACCCAGAAAAACCAAAGTCGCGGAATCTGGGTTCCCGATAAACGGTTCCGGAAGTGACTCAGTGACGACTGTTCTCTTGCCCTGCCCATTTCTGGATTTGTTGAACTTTCCGACGCAAGCCTGATCCATTTCAAGAACACGCGCGCTGTCAGGCGAAAGTTGGAGCCAGGGATTTTGCACTGCTCGAAATTGTAGCATCGGGGGAAATCGGACAAAAAACCGGGGACAGACTGGACCTTCACCAATTTTCATTCCCCGCAAGAACTGGGAAACATCTCGTCTGTGCCCGGTTTCCTTTGTTTTGATTTCAGGAAGTCAACTTCAAAATTCAAAGGGTGGGGGCAGCCCTCCGTACGAGGTGCAGGCGTCTGCTAGACTGTTGAGCAAATTTGCTAGTGAGGTGATCTATGCGTCTCCGGTATGTTTGCACTGCTTTGATTCTAGGAGGCTGTACGCTCGTGGGCTCCGCGCAAACGGGTTCAATGAGTGCGAAGGTGGCCGCCGGCACCCAAATGTCACCCGTGCAGGCGCAGAATGAGTTGCTGAACCTCTTCGAGCATGAGTTTATGGGAGTCGCGCAGGCGATGCCTGCGGACAAATACGGCTTTGCGCCTACCGCGGCAACCTTTACGGCCTCGCAGGGCGCAAAGTATGACGGGGTTCGCACGTTCGCGCAGGAAATATCGCACGTCGCAACGGCGAACTACTATTTCGCTTCGAAGATTCTTGGGGAGAAGATGCCGGTTGACCCTAAAAGCATTGAGGGTCTGAGGACGAAGGAGGAACTCCTGAAGGCCGCTGCGGATTCTTTCGCCTATGCACACAAGGCGCTCGCGACGATTACTCCCGAGAATGCCTACACCGCTATTGACGGTGTCGACGGTCTGCACACGCGGTCGGTCGTTGCATCTTTCATTTCTGCTCATGGATACGACCACTATGGGCAGATGGTCGAGTATCTGCGCATGAACGGCGTTGTGCCTCCAGGCTCGAAGTGAGCCCATCATGGATCTCTGCCGATGTTTCGCTGTTCGGGCCCATCGGCAATACTGGGACAGACGGGACGCACCCATTTCTCAGGGCCTACGAATAGATCCCAGGCGCCTCGTGTCCAAGCTTCTGCACGTACTCAACGTATGACCGGGATAAACAGTGGGATTGCGGTCGGTGCCGCTCTCCCCGCCTAAATCGAAAACGCCGGATTGCCTTCTATCACCTTCTGCTCGAGAGTCGGACGTTCGTGTTTGCGCCACAGCTTTGCAGAGTGTCGAACCCGATAGAGAATGGGTCCGCCATCCGGCTGGTTCTGGCGAACGATGGGACGCGGCACGCAGATGAAGTCCGTCTCCAGCCGGTCCGCTGCTGCGTGTACTACCGAATACCCATGGCCGCCCATGTCAATAAATGACAGGTGCGGTGACAGATCCCGGTTGGAAAGCTGGCGTGCCTTTTGCACGTCACCACTCTTCGCATATTCCAGGCATGACCGGACACCGTGACGCACCAGCATATTGACGGTGGGTTGCGGACGGTTGTCACCGGGACCTTGCCCGAGGAACAGAGCCCGTAGCGGAGCGTCTTTGTGCATATGATGTTCCAGTGACTCCACCATTCCGGGCGCGGAGATTGATCCAACCACGAATGCCACACCTACGGGGTCAAAGGGCTTCGGGGGAAGAGACTTCGCGGATAAACCAGCCCAGAAGCTATGCCGGTCGCCCGCCACAGTGGCAAAGCCGGTAATCGCATGCTGTTGAATGAAATCGTAAATTTCACCGCGCTCCTGATAGGCAGTGCTGACGTCCCCGCCGCCAAAGCTCGCATACCCAGCGCCGGGCCAGGCGCTTGCAACCATCCCTGGAGGAAGGTTCAGCGGGTCGGTGCGCATATCCAGCGTCGCAGTTGTGCTTCCCCAGATCTTCCAGGCAGCTTTCGAATTCCTTAGTCGTTCCAGAAACCATGCTTTTTGCTCGGCTCCGAGGATGGTCTGCGCGGGGTCCGCCTTACGAAGGTTCGGAACTTGCTTGTCGCCGAAACGGATGGTGTTGGGCGGTTTGCCTCCGTTGTAATCCCGGCCGCCATCGATTATCTCCATCACCTCCTCAGGCACGAACTCCGAATAGTCCTTATTAGAGAAATCTGCGTCGTCGAACTTGGTCCCGGGATCCTCGGATCGGTAGCTTCGCTCGTCGGTAATAATGAGCTCCACGTTGCGGCCCCAGCGGAGCGACCGGTATCCGGTCAGACTATTGATCGCCGCAAGATTGTTGGCCTCCTGCCCGAGTCCATGCTCATCGAAAACAGTGACCGGGGCATCCTTAACCTTAGGTGGATTGAACTCTTCTGACGAGGGGCCACCGCTCTTCACCATACGCGCAGGCTGATACTCAAAAAATGCCTGCATGGCTGCGACCTTGCGCGTCTGCGCGGGACGCGTTTTGCCGTCGAACACTTGCAGGCCTTGCCATCCTTGCCAGCTGTACTCATGGTTATCCCACATGGGAACAAAGGGCCAGCGCGCACGAGCGTCCTGCAGATCGGGATCATGCAGGTAGCACGATACACAGCACGGTAGTCATCCACGTTCACTGGGATGTGGAAGTCATCAATTTTCTCTCCCTCAGGATAACGAACGATATCCCTCACCTTGCGGTCGTAATAAGTGGCGCGATCCTCCGGATACCAGACCAGCTCGTATATGAAGTCGCCCAGATGCAGAACGAAGCTGAGCCGGTCCTGCTCCGGAGCGTGCTCATCTTCGAAGATCATTCTTCGGTACGCGTTCTGCGCTCCGAGGTTTGCATTCTGACAACTGACGAACGCGAAGTGTACCGGCCGGGAATCATCATGGGCAGGCGCCGTGATGGTGCGTCCGACGCGGCTGCCGGAACCCTCAGAATCGGTAAAGCGATACCAATAGACCTGGGCCGGCTTCAGTCCTCCGACCAGCACGCGACAGGTCCAATCCGCCTGCGCCGAAATCGGCACTTTCTGAGTTGCGATCACACGCTGGAACGTCTCGTCGAGCGCCACTTCTACTATTAATTGCTGCGCTGGTTCAGGATGCGGGGCGCGGCGCGTCCAGAGCAATACGCTGTTGCTGTCGGGATCGCCCGAGGCTACACCTTCCGGGAAAAGATCGCGACGCTCGCTCCAGGAAATCTTCGAGGCAGTCGAAAATGAGCGGCCCCACGCCGCCTCCGCACCAAGCACCGCGGCCATAGCCAAAAAATCGCGACGGCTAATGTTTCCCATGCTGTACTCCTTCTTTACGCCGCAAGGCTACATTCAAAATCCGCATGCGGATAGTGGTCCCTCTCAGCTGTGGATAAATAGGAGACAGACGGGGACAAATGGTAATAAATGCTGGACAAACGTATGACCCGACTTCTTTTGCCCGAGCAGATTTCCCCAATCAAGCCAATCCCGACGCCTATAACACTCGGGGAGACTCCGGAGGAGACGTTATTTCCTTTCGCCAGATTGTTGCGCGGCGAACGTCGAGTATTGAACATGGACCAGGCACCACTTGCCGCGGGACTTGCGATAAATCTGGGTTTCCGCGGCATGGAAGGAAAATGGCGTTCCATCTTTGCGCTGCTTGGCGGCAAAATCGCCAGTGAATTCCGTCCATGCGAACTTGCCGTAAGTGTGAATGGAAACCGTGTCAAACGTCAGCTTACGCTCCGAATAGGAGTCACTTAGCAAAGCATAAAGCGCCTTAATCTGTTGCGGACCTTGCCAGTGTCCCGCCGGATTCGTTACCGACTCTTCCTCCGATCCGCACCAGATTTGTGATCCTAGCTGCGCGTCAGCCCTGTTGACCGCCTCCGCATACACGTTCATCACGTTTCTGATTTCGGCGTCGTCAGCTTTTTGGGTTTGAGCTGCGACCGAGGGAGCAACAGCTAGAGCCAGCAGAGCCGTGGCTATTGCGCCAACGGATGGCGAAAGTTTTCCGCCCGGTAAGAGGTGCCAGAGGTGAGTCATAGTCACTTCATTCTAGACTGTCAGGGTGAAGGAAAAACTCACCGAAACTGTAGATTCCCGGCCAGGACCAGCAGAAGTTGGGACGGGTGGCCCATTCAAGCCGAGTTTGCTTGAGTGGGGCTTTGCAAATTGGGACTGGAGGGTGGCCCAGCCTTTCGGTTCCATGCGCTAAACTGGGCCGACAGTATTTCGGTAGCAAGAGGAGCCAACGTGGAAACACGTCCGCGCATTGCTGTGATCTTGTGCCTGGGAATGTGCCTGGCGTCGTCGGGGCTCACTGTGGCGCAATCCTCTCCGGGTTCGGGGCAAGAGATGAGTCATGCGGATCGCGAGTCGCCTGGACTGCATGACTTCGATTTTTTATTCGGACACTGGCAAGTCCATCATCGAAAGCTGAAGCATCGCCTCGTCAACAGTCACGAGTGGATCGAATTCGACGGGACATTATTCTGCCAGCCACTAATGGGTGGCTACGCCAATGTCGATGACACCGTGTTCGAAGTTCCGGGCGGCAGTTTTCGTGGCGTGGCTACCCGATCATTCGACGCCAAGACCGGGCAGTGGTCGATCTGGTGGTTGGACAGCAGGACGCCACTTGGTCCGATGGATCCGCCGGTGAGAGGCAGCTTCCACAATGGCGTAGGAACGTTCTATGCGAACGACGATACCGAAGGCGGGAAACCAGTCCGCACACGGCTCGTATGGTCCGAGATCACACCTACCTCAGGTCACTGGGAGCAGGCAGAATCAACCGACGGTGGTAAAACGTGGGAAACGGATTGGATAATGGACCTCAAACGAGTGCAATAGTTGGTTGAGTGGATATTTGCCTTCGACACAAATGTGGGAATAGACCGAACGCTTCGGGCGCATTCGCGCTCTGGCGGATGAGTCGGACCTGACCATACAGCTTAAATTCCTCGTCTCTGATTCTTGGGGCACTTCTGAAGCCTATCCGGTTCGAATTGCTTCCCACTCAATCGCAGAGAACGCGATTGAATGGGGCACCCGGCGACTAGAATACCTAAGTGCGGGCCAATATCGGCTGGAAAAATCGGACGGCTTTGATCGGAAGCATGGTCGTTCTTGCCTTGTCCTTCGTAAGCTGCTCGAAGACGCATACTAAGACCGAACCCGAACCAACTCCCGATACGAGAATCGACCTCTCTACCTTCGGTCTACCTAAGAATTTTTTCTCGTTTAGGGATGAAGGGCCGCGAACTATTATCGGATATCGGTTTGTGGTTTGGCTGAACTCAGATGAAGTGGTAGTTGGGTTCAACACAAGTCCCAATTCCAGGGTGGCATCTAATCGCAAGGTGGAAGGTTCGGCTCGACTTCTCGCCTTTAACACGAACGGAGAGTTGAAGAGCGAGCGCGATGTGGCGTACTTCGCAGATGGATACGGTGAAATCGTGGCTGAGGGTGACGCAACGGCCGGTCCACGCGAACCCTTCTTTTCAGAATACAGTCGGTGAACCTTGATCAGGAAGGCAGGAACGAGTCGAAATCCGGCATCCTACTGCTCGATGCAAACCTAGAGACATCGCCCGCATCGATCGTTTTCTAGAGCAAGTGACTTTTGTTGATCATGCTCTGGTGTTTCAGGAGGGCTTTACTCTGGGTCAGTCACGCACCTATGACATCTTGAATGGTTCGCCTCCGCTGCGGAGCGCGCGTTGGCAACAGAACTGGCCAATAGACGCAAGGGATCGAAAGTTTGGGGAGCACGGCTTGGCCTATATGACCTGCGAACAGGAACTGAAACCGAGTGAATATGTATCGACAGGGGTCGTTTACTCTTCGGCGAAACAACGCTGCAAGATGAGCGTCGAAGGCGAAAATCATAACATATGGGAGGTTCCGCTCAAGGATGGCGAGACAGCAGTCATAATCGGGCTGTTATCAGATGGAAGTGTTGTGGCACAGATCACAGAAACCGAAAAAGGAAAGAACGCAGGCCAACTAGTGCTGTTGAAGAAGGGCAAGCCAAATGAGATTCTGCCTTGGATTCCGCCACAAGAATGCGGGTCGGTGGAGAGCGCCACTGCAGATATGTCGCGCTACGCCGCATTCGCCACGTGCAAAGACCGGCGCAACACCGGCCGTTGGATAGTCTTCGAGCGAAGTTCGCCGACCCCAATTGTCGATCGACGCTTCCCGAAAAATGCGCGTGCAGCATTGTCGCCGGATGGACTGCACTACGCCACATTTGAGGCGGGAGAGCTTCACATCTATTCGCTACCGAAGCTACGTTAGGCCGTAATATCCGGATACGAGATGCGAAAAGGGTCTACCAGACATCCACAACCGGACGAGCCCGCGACGCCGGTCAAGAACTACATCACGCCGGGCGGGCTGGAGCGCCTTAAAGATGAGCACCGGTTTCTGCTCACCAGGGAACGTCCGGCGGTGACGGAGGTGGTGGCGTGGGCTGCCGGCAACGGCGATCGCAGTGAAAACGCCGACTATCAGTACGGCAAGCGGCGGCTGCGGCAGATCGATGGGCGGATTCGCTTTCTCACGAAGCGAATCGAAGCCGCCGAAGTCGTGGACCCGGAAGTTCCAAGAGCAGGACAGGCGGCGGCGAGGGCATTCTTCGGAGCGACCGTGCGCTATGCCAATGCCGCGGGAGCGGAGCGAGTGGTGAGCATCGTCGGCACCGACGAGGTCGATCTCGACCGCAACCACATCAGTTGGGTGTCCCCTCTGGGGCGCGCGTTGATGAAGGCGGCAGCGGGGGACAGCGTTGTCCTGCAATTGCCGGGCGGCACAGAAAACCTGACCGTGCTGGAAGTGCGTTACGAGCGCATTGCTGTGGAACCGTTCCGTGAACCAGCTGGGTCGGAAGCCTCGGCAAAGGGACTCCCTAGCCGACGATAAACTAAGTGAGGAGTGCCGCTGAACCCGACGGGGGGAAAAGCAGATTCCTCCGGGCAAAGTCGCGCTGGACAGCCGCGGAATACGACGACTCCGAGTCCGGCCACTGCCGTTGCCAGCAGGCCGAGGGGCCATCCCCAGCGGCGTTTTCTCGGGTTTTCGGAGTCTGCCACAATTCCACCTTATTAATACGAGCTAAACAGGCCTTCCATAAAGGCGACGACTCTGGGTTTTAAGGCGAAGAGTCCAGCTGGGTACCAAAGTACCCTGGGAGCCATTACCAGCTTACTAAAGAACATTTTGGAATTCTACTTAGGCCTAACGGAACGTTGCGATTCACAACGCTTCCGCTGTAAGTTAAACATTCGCCGCTTTTAAAATTATGAGCGCTTCCGCCACAGGACCGGGGACGTATCCGCCAGCTAAGCCATCGCCGGCCAGCGCGCCTGTCCGCAATTTTCCTCATCCCGATCATCAAGCGCTTGAAACGCTGCTGGCATTGTCGTCGTTGCACGAACAAATTCGTCAAAGACGCGATCAGGAATCGGCTAAAGGATCGCGCCTGAGTGCGGAAGATGCGTGGGAATTAAAACAGTTGGCGCTGGATGAAGTGTTCCAGTTGGTTGCCGATCGAGCGCTGTCGGTTACGGGGCCGATGGAGTGGCGGTGGTGCTAGTCGAGGGCAATGGACTTATCTGCCGGGCTTCGGCGGGCAAGATTGCTCCCGAGCGGGGCGCGCGGCTGGATCCGAAATCTGGATTTTCGGGCGCCTGTTTGCGAAGCGGCGAGATGGTGCGCTGCGACGACTCCGAAAAAGATGCGCGAGTCAACGCGCAAACCTGCCGAAGATTAGGCACGCGTTCGATGGTCGCCGTTCCCCTGTCCGCTTCAAATGCGGTGCTGGGAATGCTGGAAGTTTTCTCGACCGATGCCTACGGATTTAATGACAGCGACGTTCGCAGCCTGGGCTTGCTCGCGGAACTGATTCTGGATGCGATGCGTCCGGAAGAAGAAACCCGGCTGGCTGAGATTTCACAGCAAGTAATAAAGGATGCGCCGGAAGCGGCGGCGAAGGCTGAGTCCGCGGTCGTGCTGCTACAGAAGATTGAAGGCGAGAAGGCTGTCGTTGAGAAACCCGAGGCCAAGGCATCGGAAGCCGCGAAAGCGGAAATAGAGAAGCCTGAGATCGCCAAGCCTGAAGCCGAAGCGCCGCAGAGTCCGGCCTCGGAATTGAAACCGGAGATTCGAACTTTTCCGGATCGTGCTCAGGCCGCTTCGGGTTCATCTTCCTCTTCCGCCAAGCATCTTTCGAGGCTGGTGTTCTTTTCCGAATACGAGCAAGCTGAGACTTCGCGCCCCGGCCTCAAAGTCGTGGTGCTGCTGGTAATTCTCGCGATTGCGCTCGGCACAGGATTGGCATATCAGTTCCGCCATAGAAATCCCGCTACTCATTCCTCCGTAATTTTGCCCGAACACTGCGACGACCGCCGTGGCAACGGCTGCTCCGAAAAATTCACCAGACGATCTTACCCAGAGCGACCTGACGAAGACCGATTCGTCGGACGCGCAGTCCGAACCCGCATCCGGGCAGCCTTTGGTTACAGGAGTGCGGCATTGGTCTTCGCCCGATTCGAGCACGGTGGTGATCGATCTGGGGGACGAGGTGCAGTATGAGGCGCATCGGCTTACCAATCCGGAGCGAATTTATTTTGACTTGCTTGATACTCGACTGCCGCACGATCTCTCCGGAAAATCAATTGAGGTCAACGATCCGCTGCTGCAAAGAATACGAATCGCGCAGCCGAAAAAAGGATTGACGCGGGTTGTGCTCGATACTAACGGGGCTTCAAACTATTCCGTCAGCATGGAGCAGAGTCCTTATCGGCTGGTGGTGGAAATTGGGCGGCTCGGATCCAAGCTCGGACCAAAGTCAAAACTCGATCTGTTCGGTCCGGAAGACAATACAAAAGAAAAGCCTGCGATTGCCGCCACTAATCCCAAGCCTTCAGTGACGAATAAAGCAACGCAGAAAATCGTCGCGTCCAACACTTCCCTTCTTATCGCGCCCGCTCCGAAAAACGAGATCTGCGATTCAGGCGCAGAGTGAGTCCGGCTTCAGCATCGTTCTCGACGCGGGCCATGGGGGGTGGGATCTTGGCACGGTGGGCCGCAAAGGTTTGCTTGAAAAAGATCTGGTGCTCGACATCGTCCAGCGACTTGGCGCGCTATTGCAAAGCCGTCTGGGAGCGAAGGTCGTTTACACGCGGAAGGATGACAGTTATATTCCGCTCGAAAAACGGGCGGAGATCGCCAATTTGTCGCAGGCAAATCTTTTTATTTCGATTCACGCAAATTACAGCGACTCGATCACGGCGCGCGGAGTCGAGACTTATTACACCAACACATATTCGTCGGTGAAAGCGCGGCCGCAGGAGCCGGATGCGGGAATCTCGTTACAGAATGTGGACTGGACCAAAGTTGATATCCGAGAAAAAGTTCAGGGGTCGCACCACTTCGCGGCTTCGGTGCAACAGGCATTGTATGGAATTATCTCCGCTAAAAATCCGGGGATTCGCAATCGCGGGGTCAAGCAGGCTCAGTACGTCGTCCTCACCGGGACCTCCATGCCCGCAATTCTGGCGGAAGTTTCATTCGTCAGCAGTCCGACGGACGAAGATGAATTGCAAAACGCCGCCTACCGGGAAAAGATTGCCGAAGCGCTTTACCGCGGAATCGCCCGCTATCAGCAGTCGTCTTCTTCTTCGCATACCACGGTGGCAGGAATTTTTTCCAAGCCGGCGCGCTGACGGACTTTCTACTGTTCGATGGAGATCAGACCTGATCTTCGGCCCGGCAGATAGGGACGGTCGCTAATCTGTCCATCAAACGCTTTCGCCCAACGTCCGGGAATTGCGCTTCCGCACGACGGACACTTCCCTTCTGAGCTGATCCGATAATCCTCGATGAAATATCCGTACCGCTTTATCAGAATTTCATTGCAGTGAGCGCAATGCGTGTCTTCGAAGTCGCCGACCTGCCCGGGAAGATTTCCCGCGTAGACGTACTTCAATCCGGCACGCTTCGCAATCTCGGCCGCTCGCAATAAATCGCCCGGCTGCGTATTCGCAGGATCAGGCATTTTGTAATCTTTGTGAAAAGCGGTTACATGCCACGGAATTTCAGGAGAGACGCTGGCAATAAATTCGGTCAGGCCCTGCAACTCGGCGTCGGAGTCATTGAAACCCGGAATCAGCAGGGTGACAATCTCAAGCCACAATCCCATCTGGTAAAGGCTGCGAATAGTTTCGAGAATCGGACCGATGCGTCCGCCAAGCTCGTGGTAGTGGCGATCATCGAAACTCTTGAGATCGACTTTGTAGAGGTCAATCCACGGACGAATGTATTCCAGAACCTGCGGCGTTCCATTTCCGTTCGAAACAAATCCGGTCATCAGACCGGCGGCTTTTGCCTGTTTGAATACCGCAACCGCCCACTCGCTGGTTATCAGCGGCTCATTGTAAGTGCTGACCAATACTTTCGCGCCCTGGCGAATTGCGTCACGAACCAGAGCTTCAGGAGTGGCCTCAATCGGCGCGGAAACTGCGCTGGGATCGCGCAATGCTTGCGATGTCACCCAGTTCTGGCAGTATCCGCAATGCAGATCGCAGCCCAACATTCCGAAGCTGTAAGCGAGAGCTCCCGGATAGGCATGGAAGAAAGGCTTCTTCTCAATGGGATCGCACTGAACTCCGCCAACATAACCCCATGGCACGTAGAGCCTCCCGCCGCGGTTATAGCGGACCTTGCACACTCCCGGCTGGCCATCTGGGATGGGGCAACGATGTCCACATGCGAAGCAGCGAACCCGGTTGCGATCCAGCCTTTCGTAAAGATCGGAATCGGCCTCGCGAACGCGATCATAAATAACATCGCGAAGAGTGGGCATACATAGAAATTATAGTCTCGGGAATAGCGGCGGGATTGCAGCAAAAAAGCTAGTGAGGGGATTGTATGGCTCTGCGATAGTCATCGGCGGTCGTTCGATAGCACGGAAGCAGGCCTTTGCGGTCGGCGGCACTCAATCTTCTCGATCGCATGGGGTCGTGAGACTTCCCTTTTTCTGGCCAGGTCATATCAATCAGCGATTCATCGCAAGTGTCGTCTCTCGTAATTCGGAGCCGATACACTTTGGAATAATTGGTTCCGTACTCAGCCAGTCGCCGTTGATACGGCAGAGATTCATATACCAGTTTTATGAGCTGGGTTCCGCCTTCCTTCACCTGCTTTTCGGCGAGCAATACTTCGTAATTCGAGAAGTAAGACGAGCCCGGCAAAGACAGAACCAATCCAAGAACCCGCACTGGGAGTTCTTCCGGCGCTTCGCGGGGAAGATTATCGGGCATATCTGGAGCCGGCGGCGCGAGGGCCTCTGGAATATCCATTGGGACGTTGGTTTCTACGTTAGTGCTGCCACTAGCCTGACCCTGCGGAGGCAAAGGACTTTGGATCGCCGCCGACAAAGCCCCACTGCGTCCGCTGGAGCCTGATTTACCGAGCCCCCGATGAGGCGATGGTGCAGGCGGTACAACTTGAGAGCTGCCCGACATTCCGAGATGTCCGTTCTCGCGTGAAGAGATTGCGCCGCCGCTTCCCGGAGCAGGAGGGACCACCTGGCCGATTCCCGCCGACAGGGTCTTGGCGCGACCCGCCGCGGATCCTCCTAGAGCACCAGACGGCGCGGGCCCTACAACCGATACTCCGCCACCCGGCATTTGCCCCGGACGAAGAATGCCCCCCATGCCCAGGTCGCCGCGAGTCGGCGCCGGAGGCACGACTTGTCCCGTTCCGCTGGAAAGAGATTTATTTCGCGCAGTCCCGGAATTCCCAGCCTGCAATGAAGGAGCGGGCGGCACCACCTGCATCGCGCCAGAGCCGAGCGCTTTATCGCGACCTCCTCCATGTGTCACTGCATCTTTCACCGACGGCGACGGCGCGATCACCGAGGCAGTAGCGTCCCGCAAGGATGGAAGTCCCCGGCCACTCGCTGCACGCTGTTCCTGCAACGACAGTTTAGGCGCGGGTGCTACCACCATGGCGCGTCCTATATTCATGCTGCCCACGAAGTTCACCGGAATTTGAACGTTGGGCGCGGGTGCCACCACGGCCACATTCGGCTGGGCAACTCCTCGCCTCGATCCAGCCACGGAGCGTATTTCTGGAGCGGGTGCAATAACACTTGATCCCGGCTGTGGAGCAGAACGCTTCGATGCTGTAAGTGAGCTCACGTCAGGAGCGGGAGGAACGACCTGGGAATTAGAAAGTCTCGCCTCGCGTGTAGTTGCCAGATGAACATCAGCGGGAGGAGCAACCACTGCGCTCGGAGGGGTTTGCATCTGCCGGCTTAGCGGCAATGATGATGACGTTGGCGGCATCGGCAAAGGCAGGCGGCTGGCCGATAGAAATTTCGGAGCCGGACGCGAAGCGATCTTGATGTCCGGCGGGGTGTATAGCATGTGCTTCTGACCCGGAGTCACCTTTAACGCGGCCTCGTGTGCAGGCGGACTTGGTTGCTTTTGCGGCGGGCGTGGGCGATCGGGGGCTCGGCGGCTTTCCCGTGCAGGAAATTTCGGGTTCGGCGGCGGATAATAAACGACCGAAGACTGTCGGCTGGAACGAAACTGCGGTTGCAATCTCGGCGTGGACAAACTGCAAAGTACCGCTATAACTCCGAGATGATAAAGCACTGATTCGAAGAAGCTTCGCCACGGCAGCTTGCTGTCAATAAAGACGTCGCTCCAAAACGGCGCAGGGCGCGATGTCGTGACAGTGAACGGGACCGGACGTCTTAAAACCAGGTCGGTAAGATTGCCGAGAAAGACACTATGGGCGGGTTCCCTTTCAAGCAGCAGCCTCAGGCGGGGAGCGTCCTTGAGGCGAGCATTTATCTTCGTACTCAAGATCGCCATGAAAAAAAGCCGGGAAAAACTCGCAGGAACTTCCGTCAATTATAGTCCTGGCGCGGGTTCTACTGAGTACGAGCGGGGAATTTCTGGTTACCTTTGGGAGGGTCGAGTTCTTAATCTTCTGCTATCAGTTTGAAGATCGTAGATCAGTCCTTGGACAGCCAGTTCAAGGCCGCTTCCCTGGTCTTGAAGGCCGGAAGGTCTCTCCGGGAAAAGCCCTTTATTTCTTCATACAGGCCTGATGGCAGACTCTGGGTCCCTATCCACGCTGACTTCTTGATATAAGGCTTGTCGAACACCGCGCTCTCTTTCATGGTGCGAATCGCCTCTGTATCAAACGACGCCCCAGTGAAATCAGTGAGCAACAGGAGCGAGGCGGCGGGCCGACCCGTTACGAATTCCGGCACTCGACGGACAATTTTTTCGACGTCGGAGGCGGGTTGGTTTGAAACATCGACCAGCAGAATCTCTCTTCCCTGGTGGTTAATAAATCGGATCGGTTTGTCCATAAAGACTCCTCGCAAGCAATGGCTGATTGTGCGTGAGAGCCGCGAAGGTTAAAAGATAACAGGGGTCATTCAGGGTAATACGGTGAGGACTGTATGGTTATTCCAAATCGGGACAATGCTGGTCTCGGTGAGAAGCACCGGCGACCGGCGTCCGCAGCCTAATTCGACACTCTCGGCGGGGTCTGGTGCGTCTTGATCCAATCATCTGCCTGTTGTTGCGCAACGATGATCTGCTCGCGGTTCATGCGCGAGGCAAGCACGGCGACGCGATATTTGCTGGCTTCGTCTCCGCCAGCCTGCGCCAGGATCGACCAGAAGTAGGCCTTGCTCAGATCTTGAGGAATTCCCCGCCCCGCCCAGTAGTACGCGCCGAGGGTGGCCTGGGCGATCACGTGTCCCTGTTCAGCGGCTGCGGTGAACCAGCGGACGGCCTGGAAATAATCCTGCTTCACATCTTCGCCTGTCGCGTAACGGGCGCCGAGATCGAACTCGGCGGTGGGGTCGCCGTCGGCAGCAAGCTTTTGCAGTCCTCGGAGGTCATTCGTATTTACTGCTGGGCTTGTAACTGGCTTGGGAACTCGGGCCGAAGGTTGGACCTGCGGCTGTTTATGCGATTGAAAGATTGCCTGGGACTTCACCCACGGAATCAGAAACCACGCCAAGCCTGCGAGCAGAACAACCGCGACTGCGATTAGAAAGACGCGGAGAGAGGACGAAGACGAAGGAACCGCATAGTTCCCCATGCTCACTGCATCCGCGTGCTGAGGAATTCGCGGCAACAGTTTCCGGCGTCGAAAGATTAGGAGACGGCAAGTCAGCCGCAGCAGGCAATGAGAGAGCTTTAGAAGACTCGCGTCCGCGGCTCGCAACCTCTCCCACCATAGTCGCCAGACGCCTCAGTGCAAGCTGATCGCCGGGGCCAAAGGCGTTGGGCTGCGGCGAAAATACTTCAATCAGTCCGAAGACTGAGTTGTCCTTCCAGACGGGCGCGGCCATGATGGAGCGAATTCCGAGCCGCCGCGATCCTTCACGATCCACACGGGGATCGGTTTCGGTGTCGTCGCATCGCAGTCCCTTGCCCGCGCGCACACATTCGCCCGAAAAGCCTGACCCAACCTGAAGCCTGGCGCCGATTCCCGGAGCATCCGACCCAGCGCTGGCGCGGCAAATCATCACGCCTGCTTCGGAGTTGTCCGCGGTAGCAATCGCGGCTCCGGTAGCATGCGTCATTGAAAGGCCGCGGTCTGCAAGCAACTGCATTGCCTTCGCCTGATCGCTTTCATTTTCCACGTCGCGTTTGACCACGCCCAGCGCGCTGACTACGGCAGAGTAATTTTCCAGATTTGAATCGGTGGTCCCTGACTTCCTAACATTCTCGGCAACGGTCTGCGAAGCCGCAATGGCGGCCCTCGATTGCTCTGGAGATTGTTTGACCGCTGGACGTGGCGCGGCGGAAAGTTCGGGTCTGGACGGCAGCTCAGGAGCGACCAATCGTTCGGTATTCAGAGGACGGTAAACGCTGGTAGAAACGGCGTTGGCAAACAGCCACTGCCGGATGTGCTGACGTGTGGCCTCGGGAACCTCGGGGAAACGGATGCCGGTGCGTCCCGTGCGGTCGGACCACACCACTTGGCCGGTGGCATGGATGAAGGCCTTGGTCTCGACTAAATCCAGCGACAACGTCACGGGAGAAGAAAGTTCCAAAGGCGAGGCGACACGAATGCATACGCCGTCTTCGCTGATGTCGAGAACCTCGCTAAGGTCGAGAATCATTCCGCTCGAACTGCCGGTAACGCTCGCGTAAATCGGCAGATGGGCTTTCTGTCTTACCCTTCGGCGGCGGTTGCTCAGTTCAGGATAAAGTCTATTGCCGGATTGAGCCGGCTGCGATCCGGGGGATGGCATAAGGAAATTAAGTTCATATTACCTTACCCATTCGTAGTAAACACACCAGGAAAATAAGATTTTCCAGCGGTCCTTCAGTCAGAAACTTCGACTAAGCAGAATGTCGCTTGGATGCCGGATTCAAGTGAGACAGTCGCGAGATGGCCGCCACCATCATGCTCGACAATAATTGCATGGTAGCAACGTCGCGGGAGTCAAACGCATTGGGAGAGCCGGAAAGAACTTCGAAGACGCCCAGGGTTCTGCGGAAATGACGCAAGGGAGCGGCAAGTATGGACCGAACTCCCAGAGAACGGCAGCTCGCCAGGTCCACATGAGGATTCCGTTCCGCATCGTGGCACAGAACGACTTCGCCGGTGCGAACACAATCGGCCGAAATTCCGGTATCGGTTTGCAGCCGCACACCCAGATCCGGAGCGGTTCTGCCGGTGCGGGCCCGGCAAACAATTTCGTCGCCATGTCTCAACGCGATCGCTGCCCCGCTCGCCCCAGTAAGAGATTGTGCGCGTTCGGCGATTACATGGATCGCAGGTTCTAAATCGATCTGAGAGGAATGAATTTCAATGTCGGCGGAGGAACTCTGAGCATATCCGGAAAACTCGGGAGCATGGGAACGGGTGTGATGTCGCGACGGAGCCAGCGTCGCAAACGATGCCGGGGCGCGATCCTCATTATGCTGGGGAACGGTACGAAGCAAATCCCGCACCAGACGGTCGAGTTCAGCGTCGGCGATCACGTGGGCAAGTTGCTGTCCCCGCAGCGATCCTCCGAGCACTCGAGACAAACTGAGCACAGCCTGGCTTCCGCAGGAATAACACCGTGCGGAATTATTCTCGCTGATCAATTCACATTCGACGCAGAAGATTGCAGTAGGTAAAGAAACGAAATGAATGTGTTGCCCAGTCAGCCGGTCCGCCATTGCTACTGCATGCCCTTCTTTATTTCTCTTTTTCTGGTCTAGTTCTGGTTTAGAAGAACTACGAACATAAATTGAGAACGGACAACTCAGTAGTGTTCCGCATGGTTCAACCTGTGGATAACATCACTTATTTTCGATGGAGAGAATTAACTGGCACGAGCGATGACTAACCCGGATGTTTCTTCTTCTTGAGCTGAAATAAAATCCGTATCCGGGATTGGGGCTAGCACCCTCTCCAGCGCTTCGGCTAGCGCTGCTGGAAAAATTGATATGAGGAAGTTGATGTCCATATGCAAGTCACGAGCAGAATAATGCCGGTAGACAGTCATAGAACCGGCCCGAAAATTATTCGTTGTAATCAGGTCAAGCGTGATGTTCCAGGAGGCTGAGTTTCCGGCGGATTGAGCAGTGGGCTTTCGCCAGCAGAATGATCGATCCTTCAATTCACCGCGAACTATTTCGGGGCCGATTCGTTCTACCTCGGGAAATAATTCGAATCCATCAAAATCATTGGAATTAAAAGCTGCCACCAGACTGCGGCAGAGTTGATCGTAATCGCGGGCTACCCTAATTTCTTCCGTCGCCCGTCGGATAGCGAGATTGTTGATAAAAATTTGCCGCTGTTCGATAGTTCGCTGCGCCACCCGCCGAATTTCTCCAAATTCGAGATATCCGAGATGCTGCACACCGATCCAGATACCGGTTCCCACTACTGCTAAGACCAACCCCAGAGTGCTGCCCGTCGGCCACAGCAAAAATAAACTCAGTAGCGCAAACAGCGCCGAGACCGCATAAAGCGTAATCACAACCTGCCGATGCGAAAGGCCGCGCTGCAAAAGCTTGTGATGAATATGCTCTCGATCGGCGGTAAAGACCGGACGTCCGCTGATGAATCGCCGCACCATGGAAAGCGTGGTTTCGAGAATCGGCAATCCGAACGAAACCACAGGAATAGCCACGGCAATAATCGTCGGAGACTTTTGCGCGCCATAAAGCGCCAGTACGCTCAACATGAATCCGATGAAGAGGCTGCCGCAATCCCCCAGAAAGATCGTCGCGGGATTGAAATTGAATCTCAAAAATCCAAGAATGGCCCCAGCTAAAACAACCGTCATGAGAGAGACGAGCGGCGAATCGCTCAGCAAAGCCACCACAAAGACCACCAACGTAGAAAATAGTCCGGAGCCGGCGGCCAGTCCGTCTAACCCGTCGATCAGGTTAAAGGCGTTGGTAATGGCAAGGATCCATAAGATGGTTAACGGATAGCCCAGATAAGACGGGAAGTGATGATGCCCGAAAAGAACGGGAAGGTTCTCAATGCGCAGACCACCCGCGAACACCAGGGAACCCGCCAACGCTTGGACAGCAAATTTTGCGTAAGGACCGATCTGATAAATGTCGTCGTAAACGCCGAGCAGAAATATCAGGAATCCGGGAACGAGTATTGCGAGCAGGGGCCGCAACGAAACTTCAAGATTCAAATTTGGGACATAGGCTTTTACTCCAAACGCCACGGCAACGGTCACCAGGAATGCAAAAACAATCGCTACGCCTCCCAGACGAGGTCTTGGAGAGCTGTGCAGGTGGCGATCCATCGCCGGGAAGAAAACCCAATTCCTGGCGGTGGCTAAATTTCTGATTGTGCGGGTGAGAATAAAGGAGAGGAGGAGCGAAATTACAAACATTGCTAAATAAAACAATGTCAATTCGTCACTCCCCGTGGCCCAAATCGAGACTCGATTAAAAATTTCTAATCGGCTTGAAAAGATTTTCTTTGCACGAAGTCTACACGCGTGTTAAGGCGATCCCTGTGCGAGTTCTGTGGAAAAGTGAAATTTTGCGGCCGATTGAACCAATCATGTAACTGTTTTGAGGATTTTGCCGGAGCGAGAAAGTCTTTTCGCAACTATTTCAGTGCAACAAATTCACAGGCTGTCCCAAACAAGCAAGCTGTTTGCAAAAATTTCCTGTGCTAGACTCCGTAACGAAAATGTTAGTAAGAACTGGAAATTTCTCGCGGGTCAGGAATTTGAGAATTTGTAGGCCTTTAGCAATTTTTAGTTTGGCTTGTTCCCTCTTGCCGGCACCCGCCGTGGGACAGGCGATCGGTCCGAACACCAATCAAAATATTCCTCCGTTAAAAACACAATCGCCTCGCCCCGCCTTTGACGATACCCGAGCCAACTTTCCCTGACAAGGCCACTGCCTTGCGCCTTGCACCTGGCGATCTCATCGAAGTTAGCGTTTATAACGTGCCCGAACTTGCCACTAAAGCGAGAATCGGCAACGGAGGCGATGTTTATTTGCCGTTGATTGATTACGTGCACATCGCCGGCCTGACCGCCGAGGAAGCGCAATCGATAATTCAGAAGAAGCTCGATGAGGGAGGGTTTGTTAAAAATCCTCATGTTAGCGTTTTTGTCGATGAGTATGCTTCCCAAGGAACCAGTGTTTTAGGCGAAGTCATGCGACCCGGCGTGTACCCGATGTTGAATCAGCAGCGATTGTTCGATTTGCTTTCGGCCGCTGGAGGTCTGAGCGACAAGGCCGGTGCCAGCGTAACCATCATCCACAGAAATCAGCCGGATGCCCCGGTGGTCCTTCCCATAGCCCGTAATCTGTCCGATGACAACAGCGCCAATGTTCCCGTATTACCCGGAGACACAGTCATCGTGCGGAAGGCAGACGTCGTTTATGTGGTCGGGGATGTCGCCCATCCCAGCGGCTTCATGATGGAAAGCGGACGACTTACTGTTCTACAGGCGATTGCTCTGGCGGGAGGGACCAACAAAACTGCGAAACTCAGCGGAGCAAAAATTATCCGCCACGGGGCGACGGGTATGACGGAAACTCCAATTCAACTGAAGAAAATTTTATACGCCAAGGCTTCCGATCAGCCCATGCAGGCTAACGATATTCTGTTCATTCCCAGCAGCGCTACGTAAAGTTGCGGTGGGCCGTACGATGGACGCCGCCCTGCAAGCGGCTACGGCTGTGACCATCGTGGCTCTCCATCCCTAGCGCTTGTCATGCAGCGGCGCTATTTCGTTGAGTACTTCTCCCCAACAGGTGGATAAAACTTCTTCGTAATCCCTGGCGGTTTGTGCGCGGGAGAGATTCTGCAAAATATATTTTCTGCCGTTTCGACCCAAACTGCTCGCCAATCCGCAATCTTCAGACAAGCGGATGAGCGCTTCTGACAAATCAGTCGCATTGCCGGGTCGAATGAAAATTCCCGCCTGGGCTGCATTCATAACCTGTCGCGCCTGACCATCCACTCCCAAAATAACTGGCCGGGCGCATGCCATAAATTCCAACAGCTTGGTTGGAATCACAGTCTTGAAAATTTCGCTGTCTTTCAGCAGAACCAAGCAAACATCGGAACTCCGAATATAGGAGGGCACTCTTTCCCGAGGCTGTTCCCCGACAAAGCGCACGTTTTCGAGTTTTCTAGATGCTGCAATCGAAATTACTCTTTGTTTATCCGCGCCTTCTCCCACAAAAAGAAACAGAATTTCCGGATGCGAATTCTGAATTGCCGATGCCGCATCAAGGATGGTTTCAAGTCCGTGGGCCATGCCTATGGTTCCGATGTATGCGGCTACAAATTTTCCTTCGAGCTTCAGGTCCTTTTTTATTACGGCATCTTGCGGCCTGCGGACGAGGATCGAAGAGTGCGGTCTCTACTCCATTTTGTACGACGAAGATTTTCTCTTTGGGGACTTTCAAGCGCTCAACAAGATAGTCCTTGAAAGCAGGAGTAACCACGACTATGCGATCCGCATGACGATAAAGGAAACGCGAAATGCTGGAGAGGCAGCGATGAAGGAATGAACTCTTTTCGCCGATGCCTACGGCGGACAGTGATTCCGGCCACAAGTCCCGCACTTCAAAGACAAATGGAACGCTGCTTTATCCGGGCGATCCACCATCCGGAAAGTCCCACGAGCAGTTGAGGAGAGGTTGCGATGAGAACATCCGGCCGAGCAACGAACATACCCGTAAATGCCGCCGACAGACAAAACGAAACATAATTAAGAATGCGTTCATAAGGTTTGCGATTAGGAAGAGGAAGCAGCCAGGTTCGAACGACTTTTATCGCCCCAAGATTTTCCCGGACAACCAACCGCCAAAGTTTACCGCGATAAGCTGGCGGCACTTTGCCAGTGGGATGGTTGGGAAAGCCAGTGAGCACTGTGACTTCATGCCCAGCCTCGGCCCAATGCTTTGATAATTCGGAAACACGAGCCGCGGGAGCGCCCATTTCCGGAGGAAAGTATTGCGATACATAAAGAATTTTCACGGGCGATTTAGTAATAGCACAGCTTGAACGCCGACTTGTAACAAATGGAACGGGCCCGATTGATCGGGTTCTCAGAATAGCTTTGCCATCGATCGGCCCGATCAGCAAAACATCGCTTTTCAGTCAAAAGAGCCATGATTCGCAACTGCACAATATGCAGCGAATGATAGAAAGGGCTGGCAACCATCGGCAGGTACGTGCCGGATTGTTCATAGAGAGACCAAAAACCTAAATCGTAATGCTGAAGATTATTTTCGAGCGTCTGGACTGAGGCTTCGAATAACCTCTTCGCTCCCGGGTCTTGCGTCGCTAGAAAATAATCATATATTCCCCACGCAGCCCATATGAATCCGTTCAGGATGTGGGTCGGCGGCGACACGATATATTCTTCAATCCAAATGTCTCCAGTGCGGTCTGTAAACACGACACCGCCTTCTTCGGTCGAATGCGTAAAGCTGGCAAAGGCGCGCTGGGCGGCATCCATATAACGGGGCAAGCCGCTTTCAAGATGCGCGCGAACCAGCAAAGAAATTGCTTGTCCCTGAGCCAGTCCGGAATACCAGGGCGCCTTGAGCCGAGTCCTGTACTCCCAGTCAAAATGATGGTTCCACACCCAGAGTCCCATTGGATTTAGTTCGAGATGATCACACAGCCAATCGCTGGCCGAAAGGAATTTGTTTCGCCGGTGAGCGTCCGGGCGTTCGCAAAATAAATTGAAGTTCCCCAGACCCCATTGGGCTATAGCGATCGGATTATATTGCCGTCCAATCTGCGCGCGATAGTCGAGCATCGGAATGCCGGCGGAGTCGTAATCGCCGCCATAGTCGGCCTTTTCGGAGAACCGCATGTAGTAATCGCCCAGCCGATCGGTTGTGGCGCGAGTATTCTGTTGCGGAGTTTCATGCCAAAAGGTGAGCTGACTCTTTGCGGGCGTCAGGTAAGCCTCAAACACACGCCGGTAATAATGCACGCGATCGAGGAATGACATGAGGGGAAGGATTTTCGGACTATATCACGCGATGGCCGGAGGAAATCACACCCGAGAATTTGTGGAAGTTGTTTTCAGCGCCAAATACTTAACTCGCCATCCGCGTTTTCAACTGCGACTGTACTTACCGCCAGGAATTCGGTAGTGTTCTCGCCGTCCGGCAAAAATGCATTGCCATATTGAAAGAAACGCATCGGCCAACGATCTTTCTTCCACTTGAGTGCGCAGTTCCAACTTGCTCCATCAGCACTGCCAAATACACACACATCTCTTGATGGATTTGCCGAACTGGGTTCGATCATCGTTGAGAAAAATAGAGCGCCGCCCACGCTGCATCCGAAAGTCGAGGAACTTGGCAATGATGCGAGCTTGGTAACATTTCCGCGGCGGTCCAGATGATAGACATGGTTTTTCTCGGAGGGGGTATCGGAAGAGAAATATAAACCGCCCTCCGTCGGAATGAGCGCGACGGCCCGCGCCTGCTGATTCGCCGACAACACAACCTCGACATCCCGGAAGTCGCAACTGGCACGCAAAATTCGACATTCATCTCCATTGTCCCCAGTGAGCAGCCAAAGAGAATTCTGCCATTTGTCGAAAACAATATTGTGTACGTGGCGGATGGCGCCTTGCGGAAATGTATAAGAGATCTCCCAAGTCCGCCCGTGATCGATCGACGCGTAAATATGGACCTCATCGCGCTGAGGATTGTCGAAATATTCCCCCCAAAACAAATGCCCGTTTGCTGCGGACGCATATATGCAGAGGCCGCGTACCTCGCACGATGTTGTGGGTCATTCGAAACTTATTTTCGCCGGGAGCCAGGGTCAGGATGCCATGTGGCACAGCCGCCACAATGTGTGCGGATGAGATAGCCAACGCATGAAATCCATCGCGAAAAAGGCGGGAACTTAAACGCGAAGACGAAGTAATGTTCCGCCACCACGCCGGACCGTACTCCGCAACCGCTTCCCACTTGATTTCCGACGAAGAAATTTTCGCTCGCAACAATGTGTAACCGCGAGAGGCGTAGAGTACGTCTTTATCCCATGCGAGCGCGCGCATCCGCGGAAAACTTGCGATTTTCTGAAGATTAAAATACGCGATTGAAGGTGGATCGCTAAGCATTTGATGGGCGGCCATGGGTTCGCCACGCAGTGTTAGTTCTCTGATTTCAGAGCTAGGAATGAACCGATGGCCAAGGCGTCCATTCGAGTCCTCTTGAAGCAATCGATGGCTTCCTCGGGCCTGCATACGATCGGTTCATTCTCGTTGAAGCTGGTGTTCAAGATCACCGGAATTCCAGTCTTAGTTTCGAATGTGCGAATCAAATCATAGTAGAGCGGATTTTCCTCACGGCTGACAGTTTGCAGCCTGCCAGTATTATCCACGTGATTGACGGCGCACAGTTGTTCTCTTTTCTCGGGGCGGATCTTATATACGTGCAGCATGAATGGCGATGGGTGGTCGTGCTCAAAATATTCATGCTGGCGCTCCACCAAAATCGACGGCGCAAAGGGACGAAACCACTCCCGCTGTTTGATACGGGAATTAAGCACATCTTTCATATTCGGCAACCCGGGATGCGCCAGAATAGAACGGTTCCCTAACGCACGCGGGCCCCACTCCATGCGGCCCTGAAACCAGCCGACAATATTTCCGCCGGCTATTTCCTCGGCAACCCGATCGAGCAGTTGAGGACGGTCTAATTTGTAATATTTCAGTTCAGCTTTTTTTAGCGCGACTTCGATCTCATCCTCCGAATATTGCGGACCCAGATAAGAATTCTTCATTACATAGCTGCGCGGTTGTTTAAGGACGGAGTGATAAGTATGCAGCGCGGCGCCGATGGCTAAACCTTCATCTCCGGCGGCAGGTTGGATCCATGTTCGCCGGAATGGCGTCTCGCAAAATAATTTGCCGTTGGCGACACTGTTAAGGGCACACCCTCCCGCCATAACCAGATCGTCCGAGGGAACCTGTTGATGAAGCCGCTTCAATAAATGGAAAAATACCTCTTCGAAGCGATGTTGCATGGCAAAAGATAAATCCATATCGCGCGGCGTAATCTCAGTTCCCTGCTCGCGCGGTTCGCCAAACTCTTCAATCATCTTCTTCGAAAAATGGCGTGCCAGGTTTACCGTGCCGTCCTCCATGACCTGCATCCCCTGATTACTGCCAAGCGGTTCAAAATACTTCAAGTTCAATCTGAATCCATCTTCGGTTAGATCTACGATCTGGCTGACTTCTTTGACGTAAGTATCTTTGCCATACGGAGCCAGTCCCATCACTTTTCCTTCGTCTCCATACTTGTTGTAGCCAATAAATTCGCAAATCATGGTATAGAAGCTGCCAAGTGAATGTGGCAGAAATGTGCGTTGCAACACTTCAATTTCATTTCCTTCGCAGCGAGCCATCATGGTCGAAACAAAATCGCCGGAGCCGTCATAGCTGAATCCCGCCGCCTTCTCCCACGGAGAACAGTAGTAGGCGCTGGCGATGTGCGCGAGGTGGTGTTCCAGATGATGCTCCTGAAATTGCAGCTTCGATGGATCCATTTCAAAGGCACGAGCCAGTAATGCTTTGATGTCGCGCATCTCCTGCTTGCGTTGCCGGAGATGGATAAAGTTCAATATCTTGGCGGGATTTGACACCGCATACTGAACCTTCTTGATCAGATTGGCGTCGCTGTCCTGGCCGATGGCGACGTGGTCCAGCTCATGAATTGTTGCCCCCACGGCATTCAGGCACGCGCGCACGGCAAGCGCCGGAAATCCTGCGAAATGTTTTACGCGGTTGAGTCTTTCTTCGGCGATCGCGAACACAACCTCACCATCCTGAACGATGGCGGCGGATGCATCCGCGTGAAACATGTTCAGGCCCAGAATCAACATGAGGAGATAAAATTATTCCGAAGGATCAAGCGGCGGGACCGTCGAGCTGACGTATCACGTCTAAAAATGGCCTCGCATTCACGTCAACGGGTTTTGCATGCAACAGAGAATCCCTGGCAGCGAAGGTTGCGAGAGTGCTGAAAATAATTTGCTCAAAGGGAATCGGAGATTCGCCGCCGCTGCGGATTGCATCGGAGAAGGCCTGCCACTCCCCGCGATGTCCTTTGTCCCGTCGAAAGTGCGACCGATAAACCTGCTTTCTGCCTTCTCGCGTTAGTTCAAGCTCACGGAAATCTTCCAGCACAGCTACCGATTCCCCGCCAAACACCTCGATTCGCTCCTTGGAGTAGGAACGATCCCCGTTGGCCACATACGTGATCGTGCCTTGCGAGCCATTAGAAAACTGAATTGAGATGCTGACGTTGTCATCGGAGTACTTTCCATTATTCGGCAGACCATGCGTTGAAACCTCGACCGGAGTCGCGCCGGATGAGAAACATAAGAAAATCCACGAAGTGGCATACTTCGCCTACGATCCGTCCGCCTCCCTGGTGCGGGTCGTTCACCCAATTGTCCTGGGAGATGTATCCCGCGTTGACGCGATAGTGCATTGCCAGAGGTTCCCGAATTTGGTCCACGAAGGTCTTCATTCGAATAGCTAATTCGGAAAATCTACGGTTGAATCCGACCATCAGCAACCGCTTTCGAGCTAACTGCGAATACGCAGCAACGATTTCGGATAGCTCGATGTGATTCAGGCAAAGTGGTTTTTCGCAAAAAACATTTTTGTTCGCCTCTAGCGCGGCAGTGACTTGAGAGGCATGCAAGTGATGTCGAGTTGCTATCATCACGGTATTGACCGCAGGATCATTCACAATCTGAACTTGATCGGTGGCGCAATAATCGAAACCAAATTTTCGAGCAGCGTGTTGCGAATGAGCCCCATTTGCCGCGCACACCCCGACAAGTCGTATACCTCTGATTTTTCGCATTTCCGGCAACAGCGTGGTCATCGCAAAAGTTCCGGGGCCGAGCAATCCCACGTTGATTGACTTTTCTTGAATTGGCTCTGCAACTCGCTCGCGCGGAACCAACTTCAACTCGCGGAGTCGCGGTGCCGACTGATCATAAGTAATGATCACGCCAAGAAAAGGCTCTCGGGTTTCGGCTGAGATCAGCCGATAAGCGCTGACAGCCTGGTCAATTGGAAAACGATGGGTGATTAGCGGTTGAAGATTTAATTTGCCGGCTGCCAACAGGCGGATGAAACCTTCCATATTGCGGGTCTCGGTCCAGCGCACATATCCAATAGGATAATCACGTCCTTGTTGCTCGTAAGCCGAGTCATAGCGTCCCGGGCCGTACGAGCGGGATACCCTAAAATCCAGTTCCTTCTCGTAGTAAAGTTTACGCTCGATATTCATGCCGACGGTCCCCAGCGCGACCACTACTCCGCGATCACGGGCAATTTCGGCGGCGAGATTTACTGGATCACTGCTTGCGGTTTCCGCCGCAATCAAAACCGCATCCACCCCGTTGCCGCCGGTTTGCTCATAACAAAGGGTTCGAAAATCACTCGCCGAAATAGAAACGCCATCGGCGCCACTCTGTTCTGCAGCTCTTGCGCGGTTCGGAAGAAGATCCATTCCGAGGACGTTGCATCCCGCGGCCTTTAGTAATTGCACGGCAAGTTGACCTAATAAGCCGAGACCGATAACAGCCACGGTATCGCCAACTTTTGCTTCCGCCGTCCGGATGCCGTGAAGCGCCACTGCCCCGACCGTCGTAAATGCAGCTTCCTCGAATGCGACTTCTGCGTCGGAGGGAATCCGCGCGACGAGCAGCCTTGGTACGCAGGCAAATTCGGCATGCACGGCATAGCCCGCACCCGCGCAAGCAACCCGGTCGCCCACTCGAATTCCCGCAACATCCCGATGAACTTCCACCACGGTTCCAGCGCTGCTGTATCCGAGAGATGCCGGACTATCGAGACGGGTCCGAACCGCGTTGACGGCGGAAAATATTCCGTCGCGTTTCACCTTGCCGAAAACTTCACGAACCAGATCAGGTCGCGCGCGGGCCTTATGCAACAAACTTCCCCGGGCGAACTCCGAAGACGCACGCTCAGTCCCCGCGGAAACCAATGAGGCCGCCACGCGCACCAGAACGGATCCCGGGAGCAGTTGGGGCTCAGTCACCTCGCTCACCACAATGTCACCGCTGCCGGGGTATTGCAGGACCTGTTTCACGCGATGGCCGCTTGCGGAGCCTGGTGAAGTTGACTGCTGCTGCGGCCATCCAAAAACGTCTGCATCCAAAGCTCCAGAGTTAGAAACTGCCAAATCTGCATCGACCAGTCCTGAACGCCAGACCGTTGTTCCTCCACTAATTTTCTGATCGCCTTGGGACGAAATATTCCGCGTTGCTGGGTCCGCGAATCGGAAAGTAAGTCGTCAGTCATTTCTCTCAAATCATTGGCCAGCCAGTAATCGGTCGGCGCACCAAAGCCCGCTTTTGGTTGCCGCAAAACTTCGCCGGGCACGATTCCCTGCATCGCTTGGCGGAAAATGTATTTTGTCGTGGGCCGCACGCGTCCTTTAATTTTCATGTGAGGCGGCACATTCCACGCCACGAACTCCGCCAACTCACGATCAAGAAAGGGTACTCGAACTTCGACCGACGACGCCATGCTCATTTTATCGTTGTACGTCAGATTGACGTGGTCATAAAGATTTTGCTGTCCACGTAAAGCATCTGATTAAGAAAATCGGCGTGCCTTACTTTTGTAAAAGCGGCATGATGATCAGCCGTGACATCGCCAGTCGGCAACTCATCAAGAAACTCATCGCTAAGAAGATTTTCTCTCTGACTATCGTTGAGGTAAGTACAGTTGGTGATGAAACCTTCCGCTGGTGGAAGCGATCCGCTTCGCGCCATCTTCTTTGCCAGCCTTACCCAACCCTTCGCCGCATGCCCTCGAAAATTCGGCAGAGAGTTGACCCCGCGTTCAAAAATTGAGCGTGGATAATCCGGAAGCCGCTGATAGGTGTTCGCCCAATAATGGGCTACATACTTACGATATCCGCCAAACAGTTCATCACCACCTACGCCAGAAAGCATGACGGTAGAGTGTTCCCGTGCGGCGCGACAGACGAGGTACGCGGCGATAATTGCGGGATCCGCCGTTGGCTCATCCATGTGCCAGATCAACTTGGGCAATAAATTCACCACATCGGGATCCACAACGATGCGATGGTTCTCAATTCCCAATTCAGCCGAGGTCCGGGTGGCGACCTCTGGATCATCCAGCGCATTTTCGCCAATTCGATATTTCTTGGGGAACGTGACGGTATAAGTTTGTATCGGCCGATTGCTCGTTCTTGCCATCATGGCAACGATGCTTGACGAATCCAATCCCGCGCTCAGAAACGCTCCCACCGGGACGTCACTCACCATCTGTTTTGTTACCGATTCGCGGAAGCGATCTCTTGTCTCTTCAGCCAGATTTTCTTCCGAGCGGGGATAGTCATGGTCAGCGGCCGGAAATGTAAGATCCCAATACTGCCGAATTGTTAATTCTCCATCGCGAAAAGTAGCCGAATGACCGGCGGGGAGTTTATAGATTCCGCGAAACATGGTTTTCGGATCGGGCACCCATAAAAATGTCAGGTACTGCTGGAGGGATTGATGATCTATCTCAGCATCGATTCCCGGAACTTCCAGAAGGGCTTTGATCTCGGAGGCGAAAGCGAGGCTATTTCCTCGTTGAGCGAAATAAAAAGGCTTGATGCCGAAGTGATCGCGCGCGAGAAACAAATCGGCCGACCGGATCGTAAATCACAAATTGCGAAAGCAAACATACCGTTCAGCCGCTTTACGCAATCTGTCCCCTCTTCTTCATATAAGTGCAGAATTACTTCGGTGTCGGTGCGCGACAAAAAAACATGACCCTTGCTTTCAAGCTCACGACGAAGCTCGAGAAAGTTGTAGATCTCGCCGTTGTAGGTGATCCAGATGCTGCGATCTTGGTTGCTCATTGGCATATGGCCATTGGCGGACAAATCCAGAATAGCCAGACGGCGGCTTCCGAGGCCGATGTAAGACCCGTCGCCCAGACGCCTGTCCCATATTCCGGAATCGTCGGGCCCGCGGTGGGACTGGATCGCATTCATCCGCGCCAGAGTTTCGCGATCCCCGCAATTCATTAATCCCGCTATGCCGCACATGTAATTTTCAATCCCTTGTTGTCGACTGTTTTACTTGCAGCTCGTAGATTTTCGATTTGATGTGGAAGAATTGAATTCCTTGAAATCCGCAGTAAATCAGGCCCGGAACTCCATCCAGAAATCCGAGGCGAAACACATACTTGTAAAGAAAAAACATGAACGACGACCCGGGGATACGAAAGAGTTTCTTTCGAAGCCATCGACGTTTCTGAGCTTGCGAGCCCACTATCGACGGTTGCAGTTCTCGGTTGAGCCTGGGACGCCCACACTTTCGCCTCCCAGTTCGAATATTCGTTGTGCTTCTGAATGTAGCGGAAAAGCGATTCCACATTGTTGTGAATAAGCGGATTTTTCAGCTTCGCGGTTTTGCCTTCGGCAATGAGATGCTCATGCACTTCCATATCGCACATCGAACTATCCTGGTCGCGCACCCGACATTCGAAGCGAGCTTTCCCGCGGCGGAAAAGAGATAGCTTCTCGAAGTTGGCGCCGCAATGCCGAAGGCGGCGTCCAAGAAAATGCATTTGCAGGTCGATATAAAAGCCGATGACATCGTCTCGGCGAATCGCCTGCTTAATTTCCGCGGATAATTCCGGCGTCATGGCCTCATCGGCGTCGACCAGCAAAATCCAATCGCAGGCCAAAGGAAGAGAGTCCATCGCCCACTGGCGCTTCTTGGGCCATCCTCCCTGATAGCGGAATTGAGCTACGTGCGCGTTATGGGAGGCGGCTATCTCAACTGTCGCATCGGTGCTTCCGGAATCGATCACATAAACTTCGCCAAATTCCTGCAAGGATCGCAGACAACGATCGAGGTTGTGGGCCTCGTTACGCGCGGGAACAATAACGCTCACGGGAATCTTGTGCGGATCCACGACGCGGCTGAGGTTCTCCGCGTACTCGAGTTTATGAATGGTGGTAGGCAAAACAGACGATAGTTTACCTTGAATTCTTGCCGAGTTTGGCACAGCTCCGGCGGCCTCCAATTGTGTAACAAATCTCTATGCTAATATCCGGCTAGAAATTTCCTGCCCATGGCTACGCCGCAACTTAATTCGAACTTGAAGGATGAAGTCCGCGATTTTTGGAACTCCGAACCCTGCGGAACACGGTATCTCGACGATTCCGAAAACTTCGAGTCCCATTCTCAAGCCCGCTACAAGTTGGAGCCGCATATCCCCGGCTTCGCGCAATTTCGATCCGCCCGCGGACTCAAGGTGCTCGAAATTGGAACCGGTATGGGCGCCGATTATCTGGAGTGGCTCAAAGCGGGAGCGCACGCGTCGGGCATAGACCTTTCCGCAGCATCAATTGAGAGGGCGAATCAACGATGCAAATTCGCTGGTTACCAGGCCGGACCTCAAAGTTGCCGACGCGGAGAATCTACCTTTTCCAGCCGAAACTTTCGACGTCGTTTACTCATATGGAGTCTTGCACCACAGCCCCGATACGAATCGATGCATTCGAGAGGCCATTCGTGTTCTCAAGCCGAATGGCGATCTGCGAATCATGCTGTATCACCATCCCTCGCTCACCGGAATAATGCTGTGGCTTCGCTATGGAATGTTTGCGCGGAGGTCTTTGCGCAAAACCGTGTATGACCATTTGGAGAGTCCGGGCACCAAGACTTATAGCAAGAGTGAAGTTCTAGCCATGCTAGCGGGATTGGAAAATGTATCCATTCGCCAGGTGTTCAGCCCCGGCGATCTTCTTCTTATCAAACCCTCGGCCCGATACCAGTCCTTTGTTTATCGGCTGATTTGGAAACTCTATCCGCGATGGCTGGTTCGACGGTTCGGAAAAACTTGGGATTGTTCCTGCTGATCAGCGGTAGAAAGGTCTAAGCCGTGACCCCGTTCGCGGCACACCAGCGCAGCAGAATATAGAGCGACCATGGCCGAGACCAGGACGTGCGCCTCTGATCAAATCTGTTCCAGACTTCGGCTACTGCGGCAGCGTCCAGAACTTTTGCCAAAGTGCTCTCGCTAATTTGCTCGAGCTCTCCTTTGACCTGCGCACATAATTCATCTCGCAGCCAATGCTCGAATGGCAAAGTGAATCCTATTTTTTTTCGATGGACAATCTCATCCGGCAACTCACCTTTAAGGGTACCGACTAGCAATGGCTTCGGTGTGTTTTGGCTTACCTTCCACTCGCCTGGGATATGAAACATTTTTTCCGCCAGGCGATGATCGATCAACGGCACGCGAATTTCCAGGCCGTGCGCCATGCTCATAAAATCCGAATCCCGCAACAGTGTATTCAGCATGTAGCAGCGCGTTTCAAGATAGGAAACCCGATTGACCGGATCCAATTCGCGGGCGTGATTTAAATTTTCTTTGATAGAAAGATTGGCGCGATTTGAAATATCGCAATTGCTATTTGTGAGTAAAGTTTTGGTTTCGTCGGGAGTAAAAAGCATTCGACTCAAGAAATATGGATGAACTAGATCCTCTTTACTTGTGGCCAGGGCCAGCAATTTTCGATTGCGGTCCGTGTCCGGAGCGATTGCTTTCGCTGCGGTCGCCAGCGGCTGCCGGAGCGAACTCCGAAAGTGCTGCCACAGTCCTTCATAACGTTCCATCCGCGGGACCTCGCGAAAACTTGAATAGCCGGCAAATAGCTCGTCGCCTCCGAGGCCCGAAAGCGCGACTTTAATTCCCGCGGCTCGGGTGTGGCGCGAGACGAAATATGTATTCACGCCGTCGATTGTGGGCTGATCCATCGCCGCGATTGCGGATGGCAGGCTTTCGAGGACGTCATTTTGCGAGAGCAGAATTTCGTGATGATTGGTGGCAAACTTTTTCGCCACAATACGAGAAAATTGTGCCTCGCTGTATTCGGCCTCGCGAAACACAATAGAAAAAGTATTAACCTCAATTCTGTGCCGGCTCAAAATTCCGACTAAACTCGCCGAATCGATTCCCCCCGAAAGAAAAACGCCAACAGGGACGTCACTGACCATCTGTTCCTGCACGGCACGATCCAGTTCTGCGGTGATCTCCTCTTCCGCGTCTGCGCGCTGGAAGCGGCTTGAGGGATGCACCAACGTCTGATCGGTCGGCAGGTTCCAGTACGCCTCTTCGCTGATCTCTCCATTTTTCCAGACCAGAGAATGGCCCGCCCGCAATGCCGACACTCCTTCGATCAGCGTTATTGGATCGTAGACCGAGCCAAACGTCAGATAGTTCAGCAATCCTGCCGGATCCAACTGTCGCGGCACTAACCCGGTTGTGAGAAGAGTGCGTACCTCCGATGCGAACAGAAAGAACTTGCCAAACGCACCGTAGTACAGCGGCTTAATCCCCATGGGATCGCGGGCTATGAACAGCTCATCTTCTCTTGCATCCCAGATTGCAAAAGAAAACATTCCCCGCAACTCTTTCAGAAACGCTTTCCCCCAGTGCCCATAAGCTTTCAGCAAAACTTCGGTGTCAGAGTTGCTCTGAAACCGCAGACCTGCTTTTTGTAATTTTTCTCGGACCTCGCGGAAGTTGTATATCTCGCCGTTGAATACAATCCAGTTTCCGCTGGCGGAGTCGTGCATCGGCTGATGTCCCAGGGGCGATAGATCAAGAATCGCGAGGCGGCGGCTGCCCAATCCCACTTCCGCGCGCGTCTCGAGGCGAGCCTTTAAGGATTACGGTGCCAGAATCATCTGGTCCACGATGTGCAAGAGACAACGTGGCGCGTTCGAGAATCTCGACTGGAACAAACTCATTGCGAGCGACAATTCCGACGATTCCACACATGTGCGGGAAGTGACTAAGCGCAGACTTTAGCTGGGAGAATCTTACGTTATTTAGGTCGCGGGAAGAACACGCCAGCCTACGGGCTCATAGTTCTGCAATTTTTCAGGTTGGCCACTTCGCTTAGTGGGTCTCGGCGACTTCGGGACGAGGAACGCTCCGGGCCAATATTGTGGCGCACGTCGGCTCCGCGCACCCAGAAAATTACGTCTTCCGCGATATTGGTGGCATGGTCGGCAACGCGTTCCAGATTTCGCGCAATTAGTAACGCGTCCAAAGCCTGGCGGGTGAGATTGGGACTCTCGTTCATCGCCTTTACTAGAGTGATGAAAGCTTCATCTTTCATGCGATCGACGACGTTATCCATTTCGAGAACGGCCTGTGCCAGTTCGGCCTTGCCTTCGATAAACGATTCGAGGGCACGCCGGACCATGGCCGACGACCGCCGCTGACATGCGTGGAATATCAACCGGTAGTTCGGCTTTGGGCAGTTCGGCGAGATCCATCACTCGCTCCGCAATGTTGACTGCCTGATCGCCGACCCTCTCGAGGTCGGAATTGATTTTCGTTACCGCCAAAATAAAGCGCAGGTCAACCGCCATGGGCTGCTGCATGGCAAGCATATCGAAAGCGAGCTCATCAATTTCGCGCTCGGCGATGTTGATCAGGGTTTCGCCCTCAAGCACCATCTGGCAGCGCGAAAGATCGCGCTCAATGTAGGCTTGGCAGGCGCGGTCCACCGCCTGTTCGGCCAGTCCGCCCATGCGAAGCAAACGTGTTCGAAGTTCGTCAAGTCCTTGTTGAAAGCGGCTGCGCATTATCCAAACCTGCCTGTAATATAGTCTTCCGTCCGCTTATCGGAGGGAGTGGTAAAGATTTTTTCGGTCTTATCAAATTCAATCAGCCTGCCCAGAAGAAAGAATCCTGTAAATTCCGCGACACGGGAAGCCTGTTGCATATTGTGAGTTACGATCACAATGGTAAACCGTTCCTTTAATTGATAGATCAGTTCTTCGATCTTGCCGGTCGAAATCGGATCAAGCGCCGAACAGGGCTCGTCCATCAGCAGGACCTGAGGCTCGACCGCCAAAGCGCGAGCGATGCAAAGCCGCTGCTGTTGACCTCCGGAGAGGCTGGCGCCGGACTTTTTTGCGAAGCGTGTCTTTCACTTCGTCCCACAGCGCCGAAATTTCAACGACCTTTCCACGATCTCATCCGAGCTTGGCGCGGTCATGAAAGCCATTCAATTTCAGTCCCGCCGCGACATTGTCATAAATTGTCATCGTCGGAAACGGATTCGGTTTTTGGAAAACCATGCCGATGCGCCTGCGTATCGAAACCGCCGAAGCTTCCGTTGTAAATATTCACCGAGCCAATTTCGACCTTACCCTCCGCGCGCGCTTCAGGAACGGTTTCGTGCATGCGATTCAGACATCGCACGAAGGTTGATTTTCCGCACCCGGAAGGACCAATTAGCGCGGTGGCGTGGTTGGCCGGAGCTTCCATAGTGATGTCGAACAAGCGCCTGTGTCTTTCCGTACCAGGCATTGAGTTTTTCGACTTTGATCCCGACGCCCATATTCAGTTGGCTCCCTTTAACATTCCGCGGCCCGCCACAAAACGCACCGCGCTCACCGAAGCAACAATCAGGACAATCAAAATCAGCGCTCCGGCCCACGCCTGCCTATGCCAGTCATCGTAGGGCGAGATCGCATAGGTAAAAATCTGCAGTGGAAGCGCGGCGGTAGGCTGATCCAGTTTCCAGTTCCAGAATTGATTTCCAAAGGCGGTGAATAATAAAGGAGCAGTTTCGCCCGCCACGCGCGCGAATGCCAGCATCACTCCGGTAATTACCCCCGAGGTTGCGGTTCGCAGCGTAATGGATAAAGTCGTGCGCCATCGCGAAACTCCCAAGCCGTAAGCCGCTTCGCGAACGTATTCGGGACCAGCAGCAACATCTCTTCGGTCGTTCGCGTGATCGTAGGAATCATCATGATCGCCAGAGCGACTCCGCCAGCTAACGCCGAAAAATGCCCTTCGGTAAGGACGACCAGACTATAAGCGACGATGCCAATAATGATCGAAGGCACGCCGTTGAGCACGTCGGCGGTAAAGCGCATCGAGATCTCCGAAACGATTGCGTCCATATTCCGCCAGAAAAATTCCCGCACCAATGCCGATAGGGACGCCGGCGATGCTGCCAATGCCCAGAATCAAAGCCGATCCGGCAATCGCATTCGCCATTCCTCCGCCAATTTCTCCCGGCGGTTTGGGGGTCTGCGTGAGGAAAGCCGAGATTGATTGAGCCAATCCCTTTGTAAACCAGGTATCCGAACACAGCTACCAGTGGCAGCAAAACCAGAGCGACGGAGGTCATCGCCGCCAGCGTCGCAAAAGAATTCACGCTCCTGCGAAAAATGCTGATAGGAGCTACCGAGTGATCGAGCAGTCGGAACTGTTCGGTTCAGGCATTCGCCCTCGCAGGATTTCCCCGGGTCACCGTCCAAACCAAAATTTGCGCCAGGACGTTCACGATGATGGTCACGATAAACAGAGCCAATCCCACTTCAACCAATGAGCTGAGATAAAGATCTCCCGTGGCTTCGCTGAATTCATTCGCGATCACGCTGGCCATGGTGTAACCCGGCGCAAAAAGAGACTTCGCAATCTCCGGACGATTCCCAATCACCATGGTTACGGCCATGGTTTCGCCGAGGGCGCGTCCCAGGCCGAGAATGACTCCGCCTAGAATTCCCGCGCGCGCATTTCGCAATACTCCAGTGCGAATCATCTCCCAACGCGTCGCCCCAAAGCAAGTACCGCTTCCCTTTGCTGTTGCGGGACCGCAGTCATGACTTCGCGCGTAATAGAAGAAATGATCGGAATCACCATGATTGCCAGAATGATTCCTGCGGCCAGCATTCCTATTCCATAAGGAGGGCCCTCGAATAATCCAGTCCATCCGAAGTACCGGGCCAGCCAAGGCTGCACATACACTCTCAACAGCGGTACCAGCACGAAGATTGCCCACAGTCCATAAATGACGCTTGGAATCGCCGCCAGCAATTCGGTGGTGAATGCCAAAGGTCCGCTGCAACCACGGCGGCGCCATTTCGGTGATAAAGACCGCCACTCCCATCGCAAGGGGCACAGCGATGACAGAGCGCCAGAATTGAAGAAACGATTGTGCCGTAAACAAACGGCAAAGCTCCGAACTGGTTGTTGACCGGATCCCATTCGCTTCTAAAGAAAAATTTCAATCCGAAGGCATGCCAGGAAAGACCTGACTTGGTCATCAACTCATACACAATGACTCCCACCATCGCCAGCACGCAGAGGCCGCATGCAAACATCGCCCAATGGAAAACGCGATCTGCAACTTCGCTGGTGCTGGTGGGCGAAATCAACGGCGCCGGAAGCACCTCTACCTTGGGAGCAACTTCTGAATTTGCAACGGGTTGCGGACCGTTCAATCGAGGAGCTCCTAAAGCAGAATTGGCCATCCCGGCGAACTTACCAGAATGTTGTTACAACAGTGTTAAAATAAGGTCCTTCTGGTTTTGGAGCTGTGCCGTCAGGGTACTGATTCATAAGCCGGATTTCAAGGTCGTACCGCTTCATCTCAACTAATTAGAATCCCACGTAAGTTGGATCAAGAGTTCCATATGCCAGTTAATACCGCATATTGCCGCTCCCTTTTCAAGAAGCTCGATCGTGAAAAGAATGGCGTGAAGAAAAATCCGACGCCGGATAACGTGCATAAGTTCCGCACCAGGCTCAGGCGAGTTGAGACCGTCCTCGATCAGCTGGTTGGCGATTGCGATCGCAACGGAAGAAAATTGGGAAAGCTGCTGAAGCGTTTCCGGAAAAAAGCCGGCAAAGTCCGCGACCTGGACGTGCAAACCGTGCTTCTCCGCAATTTGAGAATTGCCCGTGAAGCTGGCCAGAAGCCGCAACTGCTGCGCAAAATGGTCGCAGAGCGAAATAAGAAAAGCGCAAATCTGGCCGATGCCCTCGATCACAATAAAAAGGGCGCGGACGATCTCCACAAGCGCTTGAAGCGCCTATCCTCCAGCATCGAACTTCGTCAGGATGTCGAGCCTCTCGATCTGGCGATCATCGAAGTCAAAAAGTTGTCGCAGGATGGTTCTCCTCTCACAGAAAACAATCTTCATAATTACCGCATCGTGACCAAGCAGGCTCGCTACCTTGCTGAAGCGGCTGTTCAAACCGCCGAAACGAAAGCTGCGATTGAGAAATTCGGCAAAGTGCAGGATGTCGTAGGCGAATGGCATGACTGGCTTACCTTGACTGAACGCGCAGAGAAAACTTTCGGAGGCGTGAAAGATTCAGCTCTGGTCGCCGCAATGCGCAATCTGACGCGGGCGAAATTTCGGGAAGCTGTAAATGCGGTGACGCAACTGCGGAAAGAATTTGGCGCCAAACCACCTGCGAAAACTGATTCCAAGGCGCCGCCAAAGAAGTCGGCTTCAGTACCGTTTCAAAATTCTCTAGCTGCTTAACTGATGATTCCGAGTTCTGACTAGGAGACTGCGGCGGCGACTGTAGGGTTGCACACTTCCAGACGCTCTCTTATTTCCTGAATAGCCGAGGTGATGATGGGCATCCGATACTCCGGATGGTGAAATTCCAGATGCATTCCCCGTCCAACAAATCTCAGCTTTAACATCGATCCGCCCCATGTCGAGCCCGCGATTGCAACCGGGATCGGATCGGGACAGTACCGCGGATGCCCGGAGATCAAAGCGTTACTCTCGCCGAGGAATACCAATGTGTAGCTGTGATGACGGGTTTCTATCTGGAGAACGGTTGCGGGAGGCAAATCTTTAAGGAAGACGCCGCCTTCAATTTCCGATTGAAGGATATTGTGGTTGACCTCGTCGCCCAAGTTGTCATGCGGCTTGAACATTGAGCCCCTAAAAAATTCGTCTCTTGCCCGTTATCATACCTGAGATTGCGACGATAAATCTGTAGGTCCTAACACTCAGGTAATCAGGATTCCAACCGCCCGGACCAAAATATCGGAGTGTCAGTTTGCCCCAAAAATTAAGAAGCGCCCCAGACTCAATATGAGTCGCGGGACGCCCGAACAGCCCTCCCCCAGAACTGCTCATGCACAAGATACTTTTCAGCGTGGTGCCTGTAAACTCCACGAACGTGCCTCGCCATGGCACGAATCGGCCATGTAGCAGTTGATCTGCTTTGCCTGTGTGGCGCGGATACTCCTTGTCGGCAAAGCATCGGCAATCCCTCATCTCGGCTTTTCCAACCTGCTGTCATCCTGAGCGACTAGAGTCCAGTCGCTTGAGCGGACTCCGTACTCACACAAGATCGCATCCCTGTTTGTAGTTTCGGAAGATGTACCTTTTTCGCCACGCAGATCCGCGCCGATCCGCATAAGATTTGCTGCCAACCTCCGCTATTTCTTTCACTTGGCCATTGATTATTTCTTGACATCCATTTGATCCTCAGACTATTGCCAGTTCGGTTGCGATGGGAGAGATTGCGCCTTGCGAGGAGGAATTTTCCATGGCGAGCCCGAATACTTATCCAAGAAGGTCCCCGGCGTTCTTGACTGCGACCAGGATTCAACAAAGTTTCATTGCCGATCCGGAGAAGCGATTCCTGATATGGCTGGCCAGGCGAACGCCGAACTGGGTTAGTCCTGATCATCTGACGATCCTGGGGTTCGTCTCCCAATGTTTCGCGGGAGTTTGCTACGGATTCGCACGAGTCCACCCAGATGCGCTTTTGCTCGGCATTCTGTGTCTGGCGATGAACTGGCTGGGAGACAGCCTTGATGGCACGCTGGCGCGGGTCCGCAACCGGCAACGGCCTCGTTATGGGTTCTACGTCGATCACGTTACCGATACCGTGGGCTCGGGCTTTCTGATGGCTGGCTTGGCGCTTTCGGGTTTTGCGCATCCAGCCATTGCTTTGGGTATGTTGATCGCATTTCTGATGCTTTCGATTGAAAGCTACCTCGCGACTTACACCTTGGGAGAATTTCGTTTGTCGTACTGGCTTTTTGGACCGACCGAAATTCGCCTTTTGCTGGTGGCCGGCAATGTGGCGTTGCTGAGATCTCCGATGGTGAAACTTTTCGGAATGCGTTTTCAGTTGTTCGATCTAGGAGGCGCAATCGCCATTGTAGGAATGGGTGCAATGTTGATTGTGTCGGCGGTCCGGCACACACGCCGTCTTTATAAAGAAGAGACCGTATGAGGATGGGGAGGACATTCAATTTCTGCCCATGTGTCCTCCGTCTCTTGAAATTTTCGTTGGTCGGCGTTGTTGGCATTGTGGTGCAGCTCGCGGTATTAGACGGGCTCACGAGAGTTGGGACAAATTACCTTGCAGCGACCGCGCTCGCGGTAGAGGCTGCGCTAGCGCAGAACTTTTTTTGGCATCAGCATTTCACTTGGATCGACCGCCAAAGTCCGGGGCTTCGGCAAAGCTTTGGACGATGGATGCGTTTTCAGGGCGGGTGGCCCAGCCTTTCGCGCTCTTTGCGAAGGCTGGGGATTTAATGGGAGTGAAGACGGCACACTGTCGGATAAACTCCCAGTCGTGCGCGTGTCCTCGCGGTCCATTGCGATTCGACTTCCACTCCGCCATACTCGCCCGTGACGTAATGTCGAAAACTGCTCCACGCCCAATCCTCTGGCGATTTCACTAATCCTCTCTTCACCGGATTTCGATGTATATAACGTAACTTCTCGATTCGCTTGCGGTCCGTCCAGACATTGAAATCATAATATCTGGGCTGCCAGAATGGCGCTTTACTGGCCGCGACGCGTAGTTTTCGCGAAACCATTTGCTTCAACATCTGTGATGACAATGCGAGACTGCCGCGCTCCGGTTCGCTTATGAGCAAATGCACATGCTCCGGCATCGCCACGTAGCCGACAACATAAAAGCCATACCACTTTCGGACTCTTTCGAGCGCATTGACGAACTCGGTCCAGACCGCTCCGTTCCCAACAAAGCTGCGCGATGGTAGCAGCAAAAGGTGATGAAATGCAGTTGTCGGGCTTGTTGATAGCGCTTCAGTCCCCCAAGGCATTCAACTAAATTAAGACTAGCTGAGGAGGTTTATCTGTGACGAGTGAACATCCCCAGCCTTCGCAAAGAACGCGAAAGGCCGGGCCACCCGCCCCGCATTGGGTACCGTTGACCTTGATGTGCTCGCAGCGATGAATGTTGGGGATGAAATAGGGACAGTGGACCTACCCACCCCCCTTAGGGAGCGGGTGTATTGGGAATCATAGCTTTATAGGTTACGGAAATCTTCGATATCTTAGAATGAGTGAGTTGCGGGCAAAATATTCCCGGCAAAGGAGTTATGCGTTTTTGGGTCAAATATAGAAAAGACGGAAGCAATTTCGGGCTCTTTTCTGATGGTGTCCTTTGCTAGTTCTTATGGGGGGGATGGGGAAAATGAGGTCAAGAATAGGAAGTGCAAAATAAATTTATTGAAAAAGGGGGCGGTTAGAATATTTTCCAGTTGAGTGCTCGAAGAGATATACGGCGTCAATCGCGATAAAATATGTACCCTTCGGCAAGGTTTGCGGATCGGTCATTGGACGTCCAAGGTTAATCGATGGCCGCGTCGTATCCGTAATTCACCGTCAGGGTTCCTGCGGAGTTTAGACCAAATTAATTGAGAGCGCGGATACCCACCCGTCGAAAACCGCGACGAGTGGGGCAGCCTTCGTTGGTTATGAGTTGAGGAGTTCAAAATCCAAGGATGGGCCAGCCCGCCCGGTGAACTGGCGGCCATTACGAAATGCTGCGTGAAATGAGCACGCACCGGAGTGCGTCATACCAGTAGCTGGTGCCGTCGTAAGCATAGCGCGCATGCTGCTCGCAAGGTCCCAATCAGATCGATGCTTCTGTAGTGATTATGTTGATAAGCACTAAACCATGCTTTCCAGAACCGCTTATGCACCAGACATTGGTGCAACCATCGAGAGGGACGACATTTTCCGACTTCATGATTCCGGCCAACTCCGCTCTAGTTGTCCCCCATTTAGTCAAGTCCGCATCTTTGAGGATGGACAGCCATTTGGGTAATGCGCGAGCTGGAGAGGCTGCTGACACCTGGGCAACATGCTCCCCTTTCGTAGTCAAGAATAAGGGTGTAGAGTCTGTTCTTGTTCATTGCTGTTGCCCCTTCTCCTTTCGAGAGTGAGTTTCAGACTTTTTCGTTCGATCAGTTTCGTGTTTGATCGCCTTTTTCAGCTTGTCCAATTGTGCTTTGTCCGCAGGAGTTTTATTCGTCTTACGATCCGAATGTGTCTCTTTGCTGCTTGAGGTCACCGACCTTATCTTTCGCGCTCAGCACGGCGGGCTGGCCCACCTTTGGAAATTTGATGTCCTCGACATCATAAATAATGAAGGCTGCCCCACTCGTCGCGGTTTTCGACGGGTGGGGATTCCCACTGATCGTATCAAGCGTATCCGAACACCGCGAAATGACACCGCACCCGTTCCAAGTACCTGAAGAAATAAATCTCGATTTTGCTTCTTGCCCGGCAGCCGGGTGCCCCACTCATTCGCGCTCTTTGCGGATGAGTGGGATGTCACCATCCGAATGTGTGGGGCGTCACAGTCACGAATCCGATCGTGGTTATCCTCACCGCATGACCAAAGGACTGCTTCGGTATTATGGCACGGACGATCTGCATTTCATAACGTGGAGTTGTTACCGCCGCCAGCCGCTACTCCGTACCGCCATGCGCCGCGATCTCTTCCTGCGAATCCTGGAAGACGCCCGCCGCAAGTATCGTTTCGTCGTGCACGGATATGTGGTCATGCCCGAACACTTTCATCTGCTCATTACCGAACCGGAGGCGGGCGATCCGTCGGTGGTGATGAAAGTCCTCAAGCAGCGATTTGCGCGTCAGCTGAAGAGAGATCCGAACCAACGTCTGCGCAACAGACGATTCTGGGAAAATTCTACGCCGAGCCGATCTGGCAGAAGCGCTTCTACGATTTCAGCGTGTGGAGCGAACGCAAGCGCATCGAGAAGTTGCGCTACATGCATCGAAATCCCGTGAAGCGCGGGCTGGTCGAGCAGCCGGATCAATGGAAATGGAGTAGCTTCCGCGCATATTATTACGGGGAGCGAGGGCTGGTGCGGGTGAACTTTCAGGAGTGGAAGGCGGAAGATCAAAAGCGCGTCCGCCGCAAAAGTTCGGAATGAGTGGAGTCGACACGCACCCACTCATCCGCAAAGAACGCGAATGAGTGGGGCACCCGGCCATTCTGCACTCGGTTAAAAGCACTGAGTCGATCGTGGACGACCCGCTACAGGTCCGCAACACAACGTCATGTGCCGAGGAGTTCAAAAGCTAAGGGGATTGTTCCGCACCTCCAGAATACAGGTTCAATCGCTGCGGATCGAGCATCCGGATCAGATCTCGTCCAGATAGGATCGGGTTGCATGACAGAGACCATGCTCGATCCGTATTAGCGTCCACGAAGTAAACCGAGGCCGGATTGGCTCAGTTCTTTGCCGGTATAACGGGATTATCGCAAGCGTCACTCGCAAAACGGTCACTATACCGTAGCCAATCCATATTGCATCTAGCGATGGCCGCTGCCCAGTTCGGTATCGACACTGAGACGGATCGCTAGACTCTATTGGTCGAAATTGTTGATAGCAAAACAGAATTGGTAGATAGTCCTGCCGGGTGCTCGACTGCTCGGATGTAGAACAATTTCCTATCCTTGGCGTTTAAGAAGAAAAAATGTCCCTCTCGCATCGGTTATCGTCGACGCGAGCGCGTTATTCCAAGCGGACTTGCGCTGACTCGACGAGTAACTCCGTCTGCTGGTTCGTCCGTTCCATAGACTAGAATGTTGTCCCGCAGACTGTTAGACACAACTCACAGAGAGTTACTTTGAATAACAAGCGACGTGCTAGCCGGTCTGGGCTCGCCGAACGAGATCAGCGTTAGTAAGCCAAGCTGATTGAAAATTGTTCTGGTCATTTCTTGATGATGATCCGGCCTTGCGAATATTGGAGAGTTTGCAGGGCCGCCGGCCCGTGTTGTATTGCTTCAAGTCGGGTCTTGATCTACGAGATTCGTCTCTCGCTGAACAGCCTTGCATTGTGGCCTGCCGCGTGGCCGGGTGCCCCACTCATTCGCGCTCTTTGCGGATGAGTGGGCATTCCATCCCAAAGGTAGAGTGACCCGTCACAGACGATTCCCAGCTCTCGTGGTTATCATTACCGCGTGACTAAAGGACTGCATCGGTGGCTGGCCCACCTTTACGTTCTTTGTAAAGGTGGGAATTCATGCTGCCGGCGCGCGGATTTTTAACTTGGCCTCGCCCCGTTCGTTGATTCGCACCCTGCCATGCTCTCCGAAAGCATAACTCCGATAGCTGCTCCATCGCCACTGCTCCGGTTCGGCGACCAGCCCTCGCTTCACCGGGTTCTGATGCATGTAGTTAAGCTTCTTCGCTCGCTTGTGCTCCGTGAACACAACAAAATCGTAGAAGCGGCTGAGCGAATTCCTTCCATTGGCCACCGGCCGGAATTGGTGTTACCCGATCCGGCGGCGGCTCCGGCGGAGGTGGGCCCTGCGCGAAGGCGGCAACGTTTTGCATGCAAAATAAAGTGGATAAGATAAAAGCGATTGCCACCATTCCATATTTCCGAGTCAATGAAACCTCCTCAAGCGCCTTGCTCTTCTGCGCCAGTGCAGCAAGCAACCAATCGTTACCAGATGCTGGAACACTGAAGTTCAAGAAAAGTTGCTTTTGCGGCGATTTGCACTCCGGCCCGATTTAGATTGCTCTCATTGCGGCTTCGAAGCCTCCGGCTTCTTCTCTTCCGGATGGTCCTCGTATATCGAATACTGTCCGGTGGGACGCTTCATCTTCACGGTAAATTCCAGACTTGGCTGGTTAATGTCGTAGTCTGCTCCATAAGTCTGGAATCCGTTGGCCAGCACTTGCACCCGCAATTTTCCGTAAGGGATCCCGTCATAACTGGCGTGTCCTTCGGCGTCAGTCTTCAATTCGAGTCCCCCATTTTCCTGCTGGTCCTTATTATTCACCGGGTGCAGCACCACAGCTGCGTTCCGCAATGGCTTCCCACTGTAATCCTTGAGAATAGTGAACACGATGGAGGCCGCCGGGGCCTCTTTGTGCTTGCCTGCCCAAGCTCCCGGCCCGGCAAGGACCGCTATCACTAATAAGGATGTGGCTAATCGCTTTTTAAACATGGTTTGCTCCGATACCTGAGGAAATCCGGTTAGTCGCCTGCAAGCTACTGATTCTAAACCTAATTTGTTCGGCCGGACACGGTTGACAAGCGGCCACTCATCTTTGTACAATTAGCACTCACAGATAAAGAGTGCTAGCAAGCTTGAAAGCCAGAATCCCCTTGCAATCAACTCAAATTCTAATCGAATCCCCAACGAAAGGACTACCAAGCATGGCAACTAAGTTTACCCCCCTGCATGATCGCATACTGGTACGTCGCATCGAGGAAGAAGGAACTACTCGCGGCGGCATTATCATCCCTGACAGCGCAAAAGACAAACCACAAGAGGGCGAAGTTATCTCCGTCGGACGTGGCAAGAGCAACGATGAGGGCAAAGTGTTCCCTCTGGTCGTGAAAGAAGGCGACCGCATTCTGTTCGGCAAATATTCCGGCACCGAAATTAAGTTGGATGGCGAAGACTTCATCATCATGCGCGAAGAAGAAGTCCTAGGCGTAGTGAGCGGCCAGGCTTCAGGCGCAGCCGCCGGCAGCAAGAAAGAAACCGCCGGCTCCCGACGCTAATCACCGCAGACACGCGGAGTCCGCAGCAGTTAAGGAAAGAATTGTTTGGAGTTCCAAAAATGCGTCGGACAAGAGTGTGCGACCTCGGCAGTAAAAGCATTTCAAAACTTTAGGAGAAAACAATTATGGCAAAGCAAATCCTACACGGAGAAGAATCCCGCCAGGCGATCCTGCGCGGCGTTAACCTTCTCGCGGACGCAGTAAAAGTCACCCTCGGCCCCAAAGGCCGCAACGTTGTAATCGAAAAGAAATTTGGTTCCCCGACCATCACCAAGGACGGCGTAACCGTAGCCAAAGAAATCGAACTCCGCGATGCCCAGGAAAATATGGGAGCGCAAATGGTTCGTGAAGTCGCCTCCAAGACCTCGGACGTCGCCGGAGACGGCACCACCACCGCAACCGTTCTCGCCCAGGCAATCTATCGCGAAGGCGTAAAGACCGTTGCCGCCGGCGCAAATCCAATGGCAATGAAGCGCGGAATCGAAAAGCGCCATCGCCGTAGTCTGCGGCGAAATCGACAAGAAAACCGGCGAACGCGGCAAAGGCGAACTGGACAAACTAAGCAAGCCAGTAACCGGCGACATGATCGCGCAGGTTGGGACTATTTCCGCTAACAACGATGAGACCATCGGACAGCATTATTGCCGAAGCGATGAAGAAGGTTGGCAAGGATGGCGTCATCACCGTTGAAGAGTCGAAGACTCTGGAAACGCAGCTGGAAGTGGTCGAAGGCATGCAGTTCGACCGCGGATATCTCTCTCCTTATTTCGTAACCGATCCTGAGCGGATGGAAGTTTCGCTCGAGAACGCTTACATCCTGATCCACGAAAAGAAAATCAGCTCGATGAAGGACCTGCTCCCGCTGCTCGAACAGATTGCCAAGAGCGGCAAGCCCCTCGTCATCATTGCTGAGGATGTTGAAGGCGAAGCGCTCGCAACTCTCGTCGTCAACAAACTGCGTGGCACGCTGCAAGTCGCGGCCGTCAAGGCTCCTGGCTTCGGCGATCGCCGCAAGGCGATGTTGCAGGACATTGCCACCCTCACCGGCGGCAAGGCCATCACTGAAGATCTCGGCATCAAGCTCGAGAACGTTCAGGTCGGCGACCTCGGACAAGCCAAGAAAATCACCATCGACAAGGACAACACCACCATCGTCGAAGGCAAAGGCAAGCCCGGCGACGTGCAGGGCCGCGTGAAAGAAATTCGCGGACAGATCGACAAGACCACCAGCGACTACGACCGCGAGAAGTTGCAGGAGCGGTTGGCGAAACTGGTCGGTGGCGTAGCCGTAATCAAAGTCGGCGCCGCGACCGAAACCGAAATGAAAGAGAAGAAAGCCCGCGTCGAAGATGCCATGCACGCCACTCGTGCAGCGGTTGAAGAAGGCATCGTCCCGGGCGGCGGAGTTGCGCTGAGCCGTTGCGTCAACGCTCTCGACAAGTTGAAGCTCGAGGGAGATGAGCAGATCGGCGTCAACATCGTGAAGTCGCGCCCTGCAAGAGCCGCTGCGTCAGATCGCCGAGAATGCCGGCGAAGAAGGCGCAATCGTTCTGGGCAAGGTGAACGACTCCAAAGACAACAACTTTGGATACAACGCCCTCACCGGCGAATACGAAGACCTGGTAAAGGCAGGCGTGCTCGATCCGACGAAAGTCGTTCGCACCGCGCTGCAAAATGCCGGATCCATCGCATCGCTGATGCTCACCACCGAAGCCCTGGTTTCGGAAATCCCAGAAGAGAAGAAGGGTGCTCCGATGGGCGGTGGACACGGTGGCGGCGGCGGTATGGAAGGCATGTACTAGGAAGCTGTCAGCACTCAGCCGTCAGCTTTCAGCTAGATCAAAAGCCCTGCTCTCTTTCCGGGAGCGGGGCTTTTTGTTTTGGATTGCGTGGAATTGTCGAGCCCAGAGCGCGTTGGCTAAGAATCAGCACGTTCGCTTTGGGAACGTTTCAGGTTTTTTCTTCGGACAGACTCTTCCCACCATCTTGAATGACTTACGATGTGCCGTGGACAACGTTTGGAGGGTATTGCCAGTGGGTACTGGACGCTGTCCGTCAAACAGTCGAGTGGCGTCAGCCACTAGCGTTCGAATCCCTTGCCCTCCGTAGTCACTCGGCAAATCGAATACTCTTGACAACAATCTTCGCAGCGCTATCCTAGAGATGACGGACAGCGTTCAGTAGGTTCCGAAAGCCCTGCTTCGAAAAAGCGGGGCTTTCTGTTTGAGGGCGCAACATTATGAGCGTCAAAAAGGCGAGGCCATATCCCTTACCGATCCTTCGCGGACAGGAGTGTCCGCGCCACATAATCCCGCGCATCAGGCTTTTATCAAGTCCCAGGCTTCGCGGTATTTTTCGAATTTTGACATGCGGCGCTTGCTGGTCGGGAAAACTTTTACGGCAGTAATGTTGGCGAAGACTGCGATCGGGATGATGTACCACGCGTCGGCGGGAACGACGTATCCGACGATGAGATCGATGTCGCGCGGCGTGTATCGCTTGGTGCGCAGGTTGCCGCAGCCGTGGAAGGTGTATCCGTGGATCGAGCTGGAGTGGGCGGACTTGACTTGAACGCGCCAGCAGCGGCCTCCGTGGTCGACGATGAAGTCGTAGCGGTCACTCTCTCCCCAGGGCTTGGAGACGCTGAATCCCATGGACGCGGCTTTGTGGAGGAAGGCGGCTTCGGCGACTTCTCCTCGGCGCTTGGTGGGCATGGTTGGTGGAGGATGTGGTTTATTGGCGAGTGCGCGTTTTGGTTTCATGGATGTCCTTGTGTGGAGTTCAAAGTGATCCTTGAGTGCTTGCGGTCTGCCTCCCACTTCTCGCAAAGGCGGCGAGAAATGGGGCACCATGGCTGAGCATTCAGCAGTCAGCATTCAGCATTCAGTGCGTGTCTTCTGGGCTTTGCTGAGTGCCGAGTGCTTAGCCTTAAATTGGCGGCAAAAGAAAAAGCGCAGCCCGTGGGCCGCGCTTCATTTCTGACTCTTCTATTTTAAGGATAGCAAAGTGACGAGGGTAAATGCGCCACGCTTTCAAGGTTTATTTGTGGAATGGGATCATGGGGTTAGGCGGAATCCGACTCGGAAGGGCACTTGACAGGAATTTGGCGGATTGAAGGTGAGGCCTTGTTGTCCTGCGCCTCGATTATGATAGTGCCGTCACAAGACCACCCTGAATAAGGAGCTCGATGACAAAACTTAGCGCGACAAATTGGGCGCTTAAGATTTTTATATGCTTGCTGCTGTCGGCGGCGTTGGCGACCGCGCAGAACGACACCGGCAACCATCCGGCGGCAGGATCCGATGCGGTCAGTTCGCAGGCGATCAGTTCTCCGTACGAGACCTTGCATTGGCAGACTATGTTTCCGGAGATGGGTAAGGATTCGCCGCAGATTTCGATTAGCCGGGTTGATCCCAAGACCGGAGCGACACAGTTGATGATCCGCTCGCCAAAGAGTCTGCATGTACCGATGCACTGGCACACCGCCAACGAAACTCATACTGTAATTCGCGGCACCGCGGTTTTCGAGCACGATGGAAAACTGGCGAAGCTCACCTCCGGAGGCTTCAACTACATGCCTGCCCGGATGCAGCATGAGGCCTGGCTATCGTCAGACTGCGTTTTGTTCATCACCGTTGACGGCGCCTGGGATGTGAACTGGGTCAGTCATCCTCCGAGCAAAGCCGACCTGGGACAAAAGCCTCCGGCTAGTTTTTAAGATTGCTGGTCACCATTTTGTATCCCGTCATAAATTGACATATTATGAAGGCATGCCAATGACTTCATTGAACATCTCGCTGCCAGAAGCGTTGAAGGATTACGTGGAAGGACAAGTCGCGTCGGGCGATTGGGGGACGCCGAGTGAATACGTCCGGGAACTCATTCGACTCGACAAGGAACGCCGCCTTGGCAACCTTGAGCAGGAACTCATTGCTGCGGCCAAGGGACGCAAAATTGAAATTACAGTATCGGAGATTCGCAAAAAAGGCCTTGTCGCCGCGCTGCGTGAGCGGGCGCGCCGGGTGTGAAAAAGGCGAGTCTCGCATTTAGCGACGCTGCGGTCGCTGACATTCTGGAACAGGCTGACTGGTATCTGGCGCAATCTGGAACTGTTCTCGCCGAGCAATGGGATAAAGCGGTCACCTCCACCGCATTGCGCATTGTGAAAAGCCCCTTCAACTGGAACCCTCTGTAATTTCAAGCGCTCCGAAATCTCAAAGGTAAGGCGCACTCGAATCACAGGATTTTCCAAACATCTTTTGTTTTACAAATTCGAAGGGAATGCTGTTTTTGTTTTGCGAGTCGTGCACGGAGCCAGAGATTTGGAGCGGCTGATCTGACCACCATTCTCTTGTATTCCGAATGGGCGATAGCCTGGAGAGCCTGCCCTTAGCCGGGTCGAAGGAATCTGGTGCCCAACTGAGGTTTCGCTCAGAACCTCCCCACCGATTTGCAAACGAAGCCCTGCGATGCCAGCGGCGCGAATGCCCACCCGTCGAAAACCGCGACGAGTGGGGCAGCCTCGGTTTGGTTGGGAGGGTAATGGAATCAAAATCTCAGGAAAGGTGGGCCAGCCCGCCAGCCTGGTTTGTGGGAGGCTAGGGAGATCAAAAACTCAGCAAAGGCCCAGTCCGCCAATTATTTTTCGGAAATCACTCGTTTGGGTGATGACAGTTTTGTCGAGCATTGGCTAAAGTCAAGCCTCAAGTCCCGGGCGAACTCCCCTCGGACTGCGGAGGCGAACCCATGAAGGCACGAATCTTGGCTATGGTAGCGGCGGTCGCGATTTTTTCAGGAATGGCTCATGCGGACTCGGCGTGCAAGGCTGGCCTCTTCAGCATGTTCACAAATAGCGCGAGTCCCATTTCATGTGGGATTGGAGACAAGACGTTCACATTTTCGAACACCGATTTTGTTGCCAGTGACCCTTCAATCCTAGATACCTTATATTTCACGCCTGAATCGACCGCTACTTCGGCTGGGTTCAATATAAGCGGTTTTCCACCAATAGATACTGCATCGCCAATCACCACTTCTTTTTTTGATTCGTTTTCGGCCGTACCCTCGACGGGGACAATAACCTCGTTCACTGCGACTATAAATGGACTGTCTCAGGATATAACACTGGGAGACCAGTCCGCCAGCGTGACACTGGACGATCAAGGCAATGGAACATCCGCTTTAGACAACTACGTATCTAATTGCTGCACCACCACGCACACTCAGACGACGGGGGGACCTGAGTCAAGTTTCGGCCCTTCTCCTCTTGGGGGGATTTTCTCGCTTTCAGAACAAAACACCGGTGCGGGCTCGACAAGGTTCGCTTCGGCCGATTTTGTTTTTAATGAGTCGACCACCACTACGGCCGTGCCTGAAGGGCCAGAACTCGCGATGCTAGGTCTGAGCACCATAGCAATTTTTGGGGCTTTGAGGCGGAAGTCCGCCTTACTTGGGTTAAGAGCGCCGAAATTCTAAGGACAATTTATGAAGCTACAGATTTTAGTTATGGTAGTGCTCGTGGCACTGTTTTCAGGAATGGCTCATGCCGACTCGGCTTGCCAAGCTGGAACTTTTGACAGCGTGATGGGAACGTCGTGCACAATCGGGGACAAGACGTTTAGCTTCTCTAGCGCACCTAGCCGGGCGCAACTCGATACCTACGATAACAGTGGCAATTTGATATCAGCTGCTGATATCAATCCTTCCTCTATTTTTTTCACGCCGCTCCCCACTTCGACGTCGTCTGGGTTCAGTCTTAGTCTCTTTCCCGGAACGTTATCGACTACCTCGACCTATCAGATAGCTCAAATTCTAGAGAATTTTGGTGCGATTCCGTCGATTGGCTCAATCACGTCTAGCGTCATTACCATTAACGGCATCACCCAAAACGGCACGACCAGTGACCAAGATAGTGTCGCCGCTCTTTTCGATTCCGCAAACAGCCAGGAATATGCTGATATATACAGTTCGCGTTATGGCGCTCCAACTGAGTTCGCTTTCCCAGGTGGGGCAGAGCCCGGGTTCCAAGGGAGTCTCGATCTGTTCAATGATAGCTACAATGGCCCCGGTTCGACCGGCTTCACTTCGGCCGATTTTGTCTTCAACGAGTCCACAACGACGGCGGTGCCCGAGGGTTCAGGGTTTGGGATGTTAGGTCTGAGCGGTGCCGCAATTTTTGGAGCCTTGAAGCGCAAGTCCTCCTTTGGGCGAGGGGAGTAATCCTAGAGCCGGGCATTGTTGTTACGTCTTCAATCACGTCATCAACGTTGTCATTTCCAACGGGTCCAGCCGGGGCGAATCTGCTGTTTCTTCTTGCTGGTTACGAGTGTTTAACGGTCCCGGGGCTTTCCTTCGAAATACCGGGCGCCTCACTGCGCAATCCGACAAGCAGAAGAGATTCCTCCGGGCTAGGCGCCCGTTCGGAATGACAAGGGTAAGGGTGCAGCGGGCCAGGCTTCATCCCAAAAATATATCGTTTGGCGCGTACTTCCCTTGATGTAACATGTCTGCTCCCCCGGGGATTTGCCAGTTTCCGGCCGTCATCCCTTGAAAGGCCGGGCTCGTTATCGAGGTTGATATGCAACCTGCGGACGCGGCTCTCGAATTAGTTGGTCTCATCTACGACGCGGCAAATGACCCCGGACTTTGGGAGCCGTTTCTTGAGCGATTGGCAAACTCATCCGAAGCCCAATCTGCTGCGTTCATCATGCATGAGAAGGGCCAAGAACGACATACAGTAGCGGCCTCATGGAAAGTTGACCCTGCGGGGGCACTGTTATATCAAGAGCACTATGGTCCGCTCGACGTTTGGGCGATTCGAGGGCACAAAGTACGTGCCGGTTATGTTTGTCCATCGCAGGAAATGTGCGCTAAGGAAGAACTCTCAACCACGAAGATCTACAACGAGTTTCTATCCCGCTTCGGTGTAGAACACGCGATGTTCGGGCTCATCGCGAATAATACAAACCATTGGGCCAGCGTGAGCCTCTACCGCAGCCCATCTTCCGGAGAGTTTCAGACGCGTGATGGGCATCTTCTTCGCCTCCTGGTCCCTCATATCCAGCGCGCCTTCAAACTTCACTTCCAATTCTCCCAACTCAAAGCGAAAGCGGCGAATGCGGAACATACTCTGAACATGTTGACCACGGCCGTTATTTTTCTTGGCGCCAATGGCGAGGTGGTCTTCGCGAATCGCAAGGCAGCGGAATTGCTCGGAAGGAAAGACGGCCTGCTGTTTTCAAACAATAAGGTGACGGCATCCGCTGGAAAAGAATCTGCGCGGCTTCAGGGCGTGATCCATTCGGTGATTCAAACTGGCGTCGGCGAGGGGCTGGGCGCAGGAGGAACTATCCTAATCTCCCGCAGGAAAGGGAGGCCCCTTTCCGTTACCGCAGCCCCACTTGGGACCTTCAGCGTAATGCTGGAACGGAAACCGGCAGCGGTGCTTCTGATTTCAGATCCAGACGCGAAGATTGAGCTTCCCGAAGGATTGTTACGTCGAGAGTATGGACTGACTCCCGCAGAAGTCGGGTTGACATTAATTCTGCTCGAAGGCCGATCGTTGAGAGAAGCGGCAGACTTATGCGGGGTAACCCAAAATACCGCGAAGTCGCAACTGAAGAGCATCTTCGCCAAGACTCAAGTCCGCCGCCAGGGGGAACTCATTCGTTTGCTGCTAACCAGTGCGGGATCCTTCCGAACATTCCGAAAATCTTAGATTTCGTTATCGCTGTGAGGATAATCCCGCGATACGCCGAAGAAAGCTCGGAGTGTTAGCGCGACTGTGCTCTCTCCATCAGGTCGTCTTTCCAGTTTTGCGGGAGGGCGGTGAGGTTCAGGGCGCGATGCAGTAGGTCGCGGTGGGCGTCCGTCTTGCTGAGGTATAGGCGGTTGATGTCGGCGACCGTCACCTGAAGCGGATCGCGATGGATGATCTCGATGGCGGAAAGTTTAGTCGATAATTAGGCAGATTCTGCATTCGATAAATCCGCACTGTCTTTAATTTTCCCACTCAAGCCAACATCAGGCTTGAATGGGCCACCCGTCTTTAATTTTCCCACTCAAACCAACACCAGGCTTGAATGGGCCACCGTCTTTAATTTTCCCACTCAAACCAACACCAGGCTTGAATGGGCCACCGTCCTCATTTTTCCCACTCAATCCAACAGCGGGATTGAATGGGGCACCGTCTGATTCGACGACGCCGGGCTCGACTACCGAAAAGTAGAATCCGCTGCGATTGCTTTGCAGGAAGCGTTTGATGATGTCTTTCACATTAAATTTGCGATCGAATTTGAGATCGAGTTTGTAGCAGGGCAGGCGGGGCTGGCTGACCATGAGGATGGCGGAGCCGATTCTTAAGCGGTCTCCGATATGAAGGTTGTCTTCGCTGAGGCCTGCGGTGGTCAGGTTCTCGCCGAACTCTCCCCAGGTGAATGCCACGCCGGGGAGTTCACGCTGCCAGTATGCGTAATGCTCGGAGGGATAGGCGTAGACGGCTTTGTGCGGTCCGCCGTGGACGGTGAGATCGGCTTGGCGGTCTCCGTCGAGATTCAGTTCGCGGATGGGGACGGGGCCAGCCACGGGCTGCTTGAAGATTCCGGTATGGACGGTGAGTCCTTTCCAGTGGACTTCTTGCGGGAGTGATACGTTTACGGAAATGATCTTCATTTCTTGTAGGGGCAGTTTATCGCGAAGGGCGGGGTTGTGCGTCGCCAGCCCGGGTCGAAATATCCCTTACGGGATTCGCGGGCGAGGGCGCCCGCGCCACACAGGCAGAGCAGATTCCTCCGGGCTCGGGGCCCGTTCGGTCCATCATCCATCGTTAATCTGCATCCTTTAGAATGCTCGCCTGCTTTTGAATTGAACATTTGAGGTGAAGCATGGGGTGCGATCCAGAAATACTGAAACAGATTCCACTGTTCTCGTTGCTCGATGATGATGAGGCGGCGGTGCTGGCGGCGCAGGTGGAGATCAAGACGTTTGCGGCGCGGCAGCGCATTTACAAGATCGGCGATCCGGGCGGAAGAGCTTATGTCATTGTCTCCGGGTCGGTGCGGCTCACGACCGTCGATCAGGATCATCAGGAAGTGGTGGTTGATGAGCCGGCTGCGGGAGATTTTTTTGGTTTTGCTTCGATGCTTGACCAGACAGATCATCAGACGAACGCCAACGCGGTGGAAGAAACGGTTTGCGTCGAGGTTGACCGCGAAGATATTGCGATTCTGTTGCGGCAAAAGCCTCACGCTGGAATGGACATGCTCACCGTCCTCGGCCGCCAGTTTCATGCTTCGCAACAATTGGTGCGGGTGCGGGCGATGCGAAATCCCAACGAGCTGATAGAGACGGAGTCCACTTTTGGCGAGCGGCTGGCGGATTCGGTGGCCCGATTCGGCGGATCGTGGAGTTTCATCATTCTTTTCGCCGTGATATTGACCACGTACACGGCGATCAATACATTGCTTGCGGCGGTCGGCCTGGGATCCGTATCCTTTTATTCTGCTGAATTTGTTTCTATCGATGCTGGCAGCCATTCAAGCTCCCGTCATCATGATGAGCCAGAATCGGCAGGACACCAAAGACCGGCTGAGGGGCGAACTGGATTATGACGTGAACCGGCGGGCCGAGTCGGAGATTCAGGGACTTGCCCACAAGCTCAACCTGCTGGGGGACAAACTGGGAGACGTGGAAGACTTGCTGCGAGGCCGAATAACTTAAACCGGTAGGACAAATTCCTGACGGGTTGTGCTGGCTGGGCCATCTTAGTGGTGTACGGATGAGTTACCATCCACGCTAAAGCCGGTTAATAAATGATAAGATAAGTTATTCAAAATTATGCCCTTAAAAACCTTATTCCTCAATCCACCGTCGTTTGAAAACTTTGATGGCGGGGCTGGCTCCCGTTGGCCGGCGACCCGCGAAATCGAGTCGTATTGGTACCCGGTATGGCTGGCTTATCCGGCTGGCATGCTGGAGGGCGCTCGTTTGCTGGACGCGCCGCCTCACCACGTTTCGGCGGAAGAAACCATCGAGATCGCCCGTGCTTATGAATTTTTGGTTCTGTACACCAGCACTCCGGGATTCCCTGGCGATATACGGCTGGTCAAGAAGATTAAAGAGGCGAATCCGAAAATAAAGATCGCTTTCGTTGGTCCGCATGTCACCGTGCTTCCGGAAAGATCTTTAAGAGATGGATCGGCGATCGATTTCATCTGCCGCAAGGAATTCGATTATTCCGTGGTAGAATTCGCACAAGGCAAGCCGCTGGAAGAGATTGCGGGCATTTCTTATCTGAAAGATGGAGCGGTCGTGCACAATCCCGACCGCCCGCAGATGCAGGACCTCGATTCCCTGCCCCACGTCACCGATGTTTACAAGCGCGACCTGGATGTGACGAGGTACAACGTGCCATTTTTGCTGAATCCTTATGTTTCTCTTTATACGACGCGTGGATGCCCGGCGCAGTGCACATTCTGCTTGTGGCCGCAAACTACCAGCGGACATGCGTGGCGCAAACGATCGAGCGATGACGTGGCGCGCGAGATGGCGCAAGGCCAAAGAATACTGGCCGGAAGTGCGAGAGTTCTTTTTCGACGATGACACCTTTAACATCCAGAAAGCGCGGACCGTTGAGCTGTGCGCAAAATTGAAGCCACTAAAACTTACATGGTCCTGCACTTCGCGTGTTACAACCAATTTCGAAACCTTGAAAGCCATGAAAGAAGCTGGATGCCGACTGCTGATTGTGGGCTACGAATCAGGAGATCAGCAGATCCTGAAAAATATCAAAAAGGGCGCGACCATCGAGCGGGCGCGGCAGTTCACCAAGGATTGCCATAAGCTTGGCTTGGTCATCCACGGCGACTTCATTCTTGGATTGCCAGGCGAGACTCGAGAGACCATCAACAACACCATCGCATTCGCCAAAGAACTCGATGTCGAAACTATTCAGGTCTCGGTGGCGCATGCTTATCCCGGGACTGAGCTTTACGATTATGCGGTGAAGAATGGGTTCATGGTAGCCGACACCAAGATGGTGGACGAAGGCGGTCACCAGCTTGCGCACATTCAATATCCGGGATTGCCGGCGGATGAAATTCTCGATTCGGTTCACCGATTTTACGATGAGTATTACTTCCGTCCCAAAGCTGCTTTCCGCATTTTGTGGAAAGCCGCTTTCAACAACAACGATCGCAAGCGGCTTTACAAAGAGGCCAGAACGTTTCTTAGAACGCGCGCCATGCGCCATAAGTGGGTGAAAGACAAGCGCCATAATGACGCGACCGCCGCCGCGGCCAAAGCCAGTCGAAGTTTAAGGATTTAGGAAAGCAGCGTGACCTTCCGCAAGTATCTGGTGCTGGGTGGAGTCACGGTCTGTGCGGCAATTGGCGATTCCCTTCTCTCGCACGGAATGAAGGAGATCGGCGCGATATCTTTTCACCGGTTGCCGACGATTGTTTTAGCGATTCTTAATCCCTGGGTGGCCCTGGGGATTTTGTTTTTACTGGGATTCTTCGCGTCGTATCTGACCGCGCTTTCCTGGGCTGATCTCACATACGTGCTTCCCGCAACCTCACTGGGATATGTTTTGCTGGCATTGACTGCGAAGTTTTTTCTGCATGAGCAAATCTCACCTGCACGATGGGCTGGAATCCTGCTGATATCGGCAGGAGTGGGATTCGTGACGCGTGGGCCGGAACTGACGCCAGCGGCGTCACCTGAACTCGCTCCGGTTCGCACGGTTGGCGCGAGGGAGAAATGACAAAAGAGCTTTATACATGGACGTCAGTTGGCGCCATCGTGGTCGCGTCCTGCGCCGGGGATGTTCTGCTTTCCCACGCGATGAAACAGGTGGGCGATCTCGGCGAATTATGGCAGCGTACCAGTTTGTTCGTGGTGGTGGGACGAGTGCTTCGGAACCCGTGGTTCCTGGCCGGGGTGTTCTGCATGATGCTGGCGTTTTACAGCTTGCTGTTCGCGCTGTCGTGGGACGACGTCAGCCTGATTGGTCCAGCTGCTGCTGCTCTAACGTTCGTGGCCAATGCGATTGCGGCAAAAATATTTCTGCACGAAAGAGTCGATCAGCGAAGATGGATTGCGGCGCTACTGGTGGCCGGAGGCGTGATACTTCTGGCAGCGTAGTTTATTCCCACGGCAAATCCTGAGTCCGGCAATACTCATGCCATTGAGTCAGATATTTCCATGCCGGTACTAAACATTGTTCGACCACCAGCAGCTTGCCTCCCGGCACGTCCTGTGACGCGACGAACAAAATGTGACGGCGGTACTGTAGCTTTCCATCGGCGTAAAGGCTGCCGAGCCATTGCTGATCCGGCATGCGGTGCGACTTCGATGGTGCAGGCATTTTGCAGGTGATGGTCGCCTGAAGTTCGAGTCCGCTGGCCACACGCTGTTTTTCAAGTGAGTCGTAAATAGCATCTGAGGGACGCTCGCTGGACGGAAAACAGTTGGCGGGAAGCGGCGGCGGCAATTCGGTGGAGTCGAGCGTATCGCCAATGAGGTTGGGACCGCACGTCCACGTAGGACTTAAAAGCAGTAAAGCCACGATGGCTAGCGTGAGTAAACCAAAAGCAATCCACCAGCCGCGGATTCGACGCCTTTTTCCGCGGATCTGAAGTGAGGATTTGACGATGCCGCTCAGGAGCTCGACCTGATTGCCGCCGTTTGCCTGGATGCGATCGAGGGCTTTTTCAAGCTGCCGCAGAATCTCGATTTGATTTAGAGAACTTCGTCCTTCGGATTTGTAATCATCGTAATTCAGCGCCGCAATGCTGATTGTTGCGTTAGTTCGTGATCCTTTAATTTCAATCTTGGAGTTGGCGATTTCGTGTCTTAATTTTTCGGCGAGAGGCGAGAGTGTTTGCACGCTCCCAACCGGGAACTAGAATCAGCAACTCTTTTGCGCCGTATCGTCCGACGTAATCGTATGGACGCAACTGACCACTCAGCCTGGTTGAAATTTCCGCAAGAATTTCACGATCTGAGGAGTCATCTGAATTCGAGGCCTTTGCGGGATCAATCCTGGCCATCAGGATTGCAATGTTGCCTCCCGAGGACGTGCTGCGGGCGAGCTCCTGCGCCATCAATTCCAGGATCGACTCTCGATTCCAGACCGGCATAGTAGTCGCCCAATGACCTCAATTTATTTCTGTTGGGTAGTTATGGGTCGGGCCTGATTCTAGCGGGACTTGCCCGCATCTCTAAATATTTTTAATGAAGATTCACGGAGTCACTCGCTGAATAGTTTCATCAGTCCGGCGGGCGGGAGATTGGTGCTCACAAACTTCATTGCCCGGGTTCCCGCTGACCGCGTTAGGCTTTCGGCAGCCAGGTATCCGCTGCGCACTGCGCCTTCCATTGTGGCCGGCCATCCTGTTGCCGTCCAATCACCGGCCAGAAAGAGACGAGGCCAAATAGTCGCGGAGGATGGACGATAGTCGTCGCTGCCCGGCAGTGCGGAGTAGGTGGCGTGAACTTCTTTGATGACCGTGGATTTGATGAGCTTGGCATCTCTCGCCTTGGGGAAAGAATTCGACTAGTTCTTTCATTGCGAGGTCGATAATTTCAGATTTCGATTTTTCAACCAGTCCTTTGGATGAACTTACGACCAGTTCGATATAACTCTTGCCGTCGGGTCGTTTCTTTATTTTCAGAATGTTGCAATAGCTTCGATTTGTGAAACATCCATTGAATGGTTCGATCCAGCAAAACCGCGTGGTCGAGTTCCGTAATCTGGCGATCGAACCAAAGATGAATTCCGGTGATGGGCGAAGTTTCGAATTTGGCGAGGGACTCGCGCAGAGGTTGGGACTCAGTCGTTTGCGGCAACATGCGTTCCAACCCATCGAAGGGCACCGCGGAAATCACGAAATCAAATCGTGACTCGTGGCCTCCTACAGATAAGGTTACGCCGTCGTTCTCGGGGCGAAATGACTCGACACCGCAACGCAGCCGGACTTCGCCGCCATGAGATTCGATGTATTTTCCAGCGGAGCCGTAAAGCTCGCTCAAAGGAACTATTGGGATTCCCATTCGACCGGCGGCCGCGGATTTCAAAAATGATTCGCGAATGACTTGTGCGGCATACGGAACTGAAATCCTGTCGAGATCCTCATTTAACGCGCTGACCAGCACTGTCTTCCAAAAGCGCTCGATGGCACGATCAGTTTGGTGATGTTGGTGCAACCAAGTCAAAAACGAATCGCCCGTATCGCGAGGAGCGCTCGAAACCAGCGCAGCCATGGCATACGCCGATCGATAGCTTGTCGGCGAGACCGAAGCAGGCAGCGCCAAGAAACGCCGGGGAATTGTGAAAAGGAGCGGGCAAAGTTGAAGGCTTGAGAGTGGACGCCCTTCCTCCGGGCTCGAGAAAAGTCAGATGGTCGTACCAGCGAATTTTGTTTTCAACGCCGAGACGCTTGTAAAACTCGATCAAATTGGTGCAGCAGCCGAGCAGCACATGCTGGCAGTTGTCCACGACTTCGCCGGTGCCGGGATGTTGATAGGAAGAGGCGCGGCCACCCAGATAAGGACGCCGCTCGAATAGAGTGACTTTGAATCCACTGGCGGCGAGAGCGCAACCGGCGGAAAGCCCGGCAAGGCCGCCTCCAATGATGCCTACGCTGAGCTGTTCTTGTTGGGTCAGACTCGGTTCGATCGGGCTTGGCGGGATCAAGCGAGACGTTTGAGAAAGCCTTTTCCGAGAATCGTAACTTTCTCGCGCGTAGTCAGGCTCACCTTTCCGTGGAATACGTCGAAGCCACGGCTGGCAATTTTATCGAGCAACCGCCGGTAGATGGTCACCAGAACCCAAAGTGCGGGCTGGCTGTCTTCGTCGATGTAGGGGATAAGCTGCTCACCCGCGCGGTAATATTCGCGTGCTCTTTCCGCCTCCATCGCCAACAACGGGCTGAAAGCGCGCTGGATCGAATGGCGGGCGAAAATTTGCGACTGTGAGGTCGAAGTTAGACAGGTCTTCCGCGGGAAGATAAATCCGTCCCATAGCCGCGTCTTCTTTCACGTCGCGAATGATGTTGGTCAGTTGGAAAGCCAGACCGCACTGTTCGGCGAGCGCCTCGGCGGCAGGATCGCGATATCCGAAGATGCGAATGCATACCAATCCCACGACGGAGGCGACGCGGTAACAATAAACGCTCAGTTCTTCGAAAGTCCGATATCTGACGCTTAAACCCTCGGCGCTCGATACATCGGATGCATCGTTCAGGTCCATCTCGGTCCCGTACGCGAGTTGATCGAGCCAACCGATCTGAATATTGAAGCGATGCTGCGCGTCGGTAAGAGCGAGCAGAACCGGATCGTCAGTGGGTTCGCCCGCGGACACGCGATGAAAGGAATCGAGCCAGTCGCCGAGTTTTTGACGGCGCTCCCTGGGCGGAATGGTGTTGTCATCACTGATGTCATCGCATTTGCGCATAAAGGCGTAAACCGCCGACAACGCCTGCCGCTTGTGACGCGGAAGCACCAGGAACGCGTAATAAAAATTCTTGGCATTGGCCCGGGTAATTCCCCGGCAAACGGAATATGCCATTGCCAACTGTGAAGGCGTTGGCGCGGAGTAACTGGGCAGAGGATGGAGAACGGTACTCAAAACATTTTTCCCCAAGCCGCGCGGGCAAGCAATCCTAACTTGCGGGTTTTCGAGATGACGGGCCGGCGTCCCAACACTGCATAATCCTGGCGCTCGATTGCTCGCAAAACTTCTTCACCGCCGCTGGAGAATAATTCCAGATCGACCGCCAGTTCGTGATCACTTTGCCGATAAGAGGTCGTCCGCGCTGGAACCAGTCTCTTGTGCGCTCGACTTCAAAGCGCATCATTCTGCGAAATGCCGTCGTGTTGGCGGAAGCGGAAATGTTTTCTTCAGCGACCTCGAATCGGCGAAGATCTTCGAGCGGCAGATAAATTCTACCTTTCTCGTAATCGCGGCTGACGTCCTGCCAGAAGTTTGCCAGTTGCAAAGCTGTGCAGGTGAAATTGGATAACTCCTGACGTTCGGCATCACGGTAACCGCAAAGGTACAGTACGAGATGGCCAACCGGATTGGCTGAATAACGACAGTAGGCAAGCAAGTCCGCGAAGGACGAATAGCGAACGACAGATTGATCCTGCCGGAACGCCGTCAGTAAATCTGAAAAAGGTGTTTGCGGGATATCAAAAGTGCGAATGGTTTCGGACAAAGCTACGAAGACGGGATGTCGGGGATTTCCGGCATAACAGGCGTTCAGCTCTTCCTGCCACTGATCGAGCAAACGCAGGGACGCGTCGGGTCGCCAACTTCATCGCCGAGATCGTCCGAGATGCGACAGTACGCGTAAACATTATAAAAATGCTGCCGCAGGCGCTTCGGTAGAAACCACGAGGCTACCGCGAAATTCTCATAATGCGTGGTGGCGAGGCGGCGGCAATATTCCTGAGCGTCTTGAAGTGAAGGGACGCGATCGGGAATCGCATATTCAGCAGGAAGTTTGTCCCAGCCGGTTTCGGCCGGACGAGCGGAAAACACTTGCAGATCGTCGCTGGCAATCAATGACGGTGACGATGGCATGGTCAATTCCGGTCTCCAAAAAGCGACGAGCGACGAGTGATCAATGCCCGGGAATGATCGCGGTCTTTATGTCGCCATTGCGATTCAGCATGTGATGAAGCACCTGCTGTAAGCGCGAAAGTGGAGCCTCGCCTGTAATGTAGTCGGTGGAGCGCACTTTCTTTTCGGCAATCAGAGCGAAGGCTTTGCGCACGGTTTCCGGAGTATGGTGAAAAGTCGCTTTGAGCGTGACTTCCGAATAGTGCAGGCGATTGGTATCGAGCTGGACCTTGGTGCCGCTCGCGCATCCTCCAAAGAAGTTAACGGTGCCGCCTTTTCGCACCATGTCGATGGCCCACTCCCACGCTTCGGGACGGCCAACGGCTTCAATCGCGACATCGCTGCCACGCTTTTCAGGAGAGAGAGCGCGGACCGCTTCGACCGGATCTTTCACTTTTGAAATCTGTACTACTTCGTGCGCGCCCATGTGTTTGGCGGCGGCAACCTGAGAATCGCGCTTGACCACCGAAATTACGTTGCAACCAACGGCGGTCGCGACCTGAACAAACATCAGCCCAATGGGTCCGCCGCCGATCACGGTAACGGTGTCGCCGATTTCGACTCCGGTTTCGTGCAGGCCGCGCAGAACACAGGCCAGAGGCTCGACCATGGCAGCCTCTTCAAAGCTGACGCGCGGCGGAATGGCCAGCATGTTGATGTCAACGATGCGCTTGGGAATGCGGATGTACTCGGCGTAGGCGCCGTTATTGAATAATAAATTTTCGCAGAGATTCGCCTGATGCTTGGAGCAATAGAAGCACATCTGGCAGGGCGCGGAATTCAGCGCTACTACGCGCATCCCTTTCTTGAATCCCTGAACCTCGGAGCCGACCTCTTCGATGACTCCGGCTAACTCGTGTCCGAATAACGCCGGCGGGACGATCATGCGGGCGTGGTATCCGCGCTGATAAACCTTCAGGTCGGTGCCGCAGGTCAGAGCAACCTGGACTTTCACGAGGACTTCGCCGGGTCCCAGGCGCGGGATCGGCACTCTTTCAATTTTGATGTCCTCTTTCCCGTAGAGGACGGCCGCAGTCATCTTTCCGTTCACTTATGAGCTTCCTTTGGGTTGTGAAAGGCCGGGCTGAATTACAATTTTCATGGAATGCGCTTGCGGATTGGCGGCAAGCTCGAATCCTTCTACAGCCTTCGAAAGCGGAAACCGGTGAGTGATGAGGCGTTCCAGATCAACCTTGCGATTCATCACGAAGTCCACGGATGCCGGTTGCAAATCTACCGACGCGCTGTAGGAACCTAGCAGCGTTTTCTCGTCCACGCAAATGGCCGCAGGGTCGATGGTCGCCTCTCCCCTGGCAGTTTGTGCGAACAACATTATTCTTCCCCCCGGTCTTGCCGCATCCATCGCAGTGCGAATCAGGCTGTTTCCCCCGACCGCCAAAATTACCGCGTCGGCGCCGCGTCCCTCGGTCGTCTTTTCGAGTCACTGACAGGACATCATTATGGGACGCATCAATTGCATTTTCTAAGCCGAAGCCCTTAGATATTGTAAGCCTCTGCTCATATAAATCGGAAGTGATTACCCTAGCTCCGGCATCCTGGGCCAATACACCTAATAAGATGCCGATGGGCCCCTGTCCGATTACCAGGACGGTTTCGCCCTTTTGGACGCCTAGCCTTTCAATTGCTTTGATGCAGGTATTGACGGGCTCCAGGAAGCACGCCTGCTCGAAGGATATGTGGTCTGGGATGCGAACCGTACCTCGCTGGACGATCCAATCCATAACCCGGACATATTCGGCGAAGCCGCCACCGGCAGGTTCGAAGCCCGCAGTGCAGCCGACTTTTTTGTACGTCTCGCACTGGGCGAATGTCTTATGTTCGCAGTAGTAACAATGGCCGCATGGGATGTGGTGGAATGCCACGACTCGGTCGCCGGGCTTGAAAGCGATAACGTTGGCGCCTGTGAGTTCGACGATTCCGGCGGTTTCGTGTCCGAAGATGCGGGGCGCGGAATGGGAGCCAGTTGCGATCTTCTTAAGATCGGTGCCGCAGATACCGCAGGTATGCACTCGAATGAGAATTTCTCCAGCGCCGATTTTCGGAACCGGTACGGTTTCGAGCCGCACGTCATTTTTTCCGCGATAGACAGCCGCCCGCATGGTGGATGGAATAGTTTTCGTTGACGCTTCGAAGGCGAGCTGGTCGGAAATGGCCATCGTTAATTTAAATTCAAACCCAGAATCGATTAGAAAGACGCGCTAACCTGGAATACGGACGGATGCTTTAATTGGATGCGACTCGAGCTCCGGATTCTCCAATTTTTGCAGGATTTCGTCTTCTATCCATTTAGACAATGAGTTGGAGGCGGCGGCGCAGTTCTTGTATAAGGCTATAGTCTTTCCCCACCACCATGGCCGGACCGCCAAGAACGCGGCAAATGCGAGAATCTGGAAGTGACCCGCAGGATCGACAAAATTTTGCATGGGAGGTAGTTCGAATGCAAACTCATCCGAGATCGATTTCACCGCCATGAATGGGATGCCGTGAGTTTGGGCGCCGCGGCCGACTGACGCGCCTTCCATATCTACGGCATCTGCGGCGTAGGCCTTGGCCAGCTTCGCTTTTTGTCCTTCCCCGGCGATGGTCGGAGAACTCACGATTGCCCCTGTGCCTCTTCCAGTGGAGAATCGGCTGCCATCGTTGGCATCAATTACGAAAGCGGGGACCAGGATGTTCCCTACCTTGAGGTTCGGATCGAGAGCGCCTGCGATCCCTGCTGAGATTAGAAGACTGGGCTGATATAGACGGATTACCGCCTCGGTGGCTCTGCGTCCTGCTTCTGCACCGATGCCGCCGCAGATTGCGACTTTGTCGTTGTGCTCGAAGAATTTAAAGGTGCGGCCATCATAGGTGCGGTTCGCGACCTGCCAGTGTTGTATTAGAGGCCAGATTTCGCGTTCGAGGGCGGCGATAATGGCGATTTTAGCTTGAGGCAAATTTAAACCTTGCCGAGTTTGGACTCGGCCTGGGCGGGCAAGAGTGCCCGTCCCCACACAGTCAAAAGCTTATGTAAGACTTCCTGTTCCCACAGTCAAAAAGCTTACATAAGTTTTCCAGTCCCCACACAGTCATCAATTACGAAACGTAGCCGTTCGTTTGGAACCATTCCACTGCGCGTCTTAGCGCCGCGTCAACGGGCGACGGCTTCCATCCCAGTTCTTGTTCGGCTTTTGCCGATGATACGAACATTTTTTTTCGTCCCATGCGGACGGCGTCAATTGTGGCACGTGGCTCTTTTCCGCGGATGCGGCCCGTAACAATTTCATCGACCACGCCCGTTGCCAACGCCATGAAGTATGGCACCTTTATTTTAGGCGATGGCAGGCCGGTGATCGCGGCCAGCTTATCTAATATTTGTTTCAGCGTGAGATTTTCGCCGCCTAAAATATAACGCTCCCCGCTGCGCCCTTTTTCAAGCGCTTGCACATGGCCGCGCGCGCACTCGGTTACATCCACGAGATTCAGGCCGGTATCGACGTAGGCGGGAAATTTTCTTTTGAGGAAATCCAGAATGATTCTGCCGGTCGGCGTCGGCTTAATGTCGCGCTCGCCAACCGGAGTGCTGGGATTTACCACGATCACGTCCTGACCGCTTTTTCCGGCTGCCAGCGCGACTTCTTCGGCCATGTATTTTGAGCGCTTATAGTGTCCGATCATTTTGGCGAGGGATACCGGAGAATTTTCGTCGGCCGAAGTGCCGTCGTTTGAAAATCCCATGGTGGCCACGCTGGAGGTGTAAATAACTTTGTTGGACTTTATTTTTGCGGGCTGCTTCCAGGATTGTTTTTGTTCCTTCGACATTCGAGCGATACATTTCATTGGGATTGCGCACCCAGAGCCGGTAGTCGGCGGCAACGTGGAAGACAACGTCGCATCCCGACATAGCTTTCTCAATCGAAGCAGAATCTCGAAGATCGCCGACGACTTGCTCGGTCCGTAAGTCCTGAATATTTCTCAAGTCGCTCGTAGGACGCACCAAAAGCCGCAAGTCAGCGGCTTGATCGAGTAGGACGCGGGCAACGTGGCTGCCGAGGAATCCGGTGGCGCCTGTGACGAAAGCTAGCATCCGTACCGTATGGCTTGGTTCATCGCGATGCTATAAGTATCACATGAGGACGGCGACGGTCAGCGATTTGAGATACCGGTTTGGCAAGGTGGAAAAATTGCTGCGGCAGGGAAAAGAGATACAGATTACCAAGCGTAACCAGGTGATCGCACGGTTGATTCCAGCTCCGGAAAAATCTATCGAGATCCCGGATTTCATGGCACGCCTCAAAAGAACTTTCGGAAACCGCAAAATGAAAGTGACGGGCGCGGAATTGATCGCGAAAGACCGGGAGAATCGCTTCTGAGCGCCTCTTCGAGGATGTTGCCCTTCCGGCTGACTAGGCCTAGCAAACTGGCGTTGTACAATCGCTTCGGTGAAGCAATTACCCGACATTGCGACCTCGGCTGGCTTTTGGGCATCAATTGCAACTCTATGGGCCGCATCAATTGCGTGGTTCACTTACGTTGGTGTGGCCTTGGATTCGCGACAAAAGATTTACGACGGAATACTGAGCTTGATCGAGGGACTGGACGCCGAGTTCGACTTGGTTACCGAGTGGGCTGCCGGAGATGAGGGGAACCAGGGTTATGTGTCGAAGACAAGAGCCCAACTCGCGAACGAGCATCCCGACTGGTTCAACCCGAGTCGGGCGGTATTCAAGTTCAGCACCCCCGTTCTCAACAACGTAACGAACTCGCCTTACGCCAGGTTCTTAACACCCATTATCCGCCCTCTTGTGATGCTGGGCTATTCGATACGGCGTCTCTTTGAGAACATGGAGCGCTACCAGGTATTCGTGTTCGGAGATATCGAGAAGTACCAAACCGTTCTTCCGAAGTTTGCGATCAACCCAGAGAATGTAGGCGACTCTCGCACACCGACAAGCATAGCTTCGCCGCATCCTTCGCAGATAGGCCTGACCCCGGAAGAGACGGTTTATGTCAATCACATCTTCATGATGAACGAGTGGATCCACCAACTGACGATAGGTGGCGCGGACTCGCGGGACGAGGTGTGCCTCTACAAGGCCTTCCGCACAGCGCGAAAAGCGCTGCAGGACTTTAAACAGGCGTTAAAGCGTGACCCGCTACCACGTTGGTTCCCGATCATGCACATCGTAGCTGGTTCGTTTGTATTGATTGGCGTTTGGGAACTGATGAGATGGTTTGAAATATGCTGAGGTTCACCTGCGCTTCGTGCCATACCTGATCTTCTCCACCATGGTGAGCGCATCACATTTTGTCGCGCCGTCCGGAAAGCAGCCTACGGGCATTAGCTCTAATCTCTTGCTCGTTTTCGTCGCCGGTGGCCAGGTCGTAGACCGCTTGTCGTAGACGCTTCTGCATAATCTCTTTGGTTTTGCGGTCACCCGCTCGATTGACTAGGTCAAGGATATGCTCCGACCGTGCCTTCGATAATTCAAACTCGTCCCGTCGCAGGGCGACTGCCGCGCGCTTTGCGTCGAATTCTTTTAACTCTGCGTCTGCCTCCAGTTTTCTTAAGAAGGCGTCCCGCGCCCGAGGCACGAAAATACTTGCTAGCGCCACAACAGTATCTAACGCTCCTTTCGCCTTGCTTCTGACAACCGCCACCCATGAGCCATACGAAACGCTTTCGACTTCTATTGCCTCGTCACGTAAAAGCCCATCAACATCACCAAAGGGATGTCGTTGGAGGTATTCGGTCAGCAGCTGGTTGTTGGTACTCGCCAGATGAAGAATCGTAAATGCGGTACGCAAACCTCGTAATTTCGTTTCGAGTTGCCAAGCCGGGACTCCCTGCGGCATTGCGCCGAGCGAGAAAGCAAAAGCTTGAGGCTCGTCGGGATTTCGGGTGGAGAAGCAATTTACCTGCATTCCTCCAGACAGAAATCCTTTAGAAATGTGAACCATGACGTTGCCGCTGAGCCCAAGCTCTATGAAGTCGTCGCTTTCGGCGAGACTCACGAGGGAACGCCCCTTCACCAATTCAACAAACTGTCCGAAATTTGCCTCATGCGTGCCGTGGCCAAGCGCTGATATTCCGAATGTATAAGTGGGCATTTAGACACGCTCCAAGGCCAGCTTTAGGAACATTCAGCGGATTCTAAGACTTGGAATTTGTTTAAGAGTTGCCGGGCTGCTGCGCCTTCGTGATATACGATGCGGTTAGCGGTCATTAAGCGTGGCAAGGAGCTGAAGCCGCAGTTCTTCCCACGGGACAGTCATGGCTCGTCCGGCATCCAAATCTCTCATACGGCGGGCGACCTCTTTATCCCACGCGTCCTCTACCGAATCGTCGGCCGGAACAAGACTGTCAAGAAGGGTATTGGTCAAGGCAGCGCGCTCATCAACGGGAAGCGATAGCGCCCGTTTTAGAAGTTCGGAAACATCGGGACTTATAACCTTATCCTAAGCAATCTTTTCGCTCATGACTTTCTTGTACGTGGTCAGCGCGATCATCGGGAAGTATTGCGCGGTACATGTGGTACTTCAGATAGAACACCTGGGGGAATCCGGTGCCGGTGAAATAGGGCTCGTCCCATGAGCCGTCTTTCTTCTGGGTGCGCAGTAAATAGGCGACGCCGCGGGCTACGCAGTCGCTGCGGGTGTCGTTGGCGGCCAGCAATCCCATGATTGCCCACGCGGTTTGCGAAGGAGTGCTCGGGCCGACGCCTTTGGTATTGGGATCGTCGTAGGAGCCGCAGGTTTCGCCCCAGCCGCCGTCGGGGTTCTGCACCATGCGGATCCATTCCGCGGCTTGCTGAATCTGGGGTTCGTGCTTGTCGACGCCCATCGCCTCGCAATCCGCGCAGGACCAGCATGGTTCCGTAGATGTAGTTCACGCCCCAGCGCCCAAACCATGAGCCGTCGGGCTCCTGCTCGTCGCGGATAAATTTCATCGCCTTCTTCACCGCGGGATGGTTCTTGGCGTATCCATAGGCCGCGAGCATTTCGAGAATGCGTCCAGTGATGTCCACGGTCGCGGGATCGAGCATGGCGTTGTGATCGGCGAACGGAATGTGCTGGAAGACCATGCGGTCGTTATCTTTGTCGAACGACGCCCAGCCGCCGTTCTTGCATTGCATGGAGAAGAATCCAGTCGATGGCGCGCTGCACCGACTCGCGCTGATAGCGTCCGTTGGGATGATCGCGTGCGCGAGGCCGAGGCAGACCATGGCGGTGTCATCGACGTCGGGATAAAACTCGTTATTGAATTCGAAGTACCAGCCGCCGGGCTGACCTTCTTTGTTTTTAACTTTCCAGTCGCCGACGGTGCGGACCTGTTTTTGCAGCGTCCAGTCGGCAGCTCTTCACCATGCGCGGATCGTCCGCGGGAACTCCGCTCTCGCCGAGCGCAAACAGCGCATACGCAGTGTCCCATACTGGAGGCTTGCACGGCTGCATGCGGAACGTATCGGCTTCTTCGATTCCTAGTTTTTCGAATTCATCGAGAGCGCGAATTACCTGCGGATCGTCGAGCGAATATCCCAGACAGCGCAGGGCGATGATCGCGTTCATCATGGACGGGATAAATCGCGCCCAGTCCGTCGCTCATTTCGAAACGTTCGAGCATCCATTTCTCGGCTTTTTTCAGCGCCATCGAACGCAGCGGACGAATATGCACACGCTCGAACCAGTGGGTCATGCGATCGAGAACCAAAAAGAAATTGCGCCATGAGATCAGCTTCTTGTCCCATTGCAAATGCATGCGGACTTGTCGCGTCCGCCAACAAAGAGTTCGTCGACGCCCATTTCTTCGGGAATCTTCTTGAACGGCTTCTTGGCGTAAGCGATCGAGAGCGGAACCAGAATCGCGCGCGACCACGAAGAAATTTCGTAGATGTTGAACCAGAACCAGTTGGGAAATAGAACGATCTCCGGCGGAATGGCCGGGACAGCGTCGTAGTCGTACTGTCCAAAGAAACAGAGATAGATTTTGGTGAAGGTATTGACTTTGGTGACGCCGCCAAGCTCAAGAATTTTCTTGCGCGCGCGGGCCATCGCCGGATGATTGGCTACATAGCCCGCGAGTTTCAGTCCGAAATAAGCTTTTACGGAAGCGCTGACGTTCGAGGGGCCGCCGTCATAGATCGCCATCCGCCGTCTTCGTTCTGATGTTCGAGGATGTAATTGGAGCCTTCTGAAAACGTTCGGCATTGCCGGTGCCGAGCAGCGTGTGCAGAAGAATGTAATCGGACTCGAGGGTGGTGTCGGCTTCGAGTTCACCGCACCAGTATCCTTCTTCGTGTTGCTGGGAGAATAGGAGATTGCCGCGCGCCGTCAATGGCAGCGGTTACACGGCTTGCCAGATCATCAATCTTCCCAAAGCGCAGTTGAGGCTCGCCGGGAGCCGATGCAGATGGGGGAGAGAATTTTTCCATATGTTACAAAATAAACGTTAGTCCGCGCCGCTCCGACCGCGGGTGCGCTGGCAATGGCCTCAACAATTTCAGGAGGCAATCCGAAACGAACATTTTCCGGCATGACTTCAACTTCCTGAACATTGTTGAAGCCCTTCGCTGCCCAGAAACTTGACCACTTCTTCGACCAGACATTCCGGGGCGGAAGCTCCGGCGGTCAGGGCGATGGTCTTCACGTCCTCGCAGCCATTCGGGCTGGATGTCGCGGAAGCTGTCGATCAAGTGGGAAGCCGTCCCCAGATTCCTCGCAACTTCGACCAGGCGATTGGAGTTCGAACTGTTATCCGATCCCACTACAAGAAGCAGGTCCGCGTCGGAGGCTACGTGCTTCACGGCGACCTGGCGATTTTCGGTGGCATAGCAGATGTCTTGCGCCGTGCGGGCCTTTAATCTTCGGGAAACGTTGCCGCAGGGCGGAAATAATGTCTTTGGTTTCATCCAGGCTGAGGGTGGTCTGGGTGAGATATGCGACGCGGTTTGGATCGGGAACGTTGAGCGCGGTCGCCTCCTGCGGAGAGCCGACAACTTGCGTCACGATCGGCGCTTCGCCGAGAGTGCCGATAACTTCATCGTGGTCGCGATGGCCAATGAGGACTAGTGAGTAGCCTTCCTTGGCGAACTTTACGGCCTCGACGTGTACCTTGGTGACCAGCGGACAGGTGGCGTCGATGACCCGAAGTCCGCGCTCCCGGCTGGCATCGCGGACTTCCGGCGATACGCCGTGAGCGCTGTAAATTACGCGTTCGCCATTTGGGACCTCTTCCACGCTGTCCACAAAAATGGCGCCCTTGCCCTGGAGTTCTTCGACGACAAAACGGTTGTGGACGATCTCTTTGCGGACATAAATCGGCGGGCCGAAGGCGTCGAGGGCGATGCGAACAATGTCAATAGCCCGAACCACGCCGGCGCAGAAGCCGCGAGGCTTTAAAAGAAGCAACGTTTTGCCGGTTTCAGACACAGTAGGATTCCCTTTCCAAGAATACACTTCTCCATGATGATGTTCTTTTAAAAGTATCGGAAAGTACACGATTGGTCAATGTAACTCGAAGAAACGCATGGAATTAACAGCGATTGGGGATAAATGCCAGGTGAACGGTGCCCTACCATAGGCGTGTTACTCCGTAACCGTCGAAGATTTTTTCGTTGCTCACAAGAATCATGTGTTCTTCGAGCGCCTGGGCAATCAATATCCTGTCAAAAGGATCGCGGTGAAGGCGGGGAAGTAAACCCGCGCGGATGGCGTGGCCCACAGTAATCGGCAATGGATTAAACCGGGCCTGATGTAAATAGGCGGAGAAGTTTTGGATGATTTCCGATGCAATGGCTAACTTGCCGAGTTGAACTTTAGTGGCGATTTCCCATGCGGTCGCAGCACTTACCTCGACATTATTCGATTTATGGGCGATGTCTTCTCTAACAGAATCGGGCATCACAAAATTTAAAGGCATCTACCACAATAATGCGTGAGTGTCCAGTAGCAGGCGTGACACTACTCCCAACGATCCAATTCTTCAGGAGGCAAAGGCTCAAAAAATTCGGGTCCGATATGGATTTTTCCTTTTAGCGCCCCGGGCTTCCGATTTCCTTCGGCGTCCTCGATAGCGACCAGGCGCACGACCGGCTTAGAGCCACGCTTGATGATAATGTCTTCCCCGCGGCATGCTTTTTCGATTAACCGGGAGAGCTGAGTTTTCGCCTTGTGTATAGTTATGGCTTCCATGTTAGCTAACTAATCTTAGCTAATATACGAACTTTCCGCAACCAGAATGGAGAAACTTAGGTTCGGAGCACTCTTGGGGAGGGATGTTAACCTTTCACATGAGCCGGATCAAACAAGGTCTGATCATGATGGGCTGCGGAATGCTTGCGGTGGTTGTCAGTTTTCTTCCCGGCGCTGGGCCATGTGCGCCAAGTACGACAATCGGGTTTGTAATAATGATGCTGGGGTTTATCGCCATACCTGCAGGGGCCCTCACGGTATTGGTCGGAGCAATTACCAACCGAATGTCACGAGCGTCCGGCACGACCCACGAATCTTAGGCGCCGATTCGAACGTCCGTCCGACAAGGCGGGAATTAGGCATTGGCCTTGAGCATTTGCTCGGCATGTTTTCGGGAGGTGTCGGTGAGCCTGGCACCGCTCAACATGCGGGCAACTTCTTCGGTTCTTTCTTCTCCGACAATTTTGCGGACGGTGGTTCTGGTGCGTCCAGCGGAGTCTTTCTTCTCGATCAAATAATGATGGTCGGCGAATGTCGCGATCTGCGGCAGGTGCGTCACGCACAGAACCTGATTGGATTTTGCGAGTCTCTTCAGTTTCTTTCCGACTGCTTCGGCGGCACTGCCTCCGATCCCGGTATCGATCTCATCGAATACGAGCGTCCGCTGCGACACTCTTTTTCTGGCTCGGGAAACATTTGCAGCGCCTGATTCCACCGTCGCCTTCAAGGCCAGCATCACACGAGATAATTCGCCTCCCGAGGCAATCTGCTCCAGTTTGCGGAGAGGCTCCCCCGGATTGGTGGAGATGAAGTAGGTCGCTTCGTCCCATCCCGAGGACGACCAGTTTTTTTCGTCGTCGCTGCCAGTGACCTCGATCGTGAAGTGGGCCTTCATAGCGAGATCGTTTATTTCGGATTCAACAGATTTCGCCAGCCGATGAGCGGCTTCGTGGCGAGCTTTGGAAATTTCTCGCGCCACGTGCCGGTACTCTTCGGCCACCGACGCTAAATCGGTCTGCAACTGGCGCAGGGTCTCGTCTTTGTTTTCCATTTCCGAGAGCTTTCGGCCCACTTCTTCACCGTAGGCGATTACGTCTTCTACAGTGGCTCCATATTTCCTTTTCAAGCGGTCGATGGCTGCGAGACGATCTTCAACCTCGGACAGATGTTCGGGAGAAGCCTGAATGCCTCCGGCGTAATCGCGCAACGTGACGCCGACGTCTTCGACACTGATGCGCGCGGTTTCCAGCGCGATTATTGCGTCTTCAAACTTAGGCTCGTAACGCGCCAGTTCCTGGAGGTGCTTTTGCGCCGAGCGCAAAGAAGATGAGGTCGAGGCTTCACCCTCGTAGAGCAGGTCAAACGCGTTGATCGCCGCGGTATAAATCTTTTCGGAATTGGTCAGCACCAACTTTTCGGCGGCCAGACGCTCGTCTTCATGAGGCAGCAGTTTGGCCTCGGCGATCTCGCGTTTCTGGAACGTCCACAGATCGAGGAGGCGAAGCCGGTCTTGTTCTCCGTGTTCAAGTTCGGCGATCCGCGAGTTGATATTTTTCCAGCGCGCAAATATTTCTTCGATGACGTCCAGTTGGGTGCCAGCGAAGGCGTCTAAAAGTCCGAGGCGTGCCGACGCATCGAACGAAAGGATGGTTTCGTTTTGCGCGTGGACGGCTGCGAGGTGAGGCGCCAGCTGCCGCAATACGGAAACTGTGGCCGGCTGATTGTTGACGAAGACGCGTCCCTTGCCACTAAGCGTAATTTCACGGCGCAGGATTACCGAACCTTCATCTTCGTTCCAGTCGATTCCGTTGGCTTCTAGAATCCGGCGGGCGGATTTTTCGGTGGATCCTTCAAGCTCGAATATCGCCGACACCACGGCCCGTTCGGCACCGGCTCGAATTAAATTGGAAGAGGCTTTGTCCCCTAGAAGAAGAGCCAGAGCGTCGATCAGAATGGACTTCCCTGCTCCGGTTTCTCCGGTAAGGAGGTTCAGGCCGGGCAGCGAACTCCACCGCGATGTTTTCTATGACTGCGTAATTTTCGAGTCGCAGTTCTACCAGCATGGAAATCCGGGAAGGCGTGCCAAGAATAACAGAAGGGCGGGCTTGGAAGATGTGCCCCGCCCTTTTACAAATCGCTAAGAATTACGCAGCACGTTTGTCGTGGGGGCGTGCTATCGCGTCAAAGTTCCGGGCCAAATTATCTAGCGCCATTTGGACGTCGTCCCCGCTCATGGGCGTTCCGTGTCCTGGCGCAATCGTGCGCGGCTTTAATGCTGCCAAGACTTCCACTGAATCGCGGGCTGCGTCCCAGTCGCTGGTCAGGTAGGCGGGCGGACCGTGAAGTTCGGCTTTCTGCGTGGCAATGGACAGGAAAGATTCCGGCTTGGTGGTGGCCACCGCGTCACCCGCTATTAAAGTGCGGTCAGTTGCGCGGAAGAAGGAGACGTGACCATCAGTGTGCCCGGGGGTATGAATCCACTCCCAATCGGAAATGCCCGGTATCCGGCCATCAGCGGGCAGAACTTTGACGCGGTTTCCGAGGTCGATTGGACCGCGCGGATAAAGTGGCGACATGAACGCCATGGCTCCGCCACCGACGGTTGGATCGGGAGGTGGATACGAGGCTTGTCCCGTCAGGTACGGCATTTCGAGATCGTGTGCATAAACGGGGACGTCCCACTCATCAGCCAAATCTTTTACCGCGCCCACATGATCGAAATGTCCGTGGGTGAGCACAATCGCGGCAGGCTTGTTCCCTTCCCCGAATTGCTTTTCAGCCCAGCGTCGAATGCGTCCTGCTGACAACGGCAGTCCAGCATCCACCAAAACCCAGTCCTTATCGAAGATGGCATAGACGTTTGCAAATAAAACACGCAGGCCAATTACGCCCATGGCGATCTCATCAAGGGCGACAACATCTTTTTCGGCGATGGGTATTCCGTCTGGCATATCTCGTTACCTCATAAGCGGCCAGTTCCTAGCTGGTCCGTTCGTTGCAGCGCTTGTGGAAAGGGCACGACTTTCGTCATGCCCTAAGGTGGTTTCAAGTTATCCGGCTTTGCGGAACTCGTCGCGTTCCCGATCGGAAGCGGTGCCCGATGGCGAGTCCAGGCGGCAGCTTTCGCATTGACTGGTTATGTCGCGGCGGCGTTGGCGGAGCCGGTCCTCAAAATTCGACCAGCGGCCGCTGGTTCCAACCGGAGTGTTGTTCGCCATGACTTCATCATCCCCTAGAGGAGTGATTCGGTCGGGAGTGACATTCTCGATCTCGTCTTCGCTCAACTGACTGCCGATCGAGCCTGCCTGCGCCGGCATCTCGCGGGCCGTTGGAGTCACGTTGTGATCGCTGCCTTCGCGATGCTGCACCGCTCCGCTGACCCATGATTCCTGATAGCGGCTCTCGTAATCCCGCCAATTTTTTTCCGATTCGATAGACGACTCGTTGTATGGCGGCAAACGTTCGATCTGATCTTTGGACAGGTTGATGGCAAAATCATCTTCATGCTGAGCGGACGCATGAAGTTGCTGCGGAGGAACTATGAATTTCTTGCTGGAGAGCCAGCCTCCGGTGTCGATTACTACATACCGGATCTGGCCGGTGGCGTGATCGAAGATTACATCGTCGATTTTTCCGAGTTTTTTGTCGTCTGGCCCGTATACCGCGGCCCCTCGAACATCATCGGTGTCGTGGCTATCTGCAAAATTGAAATCCCGCAATCTACCGTAATGTGCCATGGTGCCTCCTGTGATCACACAGAGTTTTCTTGCTCATCTTGCCGGTTTTAGGATGCCGGTTTCGCAGACGCCGAACGTACGAATTTTGTGTAATTGGAAATTGTTAATGAATCGGATTCGGCATCCAAAAGTGGCAGGATTACTGGTCTATAATCAACGCTTACTTCGACTCCGCAATCCAAAAAAGGCGTAATCGCAAAAATTCATGCCCCTTCCCCTTCTTCTGGCGTTTGCAATCAATGGTGAAATTGTAGATTTAGTGAGCGAAAGTGGACCGGTCGCCAAAGGCGTCCTGGTGCTTTTGCTTGTTTTCAGCATTATTTCGTGGGCAATCATTCTTTCTAAATGGAGTCTGCTGCGGCGGGCACGAGTGCAAAGCGGGAGATTTGTCCGCGCGTTTCGCAAAGCCCAGCGGATCCAGGATGTCGGAGCCGTGGCGGAACAGTTTCGTCCCAGCCCGCTGGTCGGAGTCTTTGAGAGCGGCTTTGAGGAATATCGCCGTCAAGCCGGGCTCGGGAATCAGGTAGCGATTCAAAGAGCCATGCAGATCGCGACCTCAGAAGAAATGACCCGCTTCGAGCGAAATTTGCCTTGGCTCGCGATCACCGGCGCGGTCACTCCTTTTATTGGGTTGTTCGGAACGGTGTGGGGAATCATCGACGCATTCCATGGACTGGGGACTGCGGGAGCCGCAACGCTCAGAGCTGTGGCGCCAGGAATTTCTGAAGCGCTCATAACCACAGCCGCGGGCCTGGCTACAGCCATTCCGGCGGTTATCGCCTACAACCTGATTGGCGGATCGATCCGTGAATTCGCGTCACGGGGAGATGACTTCGCCTTGGAAATGTTGAATGCGGTGGAGCGGCAGCAACCGGTGCCCGGATATCGCGCTGTCGAGCCCGCAGAGGTCCGGCGCTAATGGCATTCACAGCAGCTAATGGACGCACACAGCTGGCTCTGGCGGACATCAATATAACTCCGCTGGTTGACGTGGTTCTGGTGCTGCTGATTATTTTCATGGTGACGGCTCCGGTGCTGCAATCCGGAATTGAAGTCAACGTTCCCAAGACGCGAACGGTAAAACAAATCACCGAAGAGCGGCTGGTGATTTCTATCAACAAAGAACAGCGGGTTTTTCTGGGCAACGATGCGGTCAACATCAATGAAATTGGAAGCAAGCTGCGCCAGAAAGTCCGCGATCCTCAACATCAAGCAATTTTCGTCCGGACTGACGAGGATGTTCCCTTCGGAGCGTTCGCCACGGTAATGGACGCAGTGAAATCCTCGGGCATCAGCAATGTCAGCATTGTGACCCAGCCCCTCGAAACCGATGCCAGCCAACGCTGAAATTTTCTTTGAGCACGATAGTTGGGGAAGGAATCTGGGATGGTCGGCGGGTCTGCATTTGGCGATCGCCGGAGCAGTCATTTTATATGCGGTGATGGGACCAGGACGCGGCGGGGGCAGTTGGGGCGCCGGAGGAGGAGGCGATGCGATTGGCGTGACGCTGGTAAGCACGGTGCCGCTGCCCGCTAATCCCACGCAAACCCAAAATGTTCTCGCTAATGAATCGAAGGGACTGGCGAAGTCCGAGCCAAAACCTGAGGAAAAGGCCCCGGACGCGATTCCAATACCTGCGAAACAAACTAAGCAGAAACCAAAACCAATTACTACCGAGTCTCATCAAAAGCCGCAGCCTCAGCCAGTGCAGCAGGCGGATAATCGGGTACCGTTCGGCGAAGGCGGACCCGTTCAGGGTCCTTATGGAATGTTCAATGCCGGCGGAGCCAAAGGCGGCTTCGGATTCACCGGTGGCGGTGGAGATTTCGGCACACGTTTTGCGTGGTATGTGCGGGTGGTGCAGCAGAAAGTTTCACAGAACTGGCTGAAATACGAAGTCGACCCACGCATTGCACAATCACAAAGGGTTTATTTGACTTTCGATATAACTCGCGATGGACACCCAGCGAACATTCGAATCGAGCAGTCAAGCGGAGTGCCTTCGCTCGATCAGTCGGCCACTCGTGCATTGGAGAGGATTGATACATTTGGTCCGCTGCCTTCCGATTATCCGGGAAATAAAGTTTCAGTTGAGTTCTGGTTCGACTACAAGAGATAGACTTTCAGCGTCGGCTCATATTGTTTAGGAAGACACAATTTATGTTTAATTTTTTTATTCCGGGTTCAAACAAACTTCGCCTTTATTTCGGTGCGTTCGCACTCCTAATCTCGACTTGTGTTCCGAGCTTCGCGCAGGACTGGATCAAAACCGGCACCGGACTGGGAGTTGAAAAGGTACGACTGGCCGCGTCCGATTTCAAAGCATCCACTTCGGATGGAAAGAATTCCGAACTGCTCAAGGTCTTCAACGACACGTTATGGGGTGACCTCGACAATGCGGGCATCTTCGATATGGTATCGAAGAGTTTTTATCCTCTCGGAGTTGTGGGTGCTCCGGCGGATGTGAAGTTCGAAAGCTGGAGCGCTCCTCCTCCAAATGCGGCGATGCTGGCGTTCGGAAACCTCGGCGTTTCCGGCAACAGCATTACGGTGCAAGGGTGGTTATACGACGTAAAAAACATCACGTCGCCGCAAGTCCTGGGCAAGCAATATCAGGACGCTGCCACGCCTCCGGCGACAAGAACTATTGCTCACAAGTTTGCGGATGAAATTATTTTCCGGCTAGGTGGCGGCATTCAAGGGATTGCTGAGAGTGAGATTTTCTTTGTGAGCAGCCGCACCGGCCACAAAGAAATCTGGGCGATGGATTATGACGGACAGAATCAGCGCCAGATCACCCACATGGGCTCGATATCGTTGTCACCGCGAATTTCTCCCGATGGATCCCGGCTGGCGTTCAGTTCAATGACCAGATCCGGTTGGGAAATTCTGATGTATTCCATGGAATTGAACCGAATGATTTCGTTCCCGCATTTCGGAGGGACCAACCTTTCTCCTGCGTGGGCTCCGGATGGAACGAAACTGGCTTTTTCTTCCTCCCGCTCCGGACACTCTGAGATCTATTCGTGCGATGCTTCTGGCGGAAATTTGAAACGATTGACTTCCTCGCGGGGTCCCGATGTTTCCCCCGTATGGAACCGCAAGACGGGCGCGCAAATTTCGTGGGTAAGCGGACGCAGCGGACTGCCCGAGGTCTATACCATGGAGTCCGATGGAACCAATGTCCAACAGCTAACGGAGCAGGGATATGCGGTTTCGCCGACGTGGTCGCCAAATGGGCAATTCCTGGTGTTTGCCTGGATGCGCCACTATGGTCCGGGGGCGCCGGGAGCGCAGGATCTTTATATTATGGATGTCTCGAGCAAACAGTGGGTGCAACTTACGCACGGCGAGGGACGCAATGACTTCCCTTCGTGGGCCCCTGATGGCAGGCATATCGTTTTCCAGTCGACCCGCTCGGGTAGCGAGGAAATCTGGAGCATGCTGGCGGATGGAACCAATCAGAAACGATTAACATTTTCCGGAAGGAACTCGCAGCCGAATTGGAGTTGGAAGTAACAGAAATTTGGTAATCGTGTAATTTTGTAATTTGGTAAACGAAGTGTGTTCGCGGATTATCCGATTACGAGCTTTCTCAATTACAAATCGTTTTATTCTGGGAGGAAAAAGTGAAGCAGCCAATACTGAAGTGGTTTACGCTTGTGCTCACGCTGGGCGCAATTATGGTCCTGGGCGCGTGTCATAAAAAAGCAGCGCCACCACCGCCACCGCCGCCACCCGCGCCTTCCGCACCGTCGGCGTCACTGACCGCAAATCCTGAAACGGTCGATAAAGGCCAATCCGTCACTTTGACCTGGCAAACCAGCAATGCCACCGATGTGAGCATTGAAGGTCTGGGAGCGGTGCAGACCAACGGCTCTCAACAGGTGACTCCCACCGATTCGACCACTTATACCCTCACAGCCAGGGGGGCAGGCGGAACTCAGCAGGCCACCGCGCGAGTCACGGTGAATGCGCCTTCCGCGCCTGTCAGCACCATGAACCAGTCGAACGCGACCGAGGAGGAGTTGTTTTCGCAAAATGTGAAAGACATCTACTTCGCCTACGATAAGGCGGACATCGGTTCCGATCAGCAATCCTCGATTCAGGAGGATGCCTCATTTTTGAAGCAGCACTCGGGTATTCACTTCACTGTCGAAGGACATTGCGACGAGCGGGGTTCGACGGAATACAACCTGGCACTGGGCGACAGTCGCGCTAATTCCGTAAAGAGCGCGCTGGTAGGCGCGGGCGTCAGCGCGGACACTATCAAGACGGTCAGCTATGGAAAGGAAAAGCCATTCTGTTCGGAATCGAACGAACAGTGCTGGCAGCAGAACCGTCGCGGCCATTTTGTTTATCAGAGGTAGAAATTCAAGGACTCGGGAGGGCAGGCTTCATTGGGTCTTGCGGCCGTTGCCGCGAGGTCAAGTTGAAGTGAAGTCCTTCCCTCCCCTATCGTTTTCGTTTCGCTTTCATTAAGGATCATTACTATTATGAAAATCCTACGACATCTAATTCCTGGCTTGTTGCTATCGGTGCTCTGTCTATCCATCACTCCTGCCTGGGGCGTCAGCCGCGAAATTATCGAGCTGCAAACCCAGGTTCAGGCCCTGCAGGATCAAATGACTCACATGCAGCAATCGTTCGACGAGCGCATGGGGGTGATGAAGAGCCTGATGGACCAGAACACGGACAGCATGAACAAGGTCTCGTCGGCCATAAATTCCCTGCAAAATACTTTGCAGAAGCAGCAGTCGGATTCAGGCAGCCACGTCGATCAGCTTTCCACGCAAATCCAGGCGTTGAACGACAGTCTTGACGAATTGAAAGCGCGGCTCGCGAGGGTCAGTAAGCAGTTGGAAGACATGCAGGCAGCGCAACAGAATCTTAATTCCCAGCCACCGTCCGGAACCGCCGCGCCAAATTCTCCGCCACAAGCTCAGGGACCTCCACCGGACGTGCTCTACAACAATGCTTTGCGGGATTACAACGGTGGAAATAACGATATTGCGATGCAGGAATTTTCGGACTACGTGAAGTACTATCCCACGACCGATCTCGCGGGAAATTCTTATTTTTATATCGCGGAGATCGCTTATCGTCAGGGAAACTACCAGCTGGCCGCCAAGGATTATGACCAGGTATTACAAAACTTCCCCACCGGAAACAAGGCTGCTTCCGCGGAATTGAAAAAGGGATTCGCTCTGCTCGAACTAGGACAGCGAGATGACGGCGTGGCCTCGTTACGACACGTGATCGCGAGATATCCGAAAAGCAATGAGGCTTTGCTGGCGCGTGAGCGGTTAAGGAAATTGGGGGGAGCTACGGGCCGAAGAAACGAGTAAGCTTGCGGATCCTTCGGCTAGGCGGTTCTTCCGTGATGTCTCTGCGTTTTGTGCTTCCCGTGTTTGTGGGCGTGGTGATGTTGCCCTCGGTGCCGCACCTGAATCAGTCTCGCGCTTCCAATTTCGTCTGCAAATGAAAAAGAAATCGAAGCCAGACAGAATAACAATGCCGCCAATGACATCAAAACTATTCGTTTCATATTTACTCCGGGAATCTTTACTGGGAAAAAGCGTATGGGATATTGTTACAACACCTAAACCCGGTTGCGGCGGAAAGTTTTGCGGGCAGGTACACTAAGAATCACCGAGAGCATCATGGACAAAAATATGAATCATCCCAAGGCCGCACCAGAAAAGCACCGCGATCAGGATTGTGGCAAAGGCGCGGTGGAACAGGATGAACAGAACGAAGGCGGCAACACGTCAATGCAGGGACAACTGGGGCACCGCGACCAGAACGATATGCTCAAGTCATCCGACACCGATTATCCCGAACCGGATGGCGCAGCGGAACATAGCGGGGAGCCGCAGAAACCGCGCAAGCCTTAACGCAATTCTTCCATCACCTGCTCCAGCACTTCCCTTCCAGGACGCACCTTCGATTCCGGCAATGTCGCCAGCGGTTCTTCGGTGAAATTCAACATCTCCACAAAAGTCGGCGCCGTAGGATTCACGTAAAACAAGCCAGTCAGCACCTCGCCGCGGCCATGGGACTCATTCAACCGGGTCATGGCTTTGACGCGATCGGTCGGATCATAATTTTCTTCCAGCTTGCGAAGTTGTAAACGCGAGCCGTCGTGCATCTTTACTTCCACGGTAGTTCCGGGATCGTATTCGACCGAGATGTCCTCAAAGGCGGGAACAAAATTGATGTCGTGGATAGGTTCGTCGTGTTCCTGCACGTACTTGTAGGATTTGGTGGATCCTTCATGATCGTTAAACGTGGTGCATGGAGAGATCACGTCCAGCATGACCGTGCCGCGATGAGCGATGGCGGCTTTCAGCATGGTATTGAGCTGCCGCTTATCCCCTGAGAACGATCGTCCCACGAAAGTAGCGCCCAGCAAGATCGCCATCGAGCAAGTGTCCAGCGCCGGAAGATCGTTGATGACTCCGGTTTTCAATTTCGATCCCAGATCGGCGGTCGCGGAAAATTGTCCCTTGGTGAGCCCATAGACACCGTTGTCTTCGATGATGTAAATGATCGGCATATTTCGCCGCATCAGGTGGACGAACTGGCCGATGCCAATGGACGCGGTGTCGCCGTCACCGCTTACTCCCAGACTTAGAAGACCGGTATTCGCCAGAATCGCCCCGGTCGCAACCGAGGGCATGCGTCCGTGCACGGTATTGAAACTGTGCGAGCGGCTCATGAAGTATGCGGGAGACTTTGAAGAGCAACCGATGCCGCTCATTTTTGCCACACGCTCGGGCTGGATGCCCATCTCATACATGGCTTCGAGGATGCGCTCGGAGATTGCATTGTGGCCGCATCCGGCGCAGAGCGTGGTCTTTCCGCCTTTGTAATCGAGCACGGCGAGGCCAATGCGATTGGTCTTTACTGGGGCAGCGGGAGTGATTGGAGGTGTCGTCATCTTTTTTACTTTTTATTTTCTTTCCATAGTCATAATTTCATCGGTGACCGAACGGGCGTCGAGCGGTAGTCCGTGAATGTGGGCGATGCTGCGGAGGCGAGTGACTAAATCAGGCTCCATGTCGAGCTTCAAAAGCGTCAGCATCTGGGCGTCGCGATTTTGCTCGACCACGTAAACCCGCTGGTGCTGGCGGACAAAGTCGTGAACCTCGGGGCTGAAAGGAAAAGCCCGTAGCCGGAGATAATCCGTCTCGGTCTTGTATTCTTTGCGCAACTGATCGCGGCTCTCAATCAGCGCCCAGTGCGATGTTCCGTATCCCAAAATTCCTATCGGCGCACCGTCCGATACGATTTCAGGCGCGGGCACCATGGTGCGCGCCGTCTGGAATTTGCGATCCAGACGCTCCATGTTTTTCTGGAAGTCATCGGGACGCTCGCTATATTGCGACTTCTCATTGTGTCCGCTGCCACGGGTAAAGTACGCGGCGTTGGGATGATCGGTTCCCGGTAGAGTTCGGTATGGAATGCCGTCGCCATCCACATCTTTGTAGCGCGCGAATCCGCCCAGACGGTCGAGGTCTGCCTTGCTCAATACTTTTCCGCGGCGGATGGGCTTCTCTGGATATTTAAACGGATCGGCCATCCAGTTATTCATGGCCAGATCTAGGTCGGACATTACGAACACCAATGTTTGAAAATGTTCCGCCAGATCGAATGCATCCTGCGCCATGGTGAAACATTCTTCCGTCGATGACGGCAGCAGCAGAATATGTTTGGTGTCCCCGTGAGAGAGGAACGCCGTGGAAAGAATGTCGCCCTGAGCGGTTCGCGTCGGCAATCCCGTGGAAGGACCGACGCGTTGGATGTCGAAGACCACGCCCGGAACCTCGGCGTAATAAGCGAGTCCGGCGAACTCCGCCATTAGCGAAATCCCCGGCCCAGAGGTCGCCGTCATGGCGCGTGCCCCCGCCCATCCCGCGCCAACAACCATGCCGATTGCGGCCAATTCATCTTCGGCTTGCACGATGGCGAAGGTCGCCTTGCCGTCGGCGCCGATCCGGAATCGCTTCATGTATTCGATGAGGTTTTCCGGCAAAGACGATGACGGCGTAATGGGATACCAACTGATCATCGTCACGCCCGCGAACATGCATCCTAATGCCGCCGCAGCGTTTCCGTCGATGATGATCTTGCCCTGATTTTTGTCCAGCCGCTGAATAAAAAACGGGTCGGATTTCACTAAGCTGCTGGCAGCGAAGTCGAAGCCGGCCTGAACGGCTCCAAGGTTGAGGTTTGCCGCCTTCACTTTCTTCGCAAAGTGTTTGCGGATGGCCTTCTCAATTTCCGCCATTTCAATTTCGAGCAAGCGGGCCAGCACGCCAACGTAAATCATGTTCTTGACCAGCTTGCGCAGCTTGGCCTCGGGACACACCGGGCCCACCAGCTTGTCATAGGGAACGGCGTAGAAAGTCAAATCGTCGCGCAGAGATCTTCAGATTTAACGGCTCGTCATATAAAACTGCGGCGCCCGGAGCCAACGACAGTACGTCTTCTTTCGCGGTCTCGGCGTTCATCGCCACCAGAAAATCGATTTCTTTTTTGCGCGCGATGTATCCATCTTTATTGGCGCGAATGGTGTACCAGGTGGGCAGGCCAGCGATATTCGAGGGGAAAAGATTTTTGCCGGAGACGGGCACGCCCATCTGGAAGATGCTTCGCAGCAAGACGGTGTTCGAACTCTGCGAGCCGCTGCCATTGACGGTCGCAACCTGAATGCTCATGTCGTTGACGACCGGTTTCAGATTCACCCGGCTCGAATCCTGGTGAATCGCGACATCCGTGGTAGCCATTCTTTCTATTTAACCTTTCAGACGATTGAGTGGGACGACGCTAACCGGCCCAGAATAAGCGTGAGCAGAACTTTAGATTATACGGCAGGGACGCCGCTGGGACGTGTCTCGAACGGTTCGCGGGATAATATTCAGGTCGCAGATCGGCTATGTTTTTTCATGGTGGAGGATGGACTTTGCGGCGTCCAGTTCCTTGCGTTGCGCCGCATTCACTTTGGGATAGGCAAGATTCAAGCCTTCCATCGCGTCCACGATTGCGGCAGCCACTATCAGGCGGGTAAACCATTTATGGTCCGCCGGCACCGCGTACCAAGGACCATGTTTGGTGGCGGTGTGGACGATCATTTCTTCGTAGGCGGTCATGTAGTCATCCCAAAATTCGCGCTCGCGGACGTCCGCCGGCGACATCTTCCAGTTCTTGTTGGGCTGGTCCAGTCTGTCCAGAAAGCGGCGCTTTTGTTCTTCCCGCGAAAGATTGAGAAAAAACTTCAGCACTAATATTCCATTCCGTTTCAGGTAGCGCTCGAAGGCATCCATGTCCTGATAGCGATCTTTCCAGAAATCTTTGGTGATCAAGGATCGAGGAATCTTTTCGTTCGCCAGCACTTGCTTGTGGACGCGGACTACCAGCACCTCCTCATAATAAGAACGGTTAAATATTCCAATACGGCCGCGCTCGGGGATTCGCTGCATGGTGCGCCACATGAAGTCGTGATTCAACTCCTCGGCAGAGGGCGTTTTAAATGAATAAACCTGGCAGCCTTGCGGGTTCACTCCGGCCATGACGTGCTTCACCAATCCATCTTTTCCGGCGGCATCCATGCCCTGGAAAATTAACAGGACGCCCCAATTGTCCTGAGCGTAAAGCTTGTCTTGCAGCTCGAGCAGGGAGGCGATGCCCTTGTCGAGCAATTCCTGAGCGTGTTCCTTGGACTTCACCGGGCCGGTGTCGCCGGGGTCGAAATCCTTCAGCCGGAATTTCTTGCCATTCTCCACTCGATAGGGTTTTGCCAACTTGCCTGCCCAACTCATGTTTCAGCTCCTTAAGGTCATTAAGCATTTGATGGAACAATTATAGCGAGCAGCACGGGTGAAAAACTTGCAGCACGCACACCGCCGTATCGCTTGTTGCGAGTGAGTCCTTCCACGATTATGTAGTTGTGCGGCCGCCGCTTTAGAATTGCTTCATGCCTTTTTCGGACTTCCACGGAAACGATCTCGCGGTCAATCGCCTGCGCGAAATGATGGCTCGAGATCGGCTTCCGCAGGCGGTGATTCTCGCGGGCTCCCCAGGATGTGGAAAGTACACCCTGGCGCTAATGCTCGCGAGGGCCCTGAATTGTCTTAATCCTCCAAAGGGGGAGTTGCCGGATTTTTGCGGAGAGTGTTCCAACTGTGTGCGCATCGCGCAGTCGGAAGACCTCGAATCGCGGTTTTCGGAGGCGGTAGAAGCTCGCGAGAATTTGCGCGAAACCGACAAGAAAGAGACCAGGCTGTTTGTGCAGACGCATCCCGATGTTTTGGTGATTCCACCGGACCCGCCCCAAATGATGATCAAGGTGGACCAGGTGCGTCGCGTGATTGAGACGATTTATTTCCGTCCGGCAAACGCCAAGGAGCGGGTTTACATTTTTACCGAGTCCTGTTTCATGAAAGAGGCTGCCAATTCTCTTCTGAAGGTTCTCGAAGAGCCACCGGATTACGCGACCATTTTCCTGCTGGCCGATAATCCCGGCGAGCTTCTGCCGACTATCCGCTCGCGGGCGATGTTGATTCCCCTCTGCGTTCTGTCTCGCGAGCAAATCGAAGCTTACCTGGCGAAGCGGCGTCCGGAGTGGACATCCAAAGAGCGCGCATTAGTGGCCCGGCTTTCGGAAGGCGCGGTAGGACGGGCCTGCGGATTCGATCTTCCTGCATACATTGCGGCGCGAGACGGCGCATTGGTGCTTTTAAATTCAGCCACACGGATGGCCGACCATTCCGAACTATTCAAATTGACTGAAAACTACCGGGCGGGAGCAGAGGGCCGGGATAAGACCGACAAATTATTGCGAACGATGTATTTGCTGTTGCAGGATGTGATCTTTCTAAATTCGGGGACGCCGGACCTGGTGCGGAACACGGACATCCTTCCGCAGTTGCAAAAGATTGCGCAAGCCTCGAACTTCGAGTTCGTAAGTGAAGCCGCAAGTCGGCTGGCGGAAGTGGAGCGTGGCATGCGACGAAACCTATTGAGATCACTGTCGTTGGACGCTTTCGCTGTAGCCATGGAACGCGAATAATGTGCATTTTTACGGTCCTGTAGCAGCGATAGTTCAGGATTGTCATGCCCCAAAAGCTGTGCTACCGTATTGGCAATTCACGCCAGGTATCCAGAGACAACGCGCCAAGCTCTGGTCCCTCAGCGTGCTATAGGTGGGGTCATGAAAGATGCAACCGAAGTTTTAGTGGCAGAGCATCCGCTACAATCGGATGAGTTCGCTAACCGGAAGTTAATTCGTCCTCCCCTAAGCCGCACGGAACATAATCACCCTCCGCAACCACCAACCGAACGCCGCCCGGAGCGGAATGAACGCTCCAAGAGCGCCAATGGAAGCGGCAGGAAATCGGCTCCGCAAGAGCAGACGAATGCCGAAAATTTCTATTATCAAAAGCAGATGCAGGCGAAGACGCCGATGGTGATTGTGCTAAAAGACGGCGAAGAAATTCGCGGGGTAATTGAGTGGTACGACAAGACCTGCCTGAAAGTGAACCGCAGCAGCCAGCCGAACCTGATGGTTTATAAGCCCTCGATCAAGTACATGTATAAAGAGGGCGAGAACAGCCGGTAAGCAGCTTAGTGTGGGGCGGACTCTCTTGCCCCACGCCTTGGACTCCAGCCTAGTGGGAATCTGAGGAGGCGATTCGAACCTTGAACTCCTGCCTGCATTCTACGAACATACTTCGGCTTCATGCTTCTCCAGCGGAGGCGCTTTGATGGCAGCTTTGAAAACCATCCTCCATTTTCTATTTCTCACGGTACTCGCAGCTTCGATCTCATTCGCCGAGGGTCAGAAGACTGTGAAGGCAATCGAGATCTGTAACGGATGGGAAGGCTTCGGTCCACCTCAGAATGACATGACTACCATCCAGCGCAAAGGCAATGAATTCGTCTCAAATGACAAGTCCGTCAGCGCGGATAAAGTGCGGGCTCTCGTTTCGGCCCTTTCGGCAGAGCCTGTCGGCAAACCGGAAATGACAAATCTAGGCATCACGAGGGAGTGGCTCACCGCGAAACTTCCGTCACAAAAGCCAAGAGCTTGGGGGCAAGCGCTGGAACCAACCGGGAAGCAGCGGCAGAAGTTCAACAAGGCGTTCACGGATGTTGCTGTGATCGCGAAGGTACTTCCAAACCTGTTCACATATACGATGTTCGACGATTATCCGGAGACGAAGGTTGATGTCATTTTCGAAGATGGATCGAAGCTAACCGCTGAATCACATTCTTATTACGTGTTCATGCTGCCATGGAAGGTCACCGGCCTACAGGCCAGTACTTGCAACGCAGCTATCTCACGTGCCATTTCGGCTCTGTTACCCGACAAATCGGTCAACAAAGAGATACTCGCTGGCGAAGGCCTCGCCGAACAGCTCACGGATTCGGTGATGCGATTAATCGAACGAGAGTGACCACTCAGATCGGATAGTAACCACAGCAAGATCAAAGGCGTCGGACAAGAGTGTCCGACCCACATGGGCCTGAATAAAAAAAGGGGGCCCGGAGGCCGCCCCTTTTTCACTCCCGCTATTTTATGGAAGAACGCGGACGCGGTGAGCCCAAACTATTGGCTTGTGGGTGATTGGATCCTCGAAGACCAGTCCGCGCGCCACCAGATTTGTAGCTCCCGCGGCGTGCAGTCCCGCTAGTCCGTTCACGTTTACAAAGACGGTCAGGTCGCCGGTGTAAACCTTGAACGGTCCGCCAGCCGAATAGCTCAGCAAGGCGTCATTCTGCATCTGGAAGTTGCCTTGATTGCCGCTATTGATGCTGACGCTGCCAACTACCAGCGATCCAACTACGCCTTGCCGCCGCAACGACACCACCTTCGGAGTGAAGACATTGCTCTGATAGGTGCCGCCGACAAAGATGCGTTGTCCCACTACCAGCGATGAGGAGTTGAATACCTGATTGGTGAACCAATTATCGATAAAGCAGACGTCATACCTCGACACCTGACTTAAATCGACTGTATAGATGCTGTCGGCGGAAATCGTCGCCGAGGTCCCCAATTCTTCGCCAACAAACATCGTCACCACTGGGCCGGGATTCACCGCCAGAATACGTCCGGAGATGAACGCCTTGTCGGTGCTAATAACTTCGACGCTGGAGGCCAGAATGCTGCCGTCGGCCTGTACTATGCCTTCGACCGAAACGATCCCATTTACAGTGAGGCTGCCCAGGGTATTGCTGCCGTTGTAAAGCGTGGCCGAGTTTACGTGGATCGTTTCCTGGAAGCCGTAGGGCCCCTGCATCACAAAGCTGTTGCCACCGGCATTTACCGAGACCACGTTGCCGGCGAATTCGGTGATTTGTCCCAGATCGTCGGAAGCCGAAACTGCCATGACATCGACTACCGGCGTCACCGCAATCTGTCCGTTACTGATGATCAGGTTTCCGCTGCCATCCATTGCCAGCGAATCGCGGAGATCAAAATCCATGTGCAAGCCGGCCAAACCGTTGCTCGCCACTACGAGCGGCTTTCCGGTTGGAAATGCGACCGTGACAGTCGAGGTGCTCAATACCCCGGTGGCGGTTCCTAGCGAGGGCGGCGTAGTCGCAAGGTTCAGATAATTGATCGACGGCGCTGGGTTACTCGCCGCAAAAGTGATGGTGGCACTGGTGTAGGTTCCCGGCGTAATCGTATTGAACGCTAACAGGGACCGCAGGCCTACAAGGCGTCCGAAGTCGACTGCCGTCGGGGTGGAAAGCGCCGTAACCGAAGTCGAACCATTGTTCAGCGTAATGCTGTTAATCGTGATGTTGAACGACACTACCGATGAAACCGGCGCGTCTTCTCCAGTCACGAAAACTTGAGCCATGCTGTTCGCGCTCGGATTCGAGTTTGAGCCTGAAGTCGTGCCTCCGCCGCACGCGATGGTTATCGTGGTGAGCAGTGTTAAGAAAAATATCGGGATAAAACGCTTCATGACCAGCTCCTGAAATCTCTGGGTTGAGACAGGCATTTCCACTCCCAAATAAGAACACACTAGTTTGGGAATAGTTTTGTTACTTTTGGGGCATGTACGGAGGTAATTCGGAGGTGGTCAACTTCTGTGGCTGAACCCAGGTTAGCGCCTGAAGACGGGCGCGAACCTGGGGCACCATCGTGGATAAGAACAAGACTAAAAGCAAAGTCAAAGGCGTCGGACAAGAGTGTCCGACGCACACAGGCAGTCCCGACCCACACGGGCCGACTCTTTCGCTACAACTTCGGCAGGACGATTCCCTTCTGCGACTGGTACTTCCCTTTTCTGTCGGCGTAGCTCACTTCGCAGACTTCGTCTCCCTGGAAAAAGATGATCTGGCACAGGCCTTCGTTGGCGTAGATCTTCGCCGGCAACGGAGTCGTATTCGAAATTTCCAGGGTCACGAATCCCTGCCACTCCGGCTCGAACGGAGTCACATTCACGATGATTCCGCAACGCGCATAAGTGGATTTCCCCACGCAGATGGTCAACACGTCCCGCGGAATTTTGAAGTACTCGACCGAGCGCGCCAGGGCAAAAGAATTTGGCGGCACGATACAGCAATCGGAACGCACGGTGACAAATGAGCGCTCGTCGAAATTCTTAGGATCGACCACGGTGCAATTTACGTTGGTAAAAATCTTGAATTCGTCGGCGACACGAAGATCGTATCCATAAGAAGAAAGGCCGTAGGAAATCACTCCTTCGCGGACCTGCTTTTCCGAGAAGGGATTAATCATTTCGTGTTCCTGCGACATCTTGCGGATCCAGCGGTCACTCTTCAACATGGCATTCCTTGGGAAGAATTTTGAAACTGGTATTAGCGGTGCTCCATCTTACGGGAGATAAGCTTTCGTTGACAATCTGGCTTATGTTCCTTAGCATCAATAACTTGGTATGGTATAGCGATTTTTCAGCCGGGAGCCGCCAGTGATAAAGCTCGACATCATAAATGAAGTGGTGAACAAGACCGGGATCACCAAAACGAAAGCCGAGCTGGCGGTCGAAACCGTTTTCGACAGCATGAAACGTTCCCTGACCAAAGGCGACCGGATCGAGCTACGTGGATTTGGCGTGTTCAATGTGCGTCCTCGAAAGACTGGAATTGGCCGGAACCCACGAACTGGCGCCGAGGTATCTATTCCACCGGGAAAAGCCGTGCGGTTTAAACCGGGCAAAGAACTGCAATCTATCGATTAGCTTAAGTCTTACTCGAATCCTCAGCGTCATTAACCTCATCGGAATTCCAGATGTCTGACTTACTCCCTCCAATTCCACGCGACCTGTCTCCCTCGCCCGGTGCGGATTTTTATCGACCCATGCCGGTTTACGTTGCGCAGCGGAGAAAACGCCATTATTGGCTGCAATTGTTTTATTCTTAGCCACAATCTTTACCACGCTGGTGGTCGGCGCGCGCATGCAGTTCAACTTTCAGCATAATCAGCCCGCGTTTTCGTTGGCCGACGACAGCCTTCCATTCTTTCCGATTCGTTGGATCATGGCTCAGCCGTCACGATTGGCGCTGGGCGTGCCGTTCTCGGCTTCCCTGCTGCTAATTCTGATGGCGCACGAAATGGGACACTATCTGTGCGCCGAATACTACGGCGTGTTTGCAACGCTGCCATTCTTCATCCCGGCGCCTACGTTGATCGGGACGCTGGGCGCGTTCATTCGCATCCGGTCACAAATTCGCTCACGCCGGGCGCTCTTCGATATCGGGATAGCCGGGCCGATTGCGGGATTCATTGTGGCGCTGGCAGTTTTGATTTACGCCATGCCCCATTCCAAAATCGTGGCGGCGAGTGTGGGGAACAATATTGAGTTGGGCTATCCCTTAATTTTCCGAATTGTGTGGGCGCTTCGTCCATTGGGAGGGCTGCACGGCGTCAATGCTTTGCAGCATATTTATTTTCCTCCGATTGCAATTGCCGCGTGGGTAGGAATGTTCGCGACGGCTCTTAATTTGCTTCCTGGCGGCCAACTTGACGGAGGTCATATTGTCTTCTCGGTTGCTCCACGGGCGCACCGCTGGGTTTCGCGATTGACCATTCTTGGCGCTGCTGCCGATGGCGATCTTTAGTTGGGCAGGATGGCTGTTGTGGGCGATTTTGCTGCGGCTCAGCGGGATGAGGCATCCGGTTATTTCGGAATTTCCGGATGTTGGCGGCGGCCGGCGTATGCTCACAATATTCGCCGTGATAATGCTGGCGCTGACTCTGACTCCCGCGCCATTTGTGCACAGCTCACTACTGGACGTGATTCGAGATATGAGGGGAAATTAGATTGGGGACGGAAAGCCCTATCCACAAAGCGCAACACTCACCGTAACGACGGGCGACTTGACCTGTCCAGCCAAGCCTAGCTCGGCAGACAACCGAATTCGAAAGACAAGCGTAGTGATAACGAAAAAATGGTCGCCGATAAATTCGCTGAAATCATCAGCGGGTGACCGCGATAAACCCATGGGAGTTGCCGCTTAATCTGTATAGTCGCCGACGATTTCACCAAAGTAATTTATGCCAAACGCATAAGTTGGAGCCACCGGGTATTTCAAGAATGAGATGGCTTTAGCTCCGGGCGGAATCAGGAAACCACAATAAACCGGGCAGGTCGAGCCTAGATACCCGCCAACAAGATCATTTTCGTCGTCAATCCCGGATCCATGAAGATAGTAGCCTGATCTCGGCGAGACCTCGGTGGTTCCGGTCCAGGACGATGGGACTAGATACTCTTCAAAGTCGTACACCGAGTTGCAACAGTAATATGTACCGGTGATCGTCGCTAGGCCGTTAATGCCATATGCGTTCGTATAGTTGCTTGGGTCGGAATAGCCGACAGGATAGAATTTGCCTCCGTAGAAAAGCAAAATCTTTCGTTCCCAAATTTGAATCGTAGGCAAATCCTGTAATTTGTCCAGCATCATTCACCCCATAAAAATAGGTGTTCCTATACCCCGAATAGTTCACTGGTGTGTAGGTGCTGCCGTTGATAATGAGGCCGTGCATGGCACCGCCCGAATCTTCCCAATATCCTACTATCTCTCCGGCATTGTTAATTGCAGTTGCCCAAGTAACAATAGCGCTGGAGTAGTCAATATTTGTGCAAGTTCCTGCGTTGTACACGTACGCGTGCGTCGCATAACTCGTGTCTTGATAAGTACCGACAATCGTTCCAAGTTTTCCCGAGCTTGTGATGAATGCGCCAGAACTCATGTTATTAATACCGCGCGGATATGTATTCACCGCATTGGCGCAATCGATATTCATGTAAGTCGGATTTGTGGTCTTATATCCACCGCCGCCCGGCAGTTGCAGGCAATTTAAATCGAAATCGATTTTTTGACCGGTGTTAACCCCGCCGAAAGTAGGATAAGGCGGACCGATGTTAATCTCGAACTGGTGCCCTCGCTGCATCGAAGGCCACATCGAGTCGTTCAATACATTCGAGCCGCTTCCTAGCGACCAGATTGTGACTTTTGGCGGTTTTCCAGACGCTGGAGTTTCGGTAATTCACACTTCTGTTAAGCCGCTCACCAGAGAGAAATCGCGCTGCGCGGGGCCGGGATTGCCGTAGACCGCCGTTGTCGCATATCCGTTGACATTCATTTGGCTGACCCATGCTCTCAGAAATGTTTGAACCGCCGATGCACAATTGTCGCCGGTTTTCGGAGTATAGTTTTCCATGTCATAAAAAATGACAGTTCCCGACAGTCCCAGGTTTGCCATTGCAGCGGCCGCGCTATTGGCTTCGGTAGTACCTTGAGTCTGAGCGTTGGCAGCGTGAACGTCGACAGCCCAGACTGATTTACGCACGGTGCTTGCGGCCCTACCCAGAGCGGCATGTAGCTCCATCCCTGAGTTTGCGTCTGCGTAATCCACGAGGTTGTGAGACCGGGATCGTTTCGGATGGCGCACTTTTTATTGACTATCGAGTAACAGTAATTCGCGCCGCCAACATAGATTCCAACGCCATAAAACGGACTTGAGTTCATCCAAGTATTCATGTTGGCAACGGATGTACGTTGTGTTGGTCGAAGGCCATGCCTTGGGCGACGGTCAAAGTGCTAGCGGAAAACTGCGCGTTGATGGGCTCCGCCGACATGTTGCTGCTTTGCGGGACATATTGTTTCTTCATCGGAGCAACTATGGAGGGTGAAAGCGATGCGCGACCGGCAGGAGTGATGTCGACCCAAGTTGCGCCGCCATCGTTAGTGGACAAGAGATCACCTGATGCGGTACGTGCCCAGCCTTGGGTGTCATTGATGAAGCTCAGCTCTGCGGCAGAATCGTTTGGTTTAAGGGCGTTCTCGGAATTTCGGACTCCGCCACTTACAGTATGGCCAACCATCGACAGACCCAGCCGATTTGGATGTGCAGTATCAGCTGAGATCGCGGCAATGAGAACGTCTTGTCCCGTCTTGTCGCGTGTCGCGGCAATTGCTCCAAACCGCCACAAGGGCGCGCCCGATTTTGCATGTGAGTGGTCTGTCAGAGTTGACTCGCGTTTCCATGTTCGTCCGCCGTCGTCGGTTACGTAGAGGGCAACAGACGTTCCGCGTCCATTCTCGGAGTCGTTAGTGGGCGAAAACCACAGAGGAATACTGCCGTGTTTCAGGTCGTCGAACTTGATCTGGCCATAAGAAATTCGCGTGGGGAACGATTCAGGCAGATCCTCAAAAGAAGGGCCATCCGCTTGCCAGCTCTTGCCACCGTCCTGCGTCCGAAAAATACCGCCTCCGCCGGCATTTCCTGCAACCCATCCATCTTCAGAGTTTATAAATACTGGCCGGCCGGCGATAGGCATCTCGCCTAGTTCCTGCCAGCTATTTCCGCCGTCTTTAGTCGCTAATAGAAGACCCCAGCTAAATGCCGAGCTGCTTCGGGCCTGCATGGCCACCCATCCATGCATCGGATCAGCGAAGTTAAGCCAAGCCCGACCGTCAAGTTCATCCGGACGCTGACTCGGAACCCTCAGCGGTGAGATGGACCAAGTGTTTCCTGAATCGCTAGTTCGCGCTAACCTGAAAGTGATCAAGTTGGATTCTTCATTAGCCTCTGAAAACAGGACCCATCCATTCGATTGGTCGGCGAAAAAAACGTCGGTCAGGCCTTGGCTAGGAGGAGAGATATCCGACCAATGTGCGCCACCATCGTTAGTCCAATACAGGTGGTTCGATGTTGCAGCCCAACCCATCTGAGAAGAAATCTGCTTTGCCGACTCTACTCGAGAGTTCGTTTGCTCGGCGCGTAAGACTAATGAGAACAAAATGACTAACAACAGCAGGACGAGAACCTTACAACGCGAAATAAGAATCTCCAATGGCGCGTTACTATAACTGCGACTCCTGTGGAAATCAATGGAAACCCAATGCGAAGAGTGGCGGTCAAGGTACCCGCACAAATCCTGCCAGCGGATCACCTCCGGTAAACCTTAGCGAGTGTAGCTCGGCCTAGCCGTCCTTACGTACTTCGGGGCTGATTTAGGGTTGTACCCTGGTCCTCGACGGCCCTTGCTGATGTCTCTTCCACCGACGGATCTCCGCCTGCCATGGTTTGCGCGATGATCAACCGGCGAGCTTCAACCCGAATCTTCGGCAGGTTCATTCCGAAAAGCAGCGCGCCTCCCATGCAGGCAATGGAGCCGAGGCGAATAGTCAAGGGAGCGCCAATGCTGTCCGCCAAGGCTCCGCCCAACAACGCGCCAAACGGCGCCATCCCCATAAACATCATGGAATAGAGGGCCATGACTCGGCCTCGCAATTCGTCGGGAACCATCGCCTGAATCAAAGTATTGGACGAGGACATTTGAAGCATCATGCAGAAGCCTGTCGGTACCAGCAATGCCGTGGACACATGAAAGTTGCGGGATAGCGAAAACAATCCCAGGGTGAATCCGAATCCGCCGCAGGAAAATGCAACCCAACGGCCCAAGCCGCGAACTCCGGTGCGGGTTGCGAGCGTCAGAGCGCCCAGCAAAGCCCCTACGCCGGTTGCACCCATTAGAATTCCTAACCCGCGAGCGCCGCCGTGGAGAACCCGATCGGCAAATATCGGCATCAGCACGGTATAGGGCATCGAAACCAGGCTGACCAATCCCAACAACAGCAGCAACGCGCGGATTGGCGATGTCCGCCTGACAAACTGGAAGCCTTCGATGATGCTTGCTAATGGCGTGCCTGTGAGATGATGGACAATTGGGTGCACCACGCGCATCATCAGCAATCCGACGATGACCGCGATATAACTCACACCGTTAGCAAAAAAGCACCAGCCCTCCCCGATCTTGGCGACCAGGATGCCGGCGATCGCGGGACCGATGATGCGCGCGCCATTAAACATGGAGGAATTCAGCGCGATGGCATTCATCAGATCTTCTTTGCCCACCATGTCCACCAGAAACGATTGCCGGGCGGGAATATCGAATGCATTTACCACGCCGAGCAGTGCGGCCAAAACAAAAATCTGCCAGACCTGAATGACGTGAGTCAACGTAAGGCCTGCAAGAATGAGCGCCAGTATCATGGACGCGATCTGTGTGCCGATTACTACTCGATGCCGGTTAAAGCGATCGGCAAATATTCCTCCGATGGGAGCAAAAATAAACACTGGAAACTGGCTGGCAAAGCCCACCGAACCGAGCAGCAGCGAGGAGTCCGTCAGCCGGTAGACCAGCCAGGCCTGGGCGATGCTCTGCATCCAGGTACCGATCAGGGAGATCAGTTGGCCCGCGAAGAAAAGTTGGAAGTTGCGGTGACGCAATGCCCGAAAGGTTGCCGCGAGAGAAGCCTTGCCGTCCCCGCTAATCGGTATTTTGTTTTCAGCGGTGGAAGACGGAACGTTCATGGCTGGCTTTGAATCCCTTCAGGGTCCGGGTAGGCCGAGCTTAGGATAGGGAGATTTGCCGGAAGGATGTCTTTAGATATCCAGTTTTAACTCGTCCATCTGCAAAAATTCCTGCACGATGGGTTCGTCCGATTTTTCCATCTCAGGATAGGTCCCGAAAAATAAAACCCTAGCCTCGTGCAGAAATACGATTCGGCTTGCCAGCTTTTTTGCCAGTCTCATGTCATGCGTGACCACGACGCTAGTCAGCTTGAGTTGGGTCTTCAATCGCTTAATGAGGTCTCCCAGCAATTGCGCCATGAGGGGATCGACCATAGTTGTGGGTTCGTCATAGAGCACACATTCGGGTTGGGATGCCAACGCCCTTGCGATGGCGACTGACCGCTTCATTCCGGTGGACAAATCGGACGGAAGCAATTCGCCCATTTGCGCGACGCCCACCATCTCGAGCAGGCCGTCCACGATCTGGAAAATTTGCTCTTCACTCACCCCGTGCCGTTCGCGCAATGGAAATGCCACATTCTCGCGCACAGTAAGCGAATCGAAGAGCGCGCCGTTCTGGAAGACCATGGTGACTTTTTTGCGGATCTCTTCCATCTCAGCCTCGGTCGCGTCAGTGATGTCCTTGCCGGCAACTACGACGCGCCCGCTATCGGGTTTGAGAAATCCCATGATGTTTTGCAGGGTTACCGACTTTCCAACACCGCTGCGTCCAAGAATGCAAACTGTCTCAGTGGTCTTGACGTCGAAAGTTACGTGTTCCAGCACGTGATGGTCCCCAAAAGATTTGGAGACATCATCGAAGATTATGTAGGGCTGAGTTAATTCGCTGCCGTTTGTGCTCACCGGGTCCACGCTTACAGATGAAAAAGATTATTTTTTAACTCTTTGACTATATCTCAGTTCAGCGTCGGCCCATTCTTCGGGACGGTTCAAGTTGATAAACATATCCGCACTGAATCCATTTCGCGTCAGTTCGTCTTCGTCGAGAATTTTGGTTTCTACTTCCGCAAAGAGCCGGTCGATTTTATTTTTTCCTTCCGCCAAGGCTCGTTCTGCGGTCGCAGCAAACTCTCGCCGATAAACGGCGCATAAGGGATGAAAATGTTCTCCGGTTCGCGGGACCGTCACTATAGCGCCGCTTGTTCTGGATACCTCAGTGAGGTAGCGGCAGAAATCGGGTCGCAAAAAAGGCAGGTCTACCGCGAGCACTAAGTTCAGTGAAGCCCCGGTGTTCATTAATGCAGAATGGATACCGCCAAGGGGGCCGCGATCCGGATAAATATCTTCTGTAGTCGGGCCGAATGTGGCAGAACTTCGCCGAATCTCCAACTATGGATACTTCGGAAGTGACCGCATGTGCAAGTTCCAGCGCTCGTTCGAGTAACGACTTGCCCTCCAGTTGCAGGAAAGCCTTGTCCCGCCCCATTCGCGTGCTTTTTCCGCCCGCGAGAATGAACGCCGACAAGTCTCGCGAGCCGAACTCCGCTGGACGATCACTCGGACCTGTCAATTGCACGATAGTAACCTACCCAATTTATCACGCAGGTTAGATGATTATTGTCCGGCGTAACTCTGTCCGGAAGATGATCATGCCGCAGAAACTCCTGGACGTCCTGATGCGCCGCACATGCTCGCACGAATTTGCCTGGCCCCGGCGCGCCTCCGACGGCCAGTACTACCAGGTGTGCCTGCGCTGCGGGGTCGAATACAAATACGATTGGGCGACCATGCACCGCACCGAACGGGTGCCGCAGCTGGCAACCGAAGGTTCGGCGGATCCACTGGGAACGGCGGGAGTGAGCCGGAAGCCCAGCTGGTTGCCCCGGTCGCGCCGCTTGAAATTCGTTACTCCATTGCGTTATCGAGCGAAAAACCTGGAAACGTGGCATGAAGGAACCATCGAAAACCTGAGCCAGTCGGGAGCGTTTTTTCATGGAGCGCATCCGTTTCCGTCGAACACGCTGATCGAGATGGTTTTCGAAATGCCGGAAGAGATTTGCGGCCAAAAAAACAGCTCGGTCCTTTGTCAAGGACGGATTATCCGCACCCGGCCCGCTCCCGACTGCCCGGAAGTTACTGAGTCCGCCGCGTCAATTTTGGGTTACCAGTTTCTGCATCCGGAAACTGATTGAGCGTTTAATAGTTTCGTTTGTTTCAGCCTGCCAGGGAATCCCCAATTGACGTCGGCCTAGCGACAGTACTCGCCCGTCTTCACAGGAATGCGCAGAAATGATCAGTGAACCTTGCCGAGCCGAGCCTCGGCTTGGACGGGCGAGGGCGCCCGTCCCCACATGGTTCTGCCCTAGCCAAGGGCACCAGTCCTACCTGGTTCGTGCCTTGGCGCCGATTTATGCATCTAATCTCTGTGCATAGATCCAACATTCAGGAGCACTTTTGATGAAGATGGACATTACTCATAGCGTCAGGATCGTCATGATTTCCGCGATTTTGATCGTGATGGCGGCTTGTGCAAGAAGCCGAATGATGCGCAGATCACGAGCGACATTCAGAACAAGCTAAGCGCCGATTCCGGATTGCAGGGCAAGCAACTTGTAGTTCAGTCCACGGACGGAAGCGTCACTTTGTCGGGGGCGGTTGACAATGATGCCGAACGAGACGCGGCGGCGAAATATGCGTCATCGGAACCCGGGGTAAAACAAGTCGTCAACAACCTGCAGGTCGGTGCACCCGTGGCACAAGCTCAGGCTCCGCCACCGGCTCCAGCTCCTCAGGAACCGACTTCTGCACCGTCGATTTCAACATCGACTCCACCTCCGTCGCGTCATCATCGGCATAAATATCAGCCCGATTATGGCGATGCCAGCAGGAACAACTCCGATAACTCGCAGGCGTACAACAACAACTCACAGCCTGCGCCAACACCCGCGCCGCCTCCGATGGCCTCTGTCCCGGACAACACACCACCGCCTCCACCGCCCCCGCAGAAGGTCACCATTCCGTCCGGTACATCGTTGTCGGTGCGATTGATCGATCCAATTAATTCCGAGACCGCTCAGTCGGGCCAGATTTTCCATGCGACGCTCAATTCGCCACTGACCTTCGAAGGCGACGTGGTGGTTCCCGCAGGTCATAGCGTTGAAGGTCATGTGGTCAACGTTCAAAGCGCGGGAAAGTTCGCCGGACAATCACTGCTGACCCTGCAACTTGACAGCATCCGAGTTGGGCCTAAGCGCTATACCGATTCAGACCGATCAGTGGGAACGGAAGGGTTCGTCACGTGGCAAAAACACCGCTGAGAAAGTAGGTGGCGGAGCCGTGATCGGCGCCATTATCGGCGGGCTCGCAGGTGGAGGCAAAGGGGCGGGCATCGGTGCCGCAGCTGGAGCCGGATTAGGTGGAGGAGTTCAAGCTGCCTCCAAGAGCCAGCAGATTGACTTGCCCTCCGAAACTCTGTTGAACTTCGCCCTCCAAGCGCCCCTCTCGGTCATCCCTTCTACAGTCGGACCGGATGCCGGTCGGCCGAGACTCAACCAGAACCAATAACTGCTGTTGGGAGGGCGTTTTGAACCGCTCTCCCACTGCGTGTTTTCAGCGTTTTTGCCAGTCATCGTCCCGCCGGACAATGACTTTGGTGTCTGCCAACCCCTCTATCCTGCGCCGTATAATCGACTCTTAGCAGACGTGTGAATTGAGGGCGAAACGGTGGATCCTGTATATGCAGGGGCGATCTTTGTGCTGGGGCTCGCCTTCGGTAGCTTCCTGAATGTGTGCATTTATCGTCTGCCGCTTGGGCTTTCGGCGGTGACGCCGGGCTCCGCGTGCCCAAGTTGCAAAAAGCCAATTCGCTTTTATGACAATATTCCTGTCCTTAGCTGGCTCATTTTGCGGGGACATTGCCGAAACTGCAAAGCGACCATTTCTCCACGATATCTGGTGATTGAGCTGCTCACGGCCTTTCTGTTTCTGGCGTGCTACTCCCACTTCGGATTCACGTTAAGCACGTTGAAGTATTGCTGCTTCGGATTTCTATTGCTGGGCCTGATCTTTACGGATGCAGAGACTCAGCTGTTGCCGGATAAAATGACTCTGCCGGGAGTCGCCCTGGGATTGATTTTCAGTCTGTTCGTTCCGGTGAACGACCTGGTTTCGCAGTTGCTGCCGTCATTTATTTCATTCGACAGCACCTCGTCCCTCTCGCCAATTCTGCTTTCGTTCGCTGATTCCCTGCTGGGAATGGCGGTTGGTGCGTCATTCATCTACGGCGCCGGTGCGATTTATCTGCGGGCCCGAGGCGTCGAAGGAATGGGTTTTGGGGACGTCAAGCTGATGGCCATGGTGGGGGCCTTTCTTGGATTGAAGCTCACCATTTTCACGATATTTGCGGGATCGATTGCGGGATCATTCTTCGGTTTATGGACGGTGTTCGCGGTTTGGATCAAACGCTGGCGCCGCCGCATTGCCCGTAATCACGAATCGGTCGAGACAGCGCGACGGAAAGCATGGATGTCCGCGGCTATTGCTCTGCGCCGCCATCAGATGCCGTTCGGAGTTTTTCTGGGCAGCATGGCCATGGTCGCCTTTTTCTTCGGAAATTCGTTTCTCACCTGGTATTGGAGGATGTTCTGAAGCTGCTCGCCAATCCAATCGTGATTCGCATGTTTCTGCTCACCATAGCGGCTGGATTTGCCATGGTCCTGGCGATGATTGCGATGCGCCGCATGCGCCGGGCTCTGGTGGAGGACATTTCAATCCCAGATTCTACTGACAGATTACCGCTCGAAACCTACAACTCGGTAATCCAGCAATTGAAACAACAGAAACACGAATTGCAAAGTCTGCGCGAAACCGAGCAGCGGCGGGCCAAAACCTCGGAGAACATAAGCACGGCAGTGCTTTCGAATCTGTCGAGCGGCGTCATGTTTTTTACTCCGAATGGATTGATCCGGCAAGCGAATGCCGCGGCCAGGCAGATTCTCGGATTCGCATCCCCCGCGGGAATGAACGCGAAAGAAATCTTTCGCGAAGCCGCCGTGGTCTCCGCGGCACGACCGCTTGGACCGGTGGCCGAAGTAGTGGAAACAAGTTTGCGTAGCCAGATCGCATCGGGTCGGATACAGGCCCAATATTTATGTCCGGGCGGTGACCAACGAATATTGGAAGTAAGCGTCACCCCGGTGCACTCGCCTTCCGGGGACGCACTTGGGGCGGCATGCCTGATCACCGATCAGACAGAGATGGCAACGATCCGCCGTGACCACGAACTGCGAGTAGAAATCTCAACCGAGATGGCGCTGGAGCTGCGGACATCGCTGAACACTATTTCGGAGTATGCGCAGCAGTTGGCCTCAATTGACGATCCTGTGCAGACACGAATTATTGCCGCCGATATTGTTTCCGAGGCAAACCATCTGGACCACACCATTGGTGGCTTTTTACTCGGACCGCAATCGGCAAAGGCGGCGCATTCATAAGGTCGGATTATTTTTGTAATTGTGGAATTTAAGCGGCAGTCGAACCAGATTGGAAATGGAGAAATTATGAAACGTATTTTATCGTCGCTGCAAATCGCCGGAGTTATGATCGCAAGCCTGGCAATGGTTGGTTCTGCATTGGCGCAGACCACCGTGGTCACTCCGAACCAGTCCTTAGGCGATTACGCGAAAAAGAACCGCAAAGACAAAGATAAAAAGGACCCGTCGGTCAAGCAGTACACCAACGACAATCTTCCCACTGATGACAAAATCAGCATTGTAGGCGCAACCCCAACGGCTGACGCCGCGGCAAGCGCCAATGCGAATGCTGCTACACCCGCGCCAGATAAAACCGCAAAGTCTGACACACCGCTGGCAGTCAAACCGGGACAATCTCCTGCCGAGCGGCAAAAGATTTATGAGCAGTGGAAGGGCAAAATTGCCGCGCAGAAAAATCAAATCGATTTAATGACGCGGGAACTCGACGTGGCCCAACGCGAATATCAACTGCGTGCGGCCGCCTTCTATGCCGACGCCGGGAACCGTCTGCGAAACTCCGCTTCGTGGGATAAAGAAGACGCAGACTATAAGCAGCAACTGGCCCAGAAGCAGAAGGCGTTAGAAGACGCCAAGCAGCAACTTGACGACATGCAGGAGCAGGCCCGGAAAGCAGGAGTGCCATCCTCGTCTCGCGAGTAATAGTGCTGGAGGCAATGAGTAGATTACAACTAGCTTTTGATTGGCACTTATCTGCATCACGAACTACAGAATGAAAGGCGCGGCAAATAGGGCAAGCGAAATGGGCGGATGACGAGAGGACGGCCGCTCATCGAGATAAAGATCGAAACTTCCGTATTTACGTTGCGGTTCTTGCACACTGTGTCGCTTTGATAAACGGATAGATTGCCTCGTTGATAAGTGCTCGAGATGCTTCGAGGATGTTTTTACGCGGAACCAACTTCGTTGCGGGCCGCCTCTGCTTTGGCATGTTAGTATTCGCGCGTGAAGGTCTGCTTCGACACTTCCTCCCGACCTACTCATCCGAACTCCACTGTCTATCAGGGCACATCAACTAATCTTGACGTCCTGCGCAGCATGGCCGTTTTGATGGTCCTTTTCGACCACCTTACAAGGCACTACCAATACGACCGATTCGGAAATATCGGATTTTTTGGCGTTTTGTTATTTTTTGTGCACACGTCTCTCGTACTGATGTACTCGATGCAGAGAAGCCGGCTTAAAGGGTTAGCGCTCGTGAAGGACTTTTACGTTCGGAGGCTCTTCCGGATTTACCCCCTTAGCATAGCTGCGGTGTTAGCCGCGGTGGCCCTCCATCTGCACGCCGCTAGTAGAGGATTGATTTTTGCACCGAGGCCAGGGGGGTGGGAACTCGTTTCAAACTTATTACTGATTCAGAACCTCACACACTCTAGTTCGATTATTGGTCCCCTTTGGTCCTTACCACTGGAGGTGCAAATGTACCTGGTGCTGCCTTTTTTGTTCCTTTGGAGCAAGCTATCGTTTTGGCCGCTCCTGGCAATCTGGGTCGCCTGTGCCCTTCTGGGTCACCTGCCTCAGGTGATTCCTTCCCTTGCATGGTTTTCACTGCTAATTTTCGTACCTAACTTCTTGCCGGGAGTCATGGCTTTCACGCGTCCCCAGAGAAAGTTCATACCGTCATACATTTGGCCGCCCTTCATCCTCGCGCTTGCCGTGGTGTTTTTATCGGAACCATCCCGCCGAATTGGGGCTGAGTTGTGCTTGTTGCTCGGAATAGCGTTGCCGAGCTTTAAGGAAATTACTTTTTTGCCGTTAAAGGTTATCAGTCATCACATCGCTACATATTCATATGGCATCTACTTGGGCCATTCGTTTTTTATCTGGTGGGCACTCACGCGACACGATAGTTGGCCTCTTTTTTGGTTAATGTGGTTGATCATTCCGGCAATTCTCTACTATGCCCTTGAGCATCCCATGATTGATCTGGGCCGGAGGTTCGCGGCAAAAATTTCGAACCAGAAATTAAACGATCACAGTCCGAAGGCTGCCCAGCAGTCACTGGGGGCACGCTCTGGGTGAAAGGTAGATAAAGCCTTCTAGGTGGGCAATTTCGGACAGGCAGCTCGGATGCGGATCCTCAGTTGCAGATTCAAATCAATGGCTTGATTGGGTACAACTGTTATCCATTTGTCCTTGGGCTTTGGAAATCTTCGGGAACCCGCCAAACCTCCGGAAGCCGGCGCTGATTTTGTTATAATCCGCACATAAGTTTGTATCGCCTTATTTTTCATATACTTCCCTATAGTGCTATTGAATTGTGCTAATTTTGTGCTAGCGTGAACTCGTGGCGGGTAGAAACGAGGCACTATGACCTACGCAGAAGAAGCACAACTAGAGCGCCGTCAAGAATCGCTAGCTAACCCATTCGATGTCCGCAATGAGGTGTCGGCTGACGCCCGTCACATCGTTAAACACATTTGGATTGTCTCAGTTCTAATTCCAGCCTTAATTGCTATTGCGGTAATGGTGGTCCGATGAGCACACCCATAATCACAATCTTCGTCCGTCATTCGCCGGATTGTAAATATGTAGGCGATGAGTTTCACAAGGGTTGCCGCTGCCGCAAACATCTACGATGGTCTGTATCGGGCAAGCAATATCGGAAGCAAGCCGGAACGCGGTCATGGGCAGAAGCCGAAAGCGCCAAACGTATCCTCGAAGCTCAATTGAGCGGGAAGCCCATAGAGGCTGAAAAACAACACAGCCAACTAATAGGCGAGGCTATTCGGCTATTCAATGCTGACAAGAGAAATCAAAGTGTCAGTCAGGAAGTAAAGGGGCGGTATGAACGTGAGCTAAAGCGCTTCGGGGCGTTCTGTGAAACTCACGGCGTCTATACAGTTCGTGCTATCAGCCGTGAGCTACTCATAGATTACTCGGCAACGTGGCCGGATCTTTACCCGTCCACGACGACACGATTCTTCGTTTCGGCACGCCTGAAACACTTCTTGACGTTCTGCTTCGAGTCACAATGGCTTGACCGTGTACCCAAACTCGCAAGAGTCAAAATAGATGAGCCGGTCACCCTTCCTCTGACTGCGGAGGAATATGAGCGCCTATTGGATACTGTCTCAAAGAGTTTTGACAAAGTGCGAGCGAGCCGGGTGCGTGGGCTTGTCCAGGCGATGCGTTGGACTGGATTGGGAATTCGGGACACGGTGACCCTCCGTCGTGATGAAATCACTTTCGACAAAGCTCATAAGGTGCATACCGTGGTGACTTCGCGGCAGAAGACGGGCACGCATGTTGCTGTGCCCATACCTCCAGAAGTGGCCGCCGAGATTCTGAAGGTGCCGAATGGTAATCCTGAATATGTCTTCTGGCATACGGGCACGGGAAAAGAAACGAGCGCCGTAACGAACTGGCAGCACGATCTACGCAAGCTTTTCAGGGACGCCAAGATTAAGAGCCAAGGCAATATGCTTAGTCACAGGCTACGCGATACGTTTGCCGTGGATTTGTTAGAGAAGGGCGTGCCGATGGAAGAGGTATCGAAACTGCTAGGTCACACATCCATCAGGACGACGGAACGGCATTATGCGAAGTGGGTCAAGGGTAGACAAGACCGGCTGAATAAGATTGTGATGGGGACGTGGCAGTAAAGCATATTGGGAACGGCAGGTGAATTGGCAGGTGCGGTTAATACTTTGTGAACATAGCAGTTCCGAACGAAGCTTCACTTCGGGGCGGAGAATTCTTGTTGGCGGCGGGTCGCCCCAAGGACGGCGGGTATCGGGTAGCAAACTCTCGAACTCTCTTAGCAAGGGCGACAGCTCGTCGAACATCAATTTCACTTCCCATTCCTTCGAAAGTATTCGTTGCTCGGTACAGTGATGTAGATACCTAGAGACACTGTCGTCAATCCCTTCGTATTTATTTCGCAAAATCTTTCCCCGCTGAGAAAGGCCGTCCAGTTTTTCGGCGAAGGCCACACGAGCCGAATCATCCCATATTTTGTCTGGCCTAGATATACTGAGGTCGTCCCCGCCTGGTTTCTTTCCAAAGAAATCGATTAAGTTTCGGAAGTGCAGGAGGAATCCTTCGAGGATTCGGCAAGATTGCCGGTCGTGGCCTTCCCTCAAGATTGAAGCCGCAAAATTATGGAACGATATCGATCTCGTAAAGGATTGTTTGAGTATGAGTGAGTTTCGGCGGGCGGAAAGGGTCATTTAGAGGGCTTATGATACTCGCTGTGAAAGCTTCTTATCCTTATCAATCACGCCCTAAGCTCACTCGCAGCTTCAATAAGATCGTTCATTTCCTGAATGCTCAAGTCCACTGAGAGTGCTTCGATCTTAATGTGTACTCTGTTCCCAGGATCAACTCAACAAGTTGCTCCGTGATTGTGCTTGTATGCCGTTTTCTGTTGGCCCAAGTCCCCTGAGATACGAGTCCACATTATTCCCTTTTCCCCGTCCACCGGCGTGGTAAATACTTTGCCATGACTTTCCAAATGTCGTAAGGCGGCTAGCACGTCATCGTCACCCAATCCAGACAAACCGGCGATTTCACCGCGTGTTTTAGATTTGTACTGGGTCATCAGGGACAACACTTTCTCAGCGTTCTTCTGCACTTGGTGCGCCTTGGCTAACTGCAATCCGTCCTCATGTCCCATGCGTCTTTAAGTATTGTCATAGATCCTCCAATTGATCACCATGCCTAAGAACTAGCACATTGGGCGAACACACGGCGAACATAGAAAAGGTGTCACTTTTGATTCTTCATTGTTACGGGACATGGCGAACCGGAAAAACGGAGGCATAATGGCATATGCCGTGCAAAGAATACGACACCTTGAAGTACACGCACGATATGGAAATGGGCACGTTCGCACAATTCACCTATCGTGAAAATCAACATCTTCGAGGCGGGGTCGGGGACAGAAAAATCAAAACAGATCGCTAAAGAAGCGCGAAAAAGAGCAGGCGAGAAAGCCCCAGAGATGCATCGGCACCGCGAATTCTGCGAAGAATGCAAGCGCGAATCGGAAGCGAGTAGCTAGCGGTGTGGGTGTGGCACGAGTAGCGAATTTTTTCCGACATGGTACGGGGTCACCGCTGGAACAATCGGTATTTTGGTAACAATTTACAACGGAATCCCGACGCTGTTTCGAACCTGGGATTTCCTTATAGATCGTTTCCGCGATCAGCCTCTTCTTGAGGTTTTACGCGAGGTAAAAATCCCGAAGAAGCTCGCACCTTTCAACCCCACCGGCCCTGGGCAAATTTCGCCAACAATAACAAGCATCATCAAAGATGGTACTTACAGTGTTGGCGACCTTGCCGACATTCTCGACCGCCCTCGCCTCTCCATCGGCAAGTCTATTCAGCGTTTCAGAGCACAGGGGAAAATAGAACTATATCGTGGCGGCTTCCGACTCATAAAGTAGGAAAACGGCTTCCACGTTTTTACTCATGGAGCAAGAATATTATGAGGAATCGGGCAAGTGAACCGACTGGAATTGAAATGCGAGATAAAGGCTTTAAAGATCGTTGCGCCGTCTTTTGTTCCGCGAGCGTCTGGAGACGGATAATTCTCAAAGCATCGGCTCTGGATGATTTGATTCTATGGTTCCCAAACGCCCAGACGTTGAAAGCCCGGCTCACTTGCGAGACGGGCACGTCACTTCCGAACGCTTTCAGCATGGCGGAACAGCCATAACGGATGACCACAGAGACGCTGCATAGCGTAGACCATCGGAAGTCGCTAGGATCGGATAATCGGAGATTGTCAATCCCAGGGCGGTACATCTAACACTGTAATCCCGTCACCCCGATCTATTCCTACCGCCTCAAAACGAATCCATCCGGGTCTTTCCGGCTCTCCCCTACGACTCTGTCACGCCGCAAATGCAACCATACTCGCCGTCCTTTTAGTGCGTGTAGCTTCGGCCATAGTTCGTTATCGGATGGGTAACATGTTGCCAGGTTATCTTTCGGATAGCCGATGCCGATTGTTTCATGCCACTCAGCGATAAGCCGGTGCCGGTTTGTGCCCTCGCCCATTTCAAACACGCTGTCCAGTGTCACCGTCTTAATCATTGGCGCTTGCTCCGCCGTGATTGTAGGGCACAGTTTGAATCCACGGCAAGTTCAATGAACTTCCACAGACTGAAAGTGATACCATCCCGCGAAATGGAAAGCCTAAAGACAAGAATTTCCGCTGCCGCGATGTCCGAAGTGACGGACGCATTGAAAAAATATACCGACGCCGTGCTAGCCACTGATTTGACCATGAATGTTCAAGCGACTTACGTGGACAATGTGACCCAGTTTGTGCGCTGGCTTCGATATGATTTTGAGCCGGGTTCCCGCAAACTTCCGTATGCTCGCAAGCGAGACAAAAAAGACACTCCAGCCGCTTAAGCAAGCGTGCGGTTAGTGTTCCAGTGCTAAAGAAAAGGCAACCCGGTGACCGCATTGAGTTGCCTTTAGCCGGGGAGGGACTACGCTGCACGCCTCTGACTTATTTTCAGCGAACAGGGTTCTTGCGGGTACGGGCGAATTCCGTATCCAGCTTCGCGTTGATGACGGAAAGCAACGTTACAAGACGGGGAACATCGTGGTCTTTAGCAGCCCGCTCGCATTCCTCAATCCACTGAAGCATTTGCAACATTGGCGAAATTGGTGTTCCTGCAATGTCACTCATACCGCCACCATTCCTTCAGTGACGCTAGCTTAAGCATCGTAGCAGGTTTTGTCACTTTGGATGACAATTATTTAGACGGCTCGACGCATGGTTTTCCGTGTACCATCCGGCACGGTGAATGACTACGAAAAAGAAAAATGGGTGCGGCTGTATGAAAGCGCTATGGTGGAATTGAGCAAGCGCTGATGGTTGGCCGTCTCGTGGATGCGCGAGCGGAAATAGTCAGACGGGTAGAAAAACTGCGCGATATGCCCGGACTGCACACCAAAGAACGCCAAGCTATAGATGACGCCTTACGGAATCTCAGGGTCTTGGAACAAGAAATTGTCCAAACGCGGTCGAGGAACAGCGTAGGGTAGCCGAATCAGCCTTGCAAAAGCTCCGGCTGTTAAAGCCAACATTGCAGCGCCTTGAATCCAGCCAAAGCCCGGATTAAGCAGCGGGCTTGCGGGCAATTTTCTTCAACAAGACCGCGCTCCGCTCTGAACGTTCATGAAACGCGGCATAGGATGCCTGTGTCCAACCGAGGAAAGTAGCTTCTTCCATCGCATCCCTTTGCTGATCGCACAATTTTGAAATCTCAGCAATTATTTCGTTTCGTTCCGATTCCTTCATGCTCGGCCTAACCCCAACTGTAACGTTTGGGTCAAACCTTCGATGTTCCGGCAGAGAAATTGTTGTCCCGAACCGCATAAAAATGGGAGAGTGCTTTAGAACATCTAGGGTAAACAGCTAAGGAGGAAGGCCGCTCGGTATCACACAAGCTGCTATTCACTTGGCATGTTTACTCCTAGAGCCAAAGCGAACAGACGGTCATTTCACTGGCTTGGAATAACACAGAAAATGGACAAAAGGCTCTTAAGCAATTTTTTGTTTACAGCAACACCCACGCATGAAAAACCGGGCTTCGCTTCGCACGAAGGGACTCTACTTCCCGGATGCGTTCACCCGAAAACATCTGTGGCGTGACGGACGACAACCAAAGGAAGCCGAGTAGTAGAGCACATCGAAGTCGCTAGGATTTTTTGTATCCTGCATCGCGGGAATTGTAGGACTAGGCGTATTTTTCGGCAAGCGCCACATCAACTGCGGGGCTTCGCCTTCGGTAGCAGAATCTTCCTAATGTAGGCGGCATATTCCGGCCTGTTACTTCCCGATATATCCGTTCGATGGGAGTTTCGCGAAGCCGCTTGAGGCCCATACGCTTTCTCGCAAAATAGGCTACTCCTGCGGGGGGATACGCACGAAACGTGACAAACCGAGCGAATAGGGGAGGGCTCTTCACTTTCCTTGCCGTTTTAGGGTGCGGAAATGCGATTCAGCAACCCGCAAAATAGTCTCGCGGCCCACCTTTGTCCGTTTTCCCCTGCGCAGTTTTGAAAGCTCAGTGGCAATATTGAATTTTATGAATGACATTGTTTGTTTCCTCCATGCGCCGATCTTAACGGAAGTCAGACGGCGGTGCAATAGCCAAAAGGGTGAACTAAAGTGTTTATAAACAGTAATTTAGCCAATTAATTACGATCACTTTAGCGGCGCAGTTTTAGATATTCAGTTTTTTGCGGTCGCAATGTTAACGCGCATATACGAACTGAGACTGGAGGCCTCCATGATGCAAACGGCGCTCAGACAGCCCGCACAGTCTGAGGCACGGAAGTACCCAGCCCAAGCGATGACGAGAACTGAACAAGTCTACCGACAGTCACAACAGGGCAGGTACCTAACTAACTACAAGTTCAAGAACCGAAATTCTTGGTCGGGTTGCTCCAGGCAATTGGATGAGGCAAGGTTAGCCAAGGGCTAACCCCGAAAGCCTTCCTGCGCGTGTTTAATTGCTCAAATGATGCCATATTCTGAGTGTCCTCATACGTGGAATTTGTGCCGCGCCCGCAGAAGATTTGCAAAACCCGATGTTGGCCGTAAGGCTGCAACATGGTGGGAGTATAACTCTTCGGAATACGCGACCCCGTCAAAATCAGAAAGGCCGTTATTCGGGGGAGAAACCCTTCTTCACCACACACCCTCTCGTTACGGAGCGCATTGTCGCAGGAATTGAGAGACGTAATCGGAATTAACTGACAGAAAAAGTTGGCCATGGAAAATATTACTCTTTACTAGGATGATGAACAAGGAAAAACCGGGCCGACTTCACTCCATCGAAAGCGCCGCTACTTTTCTAGGCGGATTAACCCTGGACAATCCGCGCTTGGCTGACGATTAGAAAGGGAAGCTCAATCGCGTGAAGGTAGGGTCTCGCACAATGGTGCGAGAGGTTGAATTGCTCAAAATGATAAAGCCTGCAACAAGGTAAAAAGTAAATAAACTTGCCCACTTGTCAGATGCGCCAATCCATAGAGGTTCATTTTCGAATCATCGCGTGCAAAAGCAATTGACGCCCTTATCGGGCTTTCTAAAGGGGATAAATAATATGAACCGATTAGCCTCCATTATTAAACGTCCGTTATGGGCGATACACCCAGCGCATCTGCCGATCTTAATCAAGGAAGCCATGACCGAGAGTTCAATCCCTTAAGGCTCGCGCCTTCTGCCTTCCGCACATCAGCGAGTGGCACTGAAGCTTCGATTATGAGGGCGAAGGAAAGCTCAAAAGTTGTCATCATCCCCTATCGAGGGTGTGCTGACTCAGAATGATTCTTGGGCCGGAACTACTTACGATTTCCTTAATACCGCGTTAGATCAGGCGGAGGCAGACTCTACGGTCAAGCGCGTGATTCTTTCAGTAGATTCTCCAGGCGGCGAGGTCACTGGATTACCTGAGACGGCTGCCGCTATCGCTCTCTACCGAGTAAGAAGCCGGTCACCGCTCGCGTCACCGGAATGTCTGCCTCGGCAGCCTGTTCGGCTGGCCTCGCAAGCGTCTGACATCGTTCTTACTCCTAGCGGAGAGGTTGGATCTGTGGGCGTGCGTCAGATGCACGTTGACATTAGCCGATCGCTTGAGCAAGCCGGAATCAAAGTGACTGAGATGTCATCCGGCGAATTCAAGACCGAAGGTTCGCCATTTCAGCCGCTATCTGATGAGTCCAAAGCGTATTTCGAGTCTCAGTTACACGCGGTTCACGCTCAATTTATTGACACGATTAAGTCCGGGCGTGGCACTCGCGTGTCTGCCGATCTGATTAGATGAAGCGCTTCGGAGAAGGCCGCATGTTCACCGCGCCGGAAGCCCTGAAAAACGGAATGGTTGACGCCGTAATTGAACCACGGCAATACCTCAGGGGCGTCATGCGACAAATTACAGCAAGCGCTAAAACGAGGGCAATGCCGCGTTAGTGGACTACGAGCCTCGTATCCGGCTGGAGAAGTGCAGATTTTATAAGAGATTTACGAGTTGCCCGGCGTAAAGGGCCGGGTCGCGTGTGCTAGTCCGCCCGCTATGCCCTGGCAGAACAGGCACACAAAGAGAGCAGCAAAATCTCAGTAATGAAAGGAACCATTATGGTTCTATTCGAGTTGAAGAAAAAAAGGCAAACCGCGCTAGACAAGGCTGACGCTATCGTCGCCAGCCGAGCGCGAAAACCGCCGACCACTGACTGACAGCGAGAACAGTAGATTGACCGCATGTCTCGCTGAAGTCAACGCACTCAATCCTCAGATTCAGAATCTCGAATCTATGAACACCCTCAGATCCCAGTTTGCCGGAAAACCCTTCATAAATGAAAGCACCGGTCGCAAGACCGGCAAGCAGATCATGTCTGAGGACTATGCAGCGGCTCTGTGGCGGTATGTTGCAACCCAGGGTAATGAGATCAGTGCGGCTTTGTACGAGGGTAAATGCCGGCTGGCGGATACGCAGTTCCAATCATCGTTGACGGCAATATCGTGCCGTTGGCACCGAATGAACTTGCTATCCGTCAATTAGCGACCGTCATCCCGACATCGTCTGACATCAAAATTCCGATTCAGGCAACGCGAGGAACGGCGGCGGCTAAGGCTGAATCAGGCGGTGCCAACAATGCTTTCACTGGCACTGACCCGACTCTTATACAGAAGACTTTGTCTTCGCATATGGCCGGTGACACCATTGATCTTGACGTTTGAATTGGTGCAGGACGTAGGCGCTATGCAAGTCCTCGCCACAGACGACATGATTGACGCCGTACAGACGTATGAAGAGAACAAATTCATTTCGGGCACCGGCAGCGGCGAACCTGAAGGCGTTCTCACCGCGTCGGACTTCGGCGTTGCTCACTCAACTATCACCTTAGACAAGCTCCTGGATCTGGAAGGCTCGCTGAAGGCGAAGTATCTACCTAATGCGTCATTCCTGATGGCTCGGCCTACGTCTATCGCCATCCGCAAAGCTCAATTGGATGCTAATTTGTTTGACCCGATCTGGACTCGGGTCGGCAGCCAAGAATATTGCGATGGCTACCCGGTGTTTTATAGCTCTTCCATGCCGGGACTGACTCAGTCGGCTTCGCCAATCTGCTTCGGTGATTTCAAACGCGGCTTCCTTATCGGTGACCGTGGCGGCAGTGGCATCAATGTGAAAGTGCTTGATCAGCCGAAAGCTAATATCGGTGTGATTCAGTTGCTCGCTTATCGCCGGACAGACTCACTTGTCCGACGCTCTGAAGCTCTGAAGCGCTTCGTTATTGACTCAGGCAGCTAGCTCGTCTTGACTTTAGCGGGAATTCAAACACCGCACCATGACGGCTCATACACGGCCCGCTAATAATTTTTTTCCGTGCATGGGGATTCGTGGGACGGCCTTCGTCGCGTGCCGTGTACAAGTCGCCGAAATAAGGGGCGCTGCTCCCACTCAGTGGCGTCCCTAAAAATCTTGCGGAGGCATTTATGAGCGGCACAACGATAGGCGAAGTCAATATCAATCTGCGAATGAACCTTGCACAGTTCCAAGCGGAGACAGCGCAGGGCACCGCACAAGCTACGCGGGCAACGCAGCAAATGGCTCAATCCATGAGTGCCCAAGCAAACGAAGCTAAGGCGACATTAGCATTATTGGGGAAGGAATTGGTGTCTCTATTCCGCGTCATCTCCGCACCTTGATTGTTGAGAGTTCCAGGCGTCGGCTACTGCCCTGAGTGCAATGTTTGATTCGGTTGCGGCACTCGCTCTAATCGAAGTCATCGTCAAAGTAGTCGAAGAAAATCCAGTCAACTGCAAGCAGCGGCGGCGGAAGCCAAGAAAGATTTTGAGACGACTAACGGAGCTGCGGGGCAAGAAGGCGCTGAAAGAATTCGGAAGCCGAGATTCTGAGACTACGAACTGCATCTAGCACCGCCTGAATGGTGATCACTCTCGCAGGCATTTCGGGACGGCTTAAAGCAGATTGACGAACAGACACTTGACGCCATCACCAAGGAGTTCAAGATTCTTGGAAGCCACGGCGGATAAGGCGTTCACGGGTTTGAACAAGAACTGGTTTGAAAGTCTGATACTCAATCTCGGACAACAATGCGGGCGTTAGATCGTGTTCAACGAAGAATTCGATACCGTGACCGAATCCATAAAAAAAATGGATGCGGCTGGTAGATCAAGCTGGAATCCTTCAAAGGCACTGGCCGACCAAACGGCCCATATGCAAGATCAGCTGGACGACCTTCCAGAAGTGGGGCACCGAATTATGCGGTCATCAAACAAGCCCTCCAAGGCGAACTGGACTGCATTGCAAGCAATGTGTCAAGTCTCGATGCTACATCTGCTCCGGCAAGAGACAATGCATAAGGAAATTCTGAGTAACGAGTGGCGAGCATGCAACAAAGCGCAAGATGTAGCACTAATGAATACAAGCACACAACTAGATACCCTGCATGAGTCTTCAGGCACAACTCAAGAGCTTTCCGGCTTTGAAGAGGACAAGTATCTGCGAGAAAAAACCCACGTCCAAGATGCAATGCAGAAATGGGAAGCCTATGCAACTACGGTAGGGGCTGCCCACGGCACGGTCAGTGTCATTGCGAATCAAGCAATCCAATCGCTGAATAACGAGCTTGCCGTCCTCCAGAAGCAGGAAGCAGCGGCGAAGAACCTTTCGACAATTGGGCTTAAGGGCACCGGAAAATATAAAGACGATCAAGCCGAGAAGACCCTCTCTGAGACCTTCGATACTCCTAAGCCCGCTTACGGCGGCACGAAGGAAACCGAAGAGCTATTTCTAATTCAGACGAAGTCTAACGCAGCGACAGCCGAAGCCGCGAAGCTCTTTACAGCCACGCGGACAGAATCCGAACAATATGCGGAGCAACTAGACGTATTGAATGCTCTGCTCGCCCGTGGCGCAATTTCGCAGAACACTTATGACCGCGAGCTTGAGGACCTGAAGGTAAAGCTCGGGCAGGGCGGCATGGTGACGGCGTCAAATACTTCTTCGAGCAGTTCAATCAGGGCAGCCATCAGGCCCAAGATGCAATCAAGCTCCTGGATACCGCCGTTACGGGCTTTGAGGACAATATCGCGTCGGCACCTCGCGACTTCCAAGGCTGAATGGAGCAACATACTTCGCTGACCTCGAAAAAATGATTCTGAAATCGAGTCCATAACCGAAGCTGCTTTCAGCGGGCTTAGGTGCATTGAACGATTCGTCATTCCTCGGGGATAACTTTGGCGAGTCTGTTCGGCAAGGGCGGACTATTCGGCGGCGCTCGGGCAGCGGGCGGCCCTGTAGAGCCGGGACACTTCTATCGGGTAAACGAACATGGAGAAGAGTTCTTCTCACCTACCGTGGCCGGGCAAATTATCCCGAACGCGCCGAAGAGCACAGGCAATGGCAAAGGCGGGGATATGCATATTCACCAACAATTTAATATCACGACTCCTGATGCTGATTCGTTCGGCAAATCACAACATCAGCTAGCCGGGGAAATGTTTCGCATGGCTGGACAGGCTTCATCGCAGATTTAATCGTTAAGGACGACCGTTAGGAGGAAACAGAATGGCGAGGTTAGCTCTATCAATTGCGGGCGGGGTTATCGGTGCTCTGTTTACGTTGCCAGCGGGCGGTCTTGGCTTTGCTGAAGGCGGGCCGACTGATGGCTTGCCGGTTTGCAGTGCCGACGATTTGTTGGCGTTTCAGGAGCGAAGAAGGAAGAAGGAAAATTATGTTCCAGAATCCAAACTTAATTCCAGTGGAAGGCGTAGCGGCTGTCCTGAATGAGCCGACTACGCATACGCAGCTTCTTTGACTTTGAAAAACAGACGGTGACGTTAGGGCCGCGAATGATTATTTCGCGTGAAGTTGCCGAGAGGCGTGGATGCCGACTTTACTTTCCCAAGGATTTCAGGCTCAAGTTGACCCGGTAGAGGGTTATCCGGCGTTCTCAATGTGTCAGCCACGAATCAAGGTGGGCTTTATCGAGCAAGTTTCTTTGGACGATGACGGGCGCGTAATTGTGTCGGGCTTTATCTACGGCTTGAATTTTCCCAACGTAGTTTCGGCGATCAGGTCAAAAAATCTCGGCTTGTGTCTCTCTATTGACAATGGCATTCTTCGCCAAAGCCAGTGAGAGGAGCTTGAAATTGGAGCGGGGCTTGTTTACAGGCTGCAATATCTTGTCGCGTGAGGCGTGCGGGTTTGCTGAAACGTCTATACGCCTTGCTGAATAGTTACTTAATGGAGGTTCTAAAATGCTCAATGCCAATGACGTTCTTGAATACAAAGTAATTGACGGCGAAAACCCTTGCGATGATGCCGGGCGAGTTTCGCGGCGTTCGCCTTATCAAAGCGCGTGAATACTGCCTTCAATGCGCCTTTTATTTGCTTGCCGTTTTGAGAGAAACTGCCGTGACGCTGGACGAACTGAAGGGGCAACGCCGTTGGGTCTTGTGGAAGTTGGAGAACCTTGGCGGCAAAGAAACAAAAGTGCCGTATCAGGTGTCCGGGCGCAAGGCGCAAGCCAATAATCCGGCGACCTGGAGCACACATGCTCAGTGCATCGCCGTAGTGTCACGATATTCCGGCGTCGGGCTTACGCTTGGCGATGGCGTTTTCGGCGTGGACATTGACAAGTGTTGTGACGCCGCTACGGGAAAGTTCACGCTCGAATCCCGAGAGATTGTTATAGGTCTCGACTCTTACGGCGAATACAGTCCTAGCGGCACGGGAGCGCATGTCTTCTGCTTGGGCGAAATGCCTGAGAAGTATCGTGGCTGTAACACCGGGAAAAAAGGCGATGCCATTGTTGGGCGATTCCAGGTTGCAAACAGATTGAGTTAAAAGCAACGGGCTTTTACTTCACATACAGCGCTCGGCATCTCGCGAAAACACCCGGCGATCTGATGCCACGGCAAGCACAGATTAACGAACTGTGCGACCGCGTTGCGGCAATCACTCAATCAAGAACGGGCACGCAATTGCTTTGGCGGGTGATGCAGAGGAGAAATACCGCAAGCTGATGGCCGGTGACCTGAGTGACTTCAACGGGGATTACAGCCGGGCAGACCTGGCGCTCTGTAACTTCCTCGCACGGAAAAACAATAACAATTTTTTCAAGATTGATGAGGCGTGGTTAGCTTCGCCTTTGTACCGTCCTAAGCTGGAGCGCACCGATTACCGCTCGGCCACGATTCTGAAAGCAGTGAAGGGCGAGGCTGTAGTTGAAGACGGGGATGAGGACGTAATCGAAGACGACGGCATAGATGAATATGTCGTCGAATCGGCGGGTGACGGACATGAGGGATGGTTTCCTTTAGGTGACATTTCATTGGTCGGCGGATCATCCGGTTCGGGTAAGACATATTGGGTTATGACCGTGCTCGAAAAAGTACGCCAGGGTGCTGAGGTTTGGGGTCATAAAGCAATAGCGCGGGACTATAGCGGGTGCTTATGCACGACGAGGCGCGAAGGGAATGAGGCGGACACTGAACGCGCTCGGCCTGTCGGCAGATGCGAAAGAGCGGGTTATCCGGCTCACGCGAAAACAGCAAGTGCTCAAGCCCGCTGAGGTTTTGGAGGCGTGTATCGAACGCGCTCCAGGCGCACAAGCATGGTTCATTGAAGGCTTGGATATGTGGTTTCCCGATGTGCTGAAGATGAATATAGTGGCACCGCTATTGGACGATTTGCAGCGTGTCGCGACTCGCAAGAATGTCTCAGTTATTGCCACAGTAGGAGCGCAAAGAAAAAACAGCTATGGGCAGAGACTCGGAACGCTATCACGGGCGGGACGCGTTGTTTGGCAGCGCGGCATTGGCGCGTAAGGCTGAGACTGTCGTCCTCATCTCAAAGACGGATATGGATAATGAGAATAGTCCACGACAGTATTCTGTGCTTCCACGAAATGGCAGAGCCGACGCTTTTGGATGGGCTTTGCTGATGGGCGATTGAGCTTGGTAGACCGGCCCGAGACTGAAGACCGTCAGCACAATGGGCCGCCGAGCAAAGCGGGTTTGCTGCTGCTAAACGTGAGGGCGAAGTTCAAACCCGGCGAGCGTCTTGTGTATTCCGCTGACCTCGGTGCGGCAAAGAAAACTTATTACGATTGGCTGCCAGTTGCGCGCGATTGAAGGCGTTGTAAGAGAACGGCCAAACGGCGGGTATTACTTGCGGCCTTGGGCGGTGTAGTACCACTACCACAGTAGTAGTAGTAGAGATACTAATGTCGAGAGCCATTGTGGAGAGCTGAGTCACACTGTGCCGGGCGACGCCGGGCAGTGGGGTATGAAAATCTCTAGAGCGATTTCCGAATAAGGCCCGTAGTTTCAAAATTTCACACAGACGTAATAAATCCGAATTTGCTTTCGCCTTATCTTCGCTATGAATGACTGGTTGACAGCCTCCGAAGCCGCTGCACATCTCCGGTCAAGCCGCGCTCGCTCTTGTCGAGGGGAAGCACGAGGAGTTATGAATGAAAACATGCCGTACACCGTGAACGAAGTTGCCAAGATGACGGGCTTCTCACCGCAATTGGTCACAACACTATTTGAAAATGAGCCGGGAGTTCTGATTGTGAAGCGGCAAGGCCCGAAGCGAGTATATAGATCCATCCGCATTCCGCGCCCCGTGTATGAGCGTGTCATTCGGAAGTTGAGTGTCCAATAAGGGTAGTCCTAAAAGAAATCGTCTTCCGTCTTGAAGGAACCTTGCACGTCTGTGAGAAACACCTTTAGCCTACGGCCATCGTCAAGAATGAGGGTCAGAGGGTCTGTGTGCAGTGTCGCGATTGGGTGCCAGTGTTGGTGTCCCTCCGCGTGCGTTATGGTGCCTCGCCTGTTCCGAAGTGTTGGAAGTTCACCGCCTAACCCGTCCGGTATAAATTCCTGGAATTCCCCAATTAAGTAATTGACAGAAATAGTTTCTTTATCCTCGATTACCAGTTGCCCTTTCCCGCCGTAACGCTGAATTAGTTTCTCGGGCATGGAACGCAGTGTAACAGTCTGGTGTGTTGCATTTCAGGTATTAAGAAATGAATTTGGATGCACACACCGGAACACATCATTTTTCCTACTCTCGCGTAATGTGCGATTCCAAAAGGGTCGCTAGAATGCGTTCCTCTTCGCTTCTCAACTCTTCTCTTAACTGCTCTTCTACGCGCTTGGCTTCCTCTGCGAATTTCACGAGATGAGTAATTGTGACAATCCGAATGCATGTTCCTAATTCATGCGCAGTAAAAAGGAACTCCCCCTCCTCTACTTCCGTAAGTTTAATTTCGCCACTCGGCTCTAACATGCAACGAATAAGAGGCTGGTCTACAACGATTACAGGAAATGCAAATTTAAAATTTGCTATAGACGTTTCGCTGCCGGTTACAAGGTTATTGCAAATCTTGACTACGTTCATGGCGGCGGTATATGCAGGATCCACATCTTTGGAGAACGCTTGTCTGAGCGAATATCCGCCAATTACGCCGTCTTTCTTCAACCATGCGAATCTTTTAAACAATTCGGGAAAATGCTCAAATTGCGCGAAGAATTTACGGGCCTGTTTTGACATAGCACAGAAGGCGAACAAACGGTTGTAGTTCACCAGGGTGTCCGGTGATGAGAATAGTACCCACGGCTTGTTTCCGGACTTGCACTCAACAAAAAATCTAATGTCTACAAACCCCGACGTGCTTCGACAAATTACTTCTACATCCATTTCTCGCGGTTTGCTTGTTTCTGGATCAGAGTAGTAACTGGATTGCCTCACACTTTCGAAACCGGCGGAGCGAAACGCAGAAGCGGCTCGCATTTCTAGGGAGTAGCCCTGGCTTTCTACCCAATCCCGGACGCCGGGAATCATGTTCATGATCCAGATGATACGCGGAGTTATGCATAACCGTCGCTGAACCCGCGTACCAGAAAAAATTGTGCTAATTTGTGCTACCGATACGGACATCTGTGATTTTTGCGATTTCTAGGATATTAGAGAATCTATAACTTACAGATTCCATTGAGGCGTGAGGCGTTTTGTTATAATCCGCGCACGCCTTCCATCCCAATGAGTGAGCCGTCCACGCCATTGATGCGGCAATATGCCGCCGTCAAGAAGGAACATCCGTCCGCGCTTTTATTCTTTCGGCTGGGGGATTTCTACGAACTTTTCTTCGACGACGCCGTCCTGGCCTCGCGGGAACTTCAAATCACTTTAACCTCACGCAATAAGGAAAAAGGACTCGCAGTCCCCATGTGTGGAGTACCGTACCATGCCGCCGATGGCTACATTTCAAAGTTAGTGAGAAAGGGATTCAAGGTCGCAATTTGCGAGCAGATGGAAGACCCGCGCGTCGCCAAGAAACTGGTCCGGCGCGAAGTGACTCGTGTCGTAACGCCGGGCACCGCGGCAGACTCTTCTTTGAACTCCGAAGAGAATAATTTTCTGGCTGCTGCCTGCCAAATAGGAGAACGGGCCGGATTCGCCGCGCTTGACCTATCAACCGGCGAGTTCCGGGCTACAGAATTTCAGGGTGCGGACGCAGCAGCAAAGGATCGAGGAAGAGCTGCAACAATTGCGTCCCAAGGAAGTTCTCTATGGATCGGCAGCGCCGTTGTTCGCGGGAAGGCCTGAAGTGGGCGCGCCATTCGCGGAGACTCCGCTGGATGACTGGATATTCGCTCCCGACCATGCCATTCCCCTGCTTGAAAATCATTTCGGAGTGCTGTCACTCGAGGGTTTTGGACTTTCCGGAAAGCCGGCTGCGGCATCGGCTGCCGGAGCCATCCTTTATTACGTGCGCTCGACTCAGCGTGGAACGCTAAACCATATAGACCGCGTGGGATTCTACGAGCGGCAGAACTGCCTGATTCTTGACGCCGTAACGGTTCGCAACCTCGAACTGATCGAGCCTTTATTTGCAGGAACCGACGCAGGAGTGACGCTGTTCCGCTGCATCGACGCTACTGTTACTCCAATGGGCAAGCGCCTGCTCCGGGCATGGCTTCTGCGTCCTTCGATCGACCTTGCGGAAATAAGTGGACGCCTGGATGCCGTGGAAGCACAGGTCAAAGCAACCATCGCTCGCGAAGAATTGCGGCGCGCTCTGGATGGAATCATGGATCTGGAGCGCCTGTTGAGCCGCGTGACCCTCGAAGCGGCGAATCCCCGCGACGTGCTCGCTCTATCGGCATCGTTGGCGAAGATCGCGTCTGTTCGTTTGGCGCTGGATCAATTCGGCGCGGAGCGCTTAAGAGCGTTATATGCATTAATCGATGACCTCAGCGATCTGCAAAAAAGAATCGACGCGACCATAGTTGCGGAACCGCCACTGTCGTTTGCCGATGGAGGAATAATAAATCCGGGAGTCGATCAGGAACTGGATCAGTTGCGCGACTTAAGCCGCAACAGCAAGCAATTTCTGGCGCAGATCGAGCAGAGGGAGCGGCAGCGTACCGGAATCGCGTCTCTCAAGGTTAAATTCAATTCTATCTTCGGCTATTACCTGGAAATTACTAAAGCGAATTTGCATCTCGCGCCCTCCGACTACGAGCGCAAACAAACTCTGGTCAATGCCGAGCGCTTTTCTACACCAGAATTAAAAGAGTACGAATCGAAGATCCTCGATGCCCAGGAAAAGATCGTTGAAATTGAGCGAAGATTGTTCGCTGAATTGCGGATCGCCATTGCCGCCGAAGCTCGCCGGATTCGGCAGACAGCCCTCGCGTTGGCGGAGGTCGATGTTCTCGCGGGACTAGCGCAGATCGCGGCGCTGCGGAATTATTGTCGTCCCACGTTCGATGCGTCGGGAGATTTTGAAGTCGTCGCGGGGCGGCATCCGGTAATCGAGCAGCAGGCGATGATCGGCGGCAATGATCGATTCGTTCCCAACGATATGTTTCTGAATTCGACCACGGACACCGTGCTGGTTCTGACTGGTCCGAACATGGGAGGCAAGTCCACCTATCTGCGGCAAGCTGCTTTGATCGCAGTCATGGCGCAGCTGGGATCTTTCGTCCCGGCGCGAAGCGCTCGCATGGGATTGATTGACCGGGTCTTCACTCGCATAGGCGCAAGCGATAACCTGGCGCGAGGGCGTTCCACTTTTATGGTGGAGATGACAGAAACCGCCGCGATTCTGCACACAGCCACGGCGCGGTCTTTGATTCTGCTCGACGAAGTGGGCCGAGGCACCGCGACTTATGATGGATTGGCGATTGCATGGGCCGCCATTGAATACATTCACAGCCGGACCCGCGCCAAAACACTCTTCGCTACACATTATTTTGAGCTGACCGAACTTGCCGAAAGACTGTCGGGAGTGAAGAATTATCACGTCTCGGTGAAGGAGACTGGCGGCGGAATTGTTTTTCTGCGGACGGTCGAATCCGGCCCTGCTAACCGGAGTTATGGAATCGAAGTCGCGAAGCTGGCAGGACTGCCGAATGAAGTGATCGTAAGAGCGCGCGAAGTTCTGGCGGAGCACGAGCAAGCGGAACAAGATCTCGCGGCGCAGTTGGCCAGCGGAGGCTCCCAATCGGCTCCGGCGGCGCAGCTAACCATTTTTACTGCTCTGTCACAACCAGTTGTGGAACGATTGCGCGAAGTAGATTTGAATCAATTGACGCCACTGGAAGCGTTGAACTTGTTGGCGGAATTGAAGAAGCAGATATAGCGAGATCTTCTGCGGTGATAATCCGTTTTACTCCGTGATCGTGCCTTTAGCTTGATCGAACTTGAAATTGTGCCGTCTTCAACCAAGAAAGCAGCAACGTTAATCCGCGAGGCTGGTCAAGCCTTTATCATCGGGTTCGATGGAACCGAGATGTCCCCCGGATTACGCTCTCTTCTCACCGGGCTTCAACCTGCGGGGGTAATCTTATTTGCCCGCAACATCGTCTCCGCGAAGCAAACTCACCAACTTCTGAAAGATTGCCAAGCCTGCGTAGCAGTGCCGCTCTTCACTTGCGTCGATATGGAAGGTGGAAAGGTGGACCGCTTCCGCAAGCTCAATGGAGGTTCTCCCTCTGCCGCCGATGTTTTTGCCACCGGCGATCGTAAACTCTTTCGCGAGCATGGGAGGGTCATCGGAAACTCCTGCCGGGGTCTTGGCTTCAACACTGACTTTGCTCCCGTGCTCGATCTCGCTTTCGACGCTTCGCGAAATGTTATGAGTTCGCGCGCGGTTTCCGCGGATCCACGTCAAACTGCAATTTACGCCGGCGAATTTCTGCTCGGATTGCGGGAAGCCGGAGTTCTCGGATGCGGCAAACATTTCCCCGGCCTTGGCGAAGGGAACCTCGATTCACATCTCGATCTTCCGGTAATTAATAAGCCTCTCAAGATAATGTGGGCCGAGGACATTCTTCCTTACCGCCTATTGCGGCGGAAGTTGCCCTTCGTTTTGATTTCGCACGCTGGCTACCCCGGCCTGAGCGGGGACAATACTCCTGCTTCGCTATCAAGAAAGATCATCGGTGATATTTTGCGGAAGCGCGTCGGATACACAGGTCTAGTCGTCTCCGACGATCTGGAAATGGGAGCAATTATCAAGACGGTAACAATTGAGCAGGCGGCGGTGCAACATCTGGCGGCCGGGGGAGACTTATGCCTTATCTGCCATTCCGAAGACCTGGTCCTTCGCGGTTACGAGGCGGTGGTGCATGAAGCAGAATGCAATCGCCGCTTTGCATCCCAACTCGCAGCTACGGTAAAACGAGTCGAACGATTGAAGAGCAAACTTCTGAAGTCGGTTGACTGGAAATTCCCCCCGGCACCAACCCCTCATAAGACGGAGCAGATGTCCCGCCGGGTTCGGCAATTTAACGACACAGTCCGCTCGAAAACTCGCGGTCGCGGAGAACTTATGATCGTCGCCGGAGTGATGAGTGGCACTTCATGTGATGGAATCGATGTGGCATTGGTTGACATTTTAGGAAAAGGTCCCCGATTTAAGCTTCTCGCTCACGCACAATATCCTTATCCCAAGAAAGTTCGGCAAGCAATTCTTGCCGCGATGAATTCGAACTGTGCGGTGGTCGCCGACTTGGCGCGGCTGAATTTCCTGCTTGGCGAACTGTACGCCGAAGCTATATTGACGACCCAGCGTCGTTTCAAAACCAAGATTCAATTAGCTGGATGCCATGGACAGACGCTTTATCACCAGGGCGATTCGGCAATGTTTTTGAATCGTAAACTCGCCGTGACCTGGCAAACCGGGGACGGTTCGGTGATTGCCGCCCGAATCGGGGTGCCGGTAGTTTCGGATTTTCGTCCCGCTGACATGGCTGCCGGAGGAATGGGCGCGCCGCTGGTTCCATTTTTCGATTACGTTTTATTTCGTGACCGCCGCATCGGACGCATCGTGCAAAACATTGGCGGAATCGCAAATCTCACTGCCATCCCCGCCGGAGCTTCGCCGAAGGACGTTCGCGCCTTCGATACGGGTCCTGGCAATATGGTGATCGACGCGCTGGCTTTCAGTTTGTTCGGCAAGCCTTACGACAAAGATGGAAAGATCGCAGCGTCTGGAAAGGTTCTGGAAGATGTACTGGGGGCGGTCTTGCGGCAAGGTTATTTTCGCAAAATGCCGCCCAAGACCGCGGGCCGCGAAGAGTTCGGTAGCGAATTCGCTCGAATCTTTTTACAGAAGTGCGGTCGCGCCGACAAGCGGGACATCCTCGCAACCGCAACCGCTCTGACGGCGTATTCGATAGCCGACGCTATTAAGCGTTTCGTGCTGAAGAATGCCCCGTACAAAGAAATCGTGGTCTCTGGGGGGGGCACGAGGAATCCTACTTTGTTGGCGATGTTGGCGAGTCGGATGGCTCCTATGGGTTTGAAGCTGCGTTTGTCCGACGAATTCGGAATCCCGTCAGAGGCAAAAGAAGCGGCGGCATTCGCGCTCCTGGCGTATCAGACGTGGAACCGCCGGCCATCGAATATTCCATCCGCGACCGGGGCGAAACGGGCGGCCATCCTCGGAAAAATATCGTATGTGTAGGTTGAAATCGTGCCTCCAAACAATAGGCAGATTTTTGGTCGTCGCTCTTCCCGGCCTTTTTCTTTTCTCCTGCGCTCGCCCTTCCGATCCCAATACGGTAGTTATGATTATCGAGAGCAGTCCCACAAATCTTGATCCGCGAGTTGGAATAGACGCGCAGTCCGAGAGAATTGATTCCCTTTTGTTCGACGCTCTCTGCACCCGTGACGAACATTTAAATGTCCAGCCAGGCCTAGCCGAACGATGGGATATCCCTGACCCTCTGACCTACATCTTTCACCTCCATCCGAACGTGAAATTTCACGATGGACGCCCGCTCTCCGCGCGCGATGTGAAGTGGACTTTCGATTCGCTCCTTGAGGGTAAGATTCGCAGCACCAAGTCAGCTGCGTATCGTTTTGTGGACCATATCGACGCGCCGGACGATGCGACGGTAATTTTCCATCTTAAAGAACCCGATGCCTCTTTATTGTGGAACCTTTCTGACGGGGCCATCGGCATAGTGCCGTTTGGCAGCGGCGACGAAATGAGCGCTCATCCCATTGGCTCGGGTCCGTTTCGATTCGTAAGCGCCCAGCAGGACAAAGACGTAACCATCGAGCGGAACGATAACTACTGGCATGGACCGGCCAAACTTCGCAGGGTGCGCTTCGACATTGTTCCGGATTCCACTACGCGAGCATTGGAACTTCGCAAGGGCAGCGCCGATATCGAAATTAATTCATTGACCGAAGACACCGTCCTGACGCTCGAGCACGAACCTCGATTGCAGGTTCTGCATGCTCCCGGAACCCGGCTGGCGTATATGGCATTCAACCTTCGTGATCCGATTCTTAAGGACGCGCGAGTGCGCCAAGCATTGGCCTATGCCATTGACCGTCGGCCTATCATCCATTACTTGTTGCGCGATTTTGCCCGCCCCGCCGACAGTATTCTTCCCCCCGAAAGTTGGGCGTACACCAACGCTGTTCCGCTGTATCCCTTTGATCCCGGAAGGTCGCGGCAGTTGCTCGATGCAGCCGGTTATCCAGCAACCAATGGAGTTCGTTTTCACCTCACGCTTAAAACTTCAACTGAGGAAAGTACGCGTCTACTGGCGGCCGTCTTGCAGCAGCAACTGCATGATGTTGGCATTATTCTCGACATTCGTACTTTTGAGTTCGCAACTTTCTTCTCGGATGTGACTCGGGGAATATTCCAGGTCTATTCGCTGCGATGGATCGGTGGAAACGAAGATCCGGACATCTTTGAATACGTTTTTCACTCGGCGCGATTCACTCCCAAAGGGGCGAACCGCAGTTTCTATACCAATCCGCGCATCGATGCATTGATCGATCAGGCTCGTCGCGAGTCCGATCAGAGCGTTCGCAAGCAACTCTATGCGGAAATTCAGAGCGTCACTGGCAAGCGACGTGCCTTCGATCAATCTCTGGTACTTCGACAACGTAGTGGTACATTCCACGCGACTGAGGAACGTTACATTGAATCCGTCAGGCAATTACGATTTCTTGAAGACAGCTGAGTTGAACTAAAACGCTGGGGCTATAGGCCAACAAGAGCCAACGGCTGCTCTGTTACCATCGAAGCTCGATGCGAATCCTCTTTATTGGCGACATCTTTGGACGCCCTGGCCGCAACATCGTAAAAGATCGCTTGCCCGGGCTGGTGAAAGATCACTCAGTTGATCTGGTTATCGCCAACGGAGAAAATTCCGCCGCCGGATTCGGTATCACCCCACCGCTTGCCGAAGAGCTCTTCGAATTAGGCATCGACGTGCTGACCACTGGCAACCATATCTGGGACAAGCGAGAGATTGTCGATTATTTCGAGATGGCGAATGGCAATCAGCACAGCATGGCGCGCCGGTTGCTGCGTCCCGCGAATTACCACTCTGGAATGCCGGGTTGGGGCGTTTATGAAGGCGCGAAAGGCGATGTCCCTTATGCAGTCATCAATCTCCAGGGAAGGGTTTTCATGGCTTCGAATGACGATCCCTTTCGCGTTGCCGATCAATTGTTGAAAGAAATCAAGGCCAGGATCATTTTTGCGGACATGCACGCCGAAGCCACTTCAGAAAAAGTTTCCATGGGATGGTATCTCGATGGACGCGTGACCGCATTGGTCGGCACTCACACTCACATCCCCACTGCGGATGAGCGGGTGCTTCCCGGAGGCACCGCGTATATCACCGATGTCGGAATGACGGGCCCATACGACAGCGTCATCGGAGTAAAAAAGGAATTGGTGATCGGAAGGTTCCTGAGCAACATGCCGGCACGTTTCGAAGCCGCAACCGGCGACGTGCGGCTATGCGCCGTAGTGGTAGACGCCGATGAGCAAACCGGCCATGCCCGAAGCATTGAACGACTGATGCTGAAGTAGCGGCACCGTTTATATTGTTGGATATGCCTAAATCTTTCTGCTTCGAAATCCAAAGCTCGACTCGTCTCTTCGAAAACCGCTTATCGCGGCCCTGCCTTCTGGGTATCGACCGATGAAGTCCTCGAACCGACTGGAGTTCGCGCGCGACGTGACATTGTTCACCACACCGGCTCGGTGGTAATTCTTGCGGTCGACGACAATCGTGCCGCGCCCAAGATTCTTCTCGAACGCCAGTATCGCCATGCCGCGCAACAATTTCTATGGGAGCTTCCCGCGGGACGCATAGACAGGGGCGAAAATGAATTGAAGGCCGCGAAGCGTGAGCTGCTCGAAGAAACTGGATACTCGGCCAAGCGCTGGAAACGCATTCTGAAGTTTTATGCCAGTCCCGGATTTGTTGCGGAGACCATGTCCATTTATCTCGCGCAGGATTTGCGGGAAGGCGTGGCTGAACCTGAAGACGACGAAGTAATCGAAATACGCTTTGTTTCTCTTAAGGACGCGCTTCGCATGGTGCTCGCGGGGAAAATCAAGGATGCCAAAACCATCTCCGGGGTTTTATGGCTAAGTCATGATCGCGGCGTCCGAAAGCCGCGCTGACCGCCACTTTCAGCTTCCGAATCTCTTGACTTCACGCTTTTGCCAGTCGCACAATTGTGAATAATCAGGCAGTTGCGGCACGTCCTCGACGAAAGAGAGCGTGTGCGGGGAGCTGGCACGTGGCACGTTTGAAAGGCACGGTGAAGTGGTTCAATAACGCTAAGGGATATGGATTCATCGGGCGCGAAGATGGCCCCGATTTATTTGTTCACTACAGTGCGATCGCGTCCGAAGGCTATAAAAGCTTGCAGGAAGGCGACGCTGTCGAGTTCGAGATTGCACAGGGAACCAAGGGACCACAAGCCGCGGAAGTGACGAAGGCTGCGTCTTAGATTTCTTTCGCGATCGCGCAATCAGAGCCACCCGGTGGTGTCCTCCTTTATCTCCCGGCAAAACTTATTTAGTCTAAGCAAGTGGACAATAAGGCCATTGCTGGAATCCTGTACGAAACCGCCGACCTCCTCGAAATTGATGGCCAGGATTCCTTCCGCATACGTTCCTATCGCAATGCCGCCGAGGCCGTAGAAGCCTCTCCGCAGCAAATTGCCGACCTTATAGATGATGACAAGAAAGTTCTGGCCATCCCCGGAATCGGCCGAGGGATGCTGAACAATTTCAAGCAAATGTTAAAAGAGGGCCGGCTGTCGCTTCATGCCGAGATGCTTACCAAATATCGTCCCTCGATGCTCGACTTGCTAAAGGTGCAGGGACTTGGGCCAAAGACGATAGCGCTGATCTGGAGCGCCTATCAGATTTGCGATCTGGAAGGAGTCGAGAAACTGGCGCGCGAAGGAAAGATTCGCATCTTGCCGCGCATGGGAGAGAAGCACGAGCAAAAACTTCTCAAATCAATTGAGGACTATCGCCGCATTGCCGGCCGTTTCCTGCTCGACACCGCCGAAGCTCAAGCCAACAAAATTATCGAGCATCTTCGCGATTATCCCGGGGTCGAGAAAATTACTCCGGCGGGCTCGCTTCGCCGCGGACGCGAAACCGTGGGCGACCTCGATGTGCTGGTAACTGGCCCCGCTTGCTGTGATGGCGTTGAACTCGAAAAGCTGATTGAGCACGTTATCAAGTTACCCGGTCTCATGGAAATCATTGCCCGTGGCGAAAACAAAGTCAGCTTCCGCATGCGGGGAGGGATGCAGGTGGATATACGGCTGCTCGCGCCTGAATCTTTCGGGGCAGCCATGCAGTATTTCACCGGATCGAAGGCCCACAATGTGACTTTGCGGCAGCGCGCGCTCAAGATGGGATACACGCTGAGCGAATATAGCCTGGCACGGCTTGATGACCAGTCGGTGGTCGCCGGAAAAACCGAAGAAGAAATCTACTCAGCCCTGAAGCTTGATTACATTCCGCCCGAGCTCCGCGAAAACTGCGGAGAGATTGATGCCGCCGCGCAACACTCGCTTCCGGTATTGATAACCCAGCAAGATATTCAAGGCGACGTTCACATGCACACAGTCGAAACCGACGGCCGCAACACCATCGAAGAGATGGCTGAAGCTGCAATCGTCCATGGATATAAATACATGGCGATCACCGATCACTCCAAGAATCTGGCATTCGCGAATGGGCTCGACGACAAACGCGCGGAGGCCCACATCGAGCACATTCGCTCGGTAAACGACCGTACCGATGGAATAAGAATCTTCGCTGGGATCGAAGTCGACATTCTTGGCGATGGCGACGCTCGATCTTTCCGATGACGTGCTGTCGCAAATGGATATCGTGATCGCCAGCATCCACTCGCATTTCGCGCAGAGTCCTTCGGAGATGACGGACCGCCTGTTGCGAGCGATTTCGAAATCCTAACGTCTCAATTATCGGACATCCGACAGGACGAATGTTATTGCGCCGGGACGCCTATCAATACGATATGGACGCCATCTTGAAGGCGGCGGCCCAGCACAAAGTTGCGATGGAGTTAAATTCTTATCCTGACCGCCTGGATTTGTGCGATCGGCATCTGCGACTGGCTAAACAACACGGCGTGAAGGTTGTGATTAACACCGATTCCCACCATACCTCTCATATGGATAAAATTCGTTTCGGAATACTGCAGGCACGCCGCGCTTGGCTAACCAAAGATGATGTGTTGAACACGCTGCCGGTTGAAGCCTTCGCTAAGGCGATGAAGCACGATTGGAATTAATGCAATTTAAATGGATTAGAATCGTCGGCGAGGTCCGCCATGCCTGAAGATGCTTCGCCCATTCCCGTAACCGCGCCGGAACAATCTACCTCACCCGCGCCAATCCCTTTCAACATCGGAGAAGAGTACGGGACCGCGAAAAAGAATCTGCCTCCTGCCAAGGTTCTTGGCATTGTGCTGGCTGTAGCAACCGTAGTAGTGGCGATTATCGTTTTTGTGCAGCGGCCACGATCGGCGGCAACCGGGTCCATCGATAACATTGTTGCCGTGGATGTGCCACAGCAAAATACCGTTATGGTGGCCATCAATGCGTCTATCCATAACCATGGCAATAAGGTTTTCTGGATTAAAAACATCCAGGCTGCGCTCGACACCAAAGATGGCCATTTCACTGATGACGCGGCATCGGCTGTCGATTTCGACCGCTACTTTCAGGCGTTGCCGGTACTAAAACAAGGCGCGCTTGCGCCGCTGATTCCGGAAATCAAAATGGGGGAAGGGGCGTCGCTATCCGGAACGGTAATCGTGAGCTTCCCCGTTACAAGCGACCAATTCGCCCAACGGAAGTCACTGAGCGTGACAATTCAACCTTACGACGGGGTCGCCCTGGTAATCTCAAAGTAACTGCGGTAATTCGGAAACTTTATCTGCATGCAGTAGGGATTCCCACGTTTGCGAAAACCGTCGCAAGGATGGGCCAACCCCGAAGTTGCTCTAAAACTAACAACTAGTGTTTACGCAGAATTTTTCTTTGGGCGAGATGATTCTGGGCCTTGGGGCTGATCTCGTCGTAAGTCAAGCAACTGATCGATCCGTCCACTTCCAAAACTGCCAATGCCGCATCACGACAATGTCCAATCCCATGCTCGCGCAAGGAGCGCTCCAGTTCGTCCATGCTTACATGCTCTTTCGCCATGTGTGACGAAATGACTTGCCCGTCGTGGATAAGCAGGCTCGGCTGTCCCTGAACCAGTTTGCGGAAGCGGCGATTCCCCCCGGAAAGCTCGGCCACAAAGTAATTGATGACCAACAGCGTGATGGCCGCTACCGCGCCGCCCATCAGCGAGGTATCCGGACCAGTCATCGCATTCTGCACTGAGTTGCTGAGCAGCAACAGCAGCGTCAGGTCGAACGGCGTCATCTGCCCGACCTCGCGCTTGCCACTCAAACGCACGCCGAGCAATACGATGGTGTAGACAGCCGCCGTCCGCAGCGCAATCTCGAGCAGAACGTGAGCGCCGGGAAACATCGCGATTTATATTCCCGGAGTAATGGAAACCGGAGCGCCCTTTGGCGTACTCAAATATCCCGTCGCCTTATTTTTATCGATGGACCACACCACCAATTCATACAGCAGGCGGTCGCGTCCGCTATAAAACTGGATGGGCTCGCTCACATTGCGGTCTTTCTTCTCAATAGTTTTATCGTCAGCGGTGACGTTAAGGGTAAATTTTCCGCGTTTCGGGTCGACCTTCTTTAATGCCAGGCTCACGGTCCCAACCGGTTGGGGCTTTGCGCCCCTCATCAGTGTGAATTCGAAATAGTTGCGATCACCTTTGTGTTTGAGCACATCAAGGTCGTCTCGCGTCTTGGCGATCAATCCGCTTTGCAGGCCCAGGTCGCCGATCGTCGATTCCAGCTTGGCGCGCGTCGCTTCCAATTCAGTCTTCGCCGAAGCCACATCGGTCTTCACGCCACCAACGTCTGTCTTCACGCTCGCTACTTCGCCGCTGACCTGGCCAATTTGCTGCTTCTGCTGTTCGGACAGGCGGGCCTCTGCCTCTTTTTGTTGACGTTGCAATTCGGTGGCCCTGGCAACCAAATCTTTTTTGGTTAGCCCGATTTGTCTGGCGAGAGTTTCGTTCTGCGCGTCGGCGGATTGAAGCCGCTTGTTCAGATCGGCGATTTGGGTCTTGGTCGCATCCTGGTCGCTTCCCAAGGCCGAAATTCGGCCGCGTAAGTCGAATAGAAAATAGAGAGACCCGGCAATGTAAATAATTGCCAGAGCCAAAAGAATCCATTTTCCAGCATTTGAATTATCTTCCTGCATTACGGATGAATGTTGCGCGTCGTCCGCCATTGATGCCCTCCGCCTTCAACTATCAGATTTCGCAGCTACCGCAATTTTGCTACCACATGTGTTGCGAACAGATTTGCTCCCGACAGTTTGCGACCGACAGGTCAATCAACATCAACAAAGATGGCTCCATTGTTGTGTAGTTTGCCGCACCCTGTCAATCGGCAGCTTGTGATGGACATTCGAAAGAACGACGTGGGACGTGTCTGAAAGCCTGGCGATTGGGGGAACACAGGATTCACGCGGCTAAAGCTTGACTTTCCTTAATCGCAACGAATTCGTAATGACGGACACCGAACTCAGACTCATGGCGGCAGCTGCCAAAACCGGGCTCAACAGTAATCCGAAAAACGGATACAGGATGCCCGCCGCAACCGGCACTCCGAGCGAGTTGTAGATAAAAGCAAAAAACAGATTTTGCCGGATGTTGCGCATGGTGGCGCGGCTAAGGTTCATGGCCCGCACGATTCCAGAGAGATCGCCTTTCACCAACGTCACACCACCACTCTCCATCGCAATATCAGTGCCGGATCCCATGGCGATGCCGACATCTGCTTGGGCCAGGGCTGGTGCATCATTTATGCCGTCTCCGGCCATCGCCACCCGGTGCCCTTCCGCCTGAATCCGCCGCACGATGTTGGCCTTCTCGCCGGGAAGGACTTCAGCCTCAAATTCGATAATGCCTAGTTCACGAGCGACGGACTCCGCAGTGACGCCGACTGTCTCCCGTGACCATCAGAATTCGCAGGCCTCGAGCTTTCAATTCACGCAAAGCATGAGGAGTCGTGGCTTTGACGGGATCGGCAATTCCTATGAGACCTGCGGGCTTTCCGTCCACCGCCGCGAAGACGACAGTCTGTCCAAGATTTCGTAGGTCCGTGGCTTTTGCCTGAAGTTCGCACGGTTGATATCCCGAACTGAGCCAGATATTTCTGGGTTCCGCATAAAACCTTTCTTGCCATCCACTATTCCTTCCACGCCGGCTCCCGAAGATGACTTAAATTCCGTGACTGGGATCAGCGCTCCTCTGTCCTTTGCTGCCGCCACAATTGCCGATGCCAGTGGATGCTCGCTTCCCTGCTCAACACTGGCAACCAGTCGAAGCAGCGCAGGATTCTTCGAATCCATTTGACGTCACAATGGAAACTACTTTCGGTTTGCCTTCCGTGAGGGTGCCGGTCTTATCTAAAATAAGGGTGTCAACTTTTTCGAGAGTTTCCAGGGCTTCGGCATTTCGTATCAGAACTCCGGCGCTGGCTCCCCTACCAGTGCCAACCATGATCGCCATGGGAGTCGCAAGTCCAAGCGCGCAAGGACACGCAATAATCAAGACTGCGACGGCATTTACCAAAGCATGAGCAAAGCGCGGTTGGGGACCGAAACTCGCCCATACGACAAATGTCATGGTCGCGATTCCAATTACGGCCGGAACAAACCATCCCGCTACGCGGTCTGCCACTCGCTGGATGGGAGCCCGGCTTCTCTGAGCCTGAGCTACCATTTGCACAATCTGCGCCAGCAAGGTTTCGCGTCCCACTCGTTCTGCTCGCATGAGAAACGATCCGGTGCTGTTTATGGTGGCGCCTGAAACGTTGCTTTGTGGAACCTTCTCAACGGGCATGGCCTCCCCGGTAAGCATGGACTCGTCCACCGAACCACTTCCTTCGATCACAACGCCATCAACCGGAACTTTTTCTCCCGGACGAACCCGCAAAACATCTCCAACTTTGACCAGTTCGAGAGAAATATCTTCTTCGCTGCCGTGGCGGACAATCCGCGCGGTTTTCGGCGACAGGTCGAGAAGTCCTCGAATGGCTTGGCCGGTACGGCTTCTCGCCCGCGAGTTCCAAGAACCTGGCCCAGAAGCACCAATGTGGTGATGGCCGCGGCGGCTTCGAAGTAAACTGGAACACCACCGTTCATTTCGCGTTGCGATGCCGGAAGAAATTGGGGAAAGACAGTTACCGCCAGGCTGTAGAAATAAGCGACGCCTGTTCCCATCGCGATCAGGGTGAACATATTGGTGGAACGATTGACTAACGAAATCCATCCGCGCTCGAAGAATGGCCACCCTCCCCATAGGACTACGGGCGTCGCCAAAACCAACTCGATCCACGGAAGATTTCTGGAACTCGAAATTCCGCCAAAGAATCCAGCGGAAAACATTCCTGCCATCGAAATTGCAAACAACGGCAAAGTCAGTGCAGCGCTGACCCAGAAACGTCTGGACATATCGCGCAGTTCGGAATTGTCTTCGGGCATCCCCGGTGACGGTACGGGGTTCGAGCGCCATGCCGCAAATCGGACAAGGCCCAGGCTTGTCCTTCACAATCTGCGGATGCATGGGGCAGACATATTCGGTTCGAGCCACGATCGGCATAGCCGGATCCAAAGCCATGCCACAACTGGGGCACGGTCCTGGCTTCGCAGCGTGAACTTCAGGACACATGGGGCAGATGTAATTTGTGTTCGGACGAGTTGCAGACTTCAGATTGCGTGCGCTTCAAGTTACGGCATCGAGTCGATGTGACAGCCCGGACGACGCCATTGGTTCAACTACGCCAGGGCCTTTCAAGTATCGTTGCGGATCGCTTCGGAACTTCGCCATGCAGGAAGAGGCGCAGAAGTAATAATTCTTACCCTCGTGAGCTAAGACGTATTTGGCCTTCGCGGGATCAACTGTCATCCCGCAGACGGGGTCTTTTGTCAGTGTGGTTGTTGTCGAGTTTTCTTTGCGGGTATAAGGCAATGTGAGAAACTTCCTATTCGGATCTGTAGAGTATAGAGACAAGAAAGTTTGCTTTGGATTCACGGTCGCGCCGCAAATTCAGATTCTGGCTTCAAGAAAGGTGAGTGCGAATGACTCAGATGGAAGTGGTTTACCGTTACGGAGAGAATCCCGGGGAGGCGCAGATGCGCGCCCTCGATAACCTGCGGGAAGTCTATGGAGTGCGAAAGATTCGCTTCAATCAGAAGGAGAAATCAGTACGCGTTGAGTTCGACGCTTCGCGCTTCAAGGAGCCGGTAGTCGCGGCATTGCTGCGCCGGGCTGGATTGGACATTACCGCGCAGGTACCACTCAGCTGAAGCCAGTCTTAGGTGCCTTGAGAAGTATGAAAGCAATCGGGGCGCTCAAGAAAACCTCTGGCCGAAGTTTATTCTCGAGAACGCCCCGTTGCGCGCCACTTCGTCTGCAGGGATAGATGCATCCCGTTGGCCATCCCCAACTCGGTGCATTCAAAGGGCTTTGAAATTCGCAAATCGGTAGGATTTTCATATCCCGGAAAGTTTTACCGTCCGCCGGATCGCACTGATCGACCTACTATGCCGTTCGAATGATCGTTTATAATTCTGGTTTGTAATTCTGTCTCTTTGTTGAAGTCTTCCCCATGCGCCCGTAGCTCAGTTGGATAGAGCGAACGGCTACGAACCGTTAGGTCGGGAGTTCGAATCTCTCCGGGCGCACCATATTCTGCATGGATTGTTGGCACTATTGCTGCCTAGTCGGGGATCCCGACGAAGGAAGCTTTACGTTTCGGCAATTCGTTCTCTTCTATAGTCGCTACAAAACTCAGATCCAATCCCTGCCTCAGACACTCATTCCGTGCGGCGTCATTGAAGAAATAAACAATATCGCCCCCAAAGCGGTCTCTTAATCTCTTCCTCTCGTCCAGGTCGAAGGGGCTGGCCGAATATACTTTGATGTCCCGCGATTCTTTGACGGCCGCGCTCAAAACGCGTTGAAATTCCAGGCCTCCCTGTCGGACTTGCATCATCGTTAGCGGCAAAACATGGTATGGCATAAGGTGAACAATCCAGCCAAAAGTGTAGTCTTTTATTTTTCGGCAACCACCATCCTAGTGCCTTTGCGGGCCAAACCTGTAGACTTGGGATTCTGCAATTATGCCGACCTTCGCAGCCGTCGACATTGGTAGCAACTCGGTTCGACTGAAAATCGCGCGACTTACTGCCGGACGCCTCGTCAATGTTCACGAGGACCGTGAGGTGACCCGTCTCGGAGAATCCGTATTCCAAAGTGGTTTTCTTTCGCCGGAAGCCATCGCCAATACCGTAAAGGTCCTTCGCCGTTTCCACCGCGCAGTGCAGAAAAATGGAGCCGACACTGTTCGCGTAGTGGCGACGAGCGCTTTGCGCGACGCTAGAAATTCCCGCGCATTTCTGGAATGGGTGCGCTCCTCTACCGGATGGAAGGCGGAAATTATTTCCGGAGTTGAAGAAGCCCGCCTCATTCACCTGGGCCTGGTTTCCTCCACTCGCGTAAATGCATCCCCAGCTTTGATGATGGACCTCGGCGGCGGCAGTTGCGAGCTGACCATTTCGGTGAATGGCCACATCCGCGACACCGTCAGCCTTCCCCTTGGGGCGGTCCGGTTGACCAACGAATTCCTGCGGCATGATCCGCCGCGCAAGCCGGAGATGCTTCAGTTGCACGGATTTATCTCGCGCGAAATAAAACGGATCGCCGATCGGATTATCCGCGCCAAACCGAAAGCGGTGATTGCAACTTCGGGCACGGCAGAATCATTGGCTGCGGTCTGTCATGGTTTGTACAAGACAAAGCGCCCGCGGTCGGCCGCCGTTTCCCGCGCGCAAATGCAGCAGATTGCGAAGTTGCTCGCAAAAACTCCACTCGATGAGCGCAGAAAACTTTCTGGAGTCGGCCCCCGCCGTGCTGAAATCATTGTTGCCGGGTCGGCTGTGTATTCCGAACTTTTGGACCGCTGCCACTTGTTCGGGTTCCGTTATTCTCCACTGGGATTGCGCGACGGCCTGCTCGCGCAAATGGCAGCGGAATACGACGGCGGCACCCGCTCGCGAAAGCAAATTGAATCGGAACGCTGGGATTCGATCCTGGAAGCAATCGACCATTACAGCGTGGAGCTGGACCACGCACTGAAAGTTCGCCAATCCGCCTTGGAGATATTCAGCTCTTTAAAGCGCCTGCATCGCCTGCCCCCGGAGTATGAGGAATGGCTCTCCGCCGCCGCGATGCTCTATGAAGTCGGCGACTACGTAAATCGCAACGGAAGACACCGACATACTCACTATATTATTTCGCATTCCGAAATTTTGGGATACAGCGTGCAACAAAGAAGTCTCATCGCCGCTATCGCGCGGTTTCTTGGCAAGTCGCGGCCGTCGCCAGCCGACCCCGCCATAAAAGTTTTGTCGTCCGAAGACCAGGAATATGTGCCGAAAGCCTCACTACTGCTTCGTTTAGCGCGGGCGATGAACCTGGGACGAAGCGGATCGGTGGCGTCGGCGCAGATCAAAGTGGGCCAGAATTCAGTGAGCTTTAAACTCGTTCCAAAGGCGAAGGCGAGTGTGGATCTTGAACTCTGGGCAGTGGAGAAAGAGCAGAACTATTTCAGGGAAGTTTTTGGCCGCGAACTCTCGGCAGCCGCCGTGTAAAGATCGCGCAATATTTTCGGAGTAAAGCACCATTGCAGGCCGCCTGCGTTGCGTCCGGTTTCAACCTTCGCCACCGCGCCTTTTTTCAACTCGATCGAAGCCTCACATCCAGATTCGCTGACCGACCGTCCCAAAAATTCACTTAAATTAGGATTGTGACCGACGACCATAACTGAATCGTACTTGCCATATTTGTCCAATAATTTCCGAAACTCGCCGAAAGAAGTGGTGGGACGCAGCGCATCTTCTAATTGCAGCTTTCCCTCATATCCCAATTCGTTTCCGACCAAGGACGCTGTCTGTACCGCACGTTTCAGCGGACTCGAGATGATTACATCGACACGAGCGTCGATTGCATTTAGAGCCCGGCCGACGAAACCACACTGCTCGATTCCGGTCTTATCTAAAGCTCTCTTTTCATCTTTCTTAGGGTTGAGCAGGTGCTGACCCGCGCTGGCGTGGCGTAGAAAATAAATGATCATCTGGCCTTGTGTCCTTTGACTAGTTCCTTTTTGCGGGAACCGCGGTGCTGGGCGAGCGGGATGGCGTCAACCGATTGTTTTCCTTCGGCGAGAGCGATTAAGAATTCCTGCGAATTAAACATTGCCCCGCCTCTGGGTTTTCGTTTTCCTCGAGATTGCCATGCTCGTACATACCTGCCGTCTTTTTGAAGGATACGCGCTTTCGCATTATCCGCCAGACAGGCCGCCAGAATCTCATGTTGGATGCGGTCGCGCAAACGTGAGTCTTTGACCGGAAAATTTACTTCGACCCGTTCGTAGAGATTGCGCGGCATCCAGTCAGCGCTCCCCAGAGTGATTTCTTCTTCTCCGCCGTTTGCAAAATAAAATATGCGGCTGTGCTCCAGCAATCTGCCTACTATGCTGCGCACCCGAATGTGGTCGCTTACCCGTGGAATCCCGGGACGCAGGGCGCACATGCCGCGAACTATAAGGTCAATCTCCACTCCTGCCTGCGAAGCCCGATAAAGCGCCAGGATAACGTTTTTATCCAGCAAGGCATTCATTTTGGCGATGATTCGCGCCGGCCTGCCCTGCCGTGCATGTTCGGCTTCCCGATTGATCAACTCCAAGGTATGTTCCGCCATATCCAGCGGCGCCACCAGGAGCGGGTCATAATTGGGATGTTCGGCATAGGCCGTGAGGAAACTGAAAACATCGTGTACCGCGCTGGTGATTTCAGTATCGGCGGTCAGCAAACTCAGGTCGGTATAAAATTTTGCGGTAATAGGATTGTAATTTCCCGTGGCAAGATGGGCGTAACTTCTGGTCACTCCGTCAGGATCATGCCTCACCATCAGCGATAACTTGCAGTGCGTCTTTAGTCCCACCAATCCGTGAAATACCTGTACTCCGGCATCTTCCAGATCGCGCGCCCAGCGGATGTTAGAAGCCTCGTCGAACCGAGCTTTCAATTCCACTACCGCCGTGACTTCCTTCCGTTCCGCCGCCGAAATTAACGCTGGCACAATCGGGGAATGTTCACTGGTTCGGTAGAGAGTCTGCTTTATCGAGAGCACAAGAGGATCATTCGCGGAGGTTTCGATGAACGAAGTTACGGCATCGTAAGAATCATAAGGATGGTGCAGCAATATATCGTGACGGCGCAGCTCCTCGAAGATGTCCTGAGACTTTCCGGTCAGCCGCAGCTCGCGGGCGACAAACGGCTTGAACTTCAGATCGGGTTTATCGACCTGCTCATAAATATTAAAGAGACGATATAAATTCACCGGACCCGATACCGGAAACACCTGCCATGCATCCAGTTCGAAATTTGTCCGCAGTCTTTCGATAATCTCCGGATCGGCGTTGGCGTCGATCTCAAGCCGGACCGCATCGCCCTTGCGCCGATTGTGGAGCTCGGTGCGTACCGACTCCAGCAGGCTTCGGGACTCTTCCTCCGCGAGATAGAGGTTGCTGTTGCGGGTCACCCGAAATGCGGCAGCGGAAATGATGTCATACCCGTGATACATCTGCGACGCGTGGTGCGTGACCATGTCGGCCAGAAAGATAAAGTCAACCGTATCCTTTGAAGGGCAGCCTCACAAGCTCGGCAACGCTCGCGGGACAATGACCACGCCGGTGTAGGTGAGCGCCGATCGCCGCCGGCGGCGCAACAGAAACGCTACACAAAGAGCTTTATTGATAACTCTCGGAAAAGGATGGGAAGGATCGATGGTTACCGGGGTGACCAGCAGATCGAGTTCCCGTTCGCAGTATTGGTCCACATAAGCCCGAGCCTCGGCGTCCAATTCCTCGATGGAGAGAACGCGAATTCCATTCTCATGCAATGTTGGCTGAAGTTTCTCGTTCCAGCAGCGATATTGCTGCTCGACAAATTCATGGATGTCTTCCGAAAGCGCATCCCTCTCTTCCAGCAGGCTGATTCCGTCCGGACCGGCTTCTATATTTCCGTCTTCGATCTGTTGTGCCAGCGCCGCAACTCTTACCTCGAAGAATTCGTCCAGATTGCTGGCGGTAATGGAAAGAAATTTCAACCGCTCCAGTGGGGGATTATCTTCGTCAAGAGCCTCTTCGAGGACGCGCCGATTAAACGCCATCCACGAAAGCTCGCGGTTGATGTAATAGGACGGGTTATCCAGCGAAATTCGGGCCATGACCTACCAAAACATTATTGCAGTGAGAAATCTAATTTTTTGACCGGCTTTTCAGAAGGTGAACTGGAACCTGGTTGAGACTGCGGAGCCGCCGAATAGTGTTTAACCATCGCCAACTGCAATTCGCGCCCGTCAGGACGCCGGGCAAACATCGCACCCTTTTCCACTCTTAATTCCACATCTGCGTGCACGTCCCAACCCAATGGCAGCGTGTCCGCCGAATGCCGCGGCGTGTATTCCCCAACGTAAACCATGTCTTTCACTTGAATGGTCACGTCATAGTAGGGGTCATCCTGGGTCACAGGGGTATTCACCACGTAGTACAACACCCGCGTATGCACGTCTTGCTGAATGTTTATGATTTTTCCAGCCTGATAAGGATGCTCGACAGCAGACAAATTCAAAGCGAGGGATAGAAGTAAAAAGGAAACGAGCCCGCACCAAAATGATTTTTTCATGTGCGATGCCAGTATAAAACAGGGAGTAGGGTTCAATAATAAAAGAGCGCCGGGGTCAACCGGCGCCCGATTAAGCCGTTCTTAATAGGAATAAACCAAGTCGAATTGGAAACGGTTCAGGTATGGCTCAACGCCACCCACCGGAATTCCGGTGGCCCTGAGGGCATTTTCCAGGTTCGTGTTCAGGGTTCGGCCGTGCCACCAGGTGACGCTGCCCACCGTGTTTGCGCGAATCTTCCAGAGTCCGTAAACCCGGTTTTGCAGAATGTTGGTCGGCGCACGTTGATCGCTTTCCGTGATTGATGCAAGCACTGAGTCTTGTTCCTGGCGAAGCCATGCATAGCCTATCTGAATATCATTCTTGTTCTTAGTTTGTCCGATGTTGAAGTCGGCGCCGTACTCTTTATTTTGGCTGCCCAGCGAGTTGATGGGCGCTCCCGTGGCATTCAATGGGTGGTCCTCTGCGTCGAGATTATCTTCAAACTCGAGCAGCACGTTGATCGGCCAGCGGGCACTCATGGTTTTGATGGTGTTATTCAAAATGAAGTCTGCGTAGTTAAATCCTGAATAAAAATGAGCCGTTGGAAAACCGTTCGCTGCGACCGTATTGAATGTCGCATTGGTCATTCCGTTCGGCGCGAAGATGCAAGGCGCAAACTTCGCTGAACCCAGCGCCGAAGCACAGCCGGGGCCCTCGCCGGGGACATTGATCCCGGTGACAGTTGCACCGGTAGTTGGGACAAAGCCGGTGGTAGTGGCGCCTACTGCAAACGCACTCTGCGCCAGGATTGCGTCTGGACGATTCCACTTTAGAGTCAGGAACGACGGAATGGCAGTCCAGGGACCCATTTGCAGCTTGGCCGAAACCTGTCCGCCGAGAGCATAGGAGTCCTGTCCTCCGCTGCTTTCGTTGTAGAGCAATTGCATCGCTTGTATGGTGAAGTTCTTCAGCCATGCATGGTGCATGTCAAAGGAGAGCTTTTCGTCAAAACCTTCAGGATTCAAGTCGGGATCGCCGGTGACGGAGGTCCTCTGCCACTGGTAGGCAAACTTGCCGCCGGTAATGGACAGCCACTTATGCGCGACTGGGTTGTAGGTTATGTAACCGCGGTCTAGACCGACCGTCTTACGATCGAAAACATTGGTTAGCGTTTCGTTAGTGGTCGTAGGATCGCCGAGAGTTCCGGTCGCCAGTGCAATCCCGGCGGTAAAATCTTCATTCAGTTTTCCGTCAAATCCAAAGCGAACACGGATGCGGGCCCGGTTGCGGTCCTGAGTTCCGTCCTGTTTAAAGGCTTCACCTCGAATTCGCACATCCCCATTGAAGCGGAATCGGCCGACCAGCGCTTCGAGCGCAGACATTCGGTTCTGTGATTCCTGCTGACTCAGCGCAGTATTGGTCAATGTCGTCCGCACGTCATCCATGTCGCTGCTGAGCTTATCCACCGAACTCTTCTCTTGGGTCGCCACAGTCTCAGCGGCTGTCGCCTTTTGCTGCGCGTCGGATATCGCAGCCTGAGAAACTTGCGCCGCCTGTTGGGCCTGCTCAGCTTGCTGCTGGGTTTGTTGCATCGATTGATCGCGCTGTGACAACTCTTGCCGAAGTTGCTCGATCTGTCGCTGCTGAGCCGCCAGGGCGTCGCGCAACTGCTGCAAATCGCTGGCCGTCACGCCGTAGAAGCCGACGCTGCTACCGGTCTCTTCTTTCGCATCGTGGATTTGGTGGTGGTCGTGGTTTGCGCGAATGACGATGTCGCGAATAGTAGGGTCAGGCACCATGTCAGAACCGGCTTCATCTTTTCTCCTTAGGATGGCCTCAGGTGATGAGGCAAATCTTTCTCGAACTTTACAGCTCAGCAACCACCACTCAGTGAATTTGCTTAATAGCATCCTTAACTTTGCTGATCACACTGTCCGGAAGAGGCGCATAAGTCAGGGAAGCGCTCATTTTTTCACCGTCTACAAGCATCCAGTTCAGAAAATCCACGAGGATTTTTCCCTTAGCCTGGTCTTTTGCGGTTTGCGGAATCAGCAGCCAGGTGAAGCTCGAAATGGGATACGAATCTTTTCCCGGCGAGTTAGTAATCGAAACCCGGAAATCCGCCGGCATGCTCTTCATTGATGCCGCAGCGGCGGTAACACTCTCCAGGCTGGCTTTGACAAAAGTCCCGGAAGCGTTCTTCACCACTCCGTAAGGAATTTTATTTTGCACTGCATAGATGAGCTCGATGTATCCGATCGATCCAGGAATCTGCCGTATCATTCCCGCGACGCCTTCATTTCCCTTGCCGCCCAATCCCTTCGGCCACTTTACAGAGGTCCCTTTGCCCACGGAGTTCTGCCAATCCGAGCTCACTTTGGATAAATAATCGGTGAAGATGTAGGTGGTGCCGCTGCCATCCGAACGGTGAGCGACGATGATGTCCTGGCTGGGAAACTTAATTCCCGGATTAGCTTTTGCTATAGCTGGATCGCTCCACGATGTGATCTTGCCCAGGAATATTCCCGCGAGTACATCAGGCGTGAACTTTAAGTCTTCGGTGACTCCGGGCACGTTATAGGCTGGCACGACCGCGCCGAGGACCGTCGGAATATGGATGATCTTTACCTTGGCTTGGGACAGTTGATCGTCCGACATCGGGCCATCACTGGCGCCGAAATCTACTGTGCCGGCCAGAACCTGACGGATTCCTCCGCCGCTACCGATGGATTGATAATTAATTTCGATGTCCGGGTGCGCGGTGTGATATTCGCTGAACCACTTCGAGTACATCGGATAAGGGAAAGTTGCGCCCGCCCCATTTAATGTGGTCTCGGCCGACACGGGTATTGCCATAGCTAAAGCCAGACACACAAACGCCATGCGACGCATCATTCGGTAAATCCTCCTTTGATTAGTGTGCACCAAGTTTTACTTTGGAGTTGTTACAGTCCGGTTACAAGGCGGTGAATTTCTGATGAATGAGCGGGGAAAACTGGAGTTAGCGGGGAATTTCCGAAAGAGAGAGACTCGGGAATCAGTGAGTGTCGAGGCGCGCAATTTCCATAGAGAAAAGAGGATTCGCCGGAAATTGGTCCCGTAGGGACGATAGAATCTCACGAGCTTGGGTGGTGTTTTTATCGCGAACGTAAGCGATCGCCAATAGGATGCGAGCGAAGGGTGCAAGATATTCCCCATGCTCGGCGGTTAATTTGAGTTCGGCGATGCCCGCTTCCTTGTCTCCCGAAACTCCGCCCAAACGCACCAGCCAGCGCACTGGGGCCGACATGCTTCCGATAATGTATTTGCTGAATCCGGTAGCGACGTGCGCGTCATAACAATCTGGATCGACGGCTAACAATTGTTGCGCCCAATTGTCGGCTTCTTTGGTGTAATGCAATGATGCCAAATTTCGCTTTTCGATCAGAGCCGCATAATCGGCTCGCAGACCCGAAGAAAGCGTTAAAGCAAATAAGGCGTTTCGATTTCTTGGATCTTTGGAGAGCTTGGTTTTTGCTTTCCGTTCAGCTTCGTCCAGAGCCGCATTGAAACGGTCGCGAGCGGCGGGATTGGGCTCCATTTTTTTACGTGCGTCGAAGGCCTTGTCGTTTTCGAGGAACTGAGATTCCAAAATCCCCAGCCGATGAAATTCTGAAAAAAGATAACCCGCCGCATCCGACGCGGGACCAACGGCGTCTTCTGGATGCTCCGCGTCCCATTTAGAAAAAAATGTATGAGCCTGGTCAAAATCGAGGTTGTAGAGGAGTAAATATCCTTGCTCTAAACTCGGAGCCGCCGCGATCCAGGACTTAACCTCAGCGGCAAAGACCGGGGCGGAAAATACAGTGAGAATTATGATTGTCAGGCTGACGCTGAGAGCAGATCTCAAACTCGATTCCCTTCGCGATACACTGTGAGCATAAGCCCAATCGCGGCCGGGAGGCCGCCTAATTTGCAAAACCATTGTAAAACTTGGGTACTATCGGCATATGCCGGGCGTCGCGTTTGGGCCTTATGCCGAATCCGCAGCTGAGAAAGAAAACCAAGAAAGAAAAATCGCATGGCCATAAAATTCCGGGGAGTGGATTTCATTGAATTCGATTCCCTGCTGAACGATGACGAGCGCCTCGTCCGCGACACTGCGCGCAAATTTATCGAAGACAATCTCATTCCCATCATTGAAGAGTGCAATCGCGCCGGACGCTTTCCCCGTGAATTGGTTAAGCCGATGGCGGAGCTGGGATTTTTCGGCGCATCGCTCCACGAATATGGTTGCGCCGGAATGTCGAATGTGGAATACGGCCTGGTGACGCAGGAGCTTGAGCGCGGAGACTCCGGCGTGCGGTCATTTGTAAGCGTGCAGTCGGCGCTGGTTATGTATCCGATCTATGCGTTTGGCAGCGACGAGCAGAAGCAGACCTGGCTTCCGGCAATGCAGAAGGGCGAAAAGCTGGGATGCTTCGGTCTCACCGAGCCTGACTTCGGATCGAATCCTGGCGGCATGCGTACCCGGGCACGGAAAGGTTGGCAATGAGTACGTTCTGAGCGGCGAGAAAATGTGGATCACATCGGGATCGATCGCCGACGTCGCAGTGATCTGGGCGAAAGTTGAGAACGAAGACAATCAGATTCGTGGATTTCTGGTCGAAACCGATCGTCCCGGATTTCGCGCCGAAGATATCCACGGAAAATGGTCCTTGAGAGCATCGGTGACCTCAAGCCTGTCTTTGCAGGACGTTCACATTCCCGAGGCCAATCTATTGCCCGGTACCGGGGGGCTCAAGTCTCCGCTCAAATGTTTGAACCAGGCGCGTTACGGAATCGCATGGGGCGCCGTGGGAGCGGCCATGGCCTGCTACGACTGCGCTTTGCAGTACTCGCTCTTCCGCAAGCAATTTCACAACCAGCCTATTGCGTCACGTCAATTGATTCAGGAAAAACTGGCGTGGATGATTTCCGAAATCACCAAAGCGCAACTTCTGGTGCTCCAGGTGGGACGGCTAAAAGATCAGGACAAAGTCCGGCCTCAGCACATCTCCATGGCCAAGCGAAACAATGTGTGGATGGCGCTCGAGTGCGCGCGAATGGCGAGAGATATTCTGGGAGCGAACGGCGTGGCCGATGAATACCCGATCATGCGCCACTTAATGAATCTGGAATCGGTGAAGACCTACGAGGGGACCCACGACATTCACACATTAATAATCGGACAGAGCGTGACGGGAATCGACGCTTTTTAGAATTTCTTTGTGGTTCGAATAACTACGAGATCGTGTGCTCTTCGCTCTCGGACCTCAGTACCCGGTCCACTGAATAAGGAGCTCGTCGGCTGGGCTCGTGATAGTGGCGCACCTGCATCTCTCCCAGCAATCCGACGGCGAGCATATTGAATCCGGCCAGCAGCAAGACCGCCGCAAAAATCATCAGGGGGCCGTGTTGTTGCATCACCTCCGAATGATGCAGGAATTTCTCCACCAACAACCACGTGGTCACGGCTGATCCGGAAAAAATACTCAACATTCCCAGCGAACCGAAGAAATGCAGCGGACGGGAAAGATATCGCAGCAGAAACCGGATCGTAATTAAGTCAAAAAATACCCGGACGGTCCGCGAGATACCATAGTGAGAAACGCCGCGCTCGCGATTCACATTTCGTATCGGAACCTCGCAGATGGACGCGCCATGCCACGAGGCCAGGGCCGGAATAAAGCGATGCATCTCGCCATAAAGCGGAATCTGCTCCAGAATGTCACGCCGATAGGCTTTGAATGTGGTGCCGAAATCATGAATGCTGACTCCGCTCAACTTCGCCATCAGCCAGTTCGCGCATCGCGAAGGAATGCGGCGCAGCCAGAAATTGTCGATCCGCACTTTGCGCCAGCCGCTGACAATGTCATAGCCTTCGCTGATCTTCTCCAGAAACAGCGGGATGTCCGCGGGATCGTGCTGAAGGTCGCCATCCATGGCGATCACATATTCTCCACGCGCGTGGTCGAAACCAGCCGCCAAGGCCGAGGTCTGCCCAAAGTTGCGGCGCAATTTCACCACCGTCACCCGGCTGTCTATGGCCGCAATTTCGCGCAGCAGATGAAAGGTGCGGTCACGCGATCCGTCATCCACCAGGACGATTTCGAAACTCTCGCCATTCACTTCCATGACTGCTTTGAGCCGGTCGTAGAGGTCGGTAACATTCTCCTGCTCGTCATGCAGGGGAACCACAATAGAATATTTCGGCATTAGCTTTCATTATACGTTTCCTGATACTCACGAGGAAAGACGGGTGAGAGACGATCTAACCTTGCTCTTTATTTTGAGCGCGAAATTAAGCTTGTCTCAGGTAGGATAGGGAGCCAAAGACAATGGACGCTATCGTAGTGATCATGTTCGCGAGCGTGATTTGCGTTATGACATCTTTGGCCTTCCTCGAGGTCCGAAGAATCCGCAAGCTGCTGGAATTGAAGCAGCCGCCAGCCGTTACAAAAGAAACAGAAAAAGAAAGAACCGATTTCCGCGGCTGACCCTTTTTTCGGAAAGCAAGACTATTGAACGATTAGCGTAAGGCTCGTGGAATGGCTCAACGTACCCGAACTCGCGGTTACGGTCACGGTATAAGTCCCTGGCGGAGTGCCAGGATCAATGTGTGTCACTGGCGTAGTTGATCCAGCGCTACTAGTGGTGCCGCTGCCCCCACCGCATGCTATTCCACACAATAGAGTGGCAATGACAAATAGCAGAACAACACTTCCCTGCCGACGCCTGGAGGAAGCCCCCGACAATTTGTAAGGTCCGCCCAATAAGAAGAGGCCTGCGAAGGTCATGCCGAAGGTCGTCCACAAGCCATAGTTCCTTCTCAGCGCGGAGGAAACCGCTGCCTTTAGTAGTTATGGTTATTTCAGTTTCCCCACTCGCGTTGAGGGATGGAGCTGTGCATGTGGACTCGCTGGGCAGTCCCGAGCACGCGAATGAAACCGTTCCCGCAAAGCCATCGTTGTATTGCACGGCCATGAGTATGCCTGCTTGCTGACCCGGACTGGAATGTTGGCACTGTTGCTCAATAGACTTAAAACGAAGTCGGGTTGCATTGAAAAATTAACCACAGGGGATGTCGAGGTAAGATAGTTGGTATCCCCACTGTAAGACGCCGTAAACGAGTATTTTCCATCCGGCAATTGGTTTTCAGTCAAATCTGCTTCCTGCGCCTAAACTCGCACTCCCCTGATACGGTTTGCGTGAGCAGGCACGGTACCCAGAGGGTGGCTTCCGGAATAGAAAGTGACGGTGCCGGTCGGATAATCATTACGGTTCCTGGCGACCGACAATGGCCGTCATTGCGTCACGCCTTGCTGAGTGGGCCTCAGAAGAAAGCGTCGTCGTGGAAGAGGCTTGGGTAATCGTGAATGGGATGGCCGATGAAACACTCGGATTGAAACTTCGGTCGCCGATATAGCGAGACGCTAACGGAATGATGGCCGGGCGAAATAATAGATCGGTCCCGATGTTGCGACTCCCGTTCGATCTAAAGGTCGCGCCAGTGAAAATAACACCGCCATCATAAAAATCTACAGAGAATGGTTGGCAAGCCCGAACCCGGATTTCCCCGTGACAACTGCTTTTACATAAAATCCGGTGCCGTAAGTACCTCCCGCGTAAGGAATAACGTTGCCATTCGCGTCCTTCACAAACAGGGAAATAGCTGGTCGTACTGGGTTCTGGCTGAATGTTCATCATCACCGGGGTCGAGTCGCTTGCGGCGTAAGTTCCATCGCCGACATAATGAGCGGAAATGGGATAACTTCCGCCCAGCAACAAATTAGTCGTAGCGGTTGCCGAACTCGAAGCATCCAGAGTAAGAATGGGCGGTACAAATCGTCCGGAGTCGAAAGTCGAAACGTTTTGAAGAATCCGCACCGACCCGGTGGGTTTGCCTCCGTTATTCCCACCTACGCTGACGTTTATGTTGATTGCCTCCCCATGAACCCCGGTAACGGGGGTAAATGAAGCGGTAGTGAAGGTGGGATTAAAAACAGCGCTGCTCCATGCGTTCAATAAGTTCGCGACATTAACCGATCCCAGTCCGGTGGCAAGGTCGTAGCCGGTAGAGCTTTGATATTTCGCGTTGGCCGAACCATAGTCCACATCGCCAGGCACGGAGTTATTGCTCACCGTAGTGTCGTTGAATACGCAAGTGCTGCCCGCTCTGAATCCCGCCTGGCGTCGAGCCATTGCATTGCGAAAAAGTTTCGTTCGCTGCCAGCTTGTAAAGAACATAATCGGCCTGTCCCTGGCGTGACCCTGTATTCGATACGACTCGCGCCATAATTCCCGCAAAGGAAGGTGCAGCTGCGGAAGTGCCGGCGATTCCCTGGAAGAAAAATGATCCCTGTGAGTTTGGCGTGCATGACCCATCCAGGCATATCAGATAGGGGTCATGGCCAGCCGCGGTAAGGGACACATCGGGAATGTCTCTCGCGGCGTCGCCAAAGCCCGCTTGCCACGCCGGCTTTGGGACGTAGATGCTCGCAGCCACCGCCCCCGGCCCAAATGCCGGCGGCGGCGATCCGCATTGCGCCCCAACACAACTCTCGTTCCAAACTTTCTCGGGGATATAGGAAATTGCTGACTCGCGGGTGGATGGATATTGGTGGCATTCCAGTAAAGGCTGTTCTGTCCGTTTTCATTGAACATGGTGCCGCCCACCGCGACCGTGTACGGCGTTGACGCGAGGACGTTAACCGAAGCCGGACGTGAGGCAACAGTTTCGGAATTGGGATTGTCGCATCCCGCCGCGCCCGAGTCGCCAGTTGAAACCGTGTATGTGATTCCCTGTGCGGCGGCTTGTTGCGCCAAACTCGAAATACCTGCCGCCTCGGAGGCAGTAAAATCCGCCTCGCAAGCGCCAAAACTTTCGCTCATCACATCCGCGAGATTGTTGTCGATAATGTAAGCTTCGGAGAGATCAACTCCATCCGTGGTATTGGTGGAAGCCGAAACCACCAGGCTCACGATTGCTCCCGGCGCTACGGCTCCCGACCAGGTCGAATCCAAGACCGCTTCAGCCTCCTCGCCACCCCAAGATCGCCCGGATCGGGCCCATTCAACAGTACCTGCAACTGGCTTGCTCCGTCGTTCATCAGGCTGTGAAACGTCGACACGTCCTGATAGATTGATATTGGATCTTCCCGCAATTCCGATCGTCGAATTGAAGCCAGTCGGGGCCTGTGAACCAAAATTGTAGATAACCGCATAGTCCGCCGGCGTCAAAGCGTGCAAGCCCGTCGAGCCGGTGAATTCCGGTTTCCCGCTGGAGCCGATCTTGGCGGCGATCTTTTGCTCGACCATGTGAATTTGCGGCTTCTTCAAAAAATTGTGCAGAGTAAATACGCCCGCAACTACGGGCGCCAGCGCGGCGGGAATTTGCGGGTCGCTGGAGTTGGCCCAGTGCTGTTCTCCTGTGACCGAATATTTGTGGATCGCCGTGTGCAGCGCCTCTTGTACCTGTCCCGCAGTTCCCGAAAATTCGATTATGGTCCGGCCTTTACTGACCTTCGCAATCTCAAATCCGTGCGCCGTCAACCACGAAGTCACTTGCTGAATGTCATCGTCCGAAGGCCCAAATTGCTTTCCAAAATCCTCCGGCGTCAACCAGCGGTGATATTGCGGTGAATTTTTGTCCTGTTGCTGGTCTAACAATGTCCGTAATGCATTCTCCTGATCGTCGCTGCGTTTCAAAACCAGCAGCATGCGATTCATGGGAAGGTTGGGAGGCGCCGCGCCTTGATCAAACTGAGCGCGAGCCAGCGGATGCGTATTTCCCCGTGAGGACGGCCAACTGGTGTTCATTTACCGGAGCCGTGATCAATCGATGCACAGGGATTTGCGAAGAGCTGGCGATTGAGACAGCGAAAATAAAAACCAGCAGACGCATGGGTCCGACAACCATCCAAAATGCTCCTACATGAATGCGCAGCAGATCACTTCGAAGCTGCTGTCAGGGCTGACAGGGAAGGGGAACTATGTACAGAAGCTCCGGTAAAACGATATAGTGCCCTCTTCAAAGCTACGCCGTCAAGGGCATTTCGCGGGCGGTCGTTCATGCGAGAGGCCTTCCACAACGCAACAATGCGTACACCGTTGAAGGCATTAGGCTAGCGGCGATCGCTCGTAATTCTCAAGCAAATCTGCAGGATCGCGATATATGGCGACGCAGCCCGCCGCTTTCAAACCGCTCTCCTCGAAGCCACCGCACAATACTCCAACCGTCCGCACACCCGCTCTGGCAGCGCCACTGGCGTCGTAAGGCGTGTCACCGACCATGATCAAGTCTTTGGCTTGGATGGGTTCCAGGCGCTGCAAGACAACGTGAAAAATGTCAGGATCCGGTTTCGACCTCTCCACATCATCAGCCGACGTTTCGCAGTCCACCAGATCGGTAATATCCGCAATCTCTTTCAGCTTCTTTAATTGTTTCTTGTCGGAAGAAGAAGCCAGCGCAATCTGTTTGCCATCGGCCTTGATTCTTTCAAACAGTTCCCGAACTTTTGGAAATGGCTTCACCCGATGCAGGTAATCTTTTTCAAACAACTTCCCTCGATATTTCTCGATCTCCTCCGACTTTGTCTCCACTTCTTCTTTGGGTAGAAACGCTGGCAGCAACTTATCCCCGCCCTTTCCTATCTGACTGCGGATTTTTTCCGTCGGAATGTCATGCCCAAAATGTTTCAGAGCCTCATGCCAGGCCTCTGCATGGAGATCGACCGAGTCCACTAAAGTGCCATCCATATCAAACGCTATCGCGAGGGGCATAAGGGAGAAACACTATGATGCAAATCAGTGTGTCGCGGGGAAGAAGAACGCGAAGGAATTTGTTGCGGAATATTCCATCTCTAATTCAACTAATTATTGAAGCTTGCCGACGAATACATCCACTCTCTGCACGCCTTTGACGTCGAACCCAAGGGTGTTCTGCCAGTCCGAACTAAAGGCGAGAAAGTGACTGTCTTGTGAAACCGCCGCAATCGCATACTTGGCGCGAAAATTAGTTGACCGTCCGGTAATGAAGGTATGAAAGAAACGGCGTACCGTGCCATCTTTCATATATGCCACTGCCTCATTCAAGAGCGGCCCCGGAAAGGGACTAGTCGGCGTGGCGAAGGTCACAATGAACGGGAGACTATCCGCCGGATCGCCATTCTGCCATGAAGCATGAGTGTCATACACCAGCGACCTAACGATTGGGAGTCCTATCGCCACCGGTTTGAACGATAGAACATTTCCCATCAGCCGAGTATTAAATTGTCCGAACTGCTGCTCATTACCGTCCACGATTGAGTTGTAGCCTGGATAATTGTGACCCTTGCAGGAAGGCGTGCACTCGTTAATGTTCAGGGTATCCACCTCCCACAGCGGGGGCCCAACGGTAAGGCAATCTCCGGCAAAGCAGGTGGCCTTTGACAAGGTAGCCCATAGGCCGCTCTTGTTTAATTTCACCTCGTGCAGGCTGAAGTTCATCTTCGAAATTGTTCCGGTGGTGCCCCACGAACCACTCACTACTCCGGTGGCTGTGTTGTAGAGGCGGTATCCCTGTCCAACCCGGTAAAGGACCGCAAACACTCCCGTGCCCTGAAATCCAGCGTCCGAATAGGCGGTCATAAAGGTGCGGTCGTCGTCACTTTGGCTTAAGGGCGCGTGCCACGTAACCAGAAAGCCAGAAGGCAGGATATTCGCGAAATCTGCGATCACAGCCTTTACCGGTTTCGCCGTAGTGGGCGCGGGCGCAAAGGTCCACGAAACCAATTGGGTTCCTATTACATTGAACAGGACCAAGGGATTCACGTAGCTCCAGCTGGAAGAACCAGTAAATTCAAACTTCGTATACGAACACACCATGGTATCCGGGTCAAAATTCATCACGTAATTCCGACCGCCGGTGTCGGAAACAGTGAGGAAAGTTGAATTCTGGTTCCAAATGTTGTCTTCGCTGCCTCCACTCGGAGTTACCTGTATCGAGAAAGGGGTCGCCAGCGTGCCTGCGTCAGTGCATCGACTGATGGGATTCTTGAAGTCCGGGTCTTTGATGACCTTACCGGCCCCAAATTGCGCGCCTACATTCGGAATACGTTGAGGCAATTGTGCGGTTACAAGGTCGGATCTGGAACAGTTGAACTCTGGCGGCCCGCAAGCGGTTTGACCATGAGCGGCATGGGTGACCAGCAGCAGACACACGAATAGTAAGATTGCGCCTAGCCAAGGTCTCACGCCGACACCGCCTCAGAAGGAACAATGTAACCTTTACTTGAACTTTTAAACATGACCCATCTTGTCTAGTTCGGCAAATTAGGCCAAGTTGATTAGCCGCGGTTGAAACTAAAGCCTCGAGCTTCTCCGGTACAGATGGAGGCGCGCGAAAGCGAGTTATCTGGAATGGGTGCGACGGAGCTTTAGCACCACTGTTCGGGCGGCGATTGCGGCGGCTAATTCAGACAAAATCAGGCTGATAGTGCCGGGCTCTGGAACTGGAACTGAAGGCGGAACAGGTCCCGTCGGCGGGGTCGGGACTGTACTGTTTTCACAAGTCGTCAGGTTGCCGACTGGGTTTACATCCCCCCGGGACTATTGGGGAGCCAATCGGCAGGAAGCCGCCGGGAAATCCAGATCCGCCAGGTCCCGATGAGGGCGAACCCGCAGGCCCTCCGGGTACAAATCCCGGCCCGAAATTTCGCGCAGTAAGGGCCGAATTAAAGTTTTCCGGAAACGGCGACTGCATGGAACTGCCGCCGGCCATCGGTTGTTCAAACTCTTTCGCTGACGGGTTCTTGCTTTGAAATATTTTTCTGCGGCAATACCGATACCTGGTTTCCGCAACGCCCACGCGCGGTCATGTGACCATCGCTGACTAAGGTCTCGCCCTTGTGCAGGCTGATTTTTTTAGCAGTCCAAAAAATCTTGTCCCCGATGCGGTAGGACAAATACACCAACCTGGGCTCCTGCACCTCGATCACATGAGCTTTGGTGAAATCAAATCCAGCGTAATGATCGCGAACCACACCGTCGCGCTGAACGCTTTGTTTTAGGTCTTCAGAATTGCGAACTCCACCAGGAATAACTGAATAAGGATAGACGACGCGATCTGCGGCCGGTTCCGGTACCACAGCAGTGGACGAAGCCAATACGGCCGCCACTTCGGGATCGAGCAGGCCTTTGGCCCACGAGATATTTACGCCATTAATGGAAGTCCTGGACGGAAAGTAAACATGCAGAGCGGTCCCAGCCGCCATCGCTACGATTGTCAGCAGGTAAGCGAAAATTAAAGCTTTCTGGCCGCGGCGCCGGCGTGGAGTTCTCCGCCTGCGTACATCATCCATCTGCGAATATTTCAAAAACTTCACCTCTGGCCAGATGCTTCTCCTCAGGGGGGATGATAAGAGAGAATCTCACAATCGGAAAGTGCAATTGGCTGGCCACATTGCCGGGTTCTGGAAGCTATTGAAAACGAAGGTGGCGGAGGGCTTTCGAGGGCATAAGAAATGAAGATAGGAAAACTATTTCCACAGTTTGCCTCACCGGTCGAGACCAAACCTCGAGGACGTGCCCGCGACACTTTCCTGTGAACTTCACTAATAAGTCAGAAGGATGTGGTGGCCCCGGGGTGACTCGAACACCCGGCCAACGGTTTAGGAAACCGCTGCTCTATCCATCTGAGCTACGGGGCCTCACAGAGATGACACCATATTAATCTTAGCAACCTGTAGTCTTTAAGCCCGCTGCGTAAAACTCGATGAATACAGCCGCAGCTTGTCTGAAAGCCCGGCGCATTACTAATTATCCGCAAGTAACTTGCCGGTAAGGTTACTGCCCTTCCCCTGAGCTATGTTTTTCCACTGCCGTGGGAAAAGCATTTCACTTCTGTCCCTCTCTACGATATTCCATTTGGTCTAATTCGTTGAAGCTAATCCCTTTGGCGAAAATTCCCGAATGGTCACCCCCTTGCTATGTAAGTAGTGAATAACTCCCCGCTTTTGGCACTAGCACAGGTGATTTTTCACCTTCTTCCCCCGGCAGATTTATCTGCGCCACGATTTTTGATTCTAGCGAGGCATATTGAATGACTAAGTTATTGCGATGCGTTCCCGTTATTTTTCTGGCGATACTTACCGCGTGCGGCAGCGGCGGCGGATCGAGTTCCATGAACAACGGCAGCACCACTCCGCCCGGCGCGACCTTGAAGTCTATTCAGGTTACGTCATCCAGTTCGTCGGTTCCCGCGGGTCTTACGGTGCAGTTCACTGCGACCGGAAAGTACAGCGACAACAGCACCCAGAATCTTACGACCTTGGTCTCATGGAGTTCTTCGAACTCGAGCGTTCTGACCATCGCGGGCGGGGGGGTGGCTACCACAAACCTCCGCGGAGCCTGCGTCGTCACCGCAACTTTAGGTTCGGTTTCTGACACTTTGAATTTCAGCGTCAATGCCGCTGTCTTGCAATCCCTGGCGGTTAATCCGAAGAACGTTTCAGTTCCAGCCGGCTCAATGCAACAGTTCCACGCGATGGGCACTTATAGCGACAACAGCGTTCAGGACCTGACTAACACAGCGACATGGAATTCCGCATCGCCATCGGTCGCAGTAATCGCAAGCCCAGGAGTCGCCAACGGCAAAGCCCAAGGCACAGCCGCGATCTCCGCCTCAGTCGGAACCGTTAGCGACAGTGGCAATTTGAACGTCGGCTCCGCAAGCCTAACGTCCATCTCGGTTACTCCCGCCACTCCGTCCGTTGCCTCAGGAGTTACTCAACAATTCAAGGCCACCGGAACTTACAGCGACAGCACCACGCAAGACATCACTGGCGCTGTCACCTGGAACTCATCGAATTCAACCGTGGCAACCATCGCCGCCAACGGCCTTGCCACTTCGCAACTTCCCGGAGCCTCTACGGTTTCGGCTACCTCGGGCACGGTCAGCGGGTCCACTTTACTGACTGTGACTCCAATTTTGGTTTCTATCGCGATCACTGCTCCTTTTTCTGCGGTGGAACCGAATACCAATCAACAGTTCACAGCGACCGGAACTTATAACGACGGCAGTACTAAGGACATCACCCGATCCGTTACCTGGGCTTCATCGGATACAACCAAGGCCACTATCAGCAGCACGCAAGGTTTCGCTCACGCCCTAGCTACCGGCACTACCATAATTTCCGCAACGTCGGGCTCAGTCCCTCCGGCTCTATTCACTCTCACCATTAACAATGGAACTCTTACATCCATCGCAATCACTCCCAACAGTCCGGCGATTCCGCTGTATGTTGTTCAGCAATTCACGGCAACCGGAACGTATTCGGATGGAGCCACTCAGGACATCACCAACTCGGTGTCTTGGAGTTCTTCGACGACGGGTGTCGCTACGATCACTGTTAGCGGTGTGGTCACCGGGCGTAGCGTCGGCAGTACCACAATCAGAGCAGCCTCAGGCGCCATTCACCAAACGCTGACTCTAAACGTCACTGCCGCGAATATCTTGTCACTCACGATTCAGCCGGGCAACGTGACAATCGCTCAGACAACTTCAACCCGTTTCACCGCAATCGGCTTATTCAGCGACGGCAGCACCAGAGACGTTACTTCGCAGGTCACTTGGACACCTTCACCTTCCACCGGGTTGACACCAACCGTGCCTGGCGGATTCCGCGGCGTAACCGTTGGCCTTTACTCCATAACCGCAAGTTTAGGATCGGCCAACGGATCTGTGAACTTAAATGTCACTTCCGCGACTCTAACGTCCATCTCAGTTTCACCCTCAGTCACCACCATCGCTCCTGGCACTCAGACTACGTTCGTCGCAACGGGATCGTTCAACGATGGTACAACTCAGGTGATTTCGACCGACGTGGCATGGAGTTCAAGCGACCCAACTATTGCGACCGTAGGAAATATAATCGGAAGCAAAGGTATAGCGTCGGCGATCACGCTCCGGCCAGAGCGCAACCATTAGCGCGTGCTCTAAACTCTGTAACCGGGACTGCTCAACTCAACGTTTCCTCCGCGAACCTCACATGGAATCACAATATCGCCGGCTTCTGCGTTCCTGGCTCCGGGTTCAACCCTGCAATACAATGCCGTTGGATCTTTCGATGACGGAACAACTCAAAACCTGAACTTTGTATTGCCATGGGCAATCTCGGGCAGCCCGTCAAATACCGCAACCATCACATGGTACGGACAGGTCACCGCACAAACCGCCGGCTCCGCCACGGTCTCCGGCACAATGAACGGAATCACCAGTAACCTGGCCACTCTGGTTGTAGAATCGTCACCCTTGGTGTCCATCGCTGTGACGCCAGCAGCTTCAAGTGTTCCAGCACAAATCCAGACCTCGCTCACCGCGATCGGCACATTCGCCGATGGCAGCACTCAGGATATGACTGCGGCGGCAAACTGGACGTCCTCAACAGCTTCGGCGGCGACCGTAAGCAACGCCACCGGCAGTAAAGGAACGGTTACCGGTATAACACCGCTTGGAACCACAACCATATCGGCATCCTTCGGCACTTCAAACCCGATAGTCGGATCAGCCACTGTATCCGTAACCAACGCTACATTGGTTTCGATCGCAATCTCTCCGTCCAGCGCGACGATTTCGGCTGGCACGACTCAGAAATTCAACGCCATCGGCACCTTCAGCGACGGCACCACCCAGAACCTCACCGGCCAGGTTGCATGGACTTCAGGCGACGTAACCAGCGCAGTAGTGGACAGCTTTGGTCTTACAACTGGGGTTGCGTCCGGAACCAGCACTGCGATCACAGCGAACCTGAATGGAGTAAGCAGCACGCCAGCTCCGGTAAGTGTTCAATAGCAGTAACGGAAGACATAAACAGAAAGCGCAGCTTCCAGAACTTTTGGAGCTGCGCTCTTCACCTTTGAGACGCTTTGCAGGTTCGAACCGCTCAGGTTTCTCTAAATTTGTTTTTCTGCCCGCGCGCCTCAAACAACACAAAAGCCATATAGAAGACCACCGCGAGATTCACAATCAATAAAGCGGAATGAAACAGGTTCACCCTGTGCATCAATCTCATGACTTCGAACGGAACATAAAGCGTTCCAGAAATGAGCGCGATCCACTCAGCCCACGCCCGGGCCCGCCATAAGCCGTAGGCCTCGATAAAACGCAGGATGGAATAGACAGCAGCGACGCCGGCGACGGCCCACAATTTTTGCGCCGTTAGAGCGTCCGCCCAATCCAAAAACACTTGGGCAAAATGATGGTCGGGACTTATATGAAGCACGGATAGACACCAATCGGCCACGTCCCCCGTATCTTTATGCACCAGGAAAAGAATTCCGAAACCGCCAGCCAGGACAATCAAGCCCTTAACCAGCTCCAGCGAAGCTACGGCGCGTAAAACCTTGAGATGTGCGCGCTTGTCATGCGGAGGCAAGAGCGCCCGGGACTCTACGACAGCCCTCATACTCTCATTATCTCCCAGACCCTGACGGGAACCGGCGGACTAGTGTCCGGATACGCGCACGGATGAACAATATACTCGCGAGTAACATTATTGCGCCCGCACACTGGCGCGAAGTTCATGCACAATTTCTTCGGCGGCTTTGCGCGCTACTTCATGCTGCGTGACATCAAACGAAATTGCTCCCACACGCATGTGTCCTCCGCCGCCATAACGCTCACAAACCTTGGCCAGGTTGACGGTGGGTTCGCTCGGCGCCCACGGATTTGATCCCACGGAGACTTTGACGCGAAACTTACTTTTGCTCAATCCCACGCTGTAAATGGATTCGGGACACAAATAGTAAGGGACAAATTTGTTATAGCCTTCGAGGTCCTGGTCGGTGACGTCGAAGACCAAAGTCCCATCTTCGGATGTAATGCGCTGTTTCAGAATGGCAATAGATTCCTGGTGCCGTTCGAGCAATCCCGGAAGCAACGCCGCAATGAATGGCTCCTGCAACACTTCAGCGAGTGGCTTGCTTGCCAGCAGGGGAATCAGTCGCGGGATCAACTCGGGGTCCTTTGAGGACTCGATCACCATGGTAATTTTCATGGCAGGAGCTTTCATCTCCACGGCGGTCTGAGCGTCTTGATACATTGCGCCGTCGATGATGTCGGTCCACTGCACTAGTTCCGCGACGGGTTTTGGATCGAAGCCAAATCTTTGTTCCGCGATCATGGCAATAAAGCTCGTGCACGACTTAAAGTCCGGATCGTAAAACTTCCGGTTACTTTGATCCTGTTCAAAATGGGCGGCATCGGCGGGACTTAAAAATGCACTCTGATGATGATCAAACCACCAGGTGATTTTGGGGGAACTGGAATACTTGAAGTCGACAATCACATTTTCATCGCCATCGAATGTGACGTCTTCGAAAAGCGCGCCTGCCCGGTGCAGCAGTCCGGAGTAAACAAAATCCACATCGCCCCGAATTCGTTCGCGATAAAAGCGCGAAAATAGCGCGGCGGATGACGCCCCGTCAAAACATTTATCGTGATAGCAAACCTTAACCTTCAAATCTCAATACCTTCCACTGGCGCCGAATGCGAATAAGCAGACTACCTGAATTCCCCGCCCCACCGAAAGCAAATAGACTCCGGCTTTGCACCAATGGTTCTGTCAGATAACTCGACCTACTGCGTAGGGAAAACTAGCTATTCGCTTTCATTTCGGCAAAATCTCCAACTAATGGCAGCTTAAATTGCAGCGCCTTGAAGCGCTTTTACTACCAGTACCAGCCACAGGAAAAAACATCCGAGGAAGATAATTACAGCAATCAGAATCGCGATCATGAACGGTATCGGGATTAGATACGCGAATAGAATTCGCAAAAGCCCGCCCAGCACTAAGGTCCCGACGGTTAGAAAAATCGACTGGAACGAATGGAATCTGATAAAGCGGTCATGCCGGAATCGTTCCAGGGATAAAAAGACAATCGCGGGGATGAACGTCACGTAAGCAAAAGCCGCGGTAATGTTACCCGAACTGCGGGACGATAGGTTTTGCACGTTACCTTCTCCAAACCGTCAAATTAAGCGCGACGGGCGCGTAAAGCGAAAGCCTATCCTAACAAGGGAAGCACAATATGACCCAGTGGCGTGTGTACTAACCGTGCATTATGTTTTTTCGTGAGAATGTTTTAAGGTACTTCGGTTCCGGCCTTTGCCATGAAAAAGAAACATCTATCCCGACGAAACTTTCTCCAGCTCTCCGCGCTGTCCGTTGGAGCATTGGGCATCGGTCCGTCAGCAATGAGCCAGTCCGGCGCAACGGTGTGCTTGCTGCGTGACCCCGCTGATCCAATCGCCTCGTCAGAACCCGTGCGGAGAGCTGTCGAACATCTCAGCAGCGCTCTCTCGCAACGCGGCATCACACTTCGAGAACTGGATTCCCTTGAACATCCCATCTCGGCTGACTTCTGCATATTGGTTGCAAGTTCTAATCTCCCGCAGGCCATCGACACGCTAAGTCATGCCTCTCTATCGGCCCTCAACTCACCCGAATCTTTGGCGTTAATTCCCACGAAGCTTGCCGGACGCCCAGTTTTGCTGGCGTGTGGAATCGATGCCCGCGGCCTCAGCTATGCCCTCCATGAACTGGCTGATCGAGTGGAATTTGCCGACGATCCTCTGCGTGCTTTGAAGTCCGTCTCCTCGATTTCCGAGAAGCCATTCACGGAAGTCCGCAGCATCGGGCGATCTTTCGTCAGCGACATTGAAGACAAGTCATGGTTTCACGACCGTGAGATGTGGCCCGCTTATTTTTCGATGCTGGCTACGAATCGGTTCAACCGCTTCACGCTCAATTTCGGAATAGGCTACGACTTCCTTCAGGACGTTACCGATTCCTACCTGCTTTTCGCGTATCCATTTCTGTTGTCAGTTCCGGGGTATAACGTGCGCGCAGTGAATTTGCCCGATGCGGAGCGTGATCAGAATCTCGCTACCCTGCAATTCATCAGCGCGAGAAGCAGCGGCTCATGGCCTCGATTTTCAACTGGGCCTCTGGACCCATGGCTATCAGTGGAAAGACAGTCCTCATCCCAATTACACCATCGAAGGACTCACGGCAGAAAATCATGCCGCATATTGTAGGGACGCGCTCACTGCATTACTGAAAGCTTGTCCGGCAATTGGCGGAGTCACTCTGCGAACCCATGGCGAGAGTGGAGTTCCAGAGGGCAGCTACGGCTTCTGGAAAACAGTTTTCGGCGGCATCCCTTTATCCGGGCGCAAGGTCGAAATCGACCTTCATACCAAAGGCCTCGACCAGACCATGATCGACAATGCAAGTGCCACCGGGATGCCGATTCGTCTGTCGCCGAAATATTGGGCTGAGCATATGGGAATGCCCTATCAGCAAACTGCGATTCGCGAACTGGAGCTCCCGAAAGAGTCTGCGAGTCCGCAATCGTTTTTCGCGTTGAGCAGCGGGACGCGAAGTTTCACCCGTTATGGATACGCCGACTTCCTGCGCGAAGATCGTCCTTACAGTCTCATCTACCGCATCTGGCCGGGCACTCACCGCTTCCTGCTTTGGGGGGATCCATTGACCACGGCGGCCCATGCGCGAGCTTTTCGCTTCTGCGGGAGCAACGGAGTGGAACTCTATGAACCGCTCACCTTCAAAGGACGGAGAGGATCCGGTGTTAGGGTGGTCGTTGCGCATACGCCGACTCTTCGTTGAATCCCCACTGGGATTGGCAGAAATATCTCTGCACCTATCGCGTCTGGGGACGTCTTCTCTATAACGCCGAGACCGATGCCGAAGTCTGGCGCCGCCCGTTGCGCAAACAGTTTCGTGCCGGAGCGATGGCGGTCGAGTCGGCGCTCGCAACCGCAACTCGAATACTGCCGTTGGTTACAACCGCTCACCTGCCGTCCGCCGCAAACGATACTTATGATCCGGAGTTTTATACCAATCAGTCCATGGTCGTCCCTAGTGGCTATCCTTACGGCGATACTCCGGCTCCCAAGATATTCAGCAACGTGAGTCCGCTGGATCCGCAAATGTTTTCGCGGATGTCAGACTTTGCCGCCGAACTTTTGAGCGGGAACCGTTCCGGAAAATATTCTCCCGTGGAAGTTGCGCAATGGCTGGAAGATCTGCGCCGATGCTTCGGCGAAATCTCTACATCTCGCGGAACGCCAAGTGTCGGTACCAGATGGCGCAGAGTTCCGCAGAATAAAGATTGACGTGACAATTCAGATCGGCCTGGGACAGCTTCTTCGCGGCGAAGCTGCGCAGTGGCACGCTATACGCGATATACGAACAGACCGGGGATCGTGCGGCGTTACAGGAATCGCTCGCGGCTTATCGTCGCGCCAGAAATACTTGGGCAGAATTAGCCAATAACGCTAAATCTTATTCTCGTGACATCAGCTATGGACCGCATCCCTATCAACGCGGGCACTGGCTGGATCGTCTTCCTGCAATCGACGCCGACCTGGCGGAAATGTCGAAGCGGCTGGAAAACCTTCAATCAGGGGGCCCGCAGACGGAACAGATTCGCGCAGCAATTGCCGAAGTCTTGAGCCGTCCGCATCGAAATTCTATCGAGTGCGTTCACACGCCACCCGCGCATTTTGTTCCCGGCCAGGATTGTGAATTGACAATTTCACCCCGAGGAAACAGTCCGAAGATCTCTATCGGGCTTTTTTATCGCCACGTGAATCAGGCGGAACGCTATCAGCAAGTCGACATGGAAAAGAGGAGCGGAACCTTTCATGGAGTGATCCCCGGCAGCTACACCGATTCGAAGTTTCCGTTGCAATATTATTTTGAATTGAAACAGAGTGGGAACGCCTGGCTGTATCCGGGTTTCAACGCTGATTTATCAAACCAGCCTTACTTCGTATGTGCGGTCGAAGACGGTTTAGTTATTTATTCCCGGCTGAGCTGTCCATCGACCATCCGCCAGATTTTTCTCGGATTCTTTGCCTGAAGTTCGAGCGGCAACGATTCATCCGGAAAATTCTGGTAACAAACGGGACGCAGAAATCGCAGAATCGCGGCAGTTCCAACGGAAGTAAATTTGGCATCGGCCGTCGCCGGATAAGGGCCTCCGTGATGCATTGCGTAGCTGACTTCAACCCCCGTCGGATAGCCGTTAAAGACCAGACGCCCACTCTTATTTTCCAGCACCGAAACCAAATCCCGATGCTCCCGCAGATCCTCAGCGCGTTCCGTGGATAGTCGCCGTTAACGTTCCCGGCAAGGCGTTCGCCGCCTTCAACAACTCATCTTTCGATTGGCTGCGAATCAAAATCGCGCTCGGCCCAAAAACCTCTTGCGCAAGAGACTCATCGCCTAACCAGGTTGACGCGTCCGTCTCAAACAGAACCGGAGCAGCTTCGGTCTTCTGCGCGTCTGCCGCGTGAGCAGACCGGTTCGCTTTAACTCCTTGCGCGCTTTCCACGCGTTTTACGGACTGCGCATATCCTTTCAATACATTCGAATGAACCATTCCCCCTGGCTTGCTTTGTTCGAACGTCTCAACCAGTTTGTCGCGAAAACCAGAGAATTGCTCATCTCCAATTCCAAAAATCAGTCCGGGACACGTGCAGAACTGGCCCGAGCCGAGATTGATAGAGCTCACCAATCCTTGAACGATCGTGTCGCCTCGCTCTTTCATGGCGCCGGGAAGCAGAAACACCGGGTTTACGCTACCCATCTCGACGTAAGCTGGAATCGGCTCTGGACGCTGTGCAGCCGCGTCGAAAATCGCACGCCCTGCCCGTTCTGATCCGGTAAAGGCCACAGCTTTCGTCGAGGGATGCGTCACCAGCGCAATGCTGGTTGCGGGATCGACCGCGTTGAGCAATGAAAAAGTTCCCTCGGGCAGTCCAGATTTATTCACCGCCCGCACAATTGCGCCGGCCACCAATTCCGATGTACCGGGATGTGCCGGGTGTCCCTTGACCACTACTGGATTCTTCGCCGCCAGCGCCGACGCCGTATCTCCTCCGGCAACCGAAAACGCCAGCGGGAAATTGCTGGCGCCGAAAACAACCACCGGCCCAATCGGAATCAGCATGCGCCGAATATCTGGACGGGGCGGCTTGCGGTCGGGCAATGCGGAATCAATCCGCGCATCGACGAAGGAACCATCTTTTACCACGCTGGCAAACAGCCGTAGTTGGCCAACCGTTCTGCCTCGCTCCCCCGTCAGACGGTCTTTTCCTAGTCCTGATTCGAGCGCTGCCTGCTCGATCAACTCATCGCCCAGAGCTTCAATTTCGGTAGCGATATTTTCCAGGAATCCGGCGATAGTCTCCGGCGAACTTTCTCGAAGGACCGGGAAAGCGTCGGCTGCGAGATTCATAGCCCGATCAATTTCCTCGGCCGAGGCACAATGAAATGCCGTTTCCAGTTGTTCGCCGGTCCGCGGATTAAATCCGAAAAATGTCTTGCTGCCGCCAGATGACAGCCGCGATCCAATAAAGTTTTTTCCGTGGAGAGTCATAATTGAGGATTGCAAACTAGCCGACGAAATTAATTAATGTGCCAATTCCCTCTATGGAGATGCGTATTTCATCGCCGGGATTCAGCGTGAACGAATCGGGCGGCACGATGCCGGTTCCGGTAAGCAGGAAACATCCGTTTGGAAACACATTGTCGCGATAAAGATATTCGACCAGCGTTTCCGGATTTCGCTTCAATCCACTCAAAGCCGCGGTCAGCGGAAAACACGGCTTCGCCGCTGCGAAGAATCACCAAACTAATTTTCGTCGATGCCGCAAGCGGTTTCGACGAGATGAGAACGCCCGGGCCCAGCGAGCAACTCCGGTTGTAAACCTTGGCCTGCGGCAGATACAAAGGATTCTCGCCTTCGATATCGCGCGAACTCATGTCGTTGCCGATGGTGTATCCCAGAATTTTTCCGGTCGGACTCACCATCAGCGTTAATTCAGGTTCGGGCACCGACCACTTCGCATCCCGCCGGATGGCAACTTTGCCGTAATGTCCGACCACGCGATTGGCGGTCGCCTTGAAAAAAAGCTCGGGACGTTCGGCATTGTAAACGCGGTCGTAAAAATCTCCGCCGCCGGCGATTTTGGCTTCCTCCATGCGGGCATCCCGGCTGCGGTAGTAGGTGACACCAGCGGCCCAGACTTCCTGACTGCCTATGGGAGGCGGCAACTCTTCTGAGTTGGAAATTGGATTCCCACTCCGGGCAACTCCTGCGGAAACGTTCTGAAGATATTTTTCCAGGTCATCCATCCGTACCAACGCATCCCAGTCATTTCCAGCCGCATAAAATTGATCGCCACTTTCTACGACGCACCCGGTTTTGATCCGATAAAGTTTCATTCGCTCTTTTCTAATTATGAATGTTGCCCCGCTGCGAATTGTATTATGGATACACCGTTCTGATTCATCACACGCGGAGAATAACTCACGACTATTTCACTCGAATCCGTCTTAGAAACTCCGGGGGCCTCGCTGAATGCGGTCGCCACGCATGCGGCGGGCCCAGCAGGCAAACTTCCTTTGTCGCCCGAGATGCTGCTCAACCAGCCTTCGGGAAATATATTTGGCTTAAGCCTCAACGTGGGCATGGGCTGGAGTCCCGACAATCTTCTGGGCTCCGAAATTCTTTTACTAAGCACCCACGGAGGTTTGCGCGCAGAAGATGGTACCCCGATTGCCCTCGGCTTCCACACTGGCCATTGGGAAGTCGGACTATTAGTCGCGGAAGCCGCCCGCGAATTGAAGTCCCTGGGAGCGATCCCATTCAGCGGCGCGGTCACCGATCCCTGCGACGGACGCACACAAGGGACCGTCGGCATGTTCGACTCTCTTCCTTACCGCAACGACGCCGCCATCGTATTCCGCCGCCTTATCCGTTCACTTCCTACGCGAAAGGGCGTGGTCGGAATCGCGACATGCGACAAAGGATTGCCGGCGATGATGATGGCCCTGGCATCCTGTAGCGAGCTGCCAACGGTTCTTGTGCCCGGGGGAGTCTCGCTGCTTCCCGAAGCTGGCGAGGACGCGGGAAAAATCCAAACCTTAGGTGCCCGCTTTGCACATCAGCAAATTTCGCTGGACTACGCGGCGGAAGTGGGATGCCGCACCTGTGCAACGCCCGGTGGAGGCTGCCAGTTTCTCGGGACGGCAGCGACTTCCCAGGTGGTTGCCGAAGCGCTCGGTCTCGCCTTACCTCACACCGCGCTATCGCCATCCGGACAACCTATCTGGCTTGACATGGCGAAACGTTCCGCGAGGGCGGTCCTGCGCATGGAGCAACTGAAGATCACCACCAAACAAGTTCTGACCGAGGCCTCGCTTCACAATGCCATGGTGGTGCATGCCGCATTCGGCGGGTCCACAAATCTTCTGTTGCACATTCCGGCCATCGCCTACTCCGCTGGATTGCCACGGCCGACGGCGGCGGACTGGGCGCGAGTGAACCGGCAGATACCCCGCCTGGTGGACGCCCTACCCAACGGCCCGAGAAATTTTGCCACCGTGCAAGTGTTCCTTGCGGGCGCCGTGCCGGAAGTTATGTTGCATCTGCGGAGCGCGGGATTGATCGACACCAATACCCTCACCGCGACGGGAGAAAAATTGGACGCGAATCTGGACTGGTGGCAGCAAAGTGAGCGCCGCCAGCAATTGCGGGCCGAACTCACCAAGCGGGACGGCATCGATCCCGAGGATGTCATCATGAGTCCCGACCGCGCCAAGTCTCGCGGACTCACTTCGACCCTGTGCTTCCCCGTCGGCAATCTTGCACCTGAAGGCAGCGTTATCAAAAGCACGGCTCTCGATCCCGACAGTGGTTGGCGAAGATGGCGTCTACAGAAAACGCGGTCCGGCCAAAGTCTTCATCTCAGAGCACTCGGCAATTCAAGCCATAAAAGAGAAACAAGTTCACGAAGGCGATGTGGTGGTCTTGATTTGCAGCGGACCTATGGGCGCGGGCATGCAGGAAATTTATGAGGTCACGTCCGCGCTGAGACATTTGCCCTTTGGAAAGCATGTTGCGTTGCTCACGGACGCCCGCTTCAGCGGAGTCTCCACCGGAGCGTGCATCGGACACATTTCCCCCGAGGCCCTTGCCGGAGGCTCCATCGGGAAAATTCGGGACGGTGACCTCATCGAAATTATCGTGGATCGCATTAAGCTGGAAGCGACCGTAGATTTTGTCGGGAGAGAACGGAGAAGTATTCGATGCCGAAGAAGGCGCCCGCCGTCTTTCTCAGCGGTCACTTCGCGGTGATTTGAAACCGGACCCGTCGTTGCCCGCCGACACGCGCCTCTGGGCAGCCTTGGTACAGCGAAGCGGAGGAATCTGGGCAGGATGTATCTACGACGTGGAAGCGATTGTTAAATCGTTGGGCGACAATTCGTAAGACAAAGAGTTAGCAAGCATTTAATTTCAACCTCAACGGAACGGAACATGTATGACAGTTTAGGATGCCTGGTGCCCTAGGTTCGCGCCTGCTTTTGGCGCTCACCCGGGGGCCTTTAAGTCAGGGCAAATAGAGCTTATAGTCTAGCGGGGCGCTCGCCCGAATCACTGGATCAAATGACAGGCAATCTGAGCAATTTTAGAGACTTCGAAGCGATTCCGGCCGTCGTCGAAAAGTCCGCTCGCAAGTTCGGCGACAATGAACTGAGTTTCGCCTTTCCCGAGGTGTTGGAGGTAATCCAAGTCTGCTCGTTTAAGCAGATTGCAGTGCTCGGAGTCGAGCTCTTCAAGTTGCGCGTAGACGGACTCTACGAGACAAGAAGCTGACAGACTACGACCTTCGGAGGAAGCAAGACCCATCAACGCAAGAAGAGTGGCCTGAGTACGTCAGTGCCAACAATACATCCGCGGAGGAGTTTGTGAGACACAACCCAGCGTGCGACGACCACGTGTATGTCCTCACAACTTGTTCTTGGCGGGAGTGGGGCCAAATAAAAGAAATGCACCCGCCCATGACCCTGTTCAGAGGTTGGACGTTACCGAAACAGGTGAAGACATGACCTAGAGCGGGCAAAGGCAGCAAACTTTTCAAAATACTCACAATTGGGCTACTTGGAGGTATCCCAATTGCAACCAGGTTTTGGGGGATTTATTCTACTTTCTTACTACTCGATGGTTATGCCGCGCTCTTCTCAGCCTGAAACAGGCAGGATATATCGAATGCGGGGTCCGCAGTATGGAAACTGGGTGTACGTCAATGAGAAGGAACTCGCAGTTAGAATTTCTCAATATTTCATGGGACTGGGCCACCCGTCCATGTGCTCAGTGGTCGGCAAACGCGCAGGATGGTCCACAAGCTCCAGGCCGTGAACTGAGGGGGCAACCGTAGCGAAAGAATCTTTCTACCGAGAATGCGGCACCATGCGTCCTATGACTGAACACTTCCCGGTTTGCTTCAATACCATCCGCTAGAAAACAAGTCATACGGTCGAACCACAAAAAATTAGCCCGCAGGTTGGGCGCAAAAGCATTTCTTCAGCCATCTCGCCACAAAACTTGACATCTAATTCATCTGTGTATACTGTGCATATACACATGTTCGTTATCTCCCAAAGCGACAGGCGCCCGATGTACCTGCAGATCATGGAGCAGATCAAGCGGCGGATTGCTGTTGGCGATTGGGCTGCCGGGCAGGCGATCCCGTCCATTCGGCAACTGGCTAGCGATATCGGCGTGAGCGTGATCACTGTGAAGCGCGCATATCTGGAACTGGAACGCGATGACGTAATCGTAACCCGCCAAGGCAAGGGCTGTTTCGTCGCTTCAGACTCCGAGATTGGCACGCGCATTCGCGAGCAGGAACTGACCGAGCATTTGGAGCAAGCCGCGCGAAGGGCCGCCATTATGGGGCTTTCGCCGAAGAGCCTGGAGAAACGCATTCGAGCGGTCTATGACCGCGTCACCGAGATGGAGAAGGAGCCCGTATGAATGACTACGCGATTGAACTTAGTGGCGTATGCAAATCGTATCGATTTTTCGATTTACAGAATATTGCGCTGCGGCTTCAACGCGGAACAATCATGGGCTTGATTGGCCCGAACGGCGCGGGTAAATCCACCACGATTCGCATCCTGATGGGACTTGTGTATCCAGATAGCGGCGAAGTGCGTGTGCTCGACCATCGCATTCCGGATGAGCAGGTCGCGGCGAAGTGGGACATTGGCTTTGCTTCCGACGACATGCGCCTCTATAACTCGATGACTCTTGGCTGGCACATTAATTTTATGAAGTCAATTTTTGCATCGTGGGACGACACCTATGCGCAGCTATTGTTGAAGCGGTTCGGGCTGCGTGCGGAACAAACAATTAAGGGACTCTCGCACGGGCAACGAGTAAAAGCCGCTTTGCTGCTGGTCTTTGCGCGGCGTCCGAAGCTCCTGGTGCTGGACGAACCAACTACCGGACTCGATCCTGTAGCGCGCCACGAGATTTTGCGGGAACTGACGGCCGTTATGGCCGAGGAGGGCCGCAGCATCCTCTTCTCTTCGCACAATACACAGGACGTCGAGCAAATTTCCGATCAGATCACGTTCATCGACCGCGGTCGGATCATTGATTCGATGGACAAAGAGGTTTATCTCGACCGCTGGCGGCGTCTGCGGCTGGAAGTGCCCGCCGGAATTGAGCTGCCTACGTTGCCCGGCGTGATCGGAATTCAGCAAACGGGCCGGCTGGCGGTGGCAATTGCCAATGCGTTTGAGCCCCAGCTTCCGAACGCCTATGAAAGCACGGGCGCGCGTGTACACGCGGTGGAAAACATGACGCTGGAAGAAATTTTTATTGCCAACGTGGAACACAGTCGCGAGGAGGTAATAGCATGAAATCCAATGTGATGTTGCGATTAGTTTTGAAGGATTGGAGACTCCAGCGCCGAATGATCCTGTTTTGACGCTTGCCGGCGTGGCTGCATTGGCAATTCTCCGGATCGGCGGGGAGACGCCGACCGTAATCGGCTGCTGCGTTCTTTTTTATTTCGATGATGTTCTGCGCATGCATTATTCCCATGTCAAGCATTGTGAACGAGACGGCAGAAACAGACGCTCCCATTTCTCATGAGTCTGCCTGTTTCAGCCGCACGATATGGAATGGCAAAGCTCCTTTCGACATGCTGGAATGTTCCTGATTCCGTGGCTGGCGCTGGTAATCGGCGCAGCACTGTATATGACTCTCGTCCGGCACGCCCTGCCGAATGGAGTGATTCCCAGTGGGGATGATCCTGATGAGTTTGCCCTTTATCGGATTCTGTCATCATCACCGCGGCTGCGCTAATGGCCGAATCAGAGGGATGGGGCAACATGCGCGATGGCCATCATTAATTCTTCCTATTGGCTGGTCTGGTATCTGCTCATCAGTCACGTTCCGTCCCTTGCGCAAAAATTTGGGAAGCCCGGTTGCCGTGTGGGATCCGTCAGTGATGAAGATCCTCAGCGCGGAATTCGGCATGATCTTTTTGATCCTGGGACTCACGCTCTACTTCCAGTCTCGAAAGCGCAACTTTATTTAAGTTTCAGCAGCAACAATGTTGATCTATGTTGGTCTGAGACAGCATTAGTCGCAAAAGGGGGCCTTGCTAAGATCACATCTTTCCGAGTCCCAGGTTCTGGCAAGGCCACGCTTCACCGGGCAGCCTTGGTGCAACGAAGTGGAGGAATCTGGGCAGGATGTATTTACGACGTGAAGCGATTGTTAAGTCACTCGCTTAGAATCAATGATCCGCTGCCTTACGGCGAGTCCACCAGTTTCACATCCACCGCCTGACCCACGATATCCACTTGCGTGGTTTGCAATGCGTTCTTGAGCGAGTCGTAGATATTCAACGCCCCGTTCTGGCAAACGTAAACCACGTTCCTCCCGGTAATCGGCTGGATACCTGTCACGTCTCCAGTAGCAGTTGGAATTACGACTCCACTGCCAGAGCTGACCGTCGCCGCGTTCACAATCGAAAGACATCCGCCATTACAGGTGCGAGCGCCGATAAATAGCTCTCCATTCATCGTCAACTCGATGCGGTTGTGGTAGCCGTCACTGATTGCAATCTCGTTAGGATTCGTCACCGAGTTTGAACTGATGCTGATGACGCTGAGCCGTCCGCATCGCGTCGCCGTTGTATTTGTGCCCGCACATGAATTATCGGAGGGCGAAGTTCCCGCGACATACAAAGTCGCGCCATTCAAAAACCCGAAAGTCGCCGCCGGAACGCTAATGGTCGAAGTCACCTGCGGAGGATTCTGCGTCATATCCAGCACCGCAACACTCGCAGTATTGCCGCCACATTCCGCACCGCAGTTCATGATGTACGCGGTAGTGTCGTCGTTGGTAAAAATTCCCCATACCGGATGATCAAAGGACGCGCTGGTAATTGCCGTTCTCGGGTCGGTACTTGTCCCAATCAATGCGGGTGAAATAAGCGTTACCGTCTGGGCCTGACTGCCAAATGCGAGAATGTCGTTTCCAGCATGACTCTCAACGATATATTGCGCCCCGCTTACCGGAATGGTCGCGAAGATCGAGGAAGTCCCTATGTTGATTGCCACAACCCCCCCGGTGTGCGGGGCCTTGCGCCGGATTCACTGCTGCCGTTGGAACCGCCGCAAATGCGGTTGCATTGTCCTTCCACACCAGAAAACTTTGTGTCGGCCCCGGCAAACTAATTGCCGGCAAGGCTGCTTTTCCTGAGCTATTCGCCTTGATTCTTTCCTGATTGTTATCCACGACCACGAGAGAGTTATTCGATGCGCTCGACACCACGGTAAAACTTCTATCCGGAGAAAGCGCCATCATTCCGGCATCGGACCCCGCGCTTGATAGACTCACCGCGAACGCCGAGAGCAGATCAGTGGACGCATTCACAATATTAAGTGCAGGGCTGGTCGCCCCGGCGGTGGTTCCGGTGAGTGGGTTCGACACAAATGCCCGGAACGTCAAACCGCTAGGATGCTTAACGGCTGTCGAACTATTGGTCGAGGAACTGTTGTAACTCCCGCAGGATGCGAGAAGCAAACTTCCCAACAGATAACCCTATTCTGGCGCGGCAGATTCTCTTCAGACCTGAACTCCGGAAGCAGGAAGCAACAGTAGTTGGATGCAAAGGAAAAAGAAAACGGATTATAGCAGAGCCAATTAAGCCACTCGTCGCCTCGCGGTTACTGTGCAATCTCCGCAACCATCTTGTATTCTGAATGTTATGCCTGCCGATTTAGTGGAGCGCCTTAAGAAGAGTCCGTGCTGGCCGACGGAGCCATGGGCACTCTGCTGTACTCGAAGGGCGTCTTCATCAATCGCTCTTATGACGAGCTGAATCTCTCCCAACCCGAGCTGATCCGCGACATTCATCACGAATACCTTCAGGCTGGCGCGGAGCTGATCGAGACCAATACTTTCGGCGGAAATTCGTTCCGTCTCGGACGCCATAGCATGGCGGATCGTGTCCGCGAAATCAATCTGGCCGGCGCGCAACTTGCCCGCGATGCGGCGAAAAGCTTCGACGTTTGGGTAGCGGGATCGGTGGGACCGCTCGGCATCCGCATCGAGCCTTTGGGCAAGACTTCATTTGGAGAAGCCCGCGCGGCCTTCCGCGAGCAAATTACGGCGCTGGTCGAAGGCGGCGTCAACGTCCTCATAATGGAAACCTTCGGATACGTCGAAGAGCTTCATCAGGCAATTCTCGCAGCTCGAGACGTGGATCCTAAAATCCCCGTCATCGCGCAGGTCACCGTCGATGAAGAGTCCAATTGTCTGGACGGTTCGACTCCCGAAACCTTCGCCCCGCGACTCGAAGAATGGGGAGCCGAGGTCATAGGATGCAATTGCAGCGTGGGTCCGGTGGCCATGCTGGAAGCCATGGAGCGGGTGCGTGCCGCCACTTCCCTGCCCATCTCTGCGCAACCTAACGCCGGAATTCCGCGCTCCGTCGAAGGCCGAAACATCTATCTTTGCTCTCCCGAATACATGGCCAGCTATGCCCGCAGGTTCGTTTCCGCCGGAGTTCGCTTGATCGGCGGCTGTTGTGGCACCACTCCCGATCACATTCGAGTCATGAAATCGGCTCTGCGCGTCAGTGAAGCCCGTTCCAAAACTTTCGCGACTAAAGGGACGGGAACAAGCACGCCAGTAGCAACCGCCGCAGCGCCGCTTGCCGAGCGATCGCACCTGGGAGAGAAACTCTCGTCCGGCAAATTCGTGACCATGGTGGAAATCGTTCCCCCCAAAGGCACGAACATTCAGAAGGAACTTGAGGGCGCGCGTTTCTTAAAGTCGGTTGGAGTTGATGGCATCAACATTCCCGACAGTCCACGGGCCTCGGCAAGAATGAGCAATCAGGCTCTTTCCCTGCTCGTTCAGCGCGAGGTGGGCGTCGAAACTATTCTTCACTACACTTGCCGCGATCGTAACGTGTTGGGCATTCAATCCGACCTGCTGGGTGCGGCCGCCACTGGACTTCGCAACCTGATCTGCATCACCGGGGACCCTCCGAAGATGGGCAGTTATCCCGACGCGACTGCGGTGTTCGATGTTGACGCTATCGGCCTGGTAAATATCGTCCACAACTTGAATCGCGGTCTCGATATCGGAGGAAACGCCATCGGCGCCGGGACTTCATTCGTAATCGGCATCGGGGCCAACCCCGGCGCGGCCAATTTGGACGAAGAAGTCCGCCGCTTCGAATACAAAGTCGAAGCTGGAGCCGAATATGCCGTCACCCAACCCGTATTCGATATCGCGCTGCTCGAGGCTTTTCTCCGTCGCGTCCAGCATCACCGGATACCCGTTGTGGCCGGCATATGGCCGCTGGTCAGCGCCCGCAATGCGGAGTTCATGAAGAACGAGCTGCGAGTTTCGGTGCCAGACGCCATCCTGCAACGCATGACTCGCGCCGCTAGTCCTGATGCTGCAAGAGAAGAAGGCATCGCCATTGCGAGGGAAATGCTGACCTCCGTCCGCGATCTGGTGCAGGGAGCCCAAATCAGCGCTCCCCAAGGAAAATATTCGGTCGGCGGTTGACGTCTTGGAAGCCTTGGGAGAAAAATCCCCCGAAGGCGACCGGTCTTTGAGCCCGTCGAAGGCTTGTCCATAATTCCGTCCCCACTTGTCCGTAATTTTTCCCGGATATGAACATTTGCGTGCACCTTCTACAGCTTTTACCTGATATTCCGGTACAAGAACCGCTGTAAACTGTTCACTGATTCTGGAGTGTTTCCCTTTGCCGAAATTTGAAGAGTGTCTCGACCGCCTCGAAAAAGTGGTGCATGAGTTGGAGAAGGGCGAAGTGCCTCTAGAGAAATCTCTAACGTTATTTGAAGAAGGCATGCAGCTCTCCGCCAGTTGCCGCAAAGAACTGGACGAGGCTGAAGGCAAAGTAGAAATTCTTTTAAAGCAGAACGGAAAATTTCACGCTGAACCCTTCGACACCTTTGCCGAAAAGTCCAGCACGCGCAAACTTTAACGCCATCGCTCGATGGTGAAAGTGCAGGCAAGAATGCAACCTCTGAACGTTGTTCTCCTACAGAGTGACTCTACGATCTCGCGGAATCTGATCGCTTCTTTATCCGACGCTGAAAATCAGGTTCACCTGGCGCGGTCGTCCGAATGAACTCCGCAGCAGCATCGTGAATCACCACGCCAACGCCGTCATCCTCGATATGGAAGTCTCTTCCCTGTCTGACGTAGAGCAACTGTCGCGGGAATTTCCCGCAGGTCTCGATCGTATGCAATCATCGCCTCGCGGACGAGCAAATGTGGACAGCCACGCTCACTGCCGGAGCGAAAGATTGCTGCCCCTCATCGGACACAAAAGGCATAGCCCGAGCCGCCCTGGGTTAGGTTTTTCCAGGCGAGCGTTTCGCTCAGGTCGTTCCGCAAAATTCCCTTGCTATACTCACCGTCATGCTCCAGGAGACTCTCGAGCAAGGCAAACTGTTCGTTGACGCCGCACTCGAACGCCTGCTTCCGCCTGTCACTCAATATCCAGTTTCCATTCATCAGGCGATGCGGCACAGCGTCTTCGCCGGAGGCAAACGATTACGTCCCATCCTCTGCATCGAAGCTGGACGCATGATCGCCGGTTCCCTTCCCCAAGGCATCGACGACCTGGGTGCGGCGCTCGAAATGTTGCACACCTATTCGCTCATCCACGATGATCTGCCCGCCCTCGACAACGATGATCTCCGCCGCGGACGCCCCACCTGCCACAAAGTTTACGGCGAGGCCATCGCCATTCTCGCCGGAGACGCACTGCAAACTCAGGCCTACGAAACTCTCGCGGGATTGAAATGCCCGGCAGAAGTTACGGTTCGCATCATCGAAGAAATCGCCAGAGGTACGGGAACTGTAAACGGGATGATCGGAGGCCAGGTCGCCGACCTCGAAGCCGAACACAGCCAGCCCGATCTGGCGACTCTGGAATACATTCACAAGTCGAAGACCGCGGCCCTGATCACTGCCAGCGTCGTTACCGGCGGACTCTACGGAGGGGCCGATGTGCTTGCCGTCGAATAGTCTGCGTAATTTCGGACAATCCATTGGACTGGCCTTCCAGATCGTGGATGACGTCCTCGACATCACGCAAAGCTCGCAGCAATTGGGAAAAACCGCCGGAAAAGATGCCGCCTCCCAAAAGCTGACCTATCCTGCATTGTTTGGAATCGACAAATCGCTGGCGAAGGCCGACGGGTTGGCGCAATTCGCATTGGAATCCCTGGAATCTTTCGGAGAAAGAGCCGAACCGCTAAAAGAGTTGGCGAAATTCCTGGTGCAGCGGAAGCAATAATATTCGAACTATGCGACGCATCACCGCACCGGACCAACACCGCTGGCTGGAAGAAAACGGGCTGCACTATAATGGTCTGGTGGGGTTTTAATCGGTTTCCGATGTAGTTACCATCGTACCGGCCTACGCCAGGAGAACTCAAAAGTGAAGACCGTGGTGCAATACTCTACAATGAGGGCCGAAGCACTCACGGACGCGGACGACGACCTGATTTTGATTGATCTCAAAACCAGAGCGCAGTCGGCTAGTCGCACCCGACAACAAGGAGTAGCAAAACCAATCATGGAACACGTCAACGATAACCGAGTGCTTGCGCCTGTTTCCCTTCTAGCCGCCCTGGCTCTGCTATTTATTCTTAGTCCCTTCTTGCCGTTAGGAATTCGGGAGTATATTTCCGCCCTCATTCGGTAATCGGTAAGGAGACGGCAATGTTAAGTGTGTCCTTCCAAAAGAAATTTCTACCCGGAGCTTTCGGCGGCTTTGTCGTCGAGGTGCTCCGTCTATATAAAATTCACGTATTGGGTTCCATATCACCCGTCGCGGGAGCGGGGCATTATTGGTGGGTAAGCGTACTTTTTGTATTGTGCGCCGGAGGCGTTGCGCACATATGGGATGACAAGCACGCATTGAGATCGTTTTATATCGGTCTGTCTTTTCCAGTTCTCGTCGCCGCCTTTACTAGATAAAGTAGGAATTCAAACGGAAGCCTTCGGACCTAAAAAACTCATCCGCATTCTCACAACTAAATGAAATTTAACTTCCTTTTACTCTCTCTAACCCTCGCCGCCTCCCTCTCCTCAGCCCAGGACATCCCCTCAATCGCTGCCCGGGTTGACAGTCACTACAACCATCTCCGCACCCTGACGACGGACTTCACCGAAACTTATCGCGGGGCCGGGGCCGACAGAACTGAATCGGGAATCCTCTACCTCAGAAAGTCCGGCAAGATGCGCTGGGAATACCGTTCTCCCCGCGAAAAGCTGTTCATCAGCGATGGCAAGAATGCATGGTTCTTTATTCCCGGAGAGCCCCAGGTCCGCACCATGCCGGTAAAAAGCTTCGACGACTTGCGGTCTCCGCTGTCGCTCCTGCTCGGCAAGACTCAACTCCAGAAAGAACTCAAAGACCTCGCCGTTGCCGATATCACCCCGGTGCATCCCGGAGACATTGTCTTAAAGGGAATCCCGCAAAATATGGCCGATCGCCTGACCGACGTGCTGCTCGAAATCAACAATGCCGGGCAGATAACAAGATTGGTCCTTGACGGTGCGGACGGCTCGGTAACCGAGTATAATTTCGACAATCAGCGCGAAAACTTGGATATCCCGGAGCAGCAGTTTCGTTTCGTCCCTCCCCCAGGAGTTGAAGTCGTGCGCGGTGACCTCGCACAATAACGTTGCATCTAAGATTTAAGATTGCGTTATAGGAACACCCCCTTCCCCTGTAGCCAGCTCTTTCGCGCGTGATTCAAACGTGAGGTTACTCTCGATACCCAAAGGTACCGTGAACATGGGTCAACCACGAATCGAATGTTAAACTTGGCGGGGGAGAGGTCCACGCAGCAGTTATGGCGGAATTTCTCGTAAAAGTTGCCGATGAACGCGGACGAATGGTCCAGCAGGTCGAAAGCGGCTATTCGGAATCCGAGGTTCGCGACCGCTTTGTGCAGCAAGGCTTCCTGGTTTATTGGGTAAAGCCTCGGGGCATGATGTCGTCGGGCGATTTCCGTTTCCGCCGCGGCGGCAAAGTCAAACAGACCCCGTTTCTCGTTTTTAATCAGCAATTTCTGACGCTTATCAAGGCCGGCCTGCCGGTACTAAGCTCGCTCGATCTGCTGATTCGTCGACAGCGCGATGGATATCTCCGCAGCCTCCTGCAAAATGTGCGCGACCGGGTCAAAAGCGGAGAATTACTCTCCGACGCCTTCGCAGCCCAAGGCGCGTTTCCGAAAATTTATATCAGCACCATGATTGCCGGAGAGAAGAGCGGCAATATGGAAGAGGTCCTCGGACGATTCATCGCCATGCAGCGCCTGGGACTGACATTTAAGAAGAAGCTGGCGGTTTCGCTGGTCTATCCCGTGCTTCTGGTCACCATGGTTTGCCTGATGCTGGTTTTTCTGGTGACCTACGTCGTCCCTCAATTCGCCAAACTTTATGAGGATCTCGGCGCGACCCTTCCTACCATCACAGTAATCATGCTGGTCATCGGCAATCACGCACAGCAATACGGACCGGTGGCCGCGATTGTGTTGGTGGTTGCGATTGTGGCGTTATGGAAATGGAAAAATACCGAGCGCGGAGCTGACCGCATTGACCGCATCATCCTCGGCTTGCCGCTGCTTGGCGACATCTGGCTGAAGTACCAGGTCTCAAATTTCTCGCGAATGCTCTCCACGTTGCTTATCGGGGGCATGCCGCTGGTGCCGTCGCTCGAAACCGCCGGGGCTTCCATGAGCAGCCGCCGCATCTTAAATGGCGTGGCCGATGCCGCGATTCGGGTGCGTGAGGGACAACCGCTGGCCAAAAGTCTTGAAGACCAGAAAATGTTTCCCGATCTGTCGGTGGAAATGATCGAAGTGGGAGAGTCCACCGGAGCGCTTCCGGCCATGTTGAACTCGGTCGCGGAATTTTATGAAGAGGACGTCCAGACGGCGCTCGGTGCGGCAATGGCCTTGATTGAGCCGATAATCCTAATAGTAATGGCGGTAGTGGTCGGAGGCATATTGATTTCACTTTATTTGCCGATATTCAGCTTGGGATCGACAATTCATTAAGCGCTTCTGATTAGGTGGTTTTAATGGCGAGTACTGTAGAACCAAAATCCGTATTTGTGCACGGCGAAAATGGCGCCGCGACGGGCACTCATTCCGAAGAACTGGAACGAGCTCGCGACATCGCGCGACGCTATCGTTGCGAATTCGTCGATCTGCACGACTTCCAGCTGCATCACGATCTGTTCAAGAAAATTCCCGTCCACTTAATGTTCCGTTACCACTTCATTCCGTTGGAAGAGACAGCGGACGATCGCCTGGCAATCGCCATAGCCGATCCCAGCCAGTTGATGATGATCGACGAAATCAGCCTGCTGCTGGGCAAGCGCATCATCACCAAGGTTTCCACCCGCGCGCAGATTGGGGACATCCTAAAGAAGACGGAACAATCGAAGCGTGTTCTCGAAGATGCCAGCGAAGGCTTCACGCTCGATGTTATCCACGAAGATGAAGCGGGAGGCGATGAGAGCATCTCCATCGACCGCCTTACCACGCAGGGGGATATCAGTCCCATCATCCGCCTGGTTGACACCACGATTTTTACCGCGCTTCAGCGCCGTGCCAGTGATATCCACATTGAAACTCGCGATGACTCCGTGGCCATTAAGTTCCGTATTGACGGCGTGCTCACCCAGGCCATGCCGCCCATTGCCAAAGAGCATCACTCCACCATCATTTCGCGTATCAAGGTCATGAGCGAACTCGATATTTCCGAGCGCCGTGTGCCGCAGGATGGACGCTTCCGGGTGAAGTACGGCCAGCCCGAACGTCCCATTGACTTCCGCGTTTCCATCATGCCGTCGATTCACGGCGAGGATGCAGTGCTTCGCGTACTCGATAAAGAATCGATGAGCGAGAAGTTCCATAAACTCGTCCTCGATGTGGTGGGATTCGACGAGCACGAGCTGAAGAAATTCCGCCGTTACATCAGCGAGCCCTACGGCATGGTGCTTGTCACCGGACCGACCGGAAGCGGCAAGACCACGACCCTCTACGCCGCAGTCAATGAAATCAAGACCGACGAAGACAAGATCATCACCATCGAAGATCCGGTCGAATATCAGATTCGCGGAATCACCCAGATCCCGGTCAACGAGAAAAAGGGACTCACTTTCGCCCGCGGCCTACGCTCTATCTTGCGCCACGACCCGGACAAAATCATGATCGGTGAAATTCGCGATACCGAAACCGCGCAGATTGCCATTCAATCCGCCTTGACCGGTCACCTGGTTTTCACCACGGTTCATGCTAACAACGTGGTTGACGTTATTGGACGCTTTCTCAACATGGGGGTAGAGCCTTACAATTTTGTGTCGGCTTTGAACTGCATTCTGGCGCAGCGGTTGGTGCGTTTAATTTGTGAATCCTGCCGCGCCGTGGTGCAGTATCCGGCAGAGCTTTTGGAATCGAGCGGCCTCGACGCTGAACAGTGGTCGAAAGTATCGTTCTACGAAGGTCAGGGATGCATCGAGTGCGCCGGAACCGGATTTCGTGGACGAACCGCCATCCATGAGCTTCTCGATCTGAGCGATCGCATCCGCGAAATGATTCTTCTGAAAAAGCCAACCTCTGAAATTCGGCGCGCGGCGCGGGATGAAGGCATGAAGTTCCTGCGCGAGTCGGCTTTGGATAAAGTAAGGTTGGGAATGACCACCCTGAAAGAAATCAATAAAGTTACGTTCATCGAAAGCATGCGGTAAAACCAGTTTCAGGTTTCGGGCGTACGTTTATTTGAAACAGAAATCGGAAGCTGAAACTGTATTTAGGCCAATGGCAAAGAATCACAAATCGTCGGCGAAGCCCAAAATAGCCTGCGAGATCTCCGCCGACCGCGTCATCGTCGGACGAGTTGCCGAGGCTGGCGGAATGCTGGACGCATGTGTCTCTCAGGAACTTCCGCCAGGCAGCGTCGTTCCGGACTTAATCGAATCGAATTTGCGCGAGCGTAATGCGGTGGTTCATTGCCCTCCGTGCAGCCTTGGGTAGCGTCGCCGCCCGGTCTAAAGATGTTATTGCCATCCTGCCCGATGCCGCAGTACGCGTGGTCTTGCTGGATTTTGACACCTTGCCCGCCAGCCGTGAGGAGGCCGAAGCTGTGGTGCGTTTCCGGCTGAAGAAGTCTCTGCCATTCGACGTCGATAAGGCGAAAATTTCGTACCAATCGCAGACGTCACACAACAGGATTACGTGTCATCGCTGCCGTGGCGCTCAACAGCGTCGTCGAAGACTATGAGTCCGCATTCGTCGAAGCTGGCTACAGTCCCGGCATCGTATTGCCTTCCATGCTGGCCGCGTTGGGCGTGGCGCAGGCGCACGGTCCGACCTTAGTTGTGAAGGTGGACGCGCGAACCTCCAGTATCGCCATCATGGATAAGCAGCAATTATTATTGTTTCGTACTCTGGAGAATGCGAGAGGCGTGACCATCACCGGCGAGCAACTGGCCGAGGAAGTTTACCCTTCAGTGGTCTTCTTTCAAGACACGTACCATATGAATATTGATCGCATTTTCGTCGCCGGCCTGTCCGATCTGAACAGCGCGGCTCCGGCTCTGCGGGCCCAAACCGGCGCCGAAGTCGAAGAGCTTGTGGGATCGTCGCAGCTCGGTGCCGACATCATTTCAGTTCCCAAGTGGAGAACTGCCGGAGTGCTGGGAGCGTTGCTCTCTTAAAACATGCGTGTAGATATCAATCTCGCGTCGCATCCCTACGAAGATCTGCGGGTATTCTGGATCCGATGGGGAAGCATTCTTGGCAGGTCTCGGGAATTATCTTCTTGTTTCTGATGTTCTGGATTCTTCACGGATGGCAGGAGTCCCGCCAGGCGCAGAATCTCATCCGCCAGGGGGAGCAGCGGGTCGCCGCGCTGGACAATGAAAAGAATACCGCCGAAGCTATTTTGAATCGTCCGGAGAATCGCTCCACGCGCGACCGCTCTCAGTTTCTGAACGATCTTTTCGAGCGCAAAGCTTTTTCCTGGACCCAGGTCTTCGAAGATCTTGAGCGCATCATGCCTCCGCGAGTGCATGTGGTTTCTATTCATCCGGACATGGCTGCGGAAAATCAGTTGCAGATTACTCTCGTGGTTGCCGGGGATTCCCCCGGCCGGGTCCTCGAACTGGTGCGCAAGATGGAAGGCTCGCAGCATTTCCGCCAGACAGAAATTCATATGCAAACCACCATGCCTCCAGGTCAGAACCCCGGCGATACCGTGAGTTTCGACATTAGCGCTTTATACGTTCCTCAAATGCAGGTTGCGCCTCAGACCTCTGCGCATGCCACAGCCAGTCGGAGTACGCCATAGTGCCTGAGCTCACCCAAACCCGAAGAAAGCTAAAGATTGCGATCGGCGTGCTTGCGGCGTTGGACGTCATTGCCCTGGGCGTCTTATTTTCTCCCTTGGTGGGCTCGGCGGAATCTCACGGACAGCAACTCAGCCAGTTGGGTACCGATATTCAAATTAAATCAAAACAAGTGGAACCCTTGCGCGGGCTGGATAAGAAGATCCCGCTGGCCCGCCAGGAAATTTCCGACTTTTACAACAATCGTCTTACTTCCGAAGATTCAGCCATTTCCGCCGACCTGGTGCGACTCGCATCAGAAAGCGGAGTTAAGCTGAATGGCCTGAAGTACGCCGGGGATGAGCCCGGTGAAATTAAGAGCACGGAAAAAGTCGCCGCCGCGGTTGGCTTGCATCACATCACCCTCGAAGCCGATCTTTCAGGAGACTACTTACAGCTCATGCGCTTTATAAATTCATTGGAACGAAACAAGCTATTCTTCGTGGTCGACAACGTGCAATTGGCCGGAGAGCAAGGCGGCACCGTGAAGCTGGAAATGAAGCTCGATACCTACATTAAAACGGGGACTGCCTGACCTCGCCGAAACCCAGGTTTGAATAATTGCTATGAAGCTAGGAAGTGAAAATCGTAAAGAGCTGATCGCCGCCATAATCCTGGCAGTGCTGGCCGTCGGCCTGCTTGCCCGCTGGCTGTTCAGTTCAGGGGAAACATCGTCGGCTTCGGCGACCCCGCCGCCCGCCGTGGCGGTGACGCAAAATGCAGTGCTGCATCATGGCACTCCCGGCAGGAAAGTGATTGTGGCGGAGCGCTCGCTAGATCCACGATTGCGTTTGGATCTATTGAAGGACACCGAAAGCACCCTCTACGAAGGAAAGGGCCGAAATATATTTCGCGCGGAAGCTGAAATTCCGAAGCCGATCGCCTCGGCCATGCACAAACCAAAATTTATTCCTCCGCCGCCGATGCCCGAGCAACAGGGGCCGCCCCCGCCTCCGCCTATTAACTTGAAATTTTATGGATTTGCCAGCCGTCCTGGAGAGCCCAAGAAAGTTTTCTTGTCTCAAGGGGATGATGTTTTTATCGCTGGCGAGGGCGATATCGTCGATCGCCGGTACAAGGTTTTGCAAATTACCCCGACGGCGGTGGAAGTCGAAGACGTGCTAACCAACAACCGCCAGAGTATTCCCTTGACTCAGGGATAGCAGGGCCGATCGGGCATGAATCATTCTGCGCATAAATCTCGCCGCGGTGAACAGGGTTACATCCTGCTGACTCTGCTTTTATTTGTTGCCCTGCTCACAATCGCTGCAATTTCGATCGCGCCTACCATTGAATTTCAGGTGCGCCGCGACCGCGAAGAAGAACTGATCCATCGCGGAACGCAATATTCCCGCGCCATCCAGCATTACTATAAAAAATTCAATCGTTATCCTTCGAAAATTGAGGATCTCGAGAGCTCCAATAACCTCCACTTCCTGCGCAAACGATACAAGGACCCGATAACCGGAGAGGATTTCAAACTGGTGCACTTTGGCGAGGGACAGCTTCCCAATGCAGTCACCAACGCTGGAGCATCGGGCCCACCGGGGGCAAAGGGATCGAACAGCGGCTTCGGATCGTCGGCAACCTCTAATTCTTCATCCTCTCCTGCGAGTTCGACGGATGCGACAGACGCAACCGGCGCAAGCCCGTCGTCGTCCTCCACCGATCAATCCGCGCCGTCAGGAAGTGCATCCTCGAATGGATCCCAAGCTGTCGGCGGCGGTTCATCCGCAACCACCGGCTTTGGTTCTTCTGGCAATAGCTCTGCTTCTACGGGTAAAGACAAACTTGCCGGCAAGACCTTCGGTGGAGGCCCAATCATTGGTGTGGTTAGTACCAGCAAAGCCGAGAGCATTCGCGAGTTCGCCAAGAAAAATCACTACAACGATTGGCAATTCGTCTATGACCCCAATGCCGATAGTGGTAGTTTTCTGAGCGTACCCAACCAAACCGGCACCCAGGCTGCGGGAATGCAAGGCGCCCCAGGAGTGCGCGGAAACCAGGGAGTTCTGGGAGGTATGGGACCGGGAAACATGGGCGGCGCGGGAAATACCGGGTTTGGAAATTCTGGTTCCGGCAATTCCGGCCCCGGAAATTCTGGCTCCCCCTTTGGCGCTCCTTCGCAGCAACCGCAACGATAACAACGACAACTTCTGAGTAGTTTGAACTCTCCTATGGCGACCCTTGGACTCATCGAATACAAAGATGCCTCTCCCGAAGTGCGCGCCGTCTATGACGACATCATGGCCACCCGCAAGACCGACTGGATTAATAATTTCTGGAAGGCCCTGGCCAATGATCCGGCGACGCTTAAGCGTACCTGGGAAGACATCAAGCAAATCATGGCGCCGGGCGCGCTCGATCCTTTGACGAAAGAACTGATCTATGTCGCGATCAGCGTGAGCAACCAGTGTGGTTATTGCATCGCGTCCCACACCGCGTCAGCGAAGAATAAGGGCATGTCGGACGATATGTTCAAAGAGCTGATGGCCGTGGTCGGCATGGCCAACGAAACCAACCGGCTGAGCGCCGGCTATCAGGTTGAAATAGACGATCGCTTCAAGGTCTAAAAGTATGGCGCTCGAATTTTCCACTGATTACATAAAGGACTCGCTCGCTGTCTTTCGCTATTACAAACAGCTGGCCGAACGAGCGATGGATCAAGTGCAACACGAAGACTTGTTAAAAGCTCCGGATTCGGAGTCCAACAGCATTGCGACCATCGTGAAGCACATGGCTGGAAATATGAAGTCCCGCTGGACGGATTTCTTAAGCACCGATGGTGAAAAGCCCGACCGGAACCGCGACGCCGAATTCGAAGATCCTCCGGTCACTCGCGAGCAGATAATGACCCTTTGGGAGGCTGGATGGAACTGCGTTCTTCAAGCACTTGAACCGCTTTCTGAGGACGATCTCAACCGCGTGATTATTATTCGCGGTGAAAGGCACTCGGTGATGCAGGCGATCAATCGTCAGATCGCTCACTATTCTTACCACTGCGGGCAAATAGTTTTTTTGGCGAAACATTTCAGAGCCGGCAGCTGGACTTCCTTAAGCGTGCCGCGCGGAAAATCCGTGGAATTTAATCAGAAGGTTCTTAACCGGGAAGCCAGTCAGCGATGAGCTTTATGGCGTCTTACGCTTCTTCCCGACGCGACCGAACTTGAATTCATGTTCGGCCATGTTCACCCGCCTGCCCCGAAAGCTTACGTTTTCACTCTGTAAACGCATTCGCTGCTCCATCACATAATCCAGCGGTACCTTGATTTCTCCTCCCGCACCCAGGATGCGATGCCATGGCAATCCCTCCGAACGTCCCAGCACCCACGCAACTTGTCGGGCATAGCCGGGATATCCAGCAGCAGCCGCAACCGCTCCATAGGTGGAGACTTTCCCGCGCGGAATGCTTCGGATCGTCGAAACTATCTTTTGCCGCATCTTCACGCCGGACGATTTTGCGGACGAGCGAGTTCTCTTGATTTTCGCTCTGGCTGGAGCCATCACTGCTTGATCGCCACCGCAACTCCATCGCGCACCGGAAGTATGGTGGTGAAAAACTCGCGCGAGGCGTAGAGCAGGCGATTAAATTCCTGAATGGCTTTGGTCGTCGCCTCGGTGGGATTCTTTTCCGCGACCCGCCCGCTCCAAAGCACGTTATCGGTTATAAAAAGGCCGCCCTTGCGCAGGCGAGGTATAGCCAGCTTCAAAACCCGGGGATAATCTTCTTTGTCGATGTCGTTGAAAATTACGTCGAATTCTTCCTTCTGCTCAGACAAAATCTCCAAGGCGTCGCCAGTGCGCACCGTTATGCGGTTTGAGACTCCGGCCCTGTCGAAGTAGCCTCTAGCTTCGGCCGCATTTTTGGCGTCTCCATCGGTATAGAAAACCCTTCCCCCCTCGCCGACCGCCCGCGCCCACCAGATCGTCGAATACCCAATGGCCGAGCCCATTTCGAAGACTGTCTTCGCCTTCACAGTGAGCGCAAGCTGATAAAGGATTCGCGCCACTACCGGACCCACGATAGGGATATTTCGCTTGGCCGCTTCCGACTCCATGTGCGCCAACACTTCATCTCGCGCCGGAGTGATGTCGTAGATATAGTCTTCCACCGCATCGTCGGTAATGCGATGTTCGCGCCACCGCGGCTTTTTGTCTTCCACCAAGAATAGATCCTCTTCTAGCCGATGGTTTGACCAGGCTGCATCTCGAGCATCTCAGCGCCCCGTAAATATTTCTTGAACTCCGCTGGCGTGCCCGTAAGTTGCGGAAAGGTTTCGTAGTGCATGGGAATCACGGTCTTGCATTTCAGCAAGTCGCAGGCATAGGCGGCCTCTCGCGGTCCCATGGTGAAATAATCTCCGATGGGCAATAAGGCGATTTCGGGAGCATGAAGGTCGCGGATAATCTGCATATCGCCAAAAGCTGCGGTGTCGCCTGCGTGATAAATCTTTACGCCGTTACATTCGACAACGAATCCGGTGGCTTCGCCCCCGTAAAGCATGTCATCCCCATCCTCGATTCCGGATGAATGGCTCGCTTCGACCATAGTGGCCGAAATGTCACCTAGCTTGATCGTGCCGCCTTTATTGATTCCGATGGATTGTTTGACGCCTTTTTTCTTGAACCACGCCGCCAGTTCGATCATGGCCACAACTTTAGGATCGTGTTTTTTTGCGATCTCAAGTACGTCACCGATATGATCGGTATGCCCGTGGGTACAGAGCATGACATCGACTTTTTTGACTTCCTTTTCGTTTTCCGGACACTTCGGGTTTCCCTTGGTCCACGGATCTATGATCACGGTCTGACCCGCGGGAGTTTCGAGGCGGAAGGTTGCGTGCCCTAACCAGGTAAGTTTGAGTCCTTTTAAGTTCATAATGTAGTTTCTCTTTAACTTTTTATTTTACGTTTCCGTAAAGTATCTTTCCATGAATCGACGGAGTGCGCAACACGCGCGTATTAGGCGCTCGTTGGGATCAATGAGCGGAGGGCGGAAACAACTGCGTAAATAGATATGCCAAAAGGGTGGCGTTTGTGGTTGCTCATTGCTCTGTGGTTGGTATTTCCAATTCTCTTTCATCCGTGGTGGGTTCTAGCTATATCCCTTGCGGCATATTCTTTATTGGTATGGTTGCTTCTTCCACCGAAGGGAAATTCAAAGTAGGCCACTTTCAAACGCAAGGTAATTAAAATAGCGCCGTGAACGAACTGAAGATTCTAATTTCGCGCGACCGGATTGCTGAGAAAGTGTCGGCTATCGCAGCGGCTATAACAAGGGACTTCGCGGGCGAAGCGGTAATTTTTGTCGGAGTTCTCAAAGGCGCCACGTTATTCCTCAGCGACCTGGTGCGACAAGTCGAACTCGATGCGACTTTCGACTTCATTGCCGTCGCGAGTTATGGGAACCGCCCCAGCCCAGCGCAGGAATTGGCCAGCGGATGGGATTCCACCGGAGAGGTGCGCCTGACCAAGGATGTAGAGCAATCTCTGACCGGAAAAAATGTCATCCTGGTGGAGGACATTCTCGACACCGGCCTGACCATGACCTTCCTCAAGAATATGCTGCAATCGCGGCGTCCCCGCTCTCTGAAGATTGCGACCCTACTCGACAAACCTTCGCGCCGCAAACAGCCTATTCAGGCCGACTATGTTGGCTTCGCCATCGAGGATGAATTCGTTGTCGGGTATGGCATGGATTACGCGGAGCAATACCGCAATCTGCCGGACATTCGGGTGGTGCCCCGCACCTTCAAAATCCCCGTTTAGGCGTGCTATAATTTCATTTCGCCTGCGTCGGTTTCGAAGCCTTTTACGCACCCTACGGGCGATTCCAACGTAGCCAGATCAAGTTTTGGAACGCGAGGTCTCTCCATGTCCGGCCATTCAAAGTGGGCGACAATCAAGCATAAAAAGGGCGCGCTCGACGCCAAGCGTGGCAAGATTTTTACCCGCCTCATTAAGGAAATCAGTATCGCTGCCAAGAATGGCGGAGGCGATCCCGACGCGAACCCCCGGCTGCGCGGAGCTATCCTGGCGGCAAAGAACGAGAACATGCCAGCCGACAATATCAAGCGTGCTATCCAGCGCGGTACCGGTGAGCTTCCGGGCGCGACATATGAGGAGTTTTCGCTGGAGGGCTACGGTCCCGGCGGAGTGGCAGTGCTATTGGACATCAATACCGACAATCGCAACCGCACCGTCAGCGAGATCCGTCATGCCTTCGGCAAGAATGGCGGAAACATGGCCGACGCCGGAGCCGTGTCGTACATGTTCCACAAAAAGGGCGACATCGTAATTCCGAAGGCCGCCGCCAAAGAAGACGACCTGATGGCAATCGTGCTTGACGCCGGTGCCGAGGATCTTCACGACGACGGCGAGAACTGGGAAGTCCTGACCGAGCCTTCAGCGTACGAAACCGTTCTCGAAGCCGTGAAGAAGGCTGGAATCGAAGTAGCGTCCTCAAGCGTCACCATGATTCCGCAAAACTACATCAAGCTCGAAGGACAAGCGGCGACCACCATGATCCGACTGATGGAAACTTTTGAAGACCACGACGACGTTCAAAATGTTCACTCCAATTTCGACATCGATCAGAAACTTTTGGAAGAAGTTGCGGGATAGTTGGCTGAAATTCTCTAGTCCAGGCCGCCTGATTGGGCGGCTTTATTTTTTTGCGCTCCGCTCGTGAAGATTTCAACATCATCGTGAATAACATTGTGGAAAAGACCGCAAACTTCTACGTAAGTAATTCATTGGAAAATCTTTCTACTCTTTGCACTGCACAGTGTGCGCCATTTTCTTTCCAGCGCCGCCGGTGAATCATCGTTGAAAATTCGTCTCGACAAGTTATTAGTGGAGCGCGGACTCGCAGCCTCCCGCGAGACGAGCGCAAGCCTTGATTCTTGCAGGCAAAGTTTTAGTCGAAGAGCAGAAGGTCGCCAAATCTGGCGCGCCAACCGAGCCAAGCGCGGCCATCCGTTTACTAGAAAATGATTTGAAATACGTCGGTCGCGGTGGCCTGAAGCTGGAAAAAGCTCTCAGCCACTGGCAGATAGATGTCCGCGACAAGATTTGCCTCGATGTCGGGGCCTCCACCGGAGGGTTTACGGATTGTCTCTTGCAGCATGGCGCCGCCCGCGTTATAGCGGTGGACACGGGTTACGGTCAGATCGATTTTCGTTTACGTCAGGATCCGCGAGTTCATCTCATGGAGAAAACTAACGCCCGTTATCTGAAGCATGAAGACCTCGGCACATTCGTGGACCTCGTAGTGATGGATGTTTCATTCATATCCGCGACCCTGGTTTTGCCTGCCGTGATTGCCGCAGCTTTTCCTCCGGAAAAAGAAAATCGCGCCGGACGCCAGATCGTGGTGCTGGTGAAACCGCAGTTCGAAGCGGGACGCGAAAATGTCGGCAAAGGCGGAATTGTCCGCGACGAAACCATCCAAAACCTGGCAGTGGAAAAAGTTCGCAACGCGTTGCTCGAACTCGGTTGCACTCACACCAATGTCATTGATTCCCCAATTCTCGGGGCAGAAGGCAACCGCGAATTCCTGCTCAACGGAGTTTTCTAAATCTGCCTCATTCAGCGTTTGACATAAATTTCGGTACAATCCATCTTCAACATGAACTCCGAAGCACAAACCCGAAAGTCCGTCGGCATCGTCTCCAAGCCCGACAAGCCCGAGCTAGCCGCCGTCGTCCCCGGCCTGGTCGATTGGTTTCAAAAGCATCACTACCAGATTGTGGTCGATCCCGAGACTTCTCCTTACGCGACCGGCCTGGAGGTTCTTACCCGGGAGGGCATGGGCTCGCGGCCGCTGAACTTCATAGTGGTACTAGGCGGAGACGGGACGTTGCTGTCCGCAGCAAGAGCCGTAGCCAAGGCGGGCATCCCGGTCCTCGGAATCAATCTTGGATCGCTGGGATTCTTAACGGAGGTGCCGCTCGAAGAACTCTATTCGACTCTGCAAGGGATCGACGAAGGCCGATGCAGTGTCGAGACGCGATCCATGGTGCGCTGCGAAGTGTTCCGCAATGACGCTTTTGTCGCCGGCTACGATGCGCTCAATGACATCGTTGTGGGAAAAGGCACCATCGCCCGCCTCAACTACTGCAAAGTATTTATCGACGGTCTTTTCGTTTCGACTTATAAAGCTGACAGTCTTATCGTATCCACACCTACCGGTTCGACCGCTTACTCTCTTGCCGCCGGCGGGCCCATCCTGATGCCGACAGTCGATGCGCTGGTGATCACTCCGGTGTCCGCCCACTCGCTGACTCATCGCCCGCTGGTGGTCCGCGAAACTGCGAAGATTGAAATCGTTGTCAATACCGGGCAGGACGAGGCTTACCTCAGCGTGGACGGTCAAATCGGCATGCCGATTTTCGATGGCGACCGCATTTACTGCCGAAAATCCGATCAGCAGGTCAAGCTGATGCGCATCAAGGGGACATTCTTCGATGTGCTGCGAACTAAATTGAAGTGGGGACAGCAGTAGCCGCGCGGACTAAACTTCCTGGCGGATCAGATCCGCAACGGTCTCGCGACGCCTGATCACCTTCGCCGATTTTTTATCTACCAATAGTTCCGCAGGCCGTGGGCGCGTATTGTAATTCGAGGCCAGCACCATTCCGTAAGCCCCGGTATCCAAAATGGCGACCAGATCGCCTTCCGTCATGGCCGGCAGCTTTCTATCCCGCGCGAAGAAATCGCCGGTCTCGCAGACCGGACCCACCACATCCACAATTTCTTGCGACGATCCTTTTTCAATGTGAACCGGCACAATCTCATGGTTCGCCTGATACAAAGCCGGACGTATCAAGTCATTCATTCCCGCGTCCACAACCAGGAACTTTTTCGCGCCATTAGATTTGTTGTACACGACCCGCGTCAGCAGTACTCCCGCCGAACCTACAATTGCACGTCCGGGCTCGAGCAGCAGATGTACATCCAATTTCCGCAATGGCTTCAATAGCGCGTCCGCATACTCGGCGACTGTGTTCTCAAAATCGTCAGCGCCATTTTCGTAAGAAATTCCAAGACCTCCGCCCGCATCCACGAAATCAATTTTGTGGCCATCCCGCCGCAACTGTTTCACCAAGTGTGCCACGCGTTCCATCGAAGCCGCGAACGGCTTCATGTCGGTAATTTGGGATCCGATGTGCACGCTGACACCGGTCACCCTCAGATATTTTGTGGCGGCAGCCTTGGCGTAGAGTCCGCGGGCTTCAGCGATCGGAACTCCGAATTTATGTTTTTGCAGGCCGGTTGAAATATAAGGATGCGTTTCCGCCGGCACGTCGGGATTTACACGGAATGCGACCCTGGCAGTTTTCTTCAACTGCGCGCAGCATGTCGCGAGCGCATGCAATTCCGATTCGCTCTCCAGATTAAACATAAGGATGCCGGCCCGAATGGCGGCCAGCATCTCATCGCGAGTCTTCCCCACTCCGGAAAACACGACGCGAATGCGCCGCTTTCCGGTTTACTCCCAGTACGCGCTGCAATTCTCCGCCCGACACCACATCAAAACCGCATCCCGCCTTCGACACAAGCTTGAGAATGCTCAGGTTGGAATTGGCTTTTACCGAGTAGCAAATCGTGTGTGGAACTGTTTCGTAGCGCGCGTCTCAAAAGCGGCGATTCTGCTTTTGATTGTCGCAGCAGAATAAACGTAGAGCGGAGTTCCGTAGCGCCGAGCAAGATCCGCAACCGGCACAGCCTCGCAGTAGAGATCGAATCCGGATTGGCGGCGCGAAAATAGAGGCTTAGGGGCCTGCTGAAATCTGAATCCCGGTGGACGGCACGTGAGCAGCCCAGCTTTCATCTGGCTTGTCCGGGATTGCCCTTCACTTTGATCGCCACCACGGTTTGGTCGTCGAAGGTTTCAACTCCGGTGGCATGTTCCGAAGCTGCTTTGAAAAGAGAATTCACCACGGAGTCGGCGGAATTTTCATAGCACTCGGAAATGATCTTCTCCGCTCGGGTACGCCCGAAAAGCTCGCCCTTTTTGTTGGTGGCGTCCAATATGCCGTCGCTGAAAAACACAAACATGTCTCCAGGATTCGCTTTGAAAGACAGCTCGTCGTATTCCGGATCTTCAAACAGACCGAGCGGCATTCCCGTAGCCTCGATCACATCGACTCTGCCGTCATGGCAATAGACAGGCCGCGGGAGGCCGGAGTTCGCGACCTGAAGCGTGCGATCTATATCGTTCCACACCGCGTAAATGATCGATACAAACTGCGCTTCAATTTTTCTCTCGACCAGCGAATAGTTCACCGCCTTGAGCATTTCAGCCGGACCAGGCTCAATCGGGGCGTGGGAACGCAAAATTCCGCTGACCAGCGCGGCGAAAATTGCTGCGGGAGCGCCTTTTCCGCTGACGTCCCCGATCACGATTGCGGTTCGAGACTGCGAGTATCGTACAAAATCGTACAAGTCGCCGCCAATGGCGCGGGCCGGAGTGAACCGGGCGGCAATTTCCAGATTCGCGAGCTTCGGGACGGCCTTGAGGAAGCAGACGAAACTGAAGCTCGCGGGCCATTGCCAAATCGCGCTCCAGTCGCTTTTCCTGACGCGCAATCTCCTCATAAAGACGCGCGTTCTCGATAGCGATCGCAACCTGCGCCGCCAAAGTAGTCAGCGTGCGTTGATGGTCCTCGGTGAAAAAACCTCGCCGCGTATGTTCGAGATCCATCACTCCGATAACTTTCTCTTTATAAATCAGCGGCACCGCCAGCTCCGACCGCGTCTCCGGATTACTCTGAATGTATCGCGGCTCTTTTTTTACATCCGGAACCAAAACCGCTACCCGATTCATCGCCGCGTATCCCACGATGCCCAGTCCCAGCGGGATGTCGTGTTTGAGCTGAATATTTTCGCGGAATCGCAACGAAAACCGATGCTGCAATTTTTCCCCAGAGCTGTCTAAAAGCAGAATGCTGAACATCTGGTAGTCGATCAGACGGCTCAACAATTCCCCAATATGTTTCAGCAGCTGATCCAAATTCAGAATTGACGTAAGCTCACGCGCGATCTCATTCAGCAGCAGCAGAGTTTTCGCCTGGCGGGTGGTTCGCGTGTAGAGTCTGGCATTTTCAATGCCCACCGCCATACGCGACCCAATCAGTGTCAATAGCCGCTTGTGCTCTTCGGTAAATTGATTCGGTCGCAGCGATTCCAGATCGATGACGCCAATCACTCGATTTTTAACGATCAGGGGAACCGCAAGTTCCGAGCGCACGTCCGGAACCACCGAAATATATTGCGGCTCGTTCAAGACGTCTTCCACCAAAACCGCTTCCCGACGCTGCGCCGCCACCCCGGTAACTCCTTCTCCTACCTTTATATGCATGCGGTCAACGAGATCCGGCGGATAGCCCACTTGAAAGCGAAACCGCAAGTCTTGCGTTTTTTCATTCAGCAAAAGGATGGCAAAAATCTCATAATCAATGACTTTACGCACCAGTTCCGACACCCGGCGCAGGGTGGTATCGAGGTCGAGCGTGTTGTTCACCACGTCCGCTACCTCGAGCAGAAGCGGCTCAACCTTTGATTGAATGTCGCTTTGAGTTGCAGTCGTCGTCATGCCACTTTAATCATATCAGCCACTTCGCGCGGCTCTATCGCAAAGCAATTAGAGCGTATTTCTTCCGTGTTAGACTCAACATAAATCACCTTTAAAGGGATACCCGATGAAATTCGGCGTCATCATTTTCCCTGGCTCGAACTGCGATCATGATGCCTACTGGACCATTCAGCACGTGGCCAAACAGGACGTTACTTTCCTCTGGCATGAGTCCCATGACCTGGAGAATTGTGACGCCATCATCGTGCCCGGAGGTTTTTCTTACGGCGACTATCTTCGAACCGGCGCCATCGCAAAGTTCTCTCCGGTAATGGAAGCAGTGCGCGACTTCGCTGCTAGCGGCGGGCTCGTCCTCGGCATCTGCAATGGTTTCCAGATTTTATGTGAATCAGGATTGTTGCCGGGAGCGCTGCTGCGCAATGCCGGACTCAAATACGTGTGCAAGCCAGTAAATCTGCGCGTCGAAAATACTGACACGCCTTTTACTAACGCGTGCCAGCAAGGCGAAATTCTTACCATCCCTATCGGTCACATGGAGGGCAATTACTTTTGCGATGATTCGACGCTGCAAGATTTGCAACGGGAAAATCGCATCGTCTTCCGTTATTCCGACACCGGCGGCGAGATGCATCCAGCTCACAATCCCAATGGTTCTTTGGACAATATCGCTGGAATTTGCAGTCCGGGAAAAAATGTCCTGGGAATGATGCCCCATCCCGAGCGAGCCAGCGAACCGGAACTCGGCGGCGTACAGGGATATAAAATCTTCGAATCCCTCGTCGGCGCGATGGCGACGAAATAGAAAGCCCGATCGTTCCAGATTGTCTCAGAAAACTTTACAAAACACGTCCTTCGCGGAATGTCACATCTACCCAGTTGCGGGTACAATCGATCAACATAAATAATGCAACGGCAATCCTATAGAAGACTCAGGTCATTTTTCCTTCCGCTGCTTTTATTGGTGATTGCACCCTCGTTTTCGTTCGGGCAAAACTTTGCGAACAAAATCCCTGAGCTTGAAGTTTTCGGAGGGTATTCCTATCTACGGTTTGATGGCCAACCGGCAGGATTCTCAGGCACGTCGGACTTAGATGGTGCGATCGTCGCCATCACCGCCCCGCATCTTTACCAGGCGTTGGGACTGCGCATCGATGCCAGCGAAAATTTCGGATCGCAGGTTAAGATTTACAACTATTTGATTGGGCCTCAGCTTTCTTATCAAAGAGGCCGACTTGGAATTTTTGGTGATGTCACGTTCGGAAAAGCCGGAAACCAAAGTGTCGATTCGCGGTCTGCCTAGAAATCCCACGGCAAGTGTGGGACGCGCGGTGTCTGTCGGTGGCGGCCTCGATTTCGATCTCACTCCCAAATTCTCCGTGCGGGTAGTTGAGGTCGACTACATCGACGCCAAAACTTTTGGCAGCAACCAGAAGAATCTGAGGGTTTCGACCGGCCTGATTTTTCGATTCGGCAAAAAATAATCATGACGCGAATTAAACAATTTTCGGGGATCGAGGCAAACACCGCACTGGTCGTGCTAATCGCATTGTCCACGCTGACCGGATGCGGAACTTCCAGCAGTTCGCATTTCGGTTTCATAGCTGTCCGCGGCACCAATTCTGTATATGCTTTTCGCATTGACAACAGCTCTGGAAAGCTGACGTCTACTTTTGGATCTCCCTATGTGACCGGAACTTCACCCGCGTCTGTAATCGCCCATCCGTCGAAGAAATTTGTGTACGTTGCCAACCAGACCGGGAGCGATATCTCATTGTTTACTTTAGATAATTCATCCGGGGTACTTGCCGAAGTCATGCCCCGCACTCAAACCGGAATCTTCCCCTCGTCGTTGGGAATGGATACCGCCGGGACCTTACTGTTCGTAAATAATGAGGCCTCGAATAACATTTCCGTGTTTGCCATCAATTCAGGAAACGGAGCCCTCACGCAAATTACTGGCTCGCCATTTGCAACCGCTCCGAATCCCGTCCTGCTGAAAGTATCGCCTTCGGGCAAATTCTTATATGTCCTAAACAATAGTCTGCGGGCAATTTATGCCTACTCCATCGCGTCCGGAAGTGGTGCACTGCAAGCTGTGAGCGGCTCACCGTTCCCCACTGGACCTGCACCAGCGTCAATTACCATCGATGGCGGAGAGCATTATCTTTACGTTACCAACACGTCGGCGAACACAGTTTCGGGATTCAGCATCAATTCGACCTCTGGCGCGCTTTCTGCGATTTCAGGATCGCCTTTTCTCACGAACAAGACAGGAACCACCAATGATGCGCCGGTGGATGCGGCGATTGATCCGGCAGGAAAATTCCTATATGTCGCCGACAACGCCTCCAATAATATTGCTGAATACTCAATCGACAGCGGCACCGGAATTCTTACATTGTTGACTGGCTCTCCAGTTGCTTCCCCGGGAACAAACCCGGTCTTTATCCAGTTCGATTCCACTGGCAAATTTTTATTCTTGGGAAATCAAGGTTCCAATACTGTTTCGGAATTTACTCAAGACGCGAGTACGGGGGCATTGACCATTGATTCGAATTCCGTGACTTTGAATGCCGCGCCGTCCTCCATGTTTACGCTGCCATAGTTCACAATTATTTTTTCATGGTTAACTTTGGGATCGTCGGGTTCGGACTTTATGCCCAAAAACGGCTGATGCCGAGCTTTGCAATATCCGCTAATTGCCGAGTCACCGCTCTTTCCCGCCGCGAGCAGCGGGCCGCCGATCAATCCGCGCGTGTGTACAACATTCCGCATGCCTTTTCTTCGGTCTCTGATTTATGCCGTTCGGAGGCGGTCGACGCGGTCTTTGTAACCTCGCCGAACTCCTGTCATCTCCCCGATGTTCTTACCGCCATCGAATCCGGCAAGCCGGTTCTATGCGAGAAACCTCTCGGCATGAACGCCGCGGAATGCCGGCAGATGGTTGAAGCCGCAAAGCAAGCAGGAGTTTTGTTTGGCGTGGCTCACGTTTTCCGCTTCAACGACAGTGTGAATCGAATTAAGTATCGGCTGGACGCGGGAGAACTTGGCAAGCCGGTGTTTGCCCGTTCGGAATTCTCATTTCATGTCAGCTCTGACCATCCCCGAACATGGATCAACGATCCCGAGATTGCGGGCGGAGGCCCCATTGCAGACGTCGGAGTCCATTGCATCGATACCCTGCGATACATCCTTCAGGACGAAGTGCTGAACGTCAGTGCAATCGGCTTCTCCGACGACCTCTCAAAAGAATTAGAAGCCGCGGCGGTTGTCACGTTGGAATTCTCTCGCGGTACCATAGGCACGGTCTTGGCATCTTTCCGGACGCAATATCGCACTCCCATCGAAATCATCGGCGATGCGGGCGTGTTGCGTGCGGATAACGCCCTCAATGTCGAGTTCCCTATCACCCTTGAGCGAGTGTCTGGATGTGACGTCGTCGAGCAGGAAGAGGTTTCTAACCGGTTCGCCTATACCAACCAGGTCGATGCCTTCGCCGCGGCAGTTGAAGGAAAAGCAAAATTCCCGGTGCCGGCGGAAGAAGGATGGCTAAACCAGGAAATACTGGACGCGGCTTACCGGAGCTTGAAGAGTGGAAATAAAGAAAAGGTGAACCGCCCCGCGGCGCTCGGGTCCTATTATTACTCTTGGGCTGACGCGGGTTTGGGCGGGATCCCCAGCGCTTGAACGATTGCCCAATGCCACTCCTGGTCGCTATCGAGTGCGACTCCCAGAGCTTCGCGGAAGGTTGTGGTGACCGATGGCGCGGCCGACCCTTTCATGTGGTAAAGAACGGTAAGGTCTGACCGTTTTTCAGAGGTGATTGGCGTTTCTTCTGACGCTGGAATCAACTTTGCCCCCATCCGATTTTCTGCGCTCGCCGAAGGATGCCGCACAATAGTCAATCCCACCGTGATTTCCTTTACATTCCATTTCGTCCCGTTATACACCGCGAGCTGAAGCGTATTTCTTTCAATCGAAGCCGGTCCATCCAATTTCATCAGTTCGCTGGGCGGCAATTCCTCCGGAACATACGGATCCGAAAGCAGCGACGTCACCTTGGCATCGAACGACAAGCTGCAGGTTCCGTCCGGCGAAGTCATGCGGAAGTTCTTGCCCGAGTCAATAGAAAATACCGGCCCGCCCTTCAGCCGTTTATTCTGGACGTCGTCCATCACCTTCGAAATATTGTCATTGTCGATGATCGCGGGTGCGGCAGCCGCGGGAACTGGAGCCTTGGCCTTCCGGTAGGAGCGTGCAATGTCGCCCAGCGGAACGTCGGCGTCCTGACTCCACAAACACACCGGCAGCAGCGTCAGCCCAAAACATATTGCCGCGATCAGGGATTGAATCTTGCGGGACATAAACAGATCGTCTCTTCGGGATTCGAAGAAGCTTCATCAATTCTAACTAGCGGCATTGGGACGATGCCTCGCGGCGGGGCAAACCTTGGTACTAGCACTTTAGTGAAGGAATTCAGAAGAGAAAATGGGCGTGGAGACAAAGGGCTTTGCAACGGGTATTACACGCCCAATTACAGACGATTACAGCAGGCCAGAGGTTCGAAACCGCGGAACCGGATCGGCCATGGCCATCGGCTCACGCTTGAATATCCAGCGGGCAACGGCAAATCCCAGCGCCACATAGCAAAAATGAACTATTTTCACGGGACACCCCCAAAGATGCACCTCGTGGGGGGTACGACCGCATCTCTATGGGCTCACAGTAGCAATGGGCCTCAAAAGGGTCAATGGAACCGAAGTGCTATAGCACTGGAAGCTAAGGCTGCCTGGCCTCCACCATCCCTATTGGCCTTTGGCTAAAAACGGCTTCAGTCGTGCCAGGAATACGGATGGTGGCAGTTCTCGCACGACATCTCATTCGCGGAGGATGCCACAAAGCCCGAACAGCCGCATTTACATCGCCCTGAGCCGCAGCGGACCCGCGGAGATTGTGCCCCATCCTCTGCAAGCTCGATGCTCCCTGTGTGCATATCTGCTCGTTTGTTGACTTCGAGTTTTTCTGTCGATATTTCTTCCAGTTCGTCGATAAGCTGGGTCATGGCGAGCTCCTTTTCAGGACGAATATTTACTCCCGGATACCGAGTATGTCAACGTCGTTGTCCAATCATGGCGACGAATCTCCTATGCGATGAAACTGGTCGGAATGACGACTTATCCCCGCACTAGGTCCAGCGCGTCACTCAGATTGGGATCTCCATCGCTAGGCTTTTTAGCATTGGATTCCGCGGAAGGTATTTTGTCGCCCTCGCCCGGAGCCAGAAAAAGATTTGTCTCGACGCCGTGTTGCTGGATATACAAATCGTAGTACCGTCCTCGCAGCGTAAAGAGTTGCTCGTGGGTTCCGCGCTCGACAATCTTCCCGTGCTCCATCACCAAAATCTGATCGGCTCGCCGGATAGTCGACAACCGGTGAGCAATCACGAACGTGGTGCGTCCCTTCATCAAATATGACAAACCTTGTTGGATAAGCGCTTCCGACTCCGAGTCGAGGCTCGATGTGGCTTCATCCAGTATTAAGATGCGCGGCTCGGCCAGAATTGCGCGAGCGATTGAAATTCTCTGACGCTGTCCGCCGGAAAGCTTGACCCCGCGTTCCCCTACTATCGTGTCGTAACCATCGCTGAAACTTTCCGCGAATTCATCTACCCGCGCGATCCGGCATGCTCGCAAAATCTGTTCTTCACTGGCCTCGGGCCGTGAGAACGCCACATTTTCCCGGATCGTTCCGTCGAACAAAAAGGACTCTTGCAGAACCGTTCCCAGTTGAGTGCGATAAGAATCGAGTCGCACAGTGCTCAAATCAGTTCCGTCTACCAGAATCTTTCCCCGCGAAGGCACGTAAAACGCCGCAACCAAACCTATTGTCGTGGACTTGCCTGAACCGGATGATCCAATCAGCGCGGTCACAGTTCCCGGCGCGGAATGAAACGAAATATCGTCCAAAACCGTACGCACTCCGTCATAGCTGAAGCAGACATGATCGAAATCAATGTTCCCCACGATTTCGGGCAGAGTCACGATGCGGTTCGGATCGCGGTCCTCGGGCCGCTCTTCAAGAATCTCGTGTGTACGTTCCAGTCCCGCCAGCGCTTCCGTCAACTGTGTTCCTATCTGCACCACCTGCATAATCGGGGCAATCAGGAATCCAAGAAATAAGGTGTAAGTAAAAAATCCGCCGATGGTCAACGATCCCGCGATGATTTGGCGCGTCCCGAAGAACATAATGAAAGCCCCGACCACTCCAAGCAGCACGCTCGCCGACAGGCTCATCACCGAAGTCGCGGTCAAACTTCGCATCACATTCTCCAACAGGCGAAGCACTCCACTCGAAAAGACCCGGGCTTCCCGCTCCTCGGCGTGATATCCCTTAATCACCCGCACCCCTCCGAGGGATTCAGCCAATCTTCCGGTAACCTCCGCATTAATCTTGCCGCGCTCCCTGAAAATAGGACGAATAGTACCAAAGGCTTTTTTCAAAGCGAAGGCAAAGCACAGAAGAAATCCAAACGCCGCGAACGTCATCATCGCGCTCAGTCGAAAAAGCACAACCATGGCGATGCAGGCCGTCAGCAACCCTCCGGACAAGTCCACCAACCCGGTTCCCAGGAGATTGCGGACCCCTTCTACATCGCTCATGATGCGCGAAACCAACATTCCGCTTTTGGTGGAATCATGAAACGCAACCGATAGCCGCCCAATGTGCTCCTGCACTTTCTGGCGAAGCTCCGCAATCAACCGCTGGCCTTCTTTGGATAGCAATTGGGTTAATGAAAACGACGTTGCGCCCTGGATTACCGTTGCTCCTAACACGCCCAACACTAACGGCGTTAAAAGATGTATCTGTTTTTTTCCGACTACGGTGTCGATTAAATATCGGGTCGAATACGGAAGCACCAATCCTGAAACCCGGTTTACCGCCATCAACAGGAATCCGAGTGCCAGCATTTTCCGGCGCGGTCGAATTAATTCCCACACGTCTGGCAAGACGGTGCGGGCGGTTTGCACTACAGCGCGAGCGGTTAAGGGGGGCTTGGGACGCGAATTCACTATGGTTTTAGAGTATACGACCGCGCCCGAAGCTTCATTTTGTCCTGAGTCAATCAGAACTTCGTTTTCAAGATGAAAAGATGTTTCGGGCAACGCCCTCGACGATCAATGAATCGAATCCGCTATCAACTGCGACGAGAGGCAAACATGAAAATTCCATTCCTGCTGGGACGCCTGATCTTCGGCGGATTTTTCATCAATAGCGGCATCAATCACTTCGTCAAACGCGATTCGATGGCCCAGTATGCCGGATACAAAGGAGTACCTGTGCCCGAACGCGCAGTCGAGGCCTCAGGCGCCGCACTGATTTTGGGAGGCACGAGCATCCTGCTGGGAATTAAACCGAAGCTCGGCACCGCAGCTCTCATTGGATTTCTAGTTGGAGTCTCCCCGGTAATGCACGACTTCTGGAATGTCGAGGATGCCGAAAAACGTCAGGGTGAAATGATCAATTTCATGAAGAACCTTGCGCTTCTAGGCGGCGCCCTCGCGTTGATGGGAGTCGAAGAACCTTGGCCCGCCAGCGTTCCGGTTGCCCAGCCTGGCAGAATCGAGCGGGCGCGAAGATTTGTGAAACGCGCAGCCGCCGCCTAGCTCTCACGCTCCAAAGTCTTCCTGGGCCATGCCGCAAGATTGGCTCCCGCTTCGTAGGTGCTCTGGCAGAAATCTAATAACGCTGTCCGTGGCGAACTGGCTTGCCGGACATCGTCGTACATCAACAAAAACTCTTTTAGCTGTTTGTCGTAAAACGCTTGCTTAGGACGTGCCACGCTCGCGCCGAATCCCTCCGGTTCAGGTGCAGCATAGCAATAGTATGCAGCGCCTTTGACCTCGCCGCCTCCCGGCCAAAAACCCACGCTGATAACCTCGTGCGAATACGCTTCGCGCGTGATCGAATCTGCTCCCGGACGCGCCGGAGCAGGCCGGCCCGAGAATCGTGTCACCGCCAGATCAAAGCTTCCCCAGAAAAAATGTACCGGACTGCACTTGCCGATAAACCGCGCACGAAATTCTTTGAATATTTTGTCGGACAAGACCAGCGCCTGCCAAAATCTGTCGACCGATTCGCGATCATAAGACTTATGAACCGCATCTTCGATCAAAACGAATTGGAGACGGAATCTCCACCGGCATCGGCCATATCTTGACGGCGATTCCCAAGTCCTCCAGGGCTGCCATGAAGTCACGATAGAAATCCGCAACCGACTGCGGCGCAAGCGGCAAAACCCGCTGGTCCCCATTATTCGTTTGAATCACCAATTGGTGCTGCAAGAAGTCGAACTTGACTTCAAAAATGCCGCCGCCGTAAGGGACAGGCGATGTAGTTAGTCCGACGCTGTTTACGTAGAGCGGCACTTCCCACCAATGGTTTATCCGCGGACTCAGCGCCAGACGAACCTTGCCGACAATCTGCGTCCACATGTGAAGCGTGGCGTAGGTGTCTTTCCACTGCTCGAGCGGCAACTCCGGCCAGTTCTCCGTTTTATTCAGCTCCATATAATGTCGTCCGGCTCATAGTTTAGTCCGCGAACCCTTTGTTATACTTTTTTCTGTTCACAGTTCCCACAGGGCGCTATCGTCTAGGGGTTAGGACGGAAGATTCTCAATCTTCAAACACGGGTTCGATTCCCGTTAGCGCTACCAACTCCTTCCCACCAGCATCCGTGCTACATTCTGCTCTGGCCCCGCGCTCTTCTATGGAACAGCGCCTCATCCTCATTAATCTTCTGATTAAGCTGGGCGTTGCTGCCTCGGCCGCCAGCATCCTCGGACGCTCCATCGAATTCAAGTCGCTGCTCTTCCGGGAAGATCGCACCTACGCTCAAAGAATTTATCTGGTGCTGTGGATTGGTTTTCCCCTGGCCCTGGGTGTTTGGATTCGCTTCCTCCAGCCCAACTTCGCCGCCGGCGATCTTTCCTTTGAAACCACAGTGCTGCTCGGCGTCATCGGCGGCAGTTTTACCGGCATGTTAGGAGGCACATTGCTGGCCCTGCCGGCGGTCCTGCATGGGGAATGGGCGGCGCTGCCCTTCAACCTTCTCTGCGGAATCGTTGCTGGGCAGCTTCGGGCGCTGTCTCCTAACCGCGAACACATCTGGTCGTTTTCGCCATTCATCGACCTGAGCATTTATCGCATGATCCGCCGCAACCTGCCCGACCCCGCGACTCTTTGATTGGCAGGTAATGTTCTTCGGGACCATCGTCGTGTTGCGCGGTGTTCAAACCGCGATCGCTCATTTTCGTCCGCACGCGATTTTTAGTTTGGAGAGTCCGAAGCCCTGGGTCGAAGCCGCAATCTACGCTACGTCCATCATGGTCATTGGCACCGAGCTGAAAATCTGGAACAGCGTCCGCATCCAGATAAAACTCGAGGAACAAGGACGCATGCTGCTGCAGGCCCGCATGGAGGCTTTGCAGAATCAGATCAATCCGCATTTCTTATTCAACACTCTGAATTCAATTTCATCTCTGGTTCGCTTCGATCCCGATACCGCACGTGAACTGATCATTAAACTTGCCAACATTCTTCGGCGGCTCCTCAAGAGCAGCGACGCATTTGTTCCTCTGAGCGAAGAACTGGAATTCATCGACAACTATCTCGATATAGAGGTCGTGCGTTTCGGCATCGAGAAATTGAAAGTTCTCAAGGAACTGGATCCGCCATCGCTCGAGGTAATGATTCCCAGCATGCTGCTTCAGCCGCTGGTCGAAAATTCCATCAAGCATGGTCTCTCTTCGAAAATCGAGGGTGGATGCATTTACCTCCGCAGCCGCCTGAGTGATTCTCAACTGGAAATCGAGGTAGAGGACGACGGCGTGGGCATGGGCTCGGCAGTTTTGCTGGAACGCCCTAGCGGGCTGGGCGGCAACGGAATCGGAATGGCTAACGTCGCCGAGCGTCTGAAAGTGCTTTACGGAGACACCGCTAAAATGACCATCGACAGCAAGGAAGGTAAAGGGACTCTAGTCCGCCTGCGATTGCCCGTGGTTCCCAGCGATGACGATGAAGGGCCGCCTCAGACCGACCGTTCCAGCACCCGCCGGTAAAAGTCTTCATACTGCGGAATAATCTTGCTGGCGCAGAATCTCGATTGCGCTACTCCGCGGCAAGCCTTCGCCATCGCCCGCAATTTGCTTTCATCGCTGAGCAGATCAATGGCGTAACCTGCCATGGTGTCCACGTCTCCCACATCTGCGAGGTATCCGCTCTTGCCATCTTCGATGACCTCAGGAACACCGCCGACACGGGTGGCGATCGGCACCACCTCGCACGCCATAGCTTCGAGCGCCGCCAATCCAAACGACTCCATTTCGCTGGGTAAGAGCATGATGTCCGCCACCGCCAGCTTTTCATGGATCTGATCTTGCTTCCCTAAAAACAGCACATCTTTTTGGATCCCCTTCTGATGTGCCAGCCATTCCGCGCGAGACCGATCCGGGCCGTCGCCAATCAGCAACAACTTCGATGGGATTATCTTCCGCACCCGGTCGAAAATTTCAACCGTATCCGTCACCCGCTTCACCGGACGAAAATTCGACAGATGCACCAGAATGCGCTCGCCATCCGGAGCATATTTCTTGCGCTCTTCTGCGCGCCTCCGGAGTCCTCACATATAAATCGCAATTCACGAAGTTATGTACCACTTGAATGTGGTTCTTGATCTCGAACTCCCGCAGCGTCCGCTCCCGCAGGTAATCGGAAATCGCGGTCACTCCGTCGCTCTGCTCAATGGAATAGCGAGTGATGGGCAAATAAGAACGGTCCTGGCCAACCAACGTGATATCGGTTCCGTGCAAGGTCGTAACAAACGGAAGCCGTCGCGGCTTCTCGCCGCAGCCAACATTTGCCGCGCCAGCATCGCGCTGACCGAATGTGGAATCGCGTAATGCACGTGCAGCAAGTCGAGCGCGTAAAATTCCGCGACTTCAGCCATCTTGGTGGCAAGCGCTAAGTCATATGGCGGATAGTCAAATAGCGGATATGTTGAAACCTCTACTTCATGGTAGTGAATATTCGAATGAAAGCCAGTCAGCCGGATCGGCGGCGCATATGAGATGAAGTGAATCTCGTGGCCCCGCTCAGCCAGTTCAAGTCCCAGCTCAGTAGCCACCACACCACTGCCGCCATACGTCGGATAACAAGTGATTCCAATTTTCATGCTTTAGACCCGAAGGCTACATTGTACGTGGACTTCCCAATTCGATGGCCCCGCCAAGGGATGGATTCACAATCTGCGGGAAGATCATGACTTTACACAGTGCTGTCATCCTGAGAGCCAGCGTTTTGCTTCGCTGGCCGAAGGATCTCAGTCTTGCCTGAATGCAACGGGACCGATACATAGATCCTTCCTTGAAAATCACTTGTCCACGAATGGTTAATAAGGATGACAAATCGGAAAAGGAAGATACAGGAGGAAACAAAGAAAACAAAAGACGGGAACTGCAACCTACCGCACTATATCGATCTCTCTCTCGCGAGGCGAAAAGAGTATTGTCGAGACGCTCGAGCATCGCCTGAAGGCGTTCCTGCACCCGGTTTTCCAGGTCGGTAAATTCGATCCCCATGCCTACACCCGGGTCGCTGGCTCTCACCACTCCGCTGGTTTTAATCTTTTCCGCATCCATCCAGAAAATGATGATCACTTCCGTCCCTTGCGGCAAAGGCAGCAGGGTTTCAACGTAGCAGCCACGCCCGCCTATATCGGTGGCGCTGGTTTGCATGTGTGCGCGGTGCACATCTGGAAAGCCAATCTCAATCGGAAACAAAATCTTGTGCCGCACGAAACGCCGCTTATTTTTTCCATCCGGAGACATTTCTCGCCGTGTAAGCGGTGGCGTCAACTCGTGCCATGGATTCTGCTGTTGGGCCAGCAACTGAATGCCGGCTTCAATCTTTCGCGCCGATCCGGAATCGACCGCCCAAATCACTCGGAAGCGTGCTTTGCGTTCTCCGTACTGCACGCCGATGACTTCGCCAATCTTCAGTTGATGATTAATTCCCCACACCAGTCCGCCATCGCTGCTGATATTGCAGGCGTTCGCGTTCTGGAAGAACGGACGCGCTTCCGCATCCATGCCCCATACTCTTATGGGAATGTCGGCTGCCAGTCGGGATTCCGGCCTTTTATCCATAGGATTCAGATTAAAACGATGTCATGAATGGCGACATCTGTGACCATAATAACCCCGACCTCGAACCGTAGGATTGCCAAATCGCGGAACCTCGGTAACCAAAGTGTCTTGCCCTTCTGCCGTTTTCTGTGTGGGCCAGCCTGTCGTGGGTTTGCTTATGTGGTGGTCGACACTCTTGTCCGACGCCCTTGACCTTGCCGTTCGTGGGTGCCCCATCCTTCTCGCGCGCTTTGCGAGAGGGTGGGACGGTCAATTTTTACATAAATGTCCGATACGAAATCAACTCAATATCATTCTCCGCCAACAGTTCACGGGTCTTCATCGAAGTTAAAAGTTCGAGTTCTTTTTCCCGCGATTCGCGAAGCCGCGTCTTTACATTTTGTAATTCCGAATCGTTGTATCCCGGATGGCAAACCAATTCCCAGGTTCCATTCGGAAGACTGCGAATAACGGACTGCAAGAGTTGCTCATCCATCGCTCCGGTTCCGACAACCCCCACGGTTCCGTCAGGAGTTTTCAGTCCCGCGATTCCGACCGTACGCTGGAACTTCCCGGCGAGTCCGCAAAATAATTTGACCTGCCCATAACGCTTCCACAGATCGGGCCTCTTCGCCACCGAAGAAAAAGTCACTGGCCCAAATGGATTGCGAATGCCCATCACTCCGCAAGTCATTCGCCGCCCGCAATAATGCCCGCATCACTTTCGGAAACAAATGCGTGTGCTTATGGGTGTCGATATGAGAGACCTGGATTCCGGCGGACTGCAATTTCCTTATCTGTGCCGTCGCCTCGGCTTCAATCTCGTTTGACTTGAGGCGCCCAGACATCGCAGCAATGGCAAAATCGCTGAATTGTTCGCGAAACCGCTGACCTTCAATCAAACTCGGAACCTGCGACGCACCGAGAACCGGGACACCGTCCGTCAAGACGACATGGCAGCCAACATGTAAATTCGGAATTGATCGCGCCCGAGCGACCGCGTCCTCAAACGCCGCGCCATTCGCCATAAGCGTCGCCGAAGTTACAACGCCGCGACTGTGTGCTTCGACAATTGCGCGATTCACTCCCGAAGTCAGTCCGAAGTCATCGGCATTGATAATCAACCGCCGCAAGCCTGACAGTCTAGCAGGGCGCTAGATGACACTATGGTTGCCATTGTCATCCTGAGAGCCAGCGTTTTGCTCCGCTGGCCGAAGGATCTCAGTCTCCTCAAAACCTATCGGGAAGGTCATCCTCCAGCTGCAAATTGCCGCCTCATTTCACCCTAACGTATACTTCGGAAACAAGGATGGGCGGTTAGCTCAGTTGGTTAGAGCGCCTGCCTTACAAGCAGGAGGCCGCAGGTTCAAGTCCTGCACTGCCCACCAATGATTCGCAAGACCAAGCTAGCTATCTTTGCGATAAAGAAGGTTACGCATTGCGGACTTGCGTGCCTGGTTCAGCTCTTTATCGCCGTGATCTGCTCTCTCACCCTTGCGCTATAGGTTCAGCGGACTCCTGGTCGCTACATGCGGGGCAACGATTGGCGAAGCCCGGTTTGTCGGGACGTAGCTCGAACTCCTCTGAACAGATGGCACAAACTCTCATGGGAAATGCCATTGAACCTCCCGGAAGATAATCGCGGCAAACGATACTCTATTAATACTGATAGCTGCCCTCTCCCCAAGGGAATTCAATACCTATCTTGCAGGATTTTCCCGAAACAATGAATCGAGCTTTACCGGATCGCTTTCCTTTTACAGACGGCAAGAGCGCGACATTGTACCCGCCCGTAACACCCGCTTTGTCTTTGGATTGTCCGCCTTCGCTCTCCGATTCCGTAGTGATGCTCAACTCCTCATCCGGCTGAAAGCCAGTCAATATGATCGCAACTCCGAAGTACAGAGGGCCTGTCTCGATCAGCGAAAGGCGGCAGGGACCCTCAGTTTTCTCGACGGGAAACGGAACGATTGGTGCGAATGCCCGTGACTGGTCATCATCAGACACCAGGGCAAACTGGATTGGCTCGCCTTTTCCGCCGAACACCTTCGCGTTTATAGGGTCTTCAGCAATGTTGTGGGCGGGGTCGGCCAGAACGTTAACAACCTTGTCGTCGTCATTTAGTATATGCATCGGTTACTACCCTAGGATCGCTGCCTACGTTAAGGACGCACAGAATGTAATGCTGGCCCTAAGGTCGAAACTATTGTTTACATGGTTCTTTTCCGCCAGTGCCCTAATCTGTGCTTTTGAGGCTTCGGTCGTGTCTTGCATTTCGGCAGGTCTCGTGTAACGAAGGCCAAGAGTCGTATTGATGTACGCCGCGTCGACCGGGGACAGACTCTGTTTGACCTGGGCCACAGCTACTTGGAAAAAGATGACCATCAAGAAACCATTGGCTAATGTTATCTTTTTCGTCATTTTCTTCAAGCTTTCTAGGCTCTCTCCGTTTCGGCATCGCGGAAACGGGGAAGGGCGTATCGTTTCAGGAAGTCAAGCCTCTTCTCAAGAGCTGCAGCCTCTTCAGAAGTTAGTTTAGCGCATACGCGTATCACGTCCGGGGACTTAGTGCCGCGTTTCGCGAGCTCAACCCATCTAGTCATTTGCTGGATATAACCTTCCAAAGCCTCCGAAGGGGTCTTACAGTTGTCTATCACCAAGTAGGCTGGCGGGAGATCGCCGACTAAGACCCATAGCCACTCGTCAACGCCCTCGCGCGCGGGCTCTATATGAAAGAAAAATACTTCGATGACTCCACCTATCCCGTCGCCGAAATAAGATCCTAGTACCTGCCGACACCAAGGGAATGCCCCGAGGTACTTCTGGGCAGCGCGCACGGCCAGTTGGAACATTGCTGTTTCATCAGCATCCTCTCCAGCCATTTGTTCGACCGGGACCACACCCGTGACTGGAAGTCTGATATTCGTGCTATCCATAGTGTAGGTAACCCAGACGCAAATAAATTATAAGTAATGACTGTCCTGCCTTGAACAGTGTCTCGTCCAATTTCCTTATACATCAACCTTGCGCCCCTCGAGTTCGACGTTTCACCCCAGGAATCTCGGCTGGGGACGGTCTGCGCGAAGCTTGGTCCGGTGGAAAAATGCACGGCTAAAGTCAGCATGAATATGCAGGGCAGAAGTCGGATGTTCACGGCGCGAGTGAGTATAACAACAATGTTTTACCTTTGGAATTAGCCTCAAGTGACGCGCAACATTCGACACCGCACTCATTCAGTTGAGCCGCGTCCCCTTTATCCCGAGAAGAAAGGTACGCCCCGCCTTCATTGACTCGCATTTGCCCGCTCCGTAAGATGATCCTTCCCGCGACATCTCTCCCATGATCGGACAAACCGTCTCCCACTATCGCATCGTCGAAAAGCTCGGCGGCGGCGGTATGGGCGTGGTTTACAAAGCGGAAGACACGCGCCTGGGACGTTTCGTCGCCCTCAAGTTTCTTCCCGATGAAGTCGCCAAAGATCCGCAGGCCCTCGGGCGCTTCCGCCGCGAAGCCCAGGCAGCTTCTTCCCTGAACCACCCTAACATTTGCACCATTTATGACATCGGCGAGGAAAACGGACAGGCCTTCATCGCCATGGAATTTCTAGAAGGCGTGACTCTGCGTCATATGATCGGCGGCCGCGCCGTTGAAAGCGATGTATTTTTCTCGCTTGGAATCCAGATTGCCGAAGGCCTCGACGCGGCTCACTCGCAGGGAATTGTTCACCGCGACATCAAGCCGGCCAATATTTTTGTAACCCGCCGAAATCATGTAAAGATTCTCGACTTCGGATTGGCGAAAATGGATCGCGCCCGTAGCTCGAAACCTTATCCGGAAGACGGAGTCACGCTCGATGACCAACACCTGACCAGTCCGGGGACGGCCCTAGGTACCGTGGCATATATGTCTCCAGAGCAGGCTCGCGGGAAAGATCTCGATGCCCGCACCGATTTATTTTCGTTCGGCGCGGTGCTTTATGAAATGGCGACCGGAGTCCTCCCATTCCGTGGAGAGACCACCGCCAATTTATTCGAAGCCATCCTGCACAAAGATCCAGTCCCGCCGGTGCGGCTGAATCCCGATCTGCCGCCCGAAGAAGAACGCATCATCAGCAAGGCGCTGGAAAAAGATCGGGACCTGCGCTACCAGCATGCAGCCGACATCGCCGCCGATCTGAAGAGGTTGAAGCGCGAGAGTGATTCCGTCCGTACTGTTTCCACCAGAGTTGCTTCGGATGACCTTCCCGAGACCGCATCTTCCATGAAGGCCATCTCGCGCAGTTCAGCCACCCAAACCGCGGCGACCAAGAAACCAACTGCATGGAACTGGGTTCTGATCCCCGCAGCCTTACTGATTATCTCGGCGGCACTGGCATATTTCTACAGGCCTTGCCCGGTCAATCTAGCATTCTGCGCTCCGAAAGTGAAAGCGCTATCCGCTACAGATTCCATTCTGCTCACCGACTTCACTAATACCACCGGCGAATCTGTCTTCGATGACACGCTCAAGACGGCGCTTCAGGTGAGCCTCGCCCAATCGCCATTTTTGAATTTAGTGCCGCCCAAAGAAGTTCAGCAAACCCTCAAGCTCATGGGACAGCCGCCCGATGCGCGAATCACTCCCGAAATCGCCCGCGAAATCGGACAGCGGCAGGCCATCAAGGCCGTAATCCACGGATCCATAGCCAGCCTGGGAAGCGCCTACGTGCTGACCTTGGAAGCCACCAATCCCGCCAGCGACGCGGTGATCGGCCAGGAGCAAACTCAGGCTCCCAATAAAGAAAAGGTTCTCGACGCCCTCGGAGAAGCCAGCACGAAGCTCCGCAGCAAGCTCGGCGAATCCCTAAGTTCGATCCAGAAATTCGACAAGCCGCTACAGGCAACCACCTCGTCGCTCGAGGCCTTGAAGGCTTTGACCGAAAGCGCCGCGAAGACCAATAACGGAGATTTTCTTGCCGCCCTCGAGTCCGCCAAACGGGCCGTCCAACTCGATCCCAATTTCGCGATGGGATACCGGGGTCTGGCCGTGATCTACGGGAATATGGGTCAGGAAGAAACCGTCTTGCCCTATATTTCCAAGGCTTTCGAGTTCCGCGATCGGGCCAGCGAGCACGAAAAATTCGCGATCACCAGCGACTACTACTCCTATACCGGACAACTCGACAAAGCCATCGAAACTTACCAGCAATATAAGGATGCATATCCGCGAGATTTCCGTCCCCGCATAAATCTGGCAGTGCTTTACACGAGGCTTGGTGACTATGACAAATCGTTGAGTAATGCGCTGGAAGCCATTCAGCTGGATGCTTCAGCTTCCAACGGATACGGCCTGGCCGCGCAAGCCTTCGCCGCCACCAACCGCCTCGACGACGCTAAGGCGATAATGGCCGCTGCCATGCAGCACAACATTGGGTCTTACCAGGTGCACGTCGAACTGGCTCAGATCGCAATGCTTCAGAACGATGCAGCTACTCAAGCAAAAGAGGACGCCATCGCTCGCACAAATCCCGAAGGGGATTTTGTACTGACACGCCGCGATGCTTCGTACGCCGCGCAACATGGTCAGCTCCGCCACGCACACGAGCTCTTTAGCAACCTTCAGCAACGGGCAGGTCAAATTGGATTGCAGGAGGAGGTTGTTGACTTGCAATGTGATGAGGCCTTACTCGACGCCGCTTACGGAAACCATTCTCAGGCAGAGAAGGAAGCGGATGCCATTCTGAAGCAATCCCAAACGCCTAAAGTCTTACTGGCTGCGGCCGACATCTATGCTCGCTCCGGCAAAGACGGAAAAGCAAAAAAGCTCATTGAGCAGGCGGCCCGGCAGCGTCCCGATGACGTGATCATCCAGCGCGTAAAGATTCCCATGATCAAGGCCGTCCTCGAAATGAATGGACGTCACGCCGATCGCGCTTTGGAAACTATGAGTGGCGCGGAGATTTATGACCGCGCTATGTTTGAGGCCCGATTCACCCACGCAAGCGCGCTTCTCATGGCAGTCAGTCCGGATGCTGAAAAAGAATTCCAGGGCGTTCTCGCCATGAAATTGGACGATCCCGTGGCTCCGGTTCTGGCGTTTACGCAGCTTGGCCTGGCCCGAACCTACCTGACATCGAATCAACGGGACAAAGCTCGCACGGCCTATCAGGATCTGTTGGCCATATGGAAGGATGCCGATCCCGATTTACCCATCGTTAAGCAGGCCCGGCAGGAGTACGCTGGCCTTCAGTAATCGTTGGCAACCGCAGTCTGTCCAGTGTTTTGCGCCGCATTGTTCACCAAAGTCCTTAGCAGCGACGCCGCTTTCATCCTAGACTTCCGTCACTGCTCAAGGCTTCTGGCCAACTGATAGGCTTACCTCGATGAATGGCGAGACCACACAGTCCGTTCGCGTACATGCAATTCCGCGCCGTTGGCCGCGCCATAAGCTCGACGTTCCCGTGCGCGTGGTCCTGCATACTCCGGAAAAAACTCTCATTCGAGATGGCCGTGGCAAAGAACTGAGCGAAGGTGGAATGAGTTTTTCCGCGGGAGTCGAGCTCAAAGTAGGAGATCAGGTCGAGGTCGAATTCACCCCGGCCTATACCGGCCAGCCCATCCGCGTAAGGGCCGTGGCCAAAAACCGCGATGGCTACAGTTACGGCGTCGAGTTTCTTGCCTCCACCGATGAAGAGCGCCACCACATTGCCTGCCTCCGCGAAAACCTCCAGTCTTTGTCTGCGTAAACCCATACAGCAAATCCAGATGTGGTTACCCTGGTAATTCCACGCTTGGGCCATTGTGCGGCTTCTCAAGTCGAGCGAAACTTCATTCATCAACCAGAGGCACAACATGGAAACTCTACGCAGACTTTTTCGGGAGACCGAAGCTCAGGATGTCGCCGAATACGCCATTATGATGGCGGTGATTCTCGTGATTGTAGTCGGCACCGTCAGCGCTATCTCGACCAATTCGAACGTCGTGTTTTCAGGCATTGCCAGTTCACTCAATTAAAATTCGAGGGATGAATGATCCGTCATGAACAGACGCACTCACAACCGAAACAAAGCCGTGCTGCCGGTGAGGGTTTGTGGCAGCGATGCCACCGGGACCTATTCCGATTTGGCTCACACACTCGATATCGCCCCCAGCGGCGCCAGACTGGGCTCCATTCATCGCCTGCATCGCGTCGGAGAGCTCATCACTATTCAATATCGCCAGCATCGCATGCAGTTTCGCGTGATCTGGACAAAAACGCTCTGTGATAACGGACTCGAACATCAGATCGGTTTAGAAACGGTCGAGCGTGGCCGCGATCCATTATGGCTCCAGGCGGACCCAAAACTGCAGTCCGCCGCCTGCGCCTCTTAGCCTGCCCGTATGGATGGGCTAGCGTGAGTTAGCTCGTGTGCTCGGACATCTTGTCCGACGGGGCTGACTTTGGTTCGGTGTGGTTCGTGGAAGGATCCGCAAGATTATCGATATCAGGCTCTTAATTCAAACTTTGAAGGCCTTCCAAGATTGCGTACCGTTGTCGGTCGCACCAAACCAATAGTGATGAAGTACAGCAAGATTAAGGGGGGCAGCGGTGCGACCTCCTGGTCATTGGAGATCTTAGCCTCAATGTACCCTTGCCGAAGCATGTTGATGATCTCATCCACTACCTGGCGCAGGTAAAACCGGATTTGAATTAAACCCGAAAGTCACTACTTTAATCAGGCCGTTACACTCACGATCTCGGTCAAGGAGTGTAATGGCGATTTTTCCGCCAACTGATCGCCGGGTCAGTCATGCGGGGCTTCGGACAATTTCTGGAGAAATGGAAATCTAAATCTACCCGAAGTCGCGCAACCTCAAGCTCGATGTGCCGTCAGGAGAACTGAGAATATGGCGATCCGTAGAAGGGAATCCTGTAAACGACGAAGTCGTATTTTGGATTCGTGCGGTTGCCTATGATCTCGCCGTGAAGATTCTCAGCGATACGCCTGCTGGCGATGTTTTGTATGGCCACCGGATAGATGAAACTTCGTTTGCCGAGAGTTGCGTGTCCCCACTCAACAAGTGCGGCCACGACTTCCCGGCCAAAACCCTGCCCGTGTGCGCTTTCCTTGAGCCAAAGGCCGAGCACGGGCGAAACAGAACCCGCATCTTCCAACGAGGCCATGCCAAGGCATTCCCTGTTGTCGAGCCTCCGGATGACGAAAGAAAACTTGTTTGGTTCCGGAGCCTTCACTCTCTTCTCGCATCGCGTCACGTACTCTCTCCACGATGGCGGCTCCCATGGCATGAATCTGGTGATGGCGGGCGTGATGCATCCAAAAACCTCCTGTGCATCCATCATCTGGAACTGGCTGAGTTGCAATCTTGGGGACTGGATGACAATCATTGTGTCAGCCTAGCAACGACGGATGATACGTCAATTAGCTGGCGAAAACAGGCGACAGCGCTCAAAACCCTTTCAAGGTCAATGAGTGCTATGGCGATTTAGCGACAACTGAGGTCCCGCCAATGTAACTTGGATCCCTCGGGCAACGCGACTAGCATTGTCGTCATGGCAACGTTGGCTCGATTTAGGTGGCTTATCGCGGCCAGCGTTTTCGGCTCGCTGGTCGGGCTTCTTGGCTCGTATCTGCTCGATCCACGGTATAGTGCGAGCGCGATTCTGATGGTACAAGACCCTTCCTTACAGTGCCGTGCCTGCGTTCTGCCCGACAAATCGGTTACGCAGCAGAAACTAGCGAACTACCTGCAACAAGTGTTGTCCCTTAACAACCTTCGCCCATTGATTGAACGCGATGGCCTTGCGAGGCCTGGGGACTTCGAAAAAGTCTACTGGGAGACTCACAAAAAGCTAAAACTCGAAGTCGGCGGCGATGCAGAACCAGAAGTCGATTTGGTTTACACTGATTCGACCCCTCAGCGTGCCAAGGGTTTCTGCGAACTCTGGACTTCCGCCTTCGAGGAAAGGACGAGGATTGATTCCGAGGCGGCATTCAATCACAACTTCAATGTGGGCCGAGGTCCAGTGGATTATCTTGGCGGGCCCCCCTTCTATCAAGTCCGGGTCGTTTTGCCTTGCGCTTACGCGGCCCTCGATTTATCCCACCTACTTGTTTGTGCTGCGCTCGGATCGGCAACGGGTCTGTTGATAGGCACCGCTATGATTGCGGCACGCAGGAAATCGCTTGGCAAATTCGCCAAGCCTCGTGGTTGACGAAATCAGGCCATTACACTCAAAATGCCGACCATAAAAATCCACAGTTATCACCCACCTTATGAGGGGTGCCTCTGGGAGGAGCAACGCCCAAGATAATGCAATGCTCGTGTGGGTCGGACACTCCTGTCCGACGCCGTTGATTTTGCTTTGAGTAATGACTCAAGGCGACTACGCACAAACCCCGGCGGTAAGCGCCATTGCGATACTTACAGATTATCTTCCCCTGACTCCGCCGAGAAGAAATCGGACGAACACTACAGAAACCGAGTATCCAGCCCCGTAGGTGAATAGTCTCAGTACTAAGGAGACCGACGCGGCTCGTTTCGACGCAGCAGATCGCAGAGTGATGATGGCAATGACTACGAATGCGAAAACTCCGACGGCAATGATCTCATTCACATTTCGAATAAACGCTCCCGCAATCGCACCAAGCCAGAGATCAGAGAATACGAGAATGAGCGCTGTCGTAAACCATGCACCTGAGCGAGGAATCTTAATCTCCTTCTCAACCATTTGCCCACGCTCCCCTTCGTAGAAACTCACGGCGCGAAAAGGGATCTTGCGCCTACCCAGGTTTTTTGCGGCGACGGTCAAACTCATGTAAAGGATGAAACCATCCGCCAGAAGGCTCCTGGTGCCGTCAGGTGCAATCACCCACAGGCTTCGACTCACGGACTGGCTGTGGTCGCCATCGAAAAACATATCCTCTTTCTTAATGCGATATTCCAATCTGGCTCCCGATAGGAACGAAGTTTCTTTAATATTGAATTCACGTTTGGTTCCCGGGCCCGGCAGAAACGCGATCTTTCCATTCCGAAACGAAACCGACGGCGTTCGCCGAAAAGGGTCCCATCGCCCCAGCGAAATCGGGTCATACGGCGAATCGGCCATGGGCAAAGTTTATCCGCCGGAAGTTGTGATTACGAGATGACTAACGGAATCAGGCTTTACCCTCATCACGGTCCGCCCAACGAGTGAACCGAGGTTATGATGGTTGAGGTGCCAAGCGTTAAAAGGCCGAATCGTGTGGGACAATTGCACTCGTATGAGGTCGAAGATTCAACAGGTAGTGATAACCGCAGTGCTTGCTTTCGTAGTTGTTATTTGCATTCCTGTCTTTGTCCATCGTCCCGATTTCGATGTTGCCATGTCGCGGTGGATGAAGGATCAGTCAACTGAAAATGCCGCCGTCCTGAATGAAGAAGCACGCAAGACGAAGTGGATTGTACTGAAGGCTCAAATAGAGTTTGGCGGCATCACCTTCTTATTAATGAATGGTGGCTGGTTCGTGATGCGTCGCATCATGCGACCAGAAGCGTCCAGAAACCACAATCTGGTCGATGAGCCTTAGTACAGTTCGTCCTACGGGCCTGCCGGGAGATTCCGGTAAAAGAATTTCAGGAAGAATCTCATAACGGTCATCCGTCACAGACCTGAGCTACAAAGTCAACAGCCGCGGACAAGAGTCTGCCCTGATCTTGTCGAAGGTAGTGTCCGAGCCACACGGCCACGTGAGGGCTTTGACTTTTCTATAAACTCCGCAGGAAATTTACCAGGTCCTGTTTCTCCTGCCCCGACAGCCGATTGAACTGCCGGATCACTCCGTTCGCCTCCGATCCCTCGCTTGCGTATTCTGTAATCGCTTGCAGCTCAGAACGGTAAAATTAGGACAGGCGAAAAGCCGCTGGGACGGGCATTTGGACGAACGCAGCAGTGATTACCGGAATTAGGCGAGTGAAATGATGATTGACGTAATGATGATTGACTTGCGGAAATATCTAATTCGACAGCTCGGTGAGGAACTCCAAGCCAAAACAATAACCGTTGCGGTTGCGCACGATCGCAATGACCCGCGTTCTTCCGATTGTCTTGAATTCTACTTCGGTCAGGTCGCCGGGATTGAGATCGGCTCCGGCGCAGAGGGACATTCCACCTTTACTCAATTCCAGCCCGAGGCCCGGAACCAATAGCTGTGCAACGCCGTTGCAGACGGTAATTGCCACCTGAATATCGATAGGAAAGCGTTCCCAACGGCGGGTTTTGTCGGTGGAGGGCATCTAAATCTACAAACAGAAGACGGATTGATGGTAGTGAAACCCACGTGATTGGCAAAATTACGGAAGTCGCAGGGTACGCAATGTCAAAAATGTGGGGGCTATAGAACTAACGGCCAAGTTCGCATTTCTTGCAATCAAGAATCTGTCCGATTCTCGAAGCCCGTCCCGCCTCCGTTTCCACCCACGGACGGCTTTGCCAAGGCGGATCATGCCGCACATGTTGTGTGTGTCCACAGGCGAGCGCTGCTACCCAATCGTCCTTGTCATCCTGAAAAAATCCAGTAATCTCTCGATCCATTCCTGCCTAGATAGTCGTCGCAAAGAAGGTTTCGCCGCGCAGCACCGTCTCAATGCAGTTCACCAGTTGGCCGACATTGCTTTTCGACAACACCCCGGCGATACCGGAATCACGCGCTAGCTGGGCAAGCTGCGAATCGAGATACATGGAGCAAAGAATGACCGCAGTATCGGGACATTTTGCAGCTATTTCCCTGGCCACTACAATTCCATTGGTGACGGGCATGAAAAAATCGAGAATCACAATGTCGGGAGCAAGTTCGAACGCCTTTTTAATCCCCTCTTGGCCGTCCTTCGCTTCGCCACAAATTACCCAGTCTTCATGGCCTTCAATCAAACGCCGTATGCCATCGCGGACCGGCTGAAAATCATCGACGATAAGGATGCGGCAGCTCACGATTCTTCCCAGAAGTCCCCAGTTCTTTGATAATAAGCGCGTTTCGAAAACGTGCGAAAATATTAATCGATCCCTGCCTTTGCGCTTCTCTACTTATTCCATCCCTGAACGCATTACCCCTCCGAGCACTTTGCCTGGACCCGGCTGTTGGACGAACGCGATTACCCGGATATCTTTCAATTCAACACTGCTGGGAAGCTTCACTTCGACCGATTTGGAAAATCCTTTTTCACGGTCAACCTTTCCGACCTTGTTCAGAGCAAGCGCTACGTCTACGTGCGAGAGATGCTTCCCTCCATTTTCGCCATGCTCCACCTGCGATTCTGCATGTTGCAGGGCGACCGCGAAATAAACCTCGGCGCTATGGGTTTTGAAAGATTCTGGCAGTGCGTCGACATCGATCTGAGCCTTCACGACTTTAGGGCTCGGCAGGGAAATAGAGGAAATTCGGACTAGAAGCTTCGGGTCGGAATGTGCTGCTTGCAACTTTTGCACGATCTTAGTGCTATCGCTTCCCAGAACCTCGGCGGTACCGTCAATAACCATTTGCGGCGTGTAGCTGCTTGGCAAGCGCAGATGTTGCACGTACTCGGCCTGTCGATTTGTAAAAGTATCGGACGAATAACGGTCAACCCAACCATCATGGTTCCAGTACGTGACGTGTTCGCCCATCACAATTAATTCCGACCCGGGAATCGGCTGCAATTGATCGAGCTTCTGCAACAGCGCGTCCGCCGGAGGACAACTCGAACATCCCTCCGAGGTAAACAATTCCACGAGGATTGGAGAAGCCGATTCATTCGGTGCCGCGAAGGATAAACACCCGCAAAGAATCAGGGAAATCGCCACGATAAATTTGATCATTCAACAATGATGCCGCCAGTCTCAGGAAGTTACAAGTCCAACAAAAAAAGACCACCTGACTAAAGGTGGCCTTTCGGTGTCTGCTAATTACTGACTGCTGTTATTTAATCTCCCGCGACGGCCTCGGGAACCTCGACCTCAGGTTTCGCGTGTCCGTTCGAAGGAGTCAGTCAGCGCGCCCAACGGAATGAATCCGTTCTCAGCGACGACCGGCTTTTCTTTCAGCACAACTTCACGATAAAGCGAAGCCATGCGCGCGTTGTAAGCCGGATCGTTCTTCTGCTTCAGATCCCGAGCGCGAGTCTTTTCTTCGCGAGCATTCTTCGCGATGCCCGAGCTTGTCCAGATCGCGCTGCTCTTCATGCGTGACGATTTCGTCTTTGAGCAACAATCCGTGCTCAACGGATTCCATCTTCACGTTCTTGCCGCCCGCGAAGATTTCATGCCGTCCATGCTCTTCGTACCACTTGGTCAGCGTGGCCGTCATGTGCATCTTCTCGATAATGTTTCGCCAGCCCACGCCCGTGTTGTAAGCGCAGAACGAAATCTCGCCTTCCTGCGTCGCGTAAGGAATAATGCACTGCTCCGTGCGCCGGAAGTCGTAATTGAACAGATCCTGGAACCACATGCCCGCGATAAACAGGAAGTTCCAGCGATCCTGACGCCGCTTCATGACGTCATCAATCGTCCGGTCCGGACCAACCTTGCCGTAGTTCTTCCCGGTAGCATTGAAGTTCTTATCGAACTTCTTCAGCAGATCCATCAACTTGAAATGCGTCGGCGATTGAAACGGATCGTAATTCTTCATCAAACAAAGCGCCATCCCCACAATCGTCAGAAACTTTCCGCGAGCCGCATCGTTGACCTTGGCAATATCCTTGGCCAACTGATCGCCCTTCAAGAACGCGGTAACCGGAACCGCTTCCTTAGTTTCTTTATCAATCATGAGAGCCATGCCCGTCCCACAATTAGGATGGCAACCGCAGGAGAGTTGGCCCCAGTCGTTGTTTTGATCTTCTACGTGCATCAGGTCGGCCCAATCGCTGAAGGTGGACATGAACTGAAATTGGGAACCAGTCGCGGGCGGGTTGGCCTAGGCCGGTTTGTCCTTTTACGTCGTGGGCTAGATGCGACAGCGTGTATCTTTGAGCTACGCGGCGGTCGTCGGTTATGGCTTCGTCGCGGCCGGTGAACGACTTACTGGTTGGAAGCGACAGGAATCCGATTTTCTTGGGATTGTCCAGCGCGAATTTTATGATGCGTCCTACTTGCTCGTTGTTGATGCCGTTTACGATCGTCACGACCGGGACGATTTCCACTCCGGCTTTGTGCAGGTTGTCGATTGCTTTTAATTTCACGTCGAACAGGTTGCCGACTTTTCTGTGCGCGTTGGCGGCGTTGCCGATGCCGTCGAATTGCAGATACGCATAGCGCATCCCGGCTTCGGCGGCTTGCTGCGCGAATTCCAAACTCTTCGCGAATTCGATTCCGTTGGTTGCGGCCTGCACGCTGTTGTATCCCACTTTGCGGGCGTAGCGCACGGCGTCCAGGAAATAAGGAGACAGCGTCGGCTCGCCTCCCGAGAACTGCACCGACATCTGACGCCGCGGCTTGATCGTGATCGCGTTGTCGAGCATCGTCTTGATGTCTTCCCAGCTCAGTTCGTGCACGAAGCCGACCTGGTTCGCGTCCATGAAACAGGGATCGCACATCATGTTGCAGCGGTTGGTGAGATCAATGGTCAGCACCGAACCGCGACCGTACTTCACCGTCGAAGACCCGTGATGATGCAGCTTCTCGTCGTTGTGCGCGCGAATATCGCGGCCGGGAAACACTTCCTCAAGATGCTCCGAAAATTCGGTGTCAATCGACATCACATCTTCGAAGTGCCCGTGTATCGGACAATCTTTCACCATCAAAATTTTGCCGTCGCGCTCGATGATCTGCGCTTTGATCTCTCCGGCCTTTTCGTTCATCAGGATTTCGAGTGGCAGCTTGCCATCCAAAATCTGCTGGCGAATTTCGGGCACGCACTTCGGGCACAGCGAGTCCGTCTGCGCGCGGCCATCCCAGCGGCGGCTTCGACTTTTCGTAAGACTTCAGCAGCGGCTTATCCGACCACTTCGGCTTGGGAGAAGGATTGGGCTTAACCCGGTTCATCCGCTCAAAAACTGCCCACGCTCCCGTGGCAGCAACCGTGACCGCTTTCTCGACATACTTCACTGGCTTGTGCATAGGCTTCTAGGTTATTGAAGACGCTAGGCAATTACACGGATTACCCAACGAAAGGGGTGTTTTGCAGGTTAAGTGGTGAAGTTGTGCATTATGCGGATGTAAGTGGTTGAGGATGCATGTGGTTATGTAGGGCGGACACTCTTGTCCGCCGATCTTCGGTTCTCTTTCAAATCCAACACCAACTGCGGCGGACAGGAGTGTCCGCCCTACATTTTGTGTTCACTGGTCACTGACAGATTGCACAACTTTGAACTTGAATTAGTCATGGACGGCATTCTGGTTCGCAAGTACGACTATCGGCGCCGCTTACCGCACTTTCAGAATCCCGACACTGCCTTATTCATCACTTTCTGCAAACTTATTCGCGAGCCATTTTCTGAAGCTGCCCGGGATGTCATTCTTCGTCATTGCATCCATGACAAGGGTCGTAGATTCGATCTGCATGCTGCCGTCGTCATGCCCGATCATGTCCACTTACTTCTAACTCCCCTGTCCGATAGCAAAGGGTGGCCGTACCCGCTACCGGCAATTCTTAAATCAATCAAAGGCACGTCAGCCCGCAGTGTAAATAAGTTGTTAGAAAACACAGGCCCAGTCTGGCAGGAAGAGTCTTTCGATCATGTATTGAGATCAGACGAAAGCTTCCAAGATAAGCTCGAATACATCGGCCAGAACCCCGTGCGGAAGGGTTTGGTGGAGAAGCCTGAAGACTATCCGTGGCTTTGGATAAGCAAAATGTAGGGCGGACACTCCTGTCCGCCTCAGTCGGGGTTGCATTTTTTACGACCAAAAACAAAACCAAAAGGAACGGCTGCGCACAGGAGTGTCCGCACTACATAAACCGCGCTACATAAACAAGGACCAGGCTTCGCGGTATTTTTCGAATCGGGCGCGGGGGCAGGTGTTATCCGGATAGAAGCGCAGGCTCTTGTGGGCGCAGGCGGAGATCGGCAGGACGTACCAAGCGTCCACGGGGACCACATGGGCGACGAGGGCGTCAACGTCGTCCGGCGTGTAGGCGAGTTTCGATTGGCCGTAAATAGCGCGGATGGGTTGCACGTCGTATCCTCGGGCGCGGAGCGAGGCAGTGCATTTTACTTGGACACGCCAGAGGCGCGATCCGTTGTCGAGGATGAAGTCGTAGCGCTCGCTGTTGGACCATGGTTTGGCGACGCCGAATCCCAGGCTGGTGGCTTTTAGCAGGAAGGCGGCTTCGGAATAGTCTCCAGTTTGGGTGGTGTTGCGTTTTGTGGCATGGTCCGTGACAGCGCACGGAGTGGTGCATCGAGTTGGAGATGGTTTGGGCAAATGAAGTCCTGAGATACGGTAAGAAGTTTGGGCGCGAAAATGTAGGGCGGACACTCCCCCAAAAACCCCACCACCCTCCACTCCATGTCCGCCGCAGTTGGGGTTGGTGTTGGCTTTTTCAACCAAAACCAAATGCAAAGGCTGCGGACAGGAGTGTCCGCACTACATAACCAATAAAAAAGGCGCAGCTCTTGGCCGCGCCTGTTTTTGCCTATGTATTTAGGATAGCAAATTCAGCAGGGTAATTGCGCCACGTCCGGACTAACTATTTTCTGTTTGGAATGAAGGTGGTAGCGGGAATTGGGGGTTGGAGGGGGCTTGACAACTTCAGGCTTTCGTAAAAGCCATGGGCGGAGAGTAAGAATCGCCACCATTACGCGAGGCAGGCACGAAATGTATCTGGAAAAAGCCTAGAGTTGGGTCGTCGTCCAGTCTGGGCAGCAGTTCCTCTCACACATCCGCAAAGGGGCGCGAATGTGTGAGGCACGCCGCCCGAGGAAAAGCCAGATAAAATGTCAAAGGTCGGGCGTCGATGGCGGACTGTGGTTGTAGGCCGAAAAGCGGCAGAAAATGACAAGAAAACGAAGGAAAGAGCTTTGGTCGAGACTGTTATCCGACCGGCGATTATACGGTCAGCCTTATCCTGCGGGCGCGAATTCCCGATCCGAATACCAAAAAGATTACGATCGGATAGTATTTTCGAGCGCTTTCCGCAGATTACAGGACAAGACTCAGGTTTTTCCACTCTCGAAAGCGATTACACACGCACTCGGTTAACACACTCATTGGAAGCTTCCTCTGTGGCGCGTACCCTCGGCATCCTGTCAGGAAGCACCTGGTCAGCCTCGGCGTGAAGTGTGACCCCCACGATGTGGGCACGATCGCAGCTACTGCTGCTTTGGCGCATGACCTCCGGAACCCGCCTTTTGGTCATTCAGGAGAGGCCGCCATCCAGTCAGGGGCGAAGCGGTGTTTGCCGAGTCACAGAGCGGGGAGAGTATTTCCAAAGCGACGCCTCGTGCTCGTCGGGCGGGGCCCAGTCGATCCCGATGAACCCTGAGGAACTCGCCGATTTTTACGGGTTTGAGGGAACGCTCAGGGGCTCAGGATCTTAGTACGAACAGCGGCTCGTGCGAGGAAAGGGGGATTGCGCCCCACCGTCGCGACGCTAGGGGCGATGGCAAAGTACCCTCGCCCTCTTCTCAGTCCCCTGGCTACGAATTTGCGGACGGTGCGATTCCTGAAAAGAAACCGGGCTATTTTCAGAATGACCGCGCAATGGCAATGAAGGCCTTCAGCGCCGTGGGTATGATCGAGAAGCACTGCGGTGTCTTTTCTCGTCATCCGCTTGCATTCCTAACAGAGGCTGCGGACGACATCTGTTACGCGGTGGCGGATATCGAGGATGGGTTCAAATTGGGGTTGTCACGTTGAGGAGGTTCGCGAGGTTCTGCTTCCACTAGCGTCCCGCGAATCGGGTTTCGCTGAAACGACATACATGGATCACCCTGCGAGATTGTCGAGGTTATTCGGTCGGCCGCGCTAGCGGTGCTGGTTTCTGCGTGTATTACCGCGTTTCGGGACAGCTGGAAGAGATGGAAGTCGAAGTCTGAGTACCTCTCTAAAAGAACCACGCTACGCCAGGAATACGACGGGATAAAAGTTCTGGCGAAACATAAGGTGTATCGCCATGAGCGAGTACTCCAAATTGAATATGCGGGCTACCAGACGATCTGGAGGGCTGCTTGACATGTTTCATGCTGCCCTTTGCGGCTCTCATGACGCCGACAAGAACGAAAAGCTGAGGAGGTTGTTACCCCGCGATTTTGTGGAGAAATCAGCCAAACCCTGTCGCTCGCGCAGGCAAGGATCCAGTCAGACTTCGCGCTTGAGTTAGCGCCATATGAGCGCCTACTCGCGGTGACTGACAATGTTCTGGCATGACGGACCGATATGCGGTGCAGCTATTCCAAAACTTATCAGGGATACGCCTTCCGGAATGAATCAGAATACATGAAGTCGTGAACTCAAGACGGCGCGGGAACAGACCGGCCATCCTTGGCACTTTTATCTTGAAGCTTCGCGAAGAAAGCGGAAAGAACCTGGTGCAATTTAAGCGACCTATTGCCTAGGCCGCTATGGAATATCGCGCTTTCATGGACGCCAGTGGGCAAAACCCGCAAACGATAAAACGAAAAGCAGTAATGTTGGATCTATGCGGATACGACAGCAACTAATTCCGTGACTTACCATGATCTCGATCTCAAGCATGGCGCACCTCGCTGCCATACGACATTCTCGACAGGCACCAGGCTCTATTCCCCATGCCCTTTTACCAATCCGCCTCGCCGGAATTTGTTTCTTTTGGATGCGACGGCGTATTGTTTCCCGCCGGGAACAACCTAATAATCGTGCGATTGTATGAACACGCAGAATTCGTTCTTGGCTTTCGAGACCTAAATTCATATTCCCTCCAATCCGTTATTGGAGGCGTGTGGCTGGATTTTCAGTAAGCGAGCAGTGAGTCAGAACACGCCCGGTAAAACAGGCTCACTACTGCCTGTTCCGTCTGGTCTTGGGTAGGCGGACGCCGTGGAAAAGAAACCACCGTCGATGTTCCCATCCGAGTTACAAAAAAAACTCATGCCTGAGCGGGCAAGTCTTCGATTACCGCGATTAAGGCGCTTACCAAACGCAGTTGGCGCCTGCACAATATAATTCTGCCGCAAACTGCGCCTCGTGCGGCGGGCTACGCTCATCAAATAGTCGCATACTTCTTCGTTAACACTGTTCGGTTGCAGCCATTCGTCTCGGGACCTCAAAGCAGTGCGCAAAACATCGGACTGATTGGATAATGGTTGACATATACTCGCCCTTGCTGCGGGCGATGCCACTTCGGGCGAGACACAGCCCCCAACCGGCCACAACGAGGTGTCGACGGACTGAATATTTTGATTCAGTGTTTTTATAGCGGCGCTCAGGGCGTTTGGGATTGCCGTAACGAGCCCAGCTGGCTGGTGAGTCGGTTCCCGCCATAAACGAGCTTGCATTCGGTCAGGTAAATTGAGTCGTGCCACCGAGCGGGCGATTATCGTCGGAGGAGTAGACGTCCTTATATACGGAGCAAAACATAGCTTCCATGGCCAAGTCGAAAGTTTTTTGGTCGTCGGACATAGGAACATGATAATCCGGCTCCTCGGAATCTTATCCACTGTGGCCGCTATTTTGGTTGCGCTGCCACGCCAAGGGCCGACACTCCATTCACACTTGGAAATTTGAAACGATGGTGATGCGCTGTCCGGAATCAAGAAAAGTTGGTCTCTAGACTTCGCTCGAGGTGACAGAGTTTTTATCAGTGTCAGGGGATGGCTTTCAGCCATCCCGTAAATGCGTCTTGAAGTGATATCGCAGCGCTGAAGCGCTGCCACGCTAGTGACGACGGCTACTGCCCGGCCTGCTGCCTGATAGAAATTCGGTGTCCCATTCAAGTCATCCAGGATACTCAGATGGGACCTGCTCAAAATTGTAATTAAAAACGAAAGCCAAAATGCCACTCGATCTTGCCTGTCAATTTCCGTCCGGCGGCGAATAGAACGCCGGTTAAACCCGATCGAGGTAGTCGCTCCAGCAAACAGCCGGAAGGCTAAAGTGTGATCCGCAATTGCTGTCCGTATATTTCGCAGTGGCACCAATTGTCTTCTAGTTCGCCGTAGGCCCCGGGAAACTTCACTAATCGGTTCCCGAGCTTGTTGGGCCACGCATGGACCGTCGTTGCTGAACCCTTAGCACTTCGTCTGGTTTTGTCTCAATAATCCTCCTCTCTTCGCAGAATCCGAAGGTGTTGGTCAGCCTCCGCCATCCTTGCGAGACGTCAGCTATGGCGATGGCTTGGGTGCCTCCAGATTGGATCTCGATGTCCATTTTCCGTCCGCCAAAATTATAACAACGGATAGGAGGCTGTAACAAAGCAGATTCCTCCAGGCTGCGCCTGTTCGGAATGACAAAGTTTTATAAGGATTTATCGAGTAAAGATTGCGGCTCATGGGGTGGGTGCGCTGTCCGGAAACGAGAAAAGCAGGTCTCTCGACTTCGCTCGAGAGGGCAGAGTTTTTATGAGTGTCAGGGGATGGCTTTCAGCCATCCCGTAAATGCGTCTTCGATCTGGATGGCACGACTGAAGTCGTGCCCTGATACGAAACTTTCGCGGGGCGCTCTTCCATCCAAAATTGTGAGGGAGCATGGCTCCGCCTGGACCCTTCGACTCAGCTCAGGGCAGGCTCCCGAGGGCGTCCGTCCCCACACGATCAAAGACAAAAGTGAAAGGCGGCGGACAGGAGTGTCCGCCCTACATTTTGTGTTCACTGGTCACTGACAGGTTTCACAACTTTGAACTTGAATTAGTCATGGACAGCATTCTTTCTCGCAAGTACGACTATCGGCGCCGCTTGCCGCACTTTCAGAATCCGGCACTGCTCTGTTCGCGACTTTCTGCAAACTTATTCGCGAGCCATTTTCTGAAGCCGCGCGGGATGTCATTCTTCGGCATTGTATTTACGATCACGGTCGTAGATTCGATCTGCATGCTGCCGTCGTCATGCCCGATCATGTCCACTTACTTTGGAAAACACAGGCCCAGTCTGGCAGGAAGAATCTTTCGATCATGTCTTACGGTCAGACGAAAGCTTCGAGGACAAATTCGAGTACATCCGCCAGAACCCCGTGCGGAAGGGTTTAGTTGCCCGACGAGAAGACTATCCGTGGCTTTGGATAAGGAAAAAGTGGAACGCGGCTCAGCTTTTGGTTTGGAAATATTTATGACCGAAGTAGGCGACAGAGGCTGCGATCAAGGCGACGGCAAAACTTTTGCCCGTAAAGATATCGTTCAGCGCAAACATTAGGCTCTTCTGGCTTTGATTTCCGGTGGTAAACTCCCGCATCAGCAACACTGAGTAAAGCAGGAAGGTAATCAACGCGATCGCGGTCAAGGCTTGCTGAGCACCATCCCAGAAGGGGTCCTTGTGCCGATGGTCATTCATCCCGAGAGTTTAGCAGGAAGAAAGCCATGCAGAACTAAGCCTTTGGTCTCGGTACCCGGCTAGACTTGATCCCATGAGTATTCTCGCAGTTGTCAGCCTCATTATTACCGCTGCGGCCCTATTTGGCTGGTTCAGTTCGCGAGTGCTTCGCCTTCCAATCACAATAGGCAGCATGGTGCTGACATTTTTCACCTCGATCACTCTCATGCTTCTGAGTCATTGGGTTCCCGGTGTGCACTCCTGGGCCGTCACTCTGGTTCAACGACTCAACTTTGAGGACCTGATCCTGCACGGTATGCTTGGACTTCTGCTCTTTGCAGGTGCTTTCTTACTGGACCTCGCGTATTTATCCCGAGAGAAGCTCACAGTTGGACTGCTTTCGGTGGTGGGAACCCTGCTTTCGACTGGGTGTCTCGCAATCTTGATGCACTCGGCCCTGGGCCTGCTCGGGGGAAATGCTCCGTGGCTGGAATGTCTTTTCTTCGGTGCTTTGATTTCGCCGACCGACCCAATCGCGGTTTTGGAGATGTTGCATCGAGTTGGCGTGCCGAAGAATATCCAAGCGCAACTTGCCGGAGAATCTCTCTTCAATGATGGAATAGGAGCCGTACTCTTTCTTGCCGTGCTGGACGCGTCCCGCGGGGTTGCTCCGTCGATTACTCATGTCGGGTTGATGCTCTTACTCGAATCCGGTGGTGGTTTGATTCTGGGAGTCGTACTGGCATGGGGCGCCTCAGAACTGATGCGAAGAGTCGAGGCTTACCAGGTTGAGATCCTGGTAACGCTTTCTTTAGCACTCGGTGGCTACGCCGTGGCAGAGAGGCTGCATGTCTCTGCTCCATTGGAAGCAGTTGCGGCCGGTCTGGCTCTCCGTTACTTCAACTCCAGGCACGTTCACAGCAAAATCTCCCATGAATCCCTGGATCGGTTCTGGAAAGTCATCGATGAAGTCCAAAATTCAGTGTTATTCGTTCTCCTCGGTCTCGAGGTTCTGGTAATTCCATTCAGCTCCTTTACCTTCGAATCCGGGGCTTTGGCGATTCTCGGCGTTACTGCGATTCGGGCCGCAGTAGTCTCAACAATCATCTTTTTTATTCGTTTCTTGCGCAATGGACATGAAGCGTCAGTACTAACGCTCACATGGGGAGGTCTTCGCGGAGGCCTTTCCATCGCTCTCGCCCTTTCCGTGCCAGCCAACTATGGCCGAGACTGGATTTTAGCGACCACATACATTGTGGTGGTTTTCTCTATCGTGGTTCAGGGCGGTACCATGGGTATCGTACTCAGGCGGTTAGGAAGCAAAGCCACGCTCAGCCCGGGACGAGCGGCATAATTCCTCACCGCTGAAGCCGATTCGGAATGACAAGGTTTTATGGAGTGAGATTGCGGCGGTGGGGTGGGGGTCGGGAAAGCGGGAAAACCAGGTCTCGCGACTTCGCTCGAGATGACAGAGTTTTTATGAGTGTCGGGGGATGGCTTTCAGCCACCCCGTAAATGCGTGTTCGATCTGGATGGCACGACTGAAGTCGTGCCCTGATACGAAACTTTTGCGTGCGGGGCGCTCTCCATCCAAAATTGTTAGCGGAGCATGGCTCCGCCTGGACCCTTCGACTCAGCTCAGGGCAGGCTCCCGAGGGCGTCCGTCCCCACACGATCAAAGGCAAAAGTGAAAGGCGGTGGACAGGAGTGCCCGTCCATCCCCACACGCGCAAGTCAACATCCCGACATATGCGATGCATTTGTGGAATGGCTTTCTCGGGAATGCTACGGACTGGGTTTATTAGGCCTTGCCGGGTAGCACGCCTTCGGCGGCGGCTTCGACTGTGACTTCGACCTTAGCGCCCTTTTTCAGGTGAACAGGATTGCCTTCGGCATCGGTCAATTCGTTATCAATGCGGATTTCGCGATAGAGGTGGTCGGCAGTTTCCACGCATATTTGAGCCTTCTCGGGCTCGTCTGGGACGATGGGCGGAATAATTTTTTCGACAATTCCTGGAAGTATTGTGCTCGCGTCTCCGCTCATGGTTTTCCTCGTTTTTCTCTCGACAATTGCACTTACCCGATCCTAAATGAAGGGACCGCCCAGGAGCTACTAAATACGGTATATCGAAGTGACCGAGGTGGTTAAGGTGGATCCCTCCCACGCTGAAGCGGATTCCTCCACGCTGCGCCTGTTCGGAATTACAAGATTTACGGAGTGGGATGGAAGGCTGTCCGCACGTTGGAACGCAGTAAATAAAATAACAATGCGCCGGCTACTGCGACGCCGATACCGCCTCGCAGATGGTCTCCTCTCGCGAAATTGAAAATATCCCCCGCGACCTGCGTGCAAATGATGGCGACGGTCAATCTCCATCCCCAACGACGGCGTTGAAACCATCCCATGGCGGCGGACAGAAGCGCGGCGCCTAACAGAAGGAAAAGGGCGCCGACGGGACGGCCTGCAAATGCAAGTTCTTTATAGGCGGGACGATTCAAAGCCCAGACGTTGTCAAGGATGGTGCCGGGCCAGACTAGAGTGGTTCCGGCAAGGGTGGCCATGCACGCTCCAAAGATCAGGAAGATTCCCACTGCGGTCATCGCCGGACGTCGCCGAGGAGTGCTTGAGGGCATGTGCGACTGCATGGTATCAGGGTATGGGTGAGTGTCGGGGGGATGGCGTTGAGTCATTCCGTAATGCGTCGTTCGATTTGGATGGCACGACTGAAGTCGGGGCTTGGTAGGAAATCTTTCGGGTCGCTCACC
>CAWITV010000029.1:0-7404 GCA_963839125.1 uncultured Acidobacteriaceae bacterium
TGTGGCCTCTTAGAGGGCCTCAGCGTGTCGGTCTATCCCTGTACGAAATTGACGGTAGACCTGTGCCATTCGCAGTATGGAGACCATCAGGGAGAAACGATCCTCAAAGACCATAAGATCAAAACAGATTTTTTCGATTCTCTCAGCGAGTTGATCCGGCGACAAACCCATTTTCTCCCCCAAAGCCTTTAAGGCTGTTTTCGATAACTCAATCCCCTGCTCGTCTTTATTTATCTGGTCGACTGCTAGCAACTCCAGATATGCGTTAAAGGCCTTCCTTGGTTCCCCATAGGAATAAAGAAAGGAAGCAAGCCCTCCAAGAAAGTACGAATTCGCAGGCTGGTAGGTTAGAGCAGCGTTGTAATATTTTTCAGCCAATTCAAATTGGCGCACTTGGCAAGAACAAAGCTATCCGTCTATATCCAGCCAACAAAAGACTTAAGCGGCCTGGCGGCTTCTACGAGCAATATCGCGAAGCGTGGCACCTTTTGAAGCAAGAAACATCGCCCAGCAGCCTACCTTGAGCGAAGTCGAAGGGCCGCACTTCGACACCTCGGAATCACGAAATAATTTCAGGTTTTTCTCCGCGAAACACTCGCGAAATTCCGCGCACCATGCGCCGCATAGGGAGCGCTCCTTTTTCATCGGCGAAAAAGATTTCTCCGACTCGGCTGCTCCGATAGAACCAGCGACGGAGAATTGCGAGATGTTCCGCGGCTTCAGTCGACGAACTCATTTCCTCCTCGGGGATTGAAGCAATGTTTTCATTCAATCGCGATTCCATGGACTGCGACTTCGCGTGATCTCCAGCTTGAATCGGAAACGGTACGGGACGGAAAATTTGTCCTCGATGTATTCGAAAAAGCGTCACGCAGTTTGGCAGCGCGCTTGGCTGTAGCAGGACGCCGTTAAGGTGATCGATCCGGCGGACTATCTCGGGCAACTGGCTGACGGCGGCTTTCAATTTATCCAGTCGAGCGTGCAAGACGGAGGCGCCTTCAAAATCCATCTTCGCCGACAACTCGTCTCTTTGCGCTGAGATTTCCCGCAGCAAAGATTCGCCGTTCGAATCGAAGTAGGCCTGCACCTTGGCCACTTCCGTTCGATATTCGTCGCTGGTGCATCCATTGAAGCAAGGTGCCAGGCACATTTTCATCTCGGAATAAATGCATCCCGGGAAAAGAGGGTCTGGGATAAGGTCCTCGACGCATCGGCGCATCTTGAAAAAGTCGAGGGCATCGTTGGCAAATTTTTCAGCCATCACCCGTGTCGGAAACGGCCCGTAATACATTGAGCTTCCGTTGATTCGTCCCGGCCGCGTGGTTATCGATGCCCTCGGATGCTGATTCTCGAGATGCAACTTAATCAAGGGCGCGAAGCGAAGCCGCATCCGTTCGGAATACGTTTCAGGGAAAGTTTCGCGAAGCACGCGATACAACAAAAATCCCGATTCAAAATCTGAGCCGGTGACGGTGAACTCAATCCATCGCACTCGACCCCGCAAATTTAATCGTTTACTTTGTTCCGCCGGAATGCCCAGCAGTCGCTGTAAGCGGCGACGCAAGTCCGCCGTCTTTGTCGCATAAGGTTGGGATTGTTCATCTTCGCCGCGAAGAAGAAAGACGGCTGGCGCCGCTGGAATTGAATCCAGAATTTCTTCTGCGTGCTCGATGACAAATTCCAGTCGTTCGCTTAACACCAAACGATTCTAGTCAAGGTGCGCAGAATCCTACAGGCAATTTCCATGACTACCATCAGTGGGCAACACGCAGGAAAGATTGGGTATTTCGACGAAACGCGAGTATTATGGGCTGCGCTAAATTCAACCATCGGGGCGTCAGAATAAATGACATCTTCCAAAAGTGCCGGAGCTCGTTGCTTGTATCTTTCAGTGGTAATTCTTGTTGCAATCTTGTCCGCTGCCTTCGCGCAAGATCGCCGGATGAACCAACCCAACCTCCAAAATCACCCCTGGATGAATACAAGTCTCTCCCCGGATGAGCGCGCGGAAATGGTACTAAACCAGTTGACGCTGGATGAAAAGATCGACCTGGTGCATGGCGTCGGAATGAAAAATTGGGGGAAAGCCAGTCCGATTTTTTATATGAGCAATGGCGGAGCCGGCTTTGTGCTCGGCATTCCGCGCCTTGGGATTCCAATGATCCAAATGAGTGATGCCGCCTACGGAGTACGCAGCAGTGGCGAAAATGGCCGCTACTCGACTGCTTTGCCGTCGGATCTGGCGGCAGCATCGAGTTGGGATCCAGACGCCGCATGCGAATACGGCGCACTGATTGGACGGGAGCTTCGCGCCCAAGGTTTCAACATGACTCTCGGCGGCGGAGTAAATCTTACACGCGAGCCTCGTAACGGCAGGACGTTCGAGTACATGGGCGAAGACCCGATACTGGCCGGCACAATGGTCGGCAATCGAATGAAATGCGAGCAGGCCCAGCACGTCATCGGTGACATCAAGCATTACGCGATGAACGATCAGGAAAGTGGCCGCAACGAAGTGAATGTCATCATCGACAAACGAGCCATGCGCGAGAGCGACCTCTAGCGTTCGAGATCGGCATTGGAATCGCGAATCCTGGGGCGCGTGATGTGCTCCTACAACGCGCGTGAACGGCGACTATGCTGCGAGAACAAATACTTACTCAACGACGTGCTTAAAAGAGATTGGGATTTTAAAGGATTTGTAGTGTCGGACTGGGGAGGGACTCACAGTAGCGTGAAGGCGTCGGCGGCGGGACTTGATAACGAAGAGCCGCGCGGCGATCTACTTCGGAGAAGAACTGAAAAAAGCGGTGCAAGCGGGTAAGAGTTCCGATGGCAGAACTTGACGACCACGTGCGCCGCGTTTTGCGTTCGGAATTCGCCACCGGAATCGTCGATTACCCGGTTCAAAAAAGCGTAGTCGACGTTCAAGCCGGATTCGACACCGCACGGCAGATCGCCGAGCAAAGCATCGTCCTGCTGAAAAATAACAGTGGCCTGCTTCCGCTCGACCGCGCAACACGTACATTCCATCGCAATCATCGGCCTGCATGCCGACACAGGAATGATATCGGGCGGCGGAAGTGCTCAAGTGGATCCTCCTGGGCGGCCTGGTTCTAAGTGGCAGGAGCATGTTTGGTTCCCCACTTCGCCGTTGAAAGCGGTCAGTGACAAGGCTCCCGGCGTCGAGGTGAAATTTGATTCGGGAGAAAACCCAGCCTCCGCGGCAGCCCTCGCGAAGACGGCCGACGTGGCGATCGTATTTGTTCATCAATGGACGAGCGAAGACATGGACCTGCCCAACTTATCGTTGCCGGAAAATCAGGACGCAATAATCGAACAAGTTGCCGCGGCAAATCCGCGGACAATCGTTGTGCTTGAAACCGGGACTGCGGTAAAGATGCCTTGGATCGAAAAAGTGGGCGGTACGTGGAAGCCTGGTATGCGGGCAGCAAGGGCGCCGATGCGGTAGCCAATGTTTTGTTTGGAGAGTCAATCCAAGCGCGAAATTCCCCATGACATTTCCCCTCAGCGAGGCTGATCTGCCTCATCCAACACTGGTCAAACCTCCGCCGGGGATCAAGGTTAATGACTCGGAAGAAGAACTCTTGACGAAGACCACCTTTGACGTGCACTACGACGAGGGTGTGAAGGTTGGATACAAGTGGTACGACGCGGAAAATAAACCGGTGCTGTTTCCTTTCGGCTTCGGGCTTCGTACACGACTTACACTTATTCTGATCTCAAGGTAAACGCCGGAACCGAAGTGAATTTCCGTGTGAAGAATTCAGGAGGCCGGAGCGGCTGGGAAATTGCCGAAGTGTATGCGGCCTTACCATCGCAGGCTGGCGAGCCTCCAAAGCGTTTAGTGGGATGGAGCAAGATCCACTTCGAGGCAGGCGAAAGTAAAAATGTGAAAGTTGAGGTTGATCCAAAGTATTTGTCGATCTTTGATGAGAAAACAAATGGCTGGAAGCTGATTCCGGGGAATTACACATTTATGGTCGGCGGATCTTCGCAGGATTTACCCTTAACTCAGAAAGTGAACATGCCATAGCGGGCTGCCGTCTAGACAAGGGAGCGCACGGTCAGGTAGCCTTCTCCTGTTCACCATAGGGAGATCATTATGCGTTTTTGGATTGTCGTTCTATTAGTGTTAATTGCCGGCGGGGTTGCTTCGAAGTTTGCGTTCGCGGTCCTACTCCGGATGTTGGAACTACCGCCCCCGATTTTAGTTTGCCCTCCGAAGACGGTTCTCAAGTCAGTTTGAAGGACTTTCGTTCGAAGTGGGTGGTGCTGTATTTCTATCCCAAAGACTTTACGGGCGGCTGCACCATTGAAGCTCACAACTTCCAACGCGATCAAGAGCAGTACTCGAAAAAGAATGCGGTAGTCGTTGGAGTGAGTGTTGATACCGCCGATTCACATAAGCAATTTTGTGCCAAAGAGGGTTTGAACTTTAAATTATTGGCCGACACCGAGCACAAAGTGTCCAATGAATACGGTTCGGTCATGAATTTCGGAGTTACGCAAGTCGCCGCCCGACACACCTTCATCATCGATCCAACCGGAAAGATTGTGCGGGTTTACACTACGGTGGATCCCAACAAGCACAGCGCGGAAGTTTTGGCAGCCCTGGACGAGATACAAAAGAAATAACTGTTGTCAGCAAATCCCGAACAAGAACAATTTCCAACGAGTCAGCGGATTCGTTGGAAATTCTTTTTGGGCCGGTTCTCTATGTTCTGTCTCTTGAATGTCTTTTTCTTTGACCTTCAATTCAATTTTTTCGCTTTGAATATCCAGCCTCAACCGGTTGTAGATACTCATGTACTGGTTTGCTACCCAGACCAAAGCGAACAGCGCCACCACATATCCGCGCCAGTCCGTATAGAGAAGCTTGAATCGCGTGAGCGCGAGAAAGAGGGCCGCGACGTAATGGCTAAAGCAATACTCGCACGTGAAGATATAGAAGACTTCCGCTTAAAGAAACCGCGTGCGGCTTTGCACTTGCCCTGGCAGTACTCTCGCGGTTCGCGGAGAATCTCTTCATGCGTGACGGTCCACGCGACTGAGGCGACCGGGATCGCGAGAACAAAAAGCCACGCCAATTGAAGAGTAAGAGGCATTACGAGTATTTGGATGCTTTCCGCGAGTGCGAGTTTGGCCGCCGAATAGTCCTAAGGGCGTCTCTCGGGGCTATTTCAACCGCTAACACCAGTCCTTACCAGACATGGCATGCTTTGTCATTCACCATGGCCTGTCCCTTTTTGCAGCTAAAGGCGTTTTGAAACTCCGGCATATTTGAGACGACGCCGTTGACCCGGTATCGATCGGGAGAATGAGGATTGGACTGTGCAAGCAGACGAAGCAGTTCGGGAGTCCAATGCGAGCACCATGATTCGCCATAGGAGATGAAAAATCGCTGTTCGGGAGTCAGACCATCAATCTTTTGGTCGCTCTTGCCCTCGGCGGCCAAGGTATTTAACAGCGCCATCAGCGCGATTCTCGTACCCCCATTGTCGGCGGTGTTTTCGCCAAGGGTTAAATCGCCGTTCAAATTCACTCCCGGAACCGCTTCGAAGCCAGAGTATTCGCTAGACACGCATTGGGCGCGCCGCTCAAACTCTTTGCCATCGTCGGCGGTCCACCAGTCTCTGAGATTCCCATCGAGATCGAACTTGCGTCCTTCGTCGTCGAAGCCATGAGTCATTTCGTGGCCGATGGTTGCGCCAGTCGCGCCATAGTTGACGGCGTCGTCCATTTGCTTGTCGAAGTATGGAGGCTGCAAAATTCCCGCAGGAAAGTTGATGGTGTTCAATTGCGGATCGTAGTAGGCGTTTACCGTTGGCGGGGTCATTCCCCATTCTTCCCGGTCCACTGGTTTTCCGATCTTTGCCAGCTCACGATTTAATTCGAATTCGCCGCTTCTGTAAGCGTTACCCAAAGCGTCTCCGCGAACGATGTGCAGGCTGGAGTAGTCGCGCCAGTGGTCGGGGTATCCAATTTTGTCTTCGATCTTATGCAGCTTGAGCAAGGCTTCCTTCTTGGTGGCAGGACTCATCCAGTCCAATTGTTGGATATCGGTGGCGAATGCCGCTTCCAAAGCGTGCACTAGCTTCAGGGTTCGTGCCTTGCCATCTTCCCCGAAGGTTTCTTCCACGTACGCCTTGCCCAGAGCCTCACCCAAGTCCCGATCCACACCTGTGACGCAACGCTTCCATCGCGGACGGAGCTCTTGCTGGCCCGCCAATTTGCGACCATAAAAATCGAAGCGCGCATCGACGAATGGCTCACTCAGCAACGAAGAAGAAACATGAGTTAACTGCCAACGCAAATACGTTTTCCAATCGTCCAGGGAATCCGCGACTATCAGGGTATTAACCTCTTTGAAAAAATCGGGAGTGGCGACCAGGTAGTGCTCGGTGGCGGGCGCTCTCATGTCCTTCAAGTAGATGTCCCATGAAAAAGCCGGGGTCAATGCGCGAAGCTCGGCGATGGACAGCTTATGGTCGAGATTTGCCGGATCGCGCCGCTTAACCAGGTCCATTGCAGACTGGGCCAACGCGGTTTCCATTGCCAGAACGGTTTTGGTATCAGCCGCGGCCCGGGCAGAATTTTCTCCCAAAAGTTCGAAGGTTTTCTGTACATGCGCGGAGTATTGCAGGCGAGTCTCGACGGATTTCGCATCAGTTTTCAGATAGTAGTCGCGGTCTGGCAATCCCAATCCACCCTGATCCAATTGTGCGACTACCTTGCTGGCATCGTCGAGATCCTGACCGGATGCGAATCCAAAAAGGGCGGTGGTAAATCCAGAATTATTTTGCGGAGCCAGCAAGAACGTAATTTTGTGGATATGCGCGAGTTCGGCGGCCAGCTCCGATTTGTTTTTCAACCAGGCGATTCGGTCAAGTTCGGGCTTGAGCGCGGCCAGTCCTTTCGCGTTAATTGCAGGTTCATCCATGCAGGAAGCGTAATAATCCCCAATTTTCTCTTGCGTGGAATTTCTGCTGGGATTATTGGCTGAGGCCGTTTCCAATACTTTCCGTAGCACGCTTTCATTCCATTGTTGCAGCTTTTCCGCAGGTCCCCACGAGGCTTCGTCTGGCGGGATGGGGTTGTTAGCGATCCATTTTCCGCAGGTGTACTGATAGAAATCGACGCAGGGATCAACGTTGTGATCGATCTGATCCAAGTTGAAGTGATCAATCTGCGGAAGAATATTCGGTGCTGCCGCAGAGGATGTCTGCGCCACGAGACTAAATTCACAAAAAAAGATGAAAGCTAAAATAGGGAATAAATATTTCGACGGATTCATGGCAATCTTCTCCTCAGCCTTATTCTTAGCGATCAAGCGTGCGAGAAGAAGAATATACGACTAGAACTCTCGTGCGAGGAGAGAAA
>CAWITV010000030.1:0-3622 GCA_963839125.1 uncultured Acidobacteriaceae bacterium
ATAGTCGACTCACTCCCAATCGCGAAACCTTTCGATGAATGGAGCTGTTTTATCGTTTATAGATTATGGGCGACTGTCTCAAATCCCGCCGCGGCGTGGTTCACGTTCGTTATTTAATAAGCGGGTTAGGCAGTGACCTCGTCAATCGGTGTGCGGGAGATTGCGCGTGAAGAAGTTCCGCGATTTCCCTCCGAGTGAGAGGGTGCGGCCGCTCGGCCAATTCCCACATATCGGAATCCAGTATTGCGGAATTGTTCCGGATCGAACATATTTCGACCATCGATCAATAGCGGCTGTTCAACTATCGACAATAGCTTGGTCCAATCGATCTGACGGAACTCATCCCATTCGGTCACAATCACAATAGCGTTGGCTTCCTTTGCCGCTGTATAGGGATCGCTAGCATAAATAATCTCCGGAAGACATCCTTCGCCTTCGCCATTGCCGCCGGATCATAAGCCGTGATGGCCGCACCTTCGCCCAAGAGCGACTTTACCAGTTGTATCGAAGGCGCGAACCGAACGTCATCGGTATTTGGCTTAAACGCCAGACCCCAGAGTGCGATCTTTTTGCCGCGCAAAACCCATAATTCCTTACGAATTTTCTCGACGAATTCCTGGATTCGCCGTTGATTGATCTTTTCCACTTCCTTCAATAGCGAAAAATCGCATCCGGATTTCTCCGCGATCCTGATGAAAGCCTGAATATCTTTAGGGAAACAAAATCCGCCGAAGCCTATACCAGGCTTGAGGAACGCAGAACCAATTCTGGGGTCCAGCCCCATTCCCTCAGCGACTTTGGAAACATCAGCCCCCACCACTTCGCATAAGTTGGCGACCATATTTATAAAAGAAATTTTCATGGCCAAAAAGGAGTTGGAGGCATGCTTGATAAGCTCGGCTGAATGAGTATCCGTGACCAAAAATAATGGCTGTTTTACTTCCGGGCACTTGGAATGAAGCGGGCATGGAAAATTTTGGTCAACGATAGGAGCATAAATCCTGCGCAAAAGCACGGTGGCTCGCGGCGATTCTACACCCACCACAATTCTGTCAGGATGGAGAAAATCCTGGACCGCGGAGCCTTCCCTCAAAAATTCAGGATTAGAAGCGACGTCACAATCAAGTCCGTTTGTATTGTAGGTGGATAGTTGCTTCCGAAGCTGCGAGCCAGTTTGTACCGGAACGGTGCTCTTTTCTATGATCAACCGGTAACCTGACGCCACTCTGGCTATGGCTCGAGCGACACCGTCTATTGCGCATAGATCAGCGTCGCCATTCGGCAGGGGCGGTGTACCGACACAGATAAAAATCGGCTTCGCCCCATTGGATAGCCTCTTCCGTCGATCCAAAGTTTAGGCGGTTGGACTTTGTAGCGCTTGCAATAATTTCTTCAAGTTCAGGTTCAAAAAGAGGCATGATTCCAGACTTTAGCTTGTCCAACTTTGCGACATCGCTCTCCCCGCAAAACACTTCATGCCCTACTTGAGCCAGACAGGCGGCCGTCGTAAGCCCGACATAACCCGCACCGATTACAGCAATTTTCATTGAAATATCCTTTTAACCCTGGAGCTTCAAATGCACAGTAGAACTATAGCCATGGCGGTCCGTGCTAGTACCCAAAGGCAATCTTACAGAAGTATATTCTTACTTAAAATCAGTATGGATGCAGAAAGTACAACTTGTTTCCCCTTTTAACGAGTTACAGCATGTATCGGAACTCCAGTGCTGTCTCGCTTATCCACTCTTACATCGAATCTCAGAGGGCATCGCACATGTGAAGCTGCTAGCCTCACGGCCTATTAGTTCCCTACTTACTATACTAAGAAGGTGTCGCGTCAACTCCAAGGCGTTCGAGATGGCTGATCCAGACGCGGTGTTGTCGAATATGCACCAGACTTTTGCAGTTTTCGATAAGCAGATTAGTTTCATCCGCCAGCGCTTTGAGAAAATCCTCTGAATAACTGGAGTAATAACGTCGAGGCGAACCATGCAGGCGGAAATAAACGAGGGTTGGCACCCATCCTGGTCTTGCCGCTATCGGGACGCAGGCTGGGTCGGCTGCGACTCGCGCTATCTTAAAGTCTTTCAGTACCTCATCGACTCTCTCCTCAAACCAACTTGAGTGGCGCGGCTCCCAAGCTACATCCCCTGAATAATTTGCCCGGAGCAATGTAAGAAAGCGATTAGCGACCGATTCTTGAAACTCCAGGCTTGGAGGTAGCTGGAACAGGATAGCGCCGAGTTTTTCCTGAAGAAAATAAACCTGCTCGAAAAAGGCTGTTAATACTTCTGGAGGGCAGTTCAGGCCAGCGTCATGGGTGATAGTACGTGGGGCTTTGACCGAAAACCGAAATTCCTGCGGAACGGATGCCGCCCACCGCTCCCACGTCTCCTTCTTATGGTGACGATAAAACGACGAATTAATCTCCGAAGCATTTAGTATTCGAGAATAACGCTCCAGATGGCTTCCTTCCGACGGGAAATGGATGCCATAGGCACGGGGAATATTCCAGCCTGCGGTTCCGATGCGAATGGGTTGTGTGGCTTTTTCGCCAGTTCTGATCTTCTCGTTAAGCACCATCGGCGATTTTTGCACAGGAATGGGCAGCCCTGAATTCAACGATCCTAGAGGCGACGTACTCGATTTGCGCGGGCTCAAGTTCCGGATAAATCGGAAGAGCGAGGGTTTCTTTTGCAGCCTTTTCGCTTTCTGGAAAGTCCCCAACGGAATATCCAAGATAAGAAAAACACTCTTGCAGATGAAGGGGCACCGGATAATAAATTTCCGTGCCTATGCCACTGTTGCTTAGAAATGCCTGCAAATTATCGCGCTCTGGGCTGCGAATTACGTACTGATTAAAGATGTGGCGGCCAGATGTAACTTTGGGAACTTCAATTTCGCAGGCGTTCTTCGACAACAGCTCACTATATCTTTGAGCGTTATTTTGACGACCGCGTGTCCAGTCGTCCAGGTGAGGCAACTTAGCAGTGACCACTGCGGCCTGTAAGGCGTCAAGTCGAAAGTTCCCTCCAACAATTTTATGGTAATACTTAGAATTGGATCCATGATCGCGAAGTGAGCGCAGCTTGTCGGCTCGTTCGTCATGATTCGTCACAACCATTCCCGCGTCTCCGGCTGCTCCGAGATTCTTGGACGGAAAAAAAGAAAAACATCCATAATGGCCAATAGACCCGGCTCGCGTCCCCTCGTGTTCTGCGCCAATTGCCTGCGCGGCATCTTCGATCACTACTAAATCATGCCGCTTCGCGATGCGCATGACCCCACCCATTTCTGCCATTTGCCGTATAAATCCACCGGGACAATGGCGCGAGTCTAGGGGTCAACTTTGCCTCTATCAGCGAAGCGTCCATATTGTAGGTTTCGGGATTGATATCACGAAGACCGGGGTTGCGCCTACTCGGGCAATCGACCCGGCAGTGGCGAAAAAAGTGTAAGGGCTGGTAATTACCTCGTCGCCGGGACCGATATTTTCAGCCATCAGACAAGCCAGTAGCGCATCGGTTCCGGAGGAAACCCCAATCCCATGCTTGCAATTTGAATACGCGGCAATTGCCTTTTCGCATTGCTCGACCTTGGGCCCCAGGATGAAGGATTGGGA
>CAWITV010000031.1:0-94605 GCA_963839125.1 uncultured Acidobacteriaceae bacterium
GCAGTGCGACTTATATCGGTGCAGTATGATCTGGATTCATGTTTTCCAATCGAACCGGCTGGGCGCTCGTCCCAAATTGTCTTACCCTCGCCGAACGAGAGCTTCGTGCAGCCGGCAAAGAGATCCTGGACTTAACAGTTTCGAATCCTACAGCGGCGGGCATTGTTTACGAGTCCAAGATTATCCTTGATTCTCTGAGCAACCCTGCCGCTTTGGACTACGATCCGCAACCAACGGGATTGCTCACCGCACGCAAGGCCGTCGCTGACTATTATCGCCAGGATCATAGGGTCCGTGTCGATCCGAAATCGATTGTGTTAACCACCAGCACCAGCGAGGGATACTCATACATTTTCAGGTTACTGTGTGATCCCGGAGATGAGGTTCTTGTCCCCAAACCGAGCTATCCGCTGTTCGAATTTCTCGCCGAACTGCATGATGTAACGTTAGTTCCCTACCCGCTGATCTACGATCACGGCTGGCAGATCGATGTGCCCTCGCTGGAAGCCTCGATAACCACACGAACCCGGGCCGTCGTGCTGGTGCATCCTAATAATCCTACCGGATCTTTTGTTAGCAGTACCGAAAAGGAAGCTCTAAACAAGATTTGCGTGCAGGGACGCCTGGCGCTCATTGTCGATGAAGTATTTCTGGATTATTCACATGATGGAAATGTCAGGCCCAGCTTCGCTTCTAATGATCGAGCTCTGACTTTCACGCTTAGCGGATTGTCTAAGATTTCGGGTTTGCCCCAAATGAAATTGGCCTGGATGGTAATCGGGGGGCCTATGGAAGATGTTGAACGTGCGTTGGATCGAATGGAGATTATTGCCGACACGTACTTGTCGTTGAATGCACCCATTCAGCTTGCGACAGAAACATTACTTGCCCAGCGAAAAACTATTCAGCGGCAGTTACGCGACCGGATTAAGGCCAATTTGCGGGAACTCGACCGTCAACTCGCGATCCACACGAACGGTGAAAGGCTCCAAGTTGATGGAGGCTGGTACGCGGTGTTACGGGTGCCGGTCACCGGTACTGATGAGGATTTGGCCGTTGAAATATTGCGAAAGACTTCTGTCCTTGTTCATCCCGGCCACTTTTACGATTTTCCTAGAGAAGGATACATGGTTCTCAGCCTGATCACGCCGGAGCAAGAATTTAGCGAAGGCATCGGACGAATGCTGAGGCTTATTGCGTAGGATTTCGGACTGGGATTCTTGTTAAGCCTTCTGAAGAAACGGATTGCTTTGCCGCTCTTCGCCAATTGTAGTGAGCGCGCCGTGACCCGGGATCACAATCGTTTCGTCCGGCAATTCCAATACTTGCCGATGCAGTGAGTCGATTATTTTGTCGAAGGACCCGCCCGGGAGGTCGGTGCGGCCAATGCTTCCAGCGAAAAGCGTATCTCCGGCAATCAACTTCTTCTCCGCCGCAAAGTACAGACAAATGCTTCCTTCGGTGTGACCGGGAGTGTGAAGCACATTTGCGGAGAGCGCTCCCGCCTTAACCGTGTCCGCGTCTCCGATGGTGTTGTCAATTTCGACCTTCCCCGGCGATGCCATTCCAATCCATTCAGCCTGAAGATCCAGCAATTTCAGCAAAGCATAATCATTTTGGTTTAGCAGAATAGGAGCGCCGGTGGCCGCCCGGAGTTTCATGGCTCCGCCGACGTGATCGATGTGGGCGTGGGTGATGACGATCTGTTTCACTTGCAAATTATGTTTGCGGATCAAAGCAAGAATTTCTTCGAGGTCGTCGCCCGGATCAATAACCATCGCTTCACGGGAAATCTCATCCCCGATAATTGAGCAGTTGCATTGCAAAGGACCAACGGGAATGATTTCGTGAATCATGCGGAATAGCCTCTGCGCATTTCGCCGTTCTCAGAAATCAATTTGCGGAATGACCTATGACAAACGATCAATGTTGCGGAATCGGCGCAGGTGCCTGGGCTGGCCTTCCCTGAGACGGCTGTAGAGGAGCCGACCTGCTGCTGGGCGTTCTGGTCCCCGACAAAACCGAACGAGGGCCAGCATGACGAGAGGCTGCGATCGAAAGCGTGATAGATGTAAGGATGAAAATGACCGTAGAAACGGTCGTGGCCTTGGAAAGAACGGTAGCCGAGCCCCTTGGTCCGAAAGCAGTCTGGCTGCCCATGCCTCCAAAGGCGGCGGCCACGTCCCCGCTCTGGCCGCTCTGCAGCAGCACAACAATGATCAGGAAAAAGCAAACGATTACGTGAATGATGGTGATCAATACGATCATGAGGACTTTCGATACCTTTCGAACATCAACTTTTCGCGAATCTGGTGTGACGGAGCGAGTTCTGGTGCGGAAGGGGGGATTTGAACCCCCACGCCTTTCGGCGCCACCCCCTCAAGATGGTGTGTCTGCCAGTTCCACCACTTCCGCGATGACACGCAAACTATGTGAAGGCAGGTTGAATTATAGCAAACGGGTCCGGGCCATCGCGCTTCGCTAAGAGTCAGATACGCTACTTAGAGATTGATGGCGGATTTTCTTACTTCTCCGATGGAGAGCAGTGGATCACGCGCGCCTTCCTTTTCCGCAATCCACTTTTTTTCATTATTGATGATATCCAGCAGCGTGATCTTATCGTGCGGACTCGGAAGATATTCGTTGAGATGTTCCTCATAAGATGCGGCGTCTATAGGTTCGCCAGTTTGCGCGTGGAAATGCTGGCTAGCCCAGCGTCCAATGTTGCGGTTGAATTTCAAGTCGGGAGCATACAGTTTCGGCTGGCCCGCACTCAGCACGCTGTTCAGACGTTCAATCAAACCCGCCACTTCATCACGGTACAAATGCCGATTGTAGTCATTCAAATCGTCGAGCTTGGCGGTCTGTTCGTTCTTTGGCTCGTCGTAACGTCCCTTAATTCCCCATACATAAGCCCAATGCGCGGACGAAGAATTATCGGTACCAAAAAGATCGTAAGAACTGGAAATCCACTTATTCAAATATTTCTGGATCAGCCATGCGGGCACCACTCCAGCCTGCACGATGCGTCTCAAGCCGTCGTTGCCGGTGCCCATGTGAAAAGCTTCTTCGCGCAACATGTAGGACATTGACCGTCCCAGAGGCGCAAATCCGGAATATTTCAGCATCTGTAACTGGAATTTTCCGTCGCGGTCGACGAAATCAGTGTAGGTAAAGAAGTCCATCCAATTGTCGACGTCAACATTGAATGCCCCCAGCAGGCGCTTGTTATCGAAGGCGCGGCGTTCCAGCATTTTTTGCGCTTCTACTTTTCCAGAGTAGCCAAAGTGATCGACCAACAGCGCGCACATCTGCCAGCCATGGCGCATTTCTTCGATCATCACGCGGGTGATGGCACGACGGTCCCAGTCGGTCGGAGCGCTCTCGAACAGGTTTCTCTGCTGCTCTACGCTGGCGAACTCGGTATCGCCTTGGTAGACGATAAGATTGATCAGCGCGTCGCGCATCTGCTGAGTAGGAACCTGGCGAAGATTTTCCCACTTATTACGGCCCTTGAATGACCCGAATTGAATTTCGTCGGTTTCAATCGCGCCGTAAAGCGTGTCGAACTTAAAGTCGGCAATCTCGTCGCGGTTGACGCCGATCTCTTTGCGCCAATCGTCGAACATGCCGACCCAGTCGCTGAATGTCCCGATTTTCGCTACTTTTCCTGGCATAAGAGAAACACTTACCAGCACTCAGCCGTCAGCACTCGGCGTCCGGAGCTTTTTCATGAACAGGGATTTAGTTGAATGCTGAGTGCTGAATACTCATTTCCCTGTGAAAGTCTGCTGGGCGCTTTTCTACGTATGCGTTTAACCCTTCTTTTGCGTCTTCGCTCTGGAACAAAACTGCTGATTCTCACGCTCCACTGCCAATGCCGATTCCATTGGAATCTCCCATCCCGTCTGCACGGCCCGTTTGATGCGGCCTACGGCCTTCGCGGCTTTGTTCGGAGGACAGAACTGATGCGCGTATTCCATGATGCTGTCCATAAATCCATCGCGCTCGTAAATATCGTTGATGATTCCGAACTCCAACGCCTCTTCGAATGAGAAAGTATTTCCCGTCACCATCAGCTCGATGGCCTTGCTCTTACCCACCAAACGGGATAGCCGTTGAGTGCCGCCCGTACCCGGCAATACTCCGAGGTTGACTTCAGGCAATCCGATTTTCCCTGCATCCCGACGAGCGATGCGCAGATCGGCAGCCATCGCGATCTCAAGGCCTCCGCCCACACAATGACCGTTGATGGCTGCGATCACTAATTTCGGGGTATGTTCGAAGCGCAGCAAAGTCTCGTTGGCGTGCAGGCAGAAATAGTATTTGAATGTTGGATCGACACTGGAGAGCATTTTGATATTCGCGCCGGCTGAAAAGAATTTGTCCCCGGCGCCGGTGACCACAATTACATACACATCGTTATCAAATCTGGCGGAAAGAATAGCCTCATCGAGCTGGCGATTCATTTCGTAGGTATAAGTATTGGCCGGAGGGTCGGCCATTTCGATAACCGCGACTCCAGCATCGGTGCGGTAGTTAATTAATTGCTTGGTTCCGGTTTCGGATGCGGGTTGAATCGTGGTCGCCATGATTCTCCTTCTGGTGACGCAAACTTCCTACCGATTTTATTCCTTACTGAGTCGGGAAGCACGAGGCAGGCTGGGCAAATTGAGGATTCTGGCCAGGCAAAGCAACGCATCACCTCCTGGGCGGAGACAAGATCACTCAGCCTTAGACTGCTTTGCTCAGCCGTTCCGCATGCAGATGCTGTAACGCCCTCACGTTGACTTCCCCGCGCTGCAACGCGGCGATGCCTTCAGCTGCGGCACGGGCGGCGGAGATCGTGGTAATCGTTGGGATACGAGCTTGCACGGCGGCCCGGCGGATTGCTTTCTCGTCGAAGAACGGATCGGGGCCATGGGGGGTGTTCACGATCAACTGGATGCGGTCGCCCTTGATTAAATCTACCGCGTTGGGGCGGCCTTCTTTTACTTTGTAAACGCGCTCTACCGACATTCCGGCTTCCTCGATGACGTCTGCCGTTCCGGCGGTGGCGACCAGCTTGAATCCCATGTCCACAAATTTGCGGGCGAGGTCGGCGACGTGCGGTTTGTCATGATCGGTGACACTGATGAATACGCGCCCTTCGGTGGGCAACTTCTGACCGGCGGCAAGCTGCGCCTTAGCGAAGGCCTCTCCGAAGTTGTCAGCCACTCCCATGACTTCACCGGTGGACTTCATCTCCGGACCGAGCACAGTGTCCACGCCGGGAAATTTATTCCACGGGAATACTGGGGACTTCACGTAAAACCAACTTCCGGTGTCGAGATCCGCTCGCCGGTCAATATTGTCCGGAAGAAATTCGCGGAGCTTGCGTCCAGTCATTAACCGCGCGGCTATTTTTGCCATAGGCACGCCAGTGGCTTTTGAGACGTATGGCACTGTGCGGGACGCTCGTGGATTTACCTCAAGGACATAGACCTTGCCGCCATTCGATCCATTGCCGTTTGATCCAGTTCCTATTCTCGGGATAGCGAACTGAATGTTCATTAATCCGATTACGTTAAGCGCCTTTGCCAGCCGGAATGTATATTCCCGCATCCGTTCCAAAAGCCGTTCCGGAATATCTACCGCAGGCAAGACGCAGGAAGAGTCGCCGGAGTGGATGCCGGCTTCTTCGATGTGCTGCATAATTCCGCCAATGACTACATCGTCCCCATCGGAAAGCGCGTCAACGTCGACTTCGATTGCGTCCTCGAGAAAGTGATCGATCAATACAGGGCGGTCCTGCGAATATTCGACGGCCTCTTTCATGTAGCGAACGACGGTCTCTTCGTCGTAAGCGATTACCATTGCCCGTCCGCCGAGAACATAAGAAGGGCGCACCAACACCGGATAGCCCACTCGATTTGCGCCGGCAACGGCTTCTTCAATCGACGCAGCCATTGCGCCTGGAGCTTGGGGGATATCCAAGTCGTCGAGCAATTTCCCAAAGCGTTTACGGTCTTCCGCCAAATCGATTGACTCCGGAGAAGTGCCGATAATTTTTACTCCAGCAGCTTTCAAAGGGATAGAAAGATTGAGAGGAGTCTGTCCGCCGAATTGCACGATCACCCCGACTTCGGCGCCGGTTGACGCCTCATGCTCGCAGACCGCGAAAACGTCTTCCAAAGTGAGCGGTTCGAAATATAAACGGTCGCTGGTGTCGTAGTCCGTCGAAACCGTTTCTGGGTTGCAGTTGATCATGATGGTCTCGTAACCATCGTCGCGCAGCGCAAAAGCGGCGTGGCAGCAGCAGTAATCGAACTCGATTCCCTGCCCGATGCGGTTGGGTCCGCTGCCCAAAATGATGACCTTCTTCTTCGAGGTTGGCGCGGCTTCGTCTTCTTCTTCGTAGGTCGAATAAAGATACGGAGTGAAGCTCTCGAATTCAGCTGCGCAGGTGTCGACGCGCTTGTAAACCGGCTTCAGGCCGTGCTTGCTTTTAAGGTGCCGGATTTTTTCCGCCGCGCCTTTTTCGTTGAGCCTCCATACTCCGGCAAGTCGTCCGTCGGAGATTCCCATGCGCTTCGCGTCCCGCAAAACTTCCGTAGGGATTGATTCCATCGGGTGCTTTTCCAGCTCAAGTTGCATGTCATTAATTTCTTTGAGCTGGTAGAGAAACCACGGGTCCATCGAAGTCATCTTTGCCAATTGCTTAACGGTATGGCCCTGTCGTAATGCGTAACGAATATAGGAAAGCCGCTCCGGATGCGGGGTAACGAGACGCTGCGTAAGGATCTTAGGCTCGATTTTTTCCGACCCAACTTTTTTGCCGGTATCCAGGGCGCGAACGCCTTTTAGCAATGCCTCTTTAAACGTCCGTCCAATCGCCATGACTTCACCGACGGACTTCATCTGCGGACCCAGATTTTCGTCGGCACCGGGAAATTTCTCGAACTGCCATTTTGGAATTTTGACCACTACGTAATCGAGGGTCGGCTCGAAACACGATGGAGTCTTGCGGGTGATGTCGTTGGGGATTTCATCGAGCGTGTAGCCTACGGCCAGTTTTGCTGCAATCTTCGCGATAGGAAATCCGGTGGCTTTCGACGCAAGCGCGGACGATCGCGACACCCGCGGATTCATTTCGATCACCACCATGCGTCCAGTGCCAGGATGCACGCCGAATTGAATATTCGATCCGCCGGTCTCAACGCCGATTTCGCGGATTACGGCAATCGACGCATCCCGCATCGCCTGGTATTCGCGGTCCGTGAGAGTCTGCGCCGGAGCCACAGTAATGGAATCGCCCGTGTGGACGCCCATGGGATCGAAATTTTCAATCGAGCAGATGATGATGACGTTGTCTTTGGTATCGCGCATCACTTCAAGCTCGAACTCTTTCCATCCCAGTACTGATTCTTCGATCAGTGCTTCGTGTACCGGAGAGAAATCAAGGCCGCGGGCCAGTACTTCCAGCAATTCTTCGCGGTTGTAGGCAATGCCACCGCCGCTGCCGCCTAGCGTGAATGACGGCCGCACGATTACGGGGAAGCCAATCTTTCCCGCGAACTCCAAACCATCTTTCAGGTTGCTGACCAGTGCGGACTTGGGCACATCGAGACCGATCTTCTGCATCGCATCTTTGAAATACAGACGGTCTTCCGCTTTCTTGATGGCCTGGATCTGAGCGCCGATTAGTTGAACATTAAATTTTTCCAGGATGCCGGTGTCGGCCAATTCGATTGCTAGATTCAAAGCGGTCTGTCCGCCTACCGTGGGAAGGACTGCAAAGCCCGCACTAGGCGACATCTGGCGCTCAACACGCAAAATCTCTTCGAGATATTCTTTGGTGAGAGGCTCGATGTAAGTGCGATCGGCGACTTCGGGATCGGTCATGATCGTCGCAGGATTCGAATTCGCCAGCACTACTTCGAATCCCTCGGATTTGAGGGCCTTGCACGCCTGTGTGCCGGAATAATCGAACTCCGCCGACTGGCCAATGATGATAGGGCCGGAGCCGATGATCAGAATTTTGGAGATGTCAGTGCGTTTGGGCATTCAGTTTATTCTCGGATGCTCTTTATCAACATCAACGGATGCGAAGAAGCTCATTTGCGAGCGAACAAACTCATGTGCTCGGGTGACGGAGCTGGGCTTTATCTTTTCCATTCTTCCATCATCTTCACGAAATCTTTGAACAGGTAATGTGAATCGTGCGGGCCCGGCGAGGCCTCCGGATGATACTGCACAGTAAACAGAGGCAGATTTCGATGGCGCATGCCTTCCAGCGTGTTGTCATTTAGATCGATGTGAGTCAATTCGACTTCACTCTGCGGCAGCGAATCGGGATCGACCGCGAAGTTATGATTGTGGGCCGTGATTTCGATCTTGCCGGAACTAATTTGCTGCACGGGATGATTACCGCCGTGGTGTCCAAATTTCAGCTTGAAAGTTTTGCCGCCCAGCGCGATCCCTGTCAGCTGATGTCCCAAGCAGATTCCGAAAATAGGCTGGCGTCCCATTAACCGGCGAATGTTATCCACCGCATAGGTACAAGGTTCGGGATCGCCCGGTCCGTTCGATAGAAAAACACCGTCCGGTTTCAGTGACAATACATCTTCGGCGGGAGTTTCGGCCGGCACTACCGTCACCTTGCAGCCTTCTCCTCGTAACTTCCGCATTATGTTGTGCTTAATGCCGAAATCGTAAGCCACTACATGAAAGCGTTCCGGGTCGTCCTTCACGCCCACAATTTCGTCTGGCAGATGAGAGCGCTCGCCTCGTTCCCATACATAAGTACGGTTCGTGCTGACAACTTTCGCTAAGTCGGTTCCATCCATCTTTGGAATGGAGCGGGCTTTCGCCACCAACTTATCTGTGTCTGTCTCAAGGGTGGAAATCACGCCACGCATTACGCCGTTGTCGCGAAGATGTCGAACCAGGGCGCGGGTATCGATGTCTCCCAAGACCGGGATTCTGAATTGCTCCAGATATTCTTCCGCAACTTGCTGGGAGCGCCAGTTGGAACTCACGCGAGAAAATTCGCGGACGACTAAGCCCTCGATGTAGGGACGCGTCGCTTCGTTGTCGTCGGAGTTAGTGCCGTAATTTCCGATTTCAGGATTGGTGAGAACTACGATTTGGCCGGCGTAAGAAGGATCGGTGAAAATTTCCTGATAGCCGGTAATGGAAGTATTAAAAACGACTTCGCCGGAACATTCGCCTTTGGCTCCGTAGCCTTTGCCTCGGAAGATCCTACCGTCTTCCAGCGCAAGAATGGCCTGCATTATTTCTCCGAAGAGTGGATTTGAAAGATTCTAACAGGGAAAGAAACCGGCAAAAGAAAAACGTTGGACTCGAGGTAAAAACCGTTCCTGACGAATCCCTTATAATAAAGGATTCCGCATGCCATTTTGAGGGCTCCGGTAAGCCCTGCCTACAAGTTGGAAAGCGGATTTAACGAAACCGATTAATGTCTACGGAAAACATTATTGTTCGCGGAGCCCGGGTTCACAATCTCAAAAACATTGATTTTGAGATCCCACATAACTCTCTGACCGTGGTCACGGGCGTCTCCGGGTCCGGAAAATCGTCTCTTGCCTTCGACACGATCTACGCCGAGGGACAGCGCCGATATGTCGAATCCCTGTCCGCATACGCACGGCAATTTTTGGAACGAATCCAGAAGCCGGACGTTGATTTAATTGACGGCATCGCTCCCGCCGTGGCGATCAAACAAAAGAATAGCACCCGCAACCCTCGATCGACGGTGGGAACGGCCACCGAAATCTACGATTATCTGCGTCTGCTTTACGCACGTATTGGAAGAACTTACTGCCTGCGGTGCGGGGCAGAGGTTAAGAAGGATACGGTCGACGAAGTGGCCGCTACCATCCTGGCGCTCGACGACGACACTCGGTTGAATGTCTTATTTCCTTTACGAACTCCTGAACCTAGGTCTGTAGATAAAAATGACAAGAAAGAAAAAAAGAAGACTCGCGCAGGCGCAAAGAAAAGTTCAACTCCTGTTCCTCTTTCAGATCAGTTGAAAACGCAACTGTTCGAAGTACGGCAACGTGGCTTCAATCGTCTTTATCAGAATGGACAAATATTCGAGTTTTCCTCGCCGGAATCACTGCTTGACGTCAACTTCGCTGACCCAGTTTTCTTGCTGGTAGATCGGCTGGCGGTTGCGCCGGACTCCCGCGCCCGAATTGTAGATGCGGTGGAAATCGCATATCGGGAAGCTGGCGAAGTTATTTTCGAATTCGCGCCCCACGATGGAGAAGCTTCTCAGCATCTTCGCTTCTCGCAGCGATTCGAGTGCAAACAGTGCAACATACGTTACGAGGAGCCCGAGCCGCATCTTTTTTCATTCAATAATCCATTCGGGGCTTGTCCCAAATGCCAGGGTTTCGGAAACACCATCGACTTCGACATGAATTTGGTGATCCCTGATCCTTCAAAATCCTTAAATGAGGGCGCGGTCGAACCGTGGACAAAACCTAAATACCGCACGCTTTTTACCGAGCTAAAGCGTTTCGCGCGACAGTCGGACGTGCCGCTGGATGTAGCCTGGGCCAATCTCGAACCTGGACAACAGCGAAAGGTCATGGAGGGCGATTCCAAGTTTCCCGGGATTCGCGGATTTTTCAAGCATCTGGAGCGCAAGAAATACAAACTTCACGTTCGCGTATTTCTGAGCCGCTATCGCGGGTATTCGCTCTGTTCCGATTGCGAAGGTTTGCGTTTGCGCACGGAAGCGCGTCAGGTGATGATTAATGGCAAGAATATATGCCAGATCTGCTGCATGACAGTGGAACAGGTGGCGCATTTTTTTGATCAGCTTGATCTGACTGCACAGGAATTTGGAATTGCAGAAAAGCTGATGGAAGAAATTCGGGAGCGTTTGCGGTTTTTAAACGATGTGGGACTTGAATACCTTACGCTGGACCGGCTTTCATCCACTCTTTCAGGCGGCGAGGCTCAACGGATTCAGCTTGCGACCTCGCTTGGATCGCGGCTTGTCGGAACCCTTTACGTACTCGATGAACCGTCGATTGGTCTTCATAGCCGGGACACTCATCGACTGATCAATATCTTGCACGATCTGCGCGACCTCGGAAACACGATTCTGGTGGTTGAGCATGATCCCGAGGTAATGAGGGCTTCCGATACCATCCTCGATCTCGGTCCGGGCGCGGGCGAACACGGTGGACAAATCATTGCCAGTGGAACCTATGATGAGATTCAGAAAATGCCGGCGTCGCTTACCGGCCGTTATCTTTCTCATGAAATAAAAATCGCGGTACCGGCCACGCGCCGGAAACCAGGATCCCAGAAAATCAAAATATTCGGAGCTACCGCCCACAACCTGAAAAATATTGATGTGACAATCCCTCTCGGAATGTTAGTTGCTCTGACTGGCGTTTCGGGATCCGGGAAATCCACGCTGCTGCATGACGTGTTGTACAAAACACTGAGCGCAACTAAAAATCAGACCGATCCACTGGCGATCCCTTTAACTGGTGGCATCACGCTGGAAGGGGACGAGCACATTGATGACGTCGTTATGGTCGACCAGTCTCCCATTGGACGGACTCCGCGATCGAATCCGGTGACTTACATCAAGGCTTTCGATGCTATCCGTGACCTTTTCGCGTCACTTCCAGAATCCAGGAAGCGAGGATTCACGCCGGGGCATTTTTCTTTCAACATTGCCGGAGGACGATGCGAGGTCTGCCAGGGCGATGGCACGGTAACCGTGGAGATGCAATTTCTAGCCGACGTAGAACTGGTATGCGAGGAATGCAAAGGTACACGCTATAAGCCGCAAGTTCTGGACGTGCGATACCGCGGGAAAAATATCCACGAAGTGTTGGACATGACAGTAAAAGAGGCGCTGCATTTTTTTGGAGGGGTTCCCAAAATCGTAGACAAGGTGCGGGTGCTGGATGAAGTCGGCCTGGGATATTTACGGCTCGGTCAATCGGCGACGACGTTGTCCGGCGGAGAAGCTCAACGCATGAAGCTGGCGTCTCATTTGCAGCCCACTACCAAGGGAATTGGCCGTCCCGCCGCCCTTCCAGCGAAGCGCCGCTCTCGCACCTTATACATTTTCGACGAACCCACCACCGGACTTCACTTCGACGATGTCAGCAAACTACTTTCGGCATTCCGCCGTCTTATAACTGCGGGCGGCTCGATCATCGTTATCGAGCATAATCTGGAAGTAATCAAGACCGCGGATTGGGTCATCGATCTAGGTCCAGAGGGCGGACACCGCGGGGGGTACGTCGTCGGCGAGGGCACCCCTGAGTTGATTGCTAGCTTGCCACATTCGTACACAGGGCAATTTTTGGCTCCTCTATTAGCGGAACAGGGTTCCGGAACGGCAGCATAGTGAAAACCATTGTCACGCTGGTCTGCGGTGGTTCTCAATTGCATTCATCGAGCGATGGTGGCCGGACCATCTGGTTTCTTATTCCGCGATTTCTAATTTGTATCTCGCTATTTGTTCTGTTGCCTAACACTATTCTCGCAGAGACGATCCGTCACCATCGAGTCTCAGCCGAAGACCCATCATTTCCACCCGAACTGATAAAGGCAGAAGCCGCAATAGATAAGCAGGACTACTCCTCCGCTCGACCCTTGCTCGAAAGCGTGGTCGAGGCCAATCCCAATAATTTTCAGGCATGGTTCGATCTGGGATTTGTGTTCCATGCGCTGCAAAAACCCGACGAGTCTATTTCCGCTTACCGCAAGGCGGTGGCATGGCTAAGCCCGATGTATTTGAAAGCAATTTAAATCTGGGGCTGGAGCTGGCTCTATCCGGAAGTCCTGATGCGGAGCAGTTTCTTCGCAAAGCGACCACCCTCGTACCGACCGATCATCCTGACGAAGGGCGTGAACGGGCGTGGCTGGCGCTCGCGCACTTCCTTCAGGCCAAGCGACCCGAAGAGGCAATTCAAGCCTATCAACAAGCCGCGACCATTCAACCAAAGGACCCCGAACCTCATCTTGCGGCGGGATACCTTTTAGAGAAGCAGAAAAATTACAGCGAGGCGGAATCGGAATATTCGAAAGCGCTCGCCCTCCAGCCTTCGTCGTCCGATGCTCTGACGGGACTGGCGAATACTTATATGGAACACCGCCGTTTTGCCGATGCGGAGCCTATTCTCCGCCAGCTTGTAACTCTGCATCCAACTGATGCAAGCGTGCATATGCAACTGGGAAGGATGTTGGCAATCGCGGGCAAGAATGACGACGCCATTAGCGAACTGCGGACCGGATTGAAACTCGGCCCTGGAGATAAGAACGCGCAGCAAGACTTGGCGGACTTGTTGGTCACGGCAGGAAAGTATGACGAGGCCACAAACATCTACCGGCGGCTTCTTTTAGCAAGTCCGAAGGATCCAGACTTGCACGAGGCTTTGGGAAAAGCCTTCTTGAAACAGCGGAAATTTGCAGAAGCCCAGCAGGAATTTATGACTACGGTTCAGTTAAAGCCGGATTTTGGGGCGGCCTACGGCGATTTAGCAGTCGCTGCCGATGAAAATAAAAATTACGCGCTCGCAATTAAGGCCGCCGACTTGCGGGGGAAATTTCTGCCGGAAATTCCAATTTCCTATTTTCTGCGCGCCACTGCCTACGATCACTTACATGACCGGAAGCAGGCGGCACTCAATTATCATCGTTTTCTGGAAGTGGACGGCGGAAAATTGCCCGACCAGGAATGGCAGGCTACGCACCGGTTGATTGCGCTCGAACCGAAAAGATAGCGAATAGAAGTAATGGAATTCTTACGTTCTGCGGTAATAGTTTCCTTCGTTCTTCTGGTGCTCGCGGTGCTTGCATTCGGCCGCGAAGACGCCGAATTTTCACGAATGATTCAGCGGGCCCAGACTGCGCGCATTCAGCAACAGCCTCCACTTTATCTCGAACTCGCCGAACGTCAGATCAAATCCGCCGAGCGACTCTATGCGACCGATAAATTAGAAGAAGCTCCAGTTGAAATTCACGAAGCCGTCATTTTTGCCGATAAAGCAAGCGAGGCTGCCACTCGGTCGGGAAAACATTTGAAAGATACCGAGATTACTCTGCGAAAAATGGCCGATAAATTACGCAGCATGGAGCGGCCTTTAACTCTGGTGGATCAAGCTCCGCTGAAAACAGCGGCAGATCACTTCGAGACCTTGCGGACGAACTTGCTCTCGCACATGTTTAAAGGAGCAAAATGATCCGGCTTGTCTTCGTAGCGCTGTTTTCAGTTTGTACCTGGTCGCCGGTTGCAGTCCCTTGGCTCACGCAAAGCAAGATCCATTAACTCAAGCCGAGATAGACGCATTGCGGGATGCTGCCCAGGAACCCGAAGTTCGCCTGCCGCTCTATGTGAAATATGCGCGGAGCCGTCTGGACGCAGCCGCTGCGGTCAGTTCCGACCCGAAGGCCATCGACCGCGGGAATCACACTCGAGATCGTCTTCAGGATTTTCTCGACGTGTATGACGAATTGAACGACAACATCGATACCTTTGAAGATCGTAAGGCCGATTTCCGCAAGACCTTAAAATTGGTGATCGAAGCCGATACCGAATTTCAGGCAAAACTTCGCGCCATCCAAAGTGGCGCTAACACCAATCCTGACGAATTCCAGCGTTACGAATTTTTATTGCAGACGTCGATCGATACTGTGGATTCAAGCATAAAGGACCATCGCGATCTGCTTACCGAACAGGAAGAAGAAGCCAAAAACAAGAAGAAACCGGAGCGAAAGCGTTAAGTTTGATACGGCTTTTGCTGTGGCGCATCGTGCTAGGCTGAATTCAAGGTGAGAAACGGAGTTCTCCAACTTTTCGAGGATGCCTACCGGGAGTTGCGGCCCCGTGCTCCCATTCCGCCTCTGACGGTGGAGTTCTTTGCCTTCGCGAACGTCAACAACACCATCCGGCTTAGGGATGGGAAATTGCTGGTGCGGCTTTCCGACCTTTTGGAGAGCGCGCCTGAAATAGTAATTCGAGCCATCGCTCACATCCTTCTCGCCAAGATGTACCGAAAGAGCATTCAAGCGGAGCACTCCACCCGCTATCGCCGCTATGTTTCCAGCCATGACATTACCCAGAAAGCTCACATGCTGCGGCAGATGCGGGGACGCAAGCGGATACATTCCTCAGATGGCCGCAATTACGACCTTGTACAAATATTCGAAGATTTAAACTCGCGATTCTTTTATGGGCTGCTGGCGCGGCCCAACCTCACATGGAGTCGCGACGTAGCGCGAAATTGTCTCGGACACTACGATCCGGCGCACAACACGATCGTCGTCAGCCGCGTTTTCGATCAATCCAACGTTCCGCGCGAGGCTGTCGAATACATCGTTTATCATGAGATGTTGCACCTGAAGCATCCGGTAAAACTTCGCGGCAGCCGGCGATGCATTCATTCCCAGGAATTTCAAGCCGAAGAAAAATTGTTTCCTGGACTTGAAAGAGCAAAGCAATTTCTCAACAGGCTGTGAATGCGCCGCACGAGCAAATCGCGCTCAAATAGGCCCCATTCGCTGGGCTTGCGTTGACGCCCATAAGGGTGCGGACTATTCTGAAAGTACTATCAATCACATTCGTTTATATCGAAATATCGTCCGGCTGCATCCAAAAAGTACGGAGATTTTCCCCTAAATGTTACAGGCGTTCATCATAACCTTGCGCGAGGGTGTGGAGGCAGCCCTGATCGTCGGCATCACTCTTGCCTATCTTTCTAAGATTGGCCGTCCGGATCTTCGCAAGACAGTTTATACCGCGCTGATTTCTGCATTTGTCGCAAGTATCGGCGTAGCTATTGCCCTGTCGCGGTTTCAGCTGAATGAAGATGTTTTCGAAGGCTGTGTAATGCTCGCAGCCGCGGTTTTTGTCGTGAGCATGATCATTTTCATGATGAGGACGGGCCGCAAGCTCAAGGGACAGATCGAGGGCAAGCTTGGAACTCTGGCCGATAAGGGATCAGGCCTGGGCGTCTTCTTATTCGTATTTCTGATGGTACTTCGGGAAGGTGCTGAGACAGTTCTGATTCTCTCCGCAGTCACGCTGAATTCCACGGCGCTGCTCAGCTTCATGGGTACTCTGGCCGGAGTCATCGTGGCGGTGTTGTTCGGAGTAATGTTCGTGCGCGGCAGCGTCCGCATAAATTTACAGAAGTTTTTTCGCGTTACCACAGCCATCCTATTTTTTGTCGCCGCACAGTTATTAATTTCCGGACTCCATGAATTATCGGAATACGGAGTACTTCCCTCCTCAAAGCGCGAGATGGCGATGATCGGACCCATTGTCCGCAACGACTTCTTTTTCTTTGTCACCATCCTCGCGCTGGCTGCGCTGATGATTCTTTTCGAGCTCAAGCGACGGCAACCCGCCTCCCTTCCCGCTCCTGGAGCAGAACGACGCAAGGCTATCTGGAGTGCCCGCCGCGAGCGTCTTTGGATGGCGTCCGTTTATGCCAGCTCCTTCATTTTTATTTTGCTGATAACGGGAGAATTCGTTTACACCCAGAGTGTAAGCGCATTGTCCCCTGCGACCGACGTGCGGTTTGTGAACGGTCAGTTGAGCATTCCGCTGTCTCAGGTTTCCGACGGAGAATTGCACCGCTACGCAGCTATGGAAAATAATACGACGGTACGATTCTGGCTTTACAAGAAGCCCGATGGAAAAATCGCCACGGTGTTTGACGCCTGCCAGATTTGCGGTGGCGTAGGTTTTTATAAGACTGCTAACGGCGTGGTCTGCAAGAACTGCGCTTCGCCGATCAACTCCCAATCCGTTGGAACCAAGGGTGGCTGCAATCCCGTGCCTCTCGCTGCCCAGGTGACTTCCGATGCGATCTTGATCAAGGAGGCGGACATCGCGAGCGGGGTTCGGATGTTCCAGAAATAGCATGTTCCTGCGGTTGGTCTACGAATCATTCCGAAGACAAAAGCGCCCAAAATTACTGGCGGGAATCGCCATTGCGTTGGGCGTAGCGGTCGCAACCGCGATGATTGCCGTCGCAACCAATGTAGGTGACCAGATCAGCCGCGAGCTCCGCAGCTATGGCGCGAATATTCTGGTGACTCCGCAGGAAGATACTCTTGATGTCGAGATTGGCGGCGTCAATCTCAAGCCCGCCGGCGGCAGCGCTTATCTCAGCGAGAAGAATCTCCCAAAGATTAAGGGGATGTTCTGGCGCAATAACGTCATCGGGTTCGCGCCTATGCTGCCTGTAAATGTCATGATCGCTGACAATTCCACTCCTGTGACGTTGGCCGGAACGTATTTCTTAAAATCTCTTCATTTCGGAAACGAGACTTTTGTAACTGGAGTGCGAACGACGAATCCGTGGTGGAGGGTTCAGGGCACTTGGCCGAGCGATGATTCGAACGACGTACTAGTGGGCACGCGGCTGGCAACTCGTATTGGAAAAACGGCCGGAGACACTGTCGACATCAACGGAAAATCATTTTTGATACGAGGAATTATTTCGACCGGCGGCGCGGAAGACGATGAGATAGTGGCGCCGCTCCCGTTGGCCCAGCAGCTTCTCGGTAGGCCCGATGCAGTCAGTCGGGTTTACGTTAGCGCCCTCACCAAGCCTGAGGACGCGTTCGCCAGGCGCGATCCGAAATCATTGACCCCTGAAATGTATGACCGCTGGTACTGCTCTCCCTACGCCCAGTCGATTGCTTTCCAATTGCAAGAGGCTCTTCCGGGGTCGCACGCCGAACCGATTCGCCAGGCTTCCCAGACCGAGGGCACTATCCTGTCGCGAATCGAAGGGTTGATGCTACTCATGACATTGGCTGCACTTCTAGCATCGGGACTGGCAGTTTCTACCGGGATGGCGACAACACTTTTTGAGCGCCGCCAAGAGATTGGTTTGCTGAAAGCTCTAGGTGCGAGCGGCGCGTCTGTGGCATTTCTGTTCTTCGCCGAAGCCGCGTTGCTGGCGTTTATAAGCGGAACCGCTGGCTTCCTCGGCGGTTCTCTGCTCGCCTGGCGTGCAGGACGTTGGATCTTCGACTCCCCGGTCTCCATTCAACCGAAATTGTTCCCGCTGGTACTTGCGATTGCGATAGTGGTGACCTTCGCCGGGAGTGCAGCGGCAATCTGGCGCGCTGTCAGATTTGATCCGTCTTATGCACTGCGTGGTGGAGCATGAGCGGATTTTCCGCAAGCAACCGACAACAACGACGACACGGACATCGCCGTTCCTCGATGTTTTTCCGAATGGTGCTTCGCGGAGCCATGCTTCGACGGGGCCGGGCGTTTACCGCATTGCTGGCGATGGTGGTGGCCGCGGCGGCAACCACAGCCATGCTGAACCTTTTTGTTGATGTGCAATCCAAGCTGCAAAAAGAATTCCGAAAATACGGCGCGAATATTGTTCTAGTTTCGAAAGATGGAAAGTCTTTTTCATCCAATGACCTGGCAAGGGCGAAAGCGCTTTTGGGGGGTGCGGGCATAGCCGTCCCTTTTGGTTACGCGGTCGCGCATTTAGCCAATGGTCAACCGGTCGTTGTCTCCGGCGTAGACCTCAATCAGGTTCGCAGTTTGAACAGTTGGTGGTCGGTGACAGCGTGGCCTCAAAGACCAGACGATGCGCTGGTTGGAGTTAACGTGGCTAAGGCAATTAATCCCCAAGAAAAATCTTTTGACCTAACATTTGACGGACACGTGATCCACGTCAACCCAGTTGGAACCCTTCGGACCGGGGCGCAGGAGGATAGTCGAATCTATCTTTCACTCTCCGACTTCACAAATTGGACTGGTCTCGGGCCAATGACGATTGAGATCGCAGCTTACGGATCCGCCGAGGATGTGAATGCTGAAATACGCAAACTTCGAGCGGCGTTTCCGAATGCTGATGTCCGTCCGGTACGCCAGGTTCTTGAAACTGAAGCCCGGGTGCTAGGCAAGACGAAATCCACGATGCTCGCGGCTTCGATTCTGATCATCGCCACTTCCGCTCTCTGCGTGTTCGCCACGTTAATGGGATGGGTTCTTGACCGTCGGCGCGATTTCGCCATCCTGAAAGCTCTGGGCGCTTCGCAAAGATTGATCGGCGGATTCTTCGCGGTTGAGGCGGCAGGACTGGGCGTGCTCGGCTCTCTTGTCGGATTCGCTTGCGGGATAGCAATTGCAGCGTGGATCGGACGCAGCAACTTTCATTCTCCAGTAGTGCCGCGCTTCGAAGTATTTCCGATCATTTTGATTGGCTGCGTTCTGGTTGCGCTGATGGCGGCGTTGTTTCCCATATCTTTGCTGAGACGCCTGGAGCCCGCTATGATCTTAAAAGGAGAATGATTTGATTCAGCTGCGAAATGTCAGCCGTTCTTATCCAGCGAAGGCAGAGGCTGGCGGCGGCATTCGCGCGCTCGACGAATTCTCCTTATCGGTCGCTCCCGGCGAGTGGATCGCGGTTATGGGACCTTCGGGCTCAGGGAAATCAACATTAGTAAATCTTATTGGATGCCTTGACCGCCCGACCTCGGGAGAAATTTGGCTTGACCAACAAAACGTCGCGAAGCTCTCCGCCAATGATTTAAACCGAATTCGCGCGGAGAAAATAGGATTCATCTTTCAGCAGTTCCATCTAATTCCCTACCTCACTGCTTTAGAAAACGTCATGCTGGCCCAATATCTGCACAGCATGACCGATGAGAAGGAAGCGCTCGAAGCCCTGGAGCACGTGGGGTTGAAAACCAGAGCGCATCACCTTCCATCCCAACTTTCAGGCGGAGAACAACAGCGTGTTTGCATTGCGCGGGCTCTCATTAACGATCCCAAAATTGTGCTGGCGGATGAACCCACAGGCAATCTTGATGCCGTCAATGAGGAGATAGTTCTGCGGTTGCTGCGCACATTGCACCGCCAGGGACGCACCATCATCATGGTCACTCACGACCCCGTCGTGGCCCGTCTCGCAGACCGGCGCATTGAATTGCATCATGGAAAAATAGCCGATCAGGAAGTTTTTGCCATGGCCGACGAGGAACAGTTTGATGAAGTCCTGGAAGAGCTTTGGGCGCTCGAAGAACATGGACAGATCGCGGATGCCGGCCGGATGGAAGTGCACGGGGCCTTGCCCGTTAGCATCGCCATCGAAAAAATGACTGATCTCGGATTACTCACAACGAGGGCCTATTGTGCTCAACTTCCCCCGCCGATGCCGTTCGTGAATCCCTGTCATGACGCGCTTAAGCCGACGGGAGTTTCGGTTGGCGAAGGAAGCATGGTCGTGGAATTCACTTCCCGAGGCAGGCAGCGGGCTGCCGATGTGATCCGCCGCCATCGTCTCGCCGAACGGCTGTTCACTGACAGTCTTGCATTGGATAGCGAGTCGGAAATCGAACAGCAGGCATGCAAGTTCGAACACATTCTTTCTCCCGAAGCCACGGACAAAATTTGCACTTTCCTGGGACATCCCAAAACGTGCCCGCATGGAGCTCCTATCCCCGCGGGACCATGCTGTAAGGCAGCTTCTCATTCAGTATTTGCGTTAAACTCTTCTTCGACGCCAGTTCGCTAAAACTTCCGGAGTTTCACTTGGAAACACAAAAATTAATAAATTCAGGGTTGCTTTAAGAGTGTCCGCACGCCGTCCTTCGATAGGAGTATTCGATTCGGGATTCGGCGGGCTCACTGTCCTTAAATCTCTACTTGAACTGATCCCCAGCTCTGATTACCTCTACTTCGGCGATAGCGCGCGGCTTCCCTACGGATCGAAATCCGCGGAAACCGTTACGAGATATGCCGTGGAGGCATCTCGCTATCTCGAAGACCACGGGGCCGAACTTTTAGTTATTGCCTGTAACACCGCCACCGCATTGGCGCTGAAAGAAATAACAGCTGCGGTCGGCGTTCCGGTCGTAGGCGTGGTGGAACCAGGTGCGGAGCGAGCAGCTCAAGTAACCAAACAGCGGAAAGTCGTGGTGATCGGTACCGAGGCAACAGTCAGCAGTCATGCCTATCAGAAGGCTCTAGCTGATCGCGGAATCGAGGCCGGAGAAAAAGCCTGCCCACTTCTAGTGCCGTTAGTCGAAGAGGGATGGGTCGATCATGCTGTAACGGAGCAGGTGGCAAGAATTTATCTGGAAGAAGGGTTCGCCGCAGAATTTAAATCTGCGGATGTGCTGCTTCTCGGATGCACTCATTATCCGCTTATAAAGAATGTGCTGCGGCGGGCCGCGCCTGCGCACGTCACTATTGTTGATTCGGCTGAATCCACCGCGCAGATTGTCCGGGACTTGCTCGTGAATAAAACTCTGCCCGCAAAATCAGAGTCAGCGGAAGAGCGTCGCGTTTTGCCGCGTCTGAAGTTCTTCGCGACGGACTCGGCGGAAAAGTTTCAGCGTCTCGGCGAGCGCTTTCTAGGCAGAGCAATTCACGAGGTGCAACATGTCGATTTAAAAGAATAAAAAAAACGGCCGCTGGATGCGACCGTTATCTGAGAATAGATTCGTGGAATAAAACTCAGTACAGATGGAAGTCGATCTCTACGCTAATTTCGACGGCCACAGGCTTGCCATCTTTCATTGCCGGTTCGAACTTCCACTGCTTCACAGCTTCAATTGCCTTTTCGTCCAGACCCAATCCAAGTGTCCGCGCAACCGTGATGTGAGAGGGGCGTCCGTCCGCTCCCACAATCAAAGACAGGACTGAGGTTCCCTGATATTTTGCCTTGCGAGCTTCTTCCGAGTACTCGGGATCCGGCTGGTAAGTGGGACGTGGAGCACTAACACCGCCACCGACGCGAAACACTCCGCCACCAATCCCACCGCCATGACCCTCACCGACTCCCGGGCCAGAACCTACGCCTACGCCGCCGCCTGAACCTGAGCCGATGCCGCCGCCCGATCCGGTTCCATTAGAAAGCGGTCCAGAAGGAAGCTTCGAGGTCGGATCCCCGAGGTTCGGCATACTCATTGCCAGCTTAATTTGGGGCGGAACTACAACCGTAGGTTCGACCGCGAGTTTGGGATGATCATTTCGCACCACGATGGCAGGTGGCGTGATCTGTTCCATCGCCAGTTTTGGCAACTTCCCTTTTGTCGCCTGGAACTTGTCGCGGTCGCCGCCACCGCCTCCCCCGCCAGCCACCGTTTTTGATGGCTTCAATAATGGCGACTTCGTCGAGGATAAGGGTTGTTACGTTAGAAGGAGGTGGAGTCTTCTTAACCCAGTTTCTTGCCCAAATGGTGCCGCCGATTATGGCCGCCAGAAGAAGAATGTGCATAACGGACGAGCCGAATGCACCACTTTTCTTGTTATCGTAAAAACCCCAAATATCCTTGACTGGAATTGGCTTCGAAGTAAGAACCAGCGGAGGCTGCTTCTTGGGAAAGAAGAAATCATTCAAATTTTGAGAAAGCGACTTCCACAGTGACTGATCGAGTGTGGATTTAGGCAACAGGAAACTGGGAACAGGTGGCGGAGGGGCTGCGTTGATCTCTGGACCCGGCTTAATCTCTACAGAGGACATAAACGATGGCTTATTGAACGATCAAAGACTTAAAGTGGTTCTCGATCAGAAAATCTAGTCTTACTTCCGCCTCAGTCCTACTCATCCCTAAAGTTTAGATGCTCGCATCCTCTAAATGTCGCTTGGAAAATTGTACACCGTCAAACTAAATTTTGGGTGCCGTTTGGCAGCGCAATGGCATTACCATGCCAGCACCACAGGGGAGAATGGACGTGCCCTGTGACGCTCCCTATAATGAAGGAAATCAATTGTTTGGAGACATAAAGCGAGTGCCGCTCGACCTGAAATCGACTATTAATCTGCCCAAAACCGACTTTCCCATGAAAGCCAACCTGCCTCAAAAAGAGCCTAAAACTCTTGAGCGGTGGGAGCAGATGAAGATCTATGACCGCATCCGGGAGGCTCGGGCAGGCGCGCCGGTTTACGTGCTGCACGATGGCCCGCCATACGCGAACGGCCCCATCCACCTGGGACACGCGCTAAATAAGTGCCTGAAAGATTTCATCGTCAAGTCGAAGACCATGGCGGGAATGGACGCTCCGTACGTCCCTGGATGGGATTGTCACGGCCTGCCCATCGAGATCAAAGTCGACCAGCAACTCGGCGGCAAAAAACTACAGATGAATCCAGCAGATGTACGCGCCGAATGCCGAAAATACGCCAACAAATTTCTTGACTTACAGCGAGAGCAATTTAAGCGGATCGGAGTTTTAGGACGTTGGGACCGACCTTATTCCACAATGAATCCGTCCTATGAAGCGACGGTTCTGGCGACGATTTACGATTTTCTGGAAAAAGGTTTTGTCTATAAAGGACTGCGTTCGGTCTACTGGTGCATTCACGATCGCACTGCGCTGGCCGAGGCGGAAGTTGAATACGAGGAGCATACCAGCCCTACGGTTTGGGTTAAATACCGCTTGCAATCAGATCCGCGAACAATTGATCCGCAACTGGCTGATGCGCGCATCAACGGGGACAAACCGATTTTTACGATTATCTGGACGACAACTCCATGGACGCTTCCAGCCTCCATGGCGGTGGCGTTTCATCCCACTGAGGAGTACGTAGCTTTAGAAACTGAGAATGAAATTTACATTGTCGCCGAAAAATTGGCGGCGGTGGTGGCCGAGAAGTGCGGTTTGCAAGCAGCAATGCCGGTGGCTCGCTTTCCTGGGAAAGCAATGGAGCACACTTGGTTCTACCATCCGTTTTTGCCGTGGGAACGACGGAAGATCCTCGGGGTAATTGCCGACTACGTCACGATGGATACCGGAACCGGCGTGGTGCATACGGCTCCGGCGCACGGAGCGGACGATTTCAACACAGGTACCCGATACAAAATTGATCCTACGTGTGACGTCGATGCTTCGGGACGCCTCCACAATGGCCTGCCAGACTATGACGGTTTGCAGGTTTTCAAAGCCAATGCGCCGATTGTGGAATTACTGAAGAGTCGCGGCGTATTAATGCATACGGAAAATTTGCAACATTCTTATCCGCATTGCTGGCGCTGCCATAATCCGATAATTTTTCGTGCCACGGAACAGTGGTTCATCTCGATGGAAACGCCCATGCAAGGCGGCACTCTAAGAACTCGCGCGCTCGAGGAGATAAAAAAAGTTAAGTGGGACCCGGCCTGGGGAGAAGAACGCATCTCCAACATGATCGCCAACCGTCCCGACTGGTGCATTTCGCGGCAACGCATCTGGGGAGTTCCTATCGCAGTCTTTTTGTGCGAAGGCTGCGGCAAACCGCTTAACACTCCAGAAATTAACCGCAAAGTAATAGAACTATTTTCGCGAAGCCGGCGCCGATGCCTGGTACACCACTAAGCCGGAAACGATCATCGCGGGAATAAAGTGTCCCAAATTGCAGCGGAACAAAGTTCGCAAAAGAAACTGACATCGTAGACGTGTGGTTTGAGTCCGGATGCAGCTACCTTGCTCTGCGGCACGACGAACCACAACTCCCATGGCCGGCCGATCTCTACACCGAAGGCGGCGACCAGCATCGGGGATGGTTCCATTCTTCCCTGCTCTGCTCCGTCGGAACCAAATCTAGCGCGCCCTACAAGATGGTGGCGACCAGCGGATGGACCTTAGACGAACAGGGTCGCGCCATGTCCAAGTCGTTAGGGAATGTCGTCGATCCCGTGGACATTGCGAACCGACTGGGCGCAGAAATCGTCCGTCTATGGGTGGCCTCGGTGGACTTCCGCGAAGACGTGACCTGCTCGGAACAGCTTATGCAGCGGGTCGCCGATAACTATCGCAAGATTCGCAATACGGTTAAAAACATTCTTGGGAATCTCTACGACTTCGATCCCCCACAACATGCCGTCTCTTACGACGAGATGGAAGCAATCGATCAATACATGCTTCGCTCGACCGCCGCGCTCGCCAAAGAAGTTGCGGCCTGGTATGAAGAGTTTGCTTTTCACAAAATCTATCACCGGGTGAATCATTTTTGCGTGGTCGATCTCAGCGCATTTTATTTCGACGTCCTCAAAGACCGTCTGTATACGTTCGTGGCCGATTCACCGCGAGAGGCGTTCGGCTCAGACGGCGATGTGGCGGATCGGTGAGGCTCTGACGCGTCTTCTGGCGCCGATCATGAGTTTTACTTCTGAAGAAGTCTGGCAGTTCCTACCCCCTGGAGCTACTAGAGAAGAAAGCGTTCATCTGGCAAAGTTCCCTCAAGCCGAGGATATCTTTGGTGGCACGGCACCCGCCCCGGACCCGCAAGAGGAGTCCGATTGGATGGCGCTGCGCAGCATTCGCGAGGAGGTGCTAAAAGCTTTGGAAGAGGCGCGCAACACGAAGATTATTGGCGGCAGCCTCGAAGCGCAGATCTCAATTTCGACCGGAGATCCGGCCTATTCGGTGTTGGAGCGCCATCTTGAACAGTTACGGTATCTATTCATCGTGTCGGCGGTAAAGCTTGAGCCTAAGACGGCCGGTAACGGAAGCGCAGGATTAACCGTGAAGAGTAGGTAAAGCGGACGGGGCAAAATGCGAACGCTGCTGGAATTATTCAACTCACGTTGGGGAAGACAAACTTTATCCGATGGTGTGTGAGCGGTGCAGCGCTGTGCTGAAGGCAATTGAATTGAAATTGGAGACCCATTAAAAGCAATTTTCCGAATGCGCAAATTTCATTTCATTATTGCGTTCCTGATAGTCGTTCTCGACCGTAGTTCCAAGTGGATCGTCGCCAAAGATATCGCGCTTTATCAGAGCATCCAATTAATTCCGCGCGTGTTTTATTTGACCCACGTTGAAAATCGGGGCGCCGCCTTTGGATTATTTGCGGAGTCTCCCTCGGAGTGGAAAATTACCCTGCTGATTCTCTTCTCGGTGACCGCGCTGGTTGTTGTCTCAACTTTATTGTGGCGCAGCAGTCATACCATGACGGTCACGGGAGTTGGGCTGTCGCTGATCCTCGGGGGCGCGATCGGGAACTTGTGGGACCGTTTGTTGAATGGCCGTGTGGTCGACTTTCTTCTGGTATATATCGGGTCGTATCAGTGGCCGGCCTTCAACGTTGCGGATAGCGCGATAGTGGTCGGCGCAGCATTGCTGGCGTATGAAATCCTATTTGACAGGACCGCTGTGCGGACAAAGTCGGCGTAGGACAGTTCCAAACTTCTGTCATCCCAAAATATTTCGCTGGGATGACAGAAGTTGGAAATAACGCGAAAGCTAGGCAGACTTCTTTTGTGCTTGCCCCATCTGGGCATAAAAATCTTTTGCCCGCTCTTGAGTCTCCTCGTGAGTTAAATCTTCTTTCCGGGTACTGATGCCCCACGAGTGGCCGTAGGGATCGACGAACTGCCCAAAACGGTCGCCCCAGAACATGTCCATCACTTCCATCTTCGCCTTTCCTCCCGCTTGAATTGCCTGCTTGAAACTCTTATCGACATCTTCGACATAGAGGTATAGGCTTCCGGCGGTACCGCCCAAAGTCTGTGGCGATTTGTTGCCCATCATGGGCGACTCGTCAGCCAGAAAAATTATGGAATCACCGATCTTCAATTCAGCGTGCCCGATTTTGCCATCGGGGGTCAACATCCGGCCGCGTTCCTCCGCGCCTAACGCCTTTTTATAAAACTCAATCGCTTCGGAAGCATTGCGGACGGTCAGTGCCGGGGTTACAGTTCGATGTCCCTCGGGAATGGGCTTTTTTGCAACAGCCATATCAGTACTCCTTCTTGTTCAGAGCTGAAATCGAAGCCATTTTACTCCCACGGACTGATAAAAAATGTTGGAAAATATAAGTGAGAGAATTGCAATTTTCCTCCTTGATCACGATTGATTTATTGCCTTTGGTAGGATGAGACCCCAATTGATCTAAGAATTACGCATTAGTATTTGAGGTTAATTTAATTAATTGGCTCATACCGCGATTAATCCCACAACGTCCAACAACTCAAGTGTTCCGGAAGTTTCCGTGGTGATGCCCTGTCTGAATGAGGCGGCTACGCTTGGCGCGTGTGTCAAACAAGTCCTTGATACCTTTGCCCGGCATGAAATCTTCGGAGAAGTCGTGGTCGCGGACAACAACAGTACTGATAACTCGCGGCAGATAGCCCTGGATATGGGCGCAGTTGTAGTTCAGGTGAAAGAACCAGGGTACGGGAATGCCCTGATGGGCGGCATCGCGGCGGCTCGCGGTAAGTACGTGATCATGGGTGACGCGGATGAAAGCTATAACTTCACCCACATTCCACGATTTCTCGAAAAACTGAGAGCGGGAAATGACTTGGTAATGGGCAACCGTTTCATCGGTGGCATTGAACCGGGTGCGATGCCTCCGCTTCACCAGTATTTCGGGAATCCTTTGTTAACCGCGATTGGGCGCCGATTTTTTAAGAGTCCCTCCCGCGATTTCTATTGCGGGCTACGAGGTTTCAGCAAGGCTGCCTACGAGGCAATGGGCCTTCGCACTACTGGTATGGAGTTCGCCATGGAAATGGTGGTAAAGGCTTCGCTCTTTAACATGCGGGTGTGCGAGGTCCCAACCACCTTATCGCCGGATAAACGTGGACGGAAATCACATCTGCGAAGCTGGCACGATGGCTGGCGGGGACTGCGCTTCCTGCTGCTTTACAGTCCGAGGTGGCTTTTCTTCTACCCCGGTCTTGCCTTGGTCTTGGTCGGAACGATTGTCGGATTGTGGCTGCTCCCCGGCACAAGGAGAATTGGACACGTCTCCATTGACATTCATACTCTGCTTTATTCAGTGCTCGCGATCTTCATCGGATTTCACGCGGTGATGTTTGCTTTCTTTACAAAGGTTTTCGCTATCTCGGAAGGACTCCTTCCCGAAGACGCCCATTTAACTCGCGCGTTTCGAATTTTTACCTTAGAAAAAGGTTTGTTGGCGGGCGCCATACTGGTTGTCGCCGGACTTGCAATTGCGATCTATTCGTTTTTGTTGTGGAATCGAAGCGGGTTTGGACCAATGAATCCCGAGATCCTCGTGCGCTTGGTGGCGGCGGCAATGGTTTGTATAACGCTCGGATCGGAAATTGTTTTAGGCAGCTTTTTTATAAGCATTCTCGGTCTAGCTCGAAGGTAAAATCGAGTTTTATTTTGACGCGGGCGCATCCGCCGAAAACGGCGCCAAAGAAACTGGAGCCCGATCTGGCTGCAACAACCACGTCCGGCGGTCCTTGAAGTAGTTCAGCAACTCCTCGTTGTTTTGACTCCCCATATCCCGAGCCCATACTACCTTTGCGCCGTCGATATCAGCTCGGTTATAGACCCACTCATCATTGAAATCGTGTTTGTCGTTGTAACGCACGATTACCAACTGATTGCCCGGCTGGTCTTTTAAATATTTCACGATCTTAGCCCGTCTCATATTGCCCCCAAACCATGGCGGTTCGAAATTCAAGTGAGCCGGAACCGCCAGTATTCGCACAATTACCATGGCGCAGCATACGACGACGATGGTTTGCACCAACACCAGTCCCGTCAAACGGCTATGCCACTTCCATGCGTGCAAGCGTTCCATGCACAGTACGAGAATCAAATAGAGAAGACCGGTGGCGGGAGCAAAGTAGTGGGGATGGCTCCAGGTTTCCAACACCATGGCCGCCACAAAGACCGTAGTCACAAACAATAAAAATCGCATACCGGGATCGCGTATTCGCAGTCCAAGACCGAGCAGGGGGATGCACAATACCGGACCCAGGAAAAAAATTCGCAAGGTCGCGAACTCCACGACAATGTGCGCCCAGAATCCCGCGGGCGTCCGCTCATATTGGTAATCCCGAAGATCCGATTCGTAGAACTTCCGCATATCCTCATGGCGATAAATCTTCTGCGGCCTGGCCTTCTGCCACAAAAACATAGGAGTGCTCGAGTAAGTCGCTGCATTGACCAAATATGGCAAACGAAAGGCACTGCCGGTTACGGCATGGTTGTAGTATCCGTTTGCAGCCAGAGTAGCAAGTAGCACCATCGCGATCGGCGTCAAAACGCGACTTGCGATGATTCGAAATTGAAACTGTTTATCCCGAATCATCCAATAGAGGCAAATTGCGGCGATCGGAAGTGAAAAAACTAATCCCTCATACGGCCGGGTGATCGCTAAAATTGAAAAGCCCACCGCCATTACTAGCGCAGCCTTGTACGTAGGGTTGCGTCTAAGTCGCGGCAAAGCCCCAAGAACCAGCGCCCCTCCCAACGCCGCCAGCGAGCCTCCCCAGTAGCTGTTCACCCAGTAACTGAAAATCCCTAGACGCATGGCTGCAAGCATGCCCCCCAACAGCGCCCATTCTGGCGCGAGCCATCCCTGGAGCATCCAGCAAATCGCGGAACACATCAGCGCGGTGCTCAATAAGACCCCGATCCAAGGATGCCCCAGCAATTGTCCCAGCGCTAAGATCAGGCCTTGTCCCGGCGGATACATCGACATATAGGTGGGTTGTTGAATAATGTGAAAGCTTTCAAAATGCTTCCACATGGGGTGCGGAGGATTTGTGAGCCTGCCGTGAGCAAATGTATCCGCCGCAAGTAAGTAGCTGAATTCATCATGTACCCCAGGAACAGGAACGGGGAAGAGTGGGAGAATCGCCAATCGAAGGAAAATAACAAAAAGACCTACCGCGACCACTGCTAACTTTTTCCGCCTAGCCAATGCAGCCAGCAGATTTACAGGTTTGCGAAATATCCGAAGCGAGTTATAGCAATCCGAATCTTTTGATTTGCGCTGTACGAAGAAAAGAATCGCGCTGACAAAAATAATGAGAACAGTCTCGATAATCTCAAGCAGCCACGGCGCTAATTGAGGAGAAATCTTGAGCATCGAGCGAATGGGTCGGTATTACTTAAATTTCTTGGACGACTAAGCACGTGCCAGCTGTCAGCCTTGCCGCGCTGACTCGATCGCGGCAACGTCGATCTTCTTCATCGTCATCATCGCTTCGAAGGCACGCTTCGACTCAGCGCCGCCAGCTGCAAGCGCATCGGTAAGTGCGCGCGGGGTGATCTGCCAGGAGAGACCCCAGCGGTCCTTGCACCAACCGCACTGGCTTTCCGTAGCCGCCATTGCCAACAATCGCATTCCAGTAACGGTCCGTCTCTTCCTGATTCTCGGTCGCGATCTGGAAGGAGAAGGCTTCGCTGTGCCTGAACGCGGGGCCGCCGTTGAGACCGAGGCAGGGAATGCCCACTACGGTGAACTCCACCGTCAGCACGTCGCCCTGTTTACCCGCCGGATAATCACCGGGAGCTTTGTGGACGGCGGACACTTTACTATCCGGAAAGGTGGCGGCGTAGAAACGCGCCGCATCCAGTGCATCCTTATCGAACCAGAGACAGATCGTGTTCTTTGGCTTCATATTCATGTACTCCTTTTTGGTGTACTCCTTGTGCTATTTTGCCCCGATCCGTATCAGTGACCCATCAGTGTATCTGCTGGGAGAGTTATCCCACGAGGCACCGCGCTAACTTTCCAGCAACTCCAAAGAAGCGCCGCTATCGCTGCCACTCCGATTTGAACGTGCGTCACCTTGGTTGCGGTATCAAAAAGAAAAAGGACATAGCATAGATAGAGAAGCATCCCTAAGATGCGTGCCAGTTGTTTGAGGGAATTCTCCAATGCCCAATCTGCCAACAGCAAGAATGCGGGCGCCAGGTTCACGAGATCATAAACATTTAGGTGGGGCGCAACCAGGACTGAGCAAATGAGCAGCGCGGAAAATCGTATTTTCAAAAGCGGTTGCTTCAGCCAGATAATTATCGAAGCGGAGAGCGCGAGCGCAGCGCTGATCAGATATAGCACCCAGGTCATCACCGGTCGCGCCGGAAAAAGTAAGCTCCAAAATCCCCATAGCGAAAACATTTGAAAGGGGTAAGGGTCGAGCAAATTCGGATAACGGTGAGCATGCAGTATCCAAGAGAAATATCTGCCCATGACTTCCCCGCCATACTGCAACCATCCTGCCCCGAGTTGAAACGCCGCCGAAAGAATTCCTCCGGCGACGATCCTCCAACTCCGGATCGCTAGAAAGATAATTGCCGCCGCAACTCCGAGTTGCGGTTTAAAGATCAATCCGCCCAGAGCCAAACCAGCTACCAGTAAGTAGTTTCGTCGTATCGCGAGATAGGCAAGGGTAAAACAGGCGAGCGGAATCCCCGACGTTTGCCCGAAGCATAAAAGATAAAACAAACCTGGAAACGCGGTCAGCGCAGAGAAGCGCCGAAAAACCGTTGCCCTGCAAATTTGCGCATGTCTTCCAGACTGCATAACAAGAGATCGCATAGATCAGGACGTTGAGACACAGCCATGCCAAAAGCGCCCTGGATACGACAGATGTGCGAAAGGACGAAAGAAAATTGAAACCTGAGGGCCATACAGCGGAGGATAAAAAACGTTGGCCCCGGGGATTATCTTGCTCATCAGCAAGTGTTGGGACTCAACGTCGTAAAGCAGATCCGCCCGGTGATGTAGCGCCAAAGTGCCGAGGGTGTAGAACTGAATGAAATCAGTTCCCTTAATCAATCCGTGGCGGTCAAATAATCCGGGCGTCGCGAGGTTAACGGCGTAAACCGTCCAAAGGCAAATCGACAGCAGGATCGCGTGAGAGCGGATTCGCCGTTCAGTTAACCAATTCACATCGATAACACGCCAGTGGACATCAGTAGTCGCTGAATCTATTTCCCGACCATCTGTTTCTCGGCGACGTGTTTTTCGTCGTTGAGCTTTTCCAGAATCCCCGTCGCCACGTCCATCATTTCCTGATCGACGGTCCGATTCTTAGAGATGGCTTCCTGAAGCGGAATGGAAATGATTTTGTTTCCGCGTAGGGCCGCCATCCGTCCGAACTCGCCGCGATGCACCATATCTATTGCGCCAAGGCCGTAACGTGTGGCGAGAACGCGGTCGAAAGCCGTCGGCGTGCCGCCACGCTGTATATGTCCAAGAACGACCGTGCGGGTTTCAAAGCCGGTGCGTTTTTCTAATTCTTTGGCGAGGACGTTTCCAATGCCGCCCAAACGAGCATGGCCGAATTCATCTTTGTCGCCATCCACCGTGACGGGGGCGTTTCCATCTGAACTGTTTTGGGCGAACTTCGCACCTTCGGCGACCACCACAATGCTGAAATAGCGTCCCCGGGAATGACGCAGCCGAATCGTGTCAGCGACTTTCTCAACATCGAAGGGCTGTTCGGGAATCAAAATCACATCTGCTCCCCCGGCAATCCCACTGTGGATGGCAATCCATCCCGCATCGCGGCCCATAACTTCCACGACCATCACGCGGTTGTGCGCTTCAGCCGTCGTGTGAACACGGTCAATTGCTTCCATCACCACATTGACCGCAGTATCGAATCCAAAGGTGTAATCGGTTCCGGCAAGGTCGTTATCAATCGTCTTTGGAACTCCCACCACATTGAAGCCCTTGGCGTGAAGCTTACTGGCTACTGTAAGTGTGTCATCACCACCGATTGCGATTAGAGCTTCGACGCTATTCTTCTTTAGAGTTGCAATGCACTGCTCCAATCCATCTGGCTTCTTCGCGGGATTGGTGCGAGAAGTTCGAAGTATCGTGCCGCCGCGTGGCAGGATACCGGCCACAGCCGCGAGATCTAAAGGAAGAGTGTTGTCTTCCATCACGCCACGCCAGCCTTCGAGAAATCCTATAAATTCGTCTTCGTAATGGAAGCTGCCTTTGCGAACAGCGGCTCTTATGACCGCGTTAAGACCTGGGCAATCGCCTCCGCCGGTAAGAATGCCAACTTTCATTTTCTGCTCCTCTTTACTTAAGAGATTGAGTGGATTGCCGAGCGAGCCCTACCCGGCTTGCCTAATGGATACTGCGAACGGCTTGAATGCTATGAATATAAAAACGGAAGATAAAGATTATCACTAAGCAGTTTCTCCGGGCAAAGATTGTCGACTCGTTCGCATTGAGAAATTGTGAGTAGGAATCACCTCTGAGTTTGTACAATCGCTGACGTCAAAATGCCTGGACTTTTTCGCGTATTAATTTGGACCGCCATCTCACTGCTTGGCGCAGTTGCAATAGCGATTATCAGCCTTGCACCGCGGCGAGCAGATTAATGCGTTGTGGCTGGTCATAGCGGCGCTATGTTGCTACTCACTCGGATATCGCTTTTACAGCAGTTTTATCGCCGCCAAAGTTCTTGCGCTGGACGCCAATCGCGCGACGCCAGCCGAACGTCTCGATAACGGACGCGACTTTGTCCCTACTAATAAATGGGTAGTGTTCGGCCATCACTTCGCGGCCATTGCCGGTCCCGGACCGTTGGTGGGTCCGGTGCTCGCCGCGCAATTTGGATATTTGCCGGGCACTCTTTGGATTCTGGCCGGCGCCGTCTTTGGCGGATGCGTCCAGGATTTTGTGATTCTTTTATTCTCCGTTCGCCGCGATGGCAAATCCCTGACGGAGATGGCGCGAGACGAAATTGGTCCGGTCGGAGGATTTATTGCATACGCCGCCGTCATCAGCATCATGGTCATCCTGCTGGGAGTTTGCGCTCTTGTAGTGGTAAACGCATTAAAGGCGAGCCCGTGGGGAACATTCACCATCGCCATGACAATCCCTATTGCGCTGTTGATGGGAGTTTATTTGCGACGGGTACGGCCGGGGAAAGTTATTGAAAGTTCTGCTCTCGGATTCGTTCTGATCATGTTGGCTATCTGGGGCGGTAAGTGGGTTTCGCTTAGCCCCACATTGGCAAGCTGGTTCAGTCTGAGCGCAGCCACGCTCGCGATACTCATTATTGTTTATGGTTTTGCCGCGTCCGCGTTGCCGGTCTGGTTGCTGCTTGCTCCACGCGACTACTTGAGCACGTTCGTGAAACTCGGGACGATAGCACTTCTGGCGCTTGGAATTGTGGTCTTGCATCCGGTATTGCGCATGCCGGCCCTCACCCGCTTTGTGGATGGTACCGGCCCAGTGTTTGCGGGACGAATTTTTCCATTTGCGTTCATCACCATCGCCTGCGGCGCTATCAGCGGATTCCATTCTTTGATTTCGAGTGGCACTACCCCGAAGCTCATACGCAGTGAAACCGAAACCCGCATGGTCGGGTACGGAGCGATGCTGGCGGAATCAATGGTCGCCATTATGGCCACGGTCGCTGCTTGCGTACTGCAGCCGGGAATCTATTTTTCTATCAACAGCCCGGCAGGAATTGTCGGGGAGACCGCAACAAAGGCAGTGACGACTATCAGTGGTTGGGGCTTCCCGGTTTCCGCGGCGGAAATGCACGCGCTCGCGCAGTCGGTGGGAGAACAAACGCTTTTTAACCGCACTGGAGGGGCCCCCGCATTTGCCGTGGGCATGGCCAACATTTTCTCCCACACTATTGGCGGCCAGGCGTTGATGGCCATCTGGTACCACTTCGCCATCATGTTCGAGGCGCTTTTTATTCTGACCGTGCTCGACGCCGGAACGCGGGTGGGACGCTTCATGCTTCAGGATGCTCTCGGCCACATCTGGAAGCCATTAGGTCGCACCAGTTTTTATCCATCGATTCTTGCAACTAGCGCTCTCATGGTTGCGGCTTGGGGATATTTTTTGTGGCAAGGAGTAAAAGATCCATTGGGCGGAATCAATTCTCTCTGGCCGCTGTTTGGAATTGCGAATCAACTTTTAGGGATTGTGGCTTTGTGCGTAGCCACGACCATCATTATCAAGATGGGCCGCGAGCGCTACTCTCTGGTGACTCTGGCGCCGCTAACAGCGCTGGTTACCATTACTTTTACCGCTTCCTGGCATAAGGTTTTCGATCCCAACCCGCGCATCGGATTTCTCGCGCACGCGAGTCAGCTTACTGCCGCGGGGGGAACAGTCGTCTCATCTTCAATGATCGGTTGGACGCTGCGGTAACCTCGGGACTCATTTGCATGGTGTCGTTAGTGGTAATCGAGTCCGGAACAAAGTGGATAGGCATGCTTTCTGGACGCGCGGTTTCACGTCTCAAAGAATCACCATTCGTGCAAAGCCGATATCTGACCGAGGAGGCACAATGACGAAACCTGATCTGCGGCGGATTTCGAAGCTGCTGATAGCAATCCTCCGCGAGATATTCGACGAATCCGCCTACTCCCGGTTCCTTGGCCGGTTAGATGTCCCGAGCTCCCGGAAGTCCTACATCGAATTCTTGCGGGAAAATGAACTCGCGAAGGCACGTCGTCCGCGTTGTTGCTGAGGTAAACTTCCAGTCATGCGAGCCATGGGCATAGATTGCGGCACCGAATACACCGGCTACGGAGTCGTGGAACTCTGTCCGGACACCAGTCTGCTCTGCATTGCATGGGGCGCAATCAAGCTATCGACTCGAGACGCTCAGTGCGACCGTCTGGCAACAATTTTTGCAAGACTGGGAGAGATTATTCACGAGCATCGTCCTGATAATGTCGCGATTGAAGATGTTTTCTATGCTTTGAACGCCAAGTCGGCCCTCAAACTTGGGCAGGTGCGAGGGGTAGCGATGTTGGCGGCGTCATCCCGAGGGCTTCAGGTTTCTGAGTATGCGCCGCTCACGATCAAATCTTCGGTGGTTGGCTATGGAAGGGCAGAAAAGCACCAGGTCCAGCTCATGGTCGCACGTCTGTTAAATCTCGACGAAGTCCCCCGACCAGCCGATGCAGCCGATGCATTAGCCATAGCAATTTGTCACCTTCACACGGCGGCAACTCTACAGCGACAAGCGGCGGTTTCCTGAGACGATGATTGCTCGAGTTAGTTATCTGACATGTTTTATCGCTTTCGGTCTGAGCGGCAGCTACGTCGCAGGCTCAGGTTCCAACCGTTACCTTTGATCTGAGTTTCCCCAACTCGGAACCCGCGCATTATTTCTTCTCCGTTGCTTCCGATGGCAAAGCAAGCTATGAGTCGGATGGCAAGCTTACCCGCCAGTCCGAACCGGACGATGCTTTCCACCTCGATTTCGTAGTTCCCGAGCCCACGCGCGTTAAGATTTTTGACCTCACACAGCAGGCCGGATTCTTCACCGGGCAGATCGATTCCCAGAAAAAGAATATAGCTTCGACAGGAGTTAAAATCCTCACCTATAGGGACGCACAGAAAAACACTAGCGCGACTTACAACTACTCGCTCGTTGTTGCGGTGCAAGACCTGACCGCGGTGTTTCAAAATTTGAGCGCGACGCTTGAGTTCGGACGGCGACTGGAATTCGATCGTCGTTACCAGAAGCTTGCCCTCGACGACGAAATGAATCGCATGGAGAGATCGCTGATAGGCGGAGGCTTGCAAGGGGTGGCTGCAATCGCGCCTATCCTGCAGAAGATCGTCGACGATAAATCGCTCATGAATATGGTGCGAATGCACGCCCAGCGCCTGCTGGCCGCGGGTACCAACTAATTCCGCAAGACATTTTCCCGGCTGATCCCCCCTTTTGGTGACAATTGCCACTGCAAAAGGTGCTCTAATATAAAAAATCGCTCTTCCACTGGAAATCGGCCCCGGAGAGTCTTATATGTCAAGGTTTCAAGCAGCAATCCTGAAAACTCTTATCAGCGCCTCAGCCCTCACTTTATTCAGCGTGTTGGCATTTGCTGATTCGCAAGTCCGCATCGTTCGGCTTAGCGACGTGCAAGGTTCGGTGCAAGTGAATCGTAGTGACAGTTATGGAAGGGCATTCCTAAACCTGCCAATCGTTGAGGGAAATAAGGTGCGTACCCTGATTGAAGGTAGGGCGCAAATAGAGTTCGAGGACGGTTCTGTCCTTAGGCTCGCTCCTAATACGGTTGTGGAATTTCCGAAATTGTCGTTAAGCGATGCAGGCGTGAAGATCTCTTCGGTGAGAATCAAGTCCGGCGTCGCCTACGTGAATCTTGTCGGTGCTAAAGACAGCCAATTGGTCGTGACTTTCGGGAATCACAAGATTGTTATGGATCGGCCAGCTCATCTTCGTATTCAGGTGTCGGACACATCCGCGGAAATTGCAGTTTTCCGTGGCGACGTCCAGATTGAATCTCCAGCCGGTACGATAGATGTGTCGAAAAATCGCACCGCCGCGTTCGACCTTGATCAGGATCAAGGCAAGCTGGCAAAAAATATTGAGCCTGGCCTCTACGACGAGTGGGACAAAGAGCAAGACCAATATCAGAAGCGATACGCAGCGGCGTCAGTTACGAATGTTTCCCCGTACTCCTACGGTCTCGCAGATTTGAATTATTACGGAAACTATTTCAATCAACCCGGGTATGGCCTGATGTGGCAGCCCTATTTTGCGGGCGCGAGTTGGAATCCGTTTTTAGATGGAGCATGGGCTCTTTATCCTGGCGTGGGATATGCCTGGGTTTCGTCCTACCCTTGGGGATGGACTCCCTATCACTCCGGTTCCTGGACGTTCATTTCCGGACGGGGATGGGCTTGGCAGCCGGGAGGTGGATGGACGGCAATTGGTACGAATCCCCGGGTGGTGAATCCTCCAATGGGCTTCGCGTCACCAAGGCCACCAGCCACTACGGGTCAAAGTTTGATAGTCGTGAGTCGGCCGGCGGCGCTCGGTTTCGCTGGACGGTCCACCAGCAAGGTGATTATTCGCGACAATTCGGCGGGACTTGGAGTTCCTCGCGGCGCGGTGAATAATCTGGCGACGTTTTCGCACCGGGCCTCCACTGAAGGGTTTGCAACCGCGCGAATTCATACCACACCTATTCGGACGCCCATGACTCAATCGAGCAACTGGCCCTCGCCTGGATCCAATACATCGACAGGATCCTTACCGAGACCTTCAGGCGCTATGCATCCTGCGGCCACGGGCTCCGCGCCAGCCCACACTTCCAGTCCAAGTTCAGGTTCACCCGGTCGAGGCGCGCCGAGCCGGCACTAACCAATGAAGATCATCGGATAACTATCCCCGCGTATCCGACCACCATTCCCCGATCGCCGGATACGTCGGCTGACGTTGCATATTTGGTTAGCTCCGCCGAAACCGCGCCTAACTTCACAACCGCAGCGAGCATAGTCACCGCTGGCCCATAGCCGCACATACTGATGCTTTCCCGCTTCACAACTTCAAACAGGCCGCGGAAATCAAGCGCCAGGATTTGATCAATTGCTTTTTTGTCTTTGATTCTTGTCAGCGTGTCACTTTCATAGTGATTCATATCGCTGGAGGCGATGATCAGCACGTTGCCTCCGGAGTCTTCTACAGTCCGCGCTATGGCCTTCCCCAATCCTTCCAGGATTTCAAGTTGGCTCGTTCCCAACGCGATGGGAACAATACTCACATCCGGCCGCAACACTTGCAGGAAGGGTAATTCGACTTCAATTGAGTGCTCGGCGTAGTGTGCTTCTGCATCCTCGCTTAAGGGAGAGAATTCTCTCTTGAGTTTTTCAGCCAGCTCGCCATTGATTGGCAACTTGCCCAGAGGAGTTTGCCATTCGCCTTCGCTCATAATTGCCAGCGGACGGCCTAACCCAGTGTGATTGGGGCAAAGAATTATGCACGACTCGGGAATCTCGATTCTGGCGAACACCGAACCGGCAATCGATCCCGAATATATGAGGCCCGCGTGTGGAACCAGGCATCCTAATGCTGAAGTTTTTTGCTGATCGGGCGAAAGATAGGAAAGAATGTCGCCGCGCAAAACAGCAGGATCATTCGGATAGAAACGTCCAGCCACGGCAGTTGCGCGAACGCTCATAGATCCGGTCCGAATATTATCCGGAGAGTCAACGCGCGAAACAGCGCCGCGCTCTTGTCAAGAGTTAAAGCCTCGGCGCGGACGGTTGGTTTTATTCCCGCCTTGGCTAATCCCGCTTTCAACACTTCCGGCTTATATTCAGCTTTCAAATTGTTCCACAGGGTTTTGCGTTTTTGTCCGAATGACAGTTTCAGGAAATTAATAAACTCAGCTTCCGGAACATGCAACCGTTCGAGCTGCGAATCGATAGTCAGCCGGACCACCGTGGAATGAACTTTCGGCGGCGGAGAAAACGACTCGGGAGGCAGGGTAAAAAGTTTCTCAATTCGTGAATACAATTGTGCGGTTGCGGAGAGCAATCCGTATTCGCTTTTTCCCGGGCGAGCGGCGAGCCGGTCTGCAACCTCCCGCTGCACCATCAACACAATGCTTTTTATATATTTCCGGTATTTGAACAGCCGCAAAAGAATGTCAGAGGTAATGAAGTAAGGAAGATTCCCCACGACGATGGCAGGCTCCGGCTCCTGGTTAATTCCGGGACGCGTGCTGCCCGGTTTCGGTCCGAATAATGTGTCGAAGTCAATCGAGAGAACGTCCCCTTCGATAATTTCCACATTGGGGGATAGCGCAAAATTCATTCTCAACTGTGCTGACAGCACTCGATCGATTTCAATTGCCATCACTCGTCGAGCCCGGCGCGATAGCAGGGTTGTCAGGGCCGCTTGTCCGGGACCGATTTCGAGCACTGTCGCCTGGGAAAGATCTCCCAAAGCTTCCACCGTGCGAATGGCTGCGGCGTCATCGACCAGAAAATGCTGTCCTAATTTCGGAGTCCGAACAGGGCGTTCGGCGGAAACCCTCGGCACGTTTGACCCTCTTTCTTTCCCGCGATTAGACTTTATCTCGCCGGCAAATTAATTTCGGCGGTACGAATTGATTCGCATCGAATCCACGTCAAACCTTCGGATCCATGGTTTCCGGAAAATGGTTTCCGAACCATGATAACTTGCTCAAGCCCGGCACTTATTATCGTTTTATTTTTGAGACTATGCTGAAAGACTAAGAAAAAGCCGCCTTCATGCATATCGCTTTCGCAGCCTCGGAGTGCGTCCCTTATTCAAAGACCGGTGGTTTGGCAGACGTGGTTGCCGCCTTGCCGCGAGCGCTGGCTGCCGCTGGACACCAGGTCACCGTGTATCTTCCGCGCTACCGGCAGACTCACTTGGCGGATTCTCAGATTGCGATTGGCAGCATAACCATTCCTTTTGATGACCGCTTCCGGTTCTGCTCCGTGCTTTCCGGGGGCGTTCAAAACGGCGTCCAATTTTATTTCGTGGAGTACCCGCCATATTTTGATCGTGACGCTCTGTATGGAACCGCAGCCGGGGACTTTCGCGATAACGCCGAACGTTTTGCACTCTTTTGCCGTGCGGTTATTGAAGCTTCCAAGATTTTGGGTGTGCCTCAGATATTTCATTGCAACGACTGGCAGACCGCGCTGATTCCAGTCTTGTTGAGGACACAATACGCGGAGGATCCGGTATTACGCGACACCGGAACGGTTTTCACCATTCATAACATGGGATATCAGGGATCTTTTTCTCCGGACACGCTGCCATTGTTAAGTCTGCCCTGGGATCTTTTTACTATTACTAAGATGGAATTTTTTGGCAACGTCAATTTTCTGAAGGGTGCTTTGGTATATGCCGACTTCGTGAATACAGTAAGCCGCAGGTACAGCCAGGAGATCCAGACAACGGAGTTTGGATTTGGCCTGGAAGGCGTGCTAAGAAACCGAGCGGCAACCGTTACCGGAATTCTGAATGGCGTTGACTACGAGCAGTGGAGTCCTAAGACCGATAAATTTATCGCGGCCAGCTATTCTGCCGAGGACCTGACTGGAAAACTAAAATGCAAGCAGGATTTGCTTGCCGAGTTCGGCCTGGAAGCCGCAAATGCACAGATGCCGGTCATCGGAATTGTGTCCCGATTCGCGGCGCAAAAAGGATTTGATCTGATCACCCAGGTTGCCGACCGTTTTGCGATGGAAGATCTGATCCTCGTCGCTCTGGGCAGCGGCGATCGGCTTTACGAGCAAATGTTTCTTCGCTTACAGAAACAGTTCCCGAAGAAAATTGCAGTCAAGATAGCCTACGACGACGTTCTGGCGCACAAAATCGAAGCTGGAGCCGACATGTTCCTTATGCCATCCCGCTATGAACCTTGCGGATTGAATCAAATTTATAGTTTGAAATACGGAACCGTCCCAATCGTTCGCGCCACTGGCGGACTCGATGACACCATCGAGGCCTGGGACCCAAAGACTGGTAAAGGGACTGGTTTCAAGTTTTCCGAATATAGCGGCGAAGAATTGTTGCTCACGATCAAGCAAGCCTTGCAGTCATTTCGTGACCAAAAGACGTGGCAAGTTCTTATGCGAAATGGCATGAGCAAAGATTTTTCCTGGAATGTATCGGCGAAAGAATACGTACGGGTTTATGAACGCGCCAGGCAATTGCGGGCTGTGCCTCCGCTTACTGTTGCGGATTCACTGACATTCGCGCATCGATAAGATTTTCTATGTCCTCCTTCCAACGAACCATATTTCACGTCGATATGGACGCATTTTTCGTCTCGGTGGAGGAATTGTTTAATCCCGATCTCAAGGGCAAAGCCGTTGTGGTTGGCGGGCAGCGGCATGAACGTGGTGTGGTGTCGGCGGCTTCCTACGAGGCCCGCAAATTTGGAGTTCATTCGGCGATGCCATTGCGGACCGCAGCCAAATTGTGTCCTCAGGCGATTTTTGTCGAAGGGCATCCTGACCGGTACCGGGAATATTCCCAGAAAGTTTACGGTGTGCTCGGTTCTTTCTCTCCGCTGGTGGAAATGGCCTCGATCGATGAAGCGTATCTAGACATGAGCGGCACGGAGAAATTGCATGGACCGGTGCTGCGAGCAGCGCACACGCTTCATTTGAAGATGAAGACTGAGACGCAACTTAATTGTTCGATCGGAATTGGCAGCTCGCGGTTGATAGCCAAAGTTGCGTCGGCAAAAGCCAAGCCCCATGGAGTGCTATGGGTTATCCCCGGCCAGGAGGCTAAGTTTCTTGCGCCGCTCGATGTGCGCGATATTCCCGGAGTTGGAAAAGTTACTGAAGAGAAGCTTGCATGCGATGGGCATTCGCAAAGTAGGAGACTTGTCGCGATTGGATGACGCGTTTCTGGAGCAGCGTTTTGGAAAGTGGGGATTGGCGCTGGCGGGAAAAGCCCGCGGTGAAGATGCAGGAGGTTGGTTCGACAACGAAGTAGGCGCTGATGTCGATGCGAAATCCATCAGCCACGAACATACCTACAATGAAGACACTGGCGACTCCGCTCAGCTTGAATCTACCCTGATGCGTCTATCGGAGATGGTAGGGCGGCGGCTTCGGGAAAGTGGATTCCATGCGCGTACCATCCAATTGAAACTGAGGTATAAAGATTTTTCGACGATCACGCGGGCTCACTCACTTTCATCCCCAACGCAACTTGATACCGAAATATTCGAGGAAATTCGGAAGCTGTTCCGTCGAAATTGGCGGAGTGGCTCGGCGGTCCGATTACTGGGCGTGCATGTGTCTTCCTTCGAGCACGAGGCTGGTCAGAGCAATTTGCTCGACGATGGAGCCCGGCAGCGATGGCAACAAGCTCTGTCGGTAGCGGACCGGCTGCGGGATAAATTTGGAGAGTCCAGCATTTCTCTGGCCGGCAGGCATGAAAGGCGGCTTCCGCGAGAGGACACATGAGAACCCCGCCGGTCTGCCAGGAAAACCAACAAGTCAGCGCTAGCTAATCATGATCGCCGAACTCACTGACCATTTTCGCGACGACGCTCTCGACCGAATCCAGCGCGGAATGATCGTTATTGGTTCATTGCTTTCCGCACTGGCCTGGCCAGTTTACGGCTGGCGGACGGCAATCGGCCTGGCCTGCGGATGTGCGGTCGGCTACGTGAATTTCCATCTGCTGAAGCGCGTGGTCAGCGGGGTTGTCGAACGCACAGTTGCATCCGGTAGCCCTCAATCGGGGAAGGTAATCATCGTGCGTTTTGTGCTGCGTTATCTGGCAGTTGCGTGCGCTGCCTATGTTATATTAACCAGTTACCCTGCAAGTCTTTACGGTTTTTTGGCGGGTCTTTTTCTGCCGGTGGCAGCGATTATGTGCGAGGCGGTCTATCAGCTTTTCATCCCGTCCGTACCAGATATTAATCGACCAGCGGGAAGCTAATTTCCGATTATGCCTGAACAACTCTGGCTTACAAAAATCCTGAACCATTTTTTTGCCGGGCAAGTCACGGCACTATTGCGGATGCTGCACATCGAGCCGAATTATCCGCAGGCGCCGATCACCAACGCCTTCTCGATGGAGTTGCTGGTATTTCTTTTCCTGGTTTTGATGTTCGTTGCCCTGCGCTCGAGTCTGTCGGTGGATTCTCCCGGAGGAATTCAACATACATTCGAGAGCCTGCATGGTTTCATCAATGGACAAAGCGAAGAAATTATTGGCCACCACAGCGAAGGCTTTACGCCATTCCTCGCCGCATTGTTTGTGTTCATTCTTGTTTCGAATTTGATTGGGCTCATCCCGGCCTTCGAATCCCCAACCGCTTCTCCGGAAGTTCCCTTCGGATGCGCGCTTCTGGCATTCCTCTACTATCACGCGCAGGGAGTTCGAAGAAAAGGTGTGGCGCACTACGCGGCACATTTCCTTGGGCCGTCCGATCCGAGTATTTCTTTGGCGATACGGATTCCTCTCGCCATCATCATGCTGCCCATCGAAATCATCAGTCACTTGGCCCGCGTGCTGTCTCTCACTATCCGCTTGTGGGCCAACATGTTTGCTGGCGATCTCGTCATCATGGCGTTTTTCTCCATGATTGCGATCGGTGTTCCCATCATATTTTTGGGTTTACACATTTTCGTGGCCTTGCTGCAAACTTACATTTTTGTGCTTCTGACCACGGTGTATCTGGCGGGAGCAGTTGCGGAAGAACACTAGTAAGCTTATCCAGTGTTTGAAACTCGAAACTGATTTTTTCGTTCCATCCGTTCAGCGTGAGGGCGTTTGCACGGTAACGTCAACCACCCACTGGCGGAAATTCGCTGTAAGGAGAAACAAATGCGTGTCCTGAGTTACGTTTTCATGGCTCTGGCGGTAATGTGTTTTGCCGTTCCTGCATTCGCGCAGGGCGGAGGCACCTCAAATCCGGTGAACTGGGTGGCGTTAGCGCCGGATTCTCCATGGCAATAGCCTCTGCTGGTTGTGGCATCGGCCAGGGGCGGGCCACGGCGGCCGCCACGGAAGCTTTGGCGCAGAAATCCTGCGGCCCGTCCGGGAATTTCATTTGCTCTGATTCTGGGATTGGCGCTGATCGAGTCGCTGGCGCTTTACACTCTCGCGATCATCATCGTCAAAGTGAAGTAGGATTCAGTCTACAAAGAAAAAAGCCTCTACGCGAGTAGAGGCTCTTTTTTGCCCGAAATCCGATCTGCGGAGCCTTAAGTTTTACGCTTTTCGTTCCACTCGGCTGCTTTGCTGTCGGCAGCGCGACCCACGGCTTCCAGAAGAATACGGCGCAGGCGATACCGGCTCTCCAAATCGGTATTGACGATTTCAAAACCAACTTCGTTCACGCGCGCGCGACGTAACAGTACTTGGGCCCGAATGTGGCGCATTCCCACGGTCAGATCCAGAGTGGCTTCCGAACCCACGCGGAGATTGTCATGCTTGGTTCCCATGCCGCCGCCAAGACTGAGTTCGTGAACCGAGATTCCAGACTTTCCCCACGAACTGCTGATCGTCGCCGCGATCGGTTTCCGTAAATTGATTCGGTCATAGCGCCGCTGGCGCACCCAGGGACATGCAGGGGCGGCGTCGAGCGCGGCAACTGCCAGTTCCGCCGGCTCCAGGCCGCTTTCCGCCATGATCTGGCTGCTGCAACTGGGATCGATTTTGGTGAGCGCCTGAGCGGCCGCGATCCTGAGCTCGCGAGGATGAATCCACTTCCACATCTTTTTAGCGTCCAGAAGATTACGAAGCACGGTCGTGGAGTCCGCTTCCCTGAGGCGTCCAAGAGACTCGACTGCCTTGAGCTGCAATAACGGAGACCGGCCTTCAGTTTCGCCGGATTCAGCCATCACTATCAGCGGAGGCACGGCCGAGTGATCGCCGCTCATTCCAATTTCGTCGAGGGCCTGCGGCAGGACTAACGGATCCAAAATTTCCAGCAGCTCTAAAAGAGAACGTCCGCGATCTGGGGCGGCTCCATAGGCAATCTGGCGAACGACAACGTCATGATAAAAGCGATTCCATTCCGGCAAACGGTTGGGCAGCAGTTCCAGCAAGGTCGGCACATCAAGTCTGCTGAGCAGCCCAATCGCTGACGCACGCCTGTCTCGGAGGTCCCATGCGCAGCATTTCGCGCAGATGGTGCAGTCCCGGGAGGTCCCAGATCTTTTACCAGCGTGACCATGCGATCACATTCATCGCGACGCATGCAGCGGAAAAAACGGTCGGAAAGGTGTTCGATAGCGGCTTCCGAAGTGCGCCGCAATACCAGGATCAGATCGGCTGGAATCTGCGGCAGATGCAACGCCTCTTCAATGAACTCCGGCAGCCGGTTCTCGACTCCAATGCGCGGCCTGAGATCGTCGGCGAGAACGGGCCGCTTCTTGGCCACGTTCTCCATCGAGTCACAAACTTGGTTTAACGCGGTAAACCGCCTGCGTGTGCTGGCCTCGGTGCTCATGCGGACGAACGCAGCACTGAGCATGCTTTGTAATTCGGAATCAGGCTCCACTACTAACGCGTCAGAGAGACTGCGAATGGTCGCACCCAGTAGAGTTTCATCGGAACTCGCGAACAGGTCGGCGAGCTGGCTCAATCCTGTCGCGATCTTGCGCCGCGGTTCCGGATCTTTGGCGTTCAGACAACTCGCGTAATTTGTCAAAATCGCGGTAGCTGTCGCTTTATCTTCGCGATCCAATAGCACTTCCACAAACTGGCGAACGTTTCGCGGTGGTACGCAGGGCGCCTCGTCCGATAGCAGAACACTCTGCTTTCCGGCGTCGGGAACTTCAGACCAGAACATGCGATCCAGAATGTCGGCATGGGATTCGACCAGTATGCCGGCCTTGCTCATCTTGTCTTCCTGCAAGCGCAAAATCTGGCGCAGGCTGTCCATCTGGCGGCTCATGTGTTCGAGCATCTGATGGACTGCATTTACTTTGACCTCACCCTTTTGAAAACGTTCGAGGGCAAATCGAATTGCCATGTGCTCGGCGGCTTTCATCAGTAGCGGTGTGTCGTCTTTTTGTGCGGGGACCGTTGCAGCGAGACTTTCAAGAAGCTGCTGTAAATTAACTTTGGTATTAGCGTCGGTCTTGCCGAGTTCGGTATGCAACAATTCAGGCTTGAAACTAGGATCCGCACCGACCTCGCCAAACCTGGTCAGCAAGCGAATTGCCTGGACGACTTCTTCTTCCTGAAGTGCGACCACGCCGCCGGTCCAATTCCCGCCAAATCCTGCTCCAGTGCCGCTTCCCTGCCCCGTGCCTGCTGGTCCCGTACCGCCTGGTACTCCGCCGGCGAATGGCATGTTCGGAAAAGTTCCGGTTGGCACATTCGGAAAAGATCCCGGAGGCATGCTTGGACCACTGCCTGTGCCGGTTCCACCACCGCCGCCCCCGCTGTGGGCGCCTTCAGCCGCGGCAATCAATTGCAAGAGTTTTTGAGGATCGTTCAGCCACTGCTTGAATTCCGGACCAAGAGATTGAGCGGCGATTTGCGCCGCGATGGTTACGTCCCCAGTGGCGGGGTCGGCAGCGACGAACTTCACTTCGTTGATCCTGATGCTCGCTTGTTTGTTATCGCCAAAAGTATCTTTAATTTGCTTGGTGACGTCCTGAGCTTTGGAACCTGAGGTCGAAAATGCTTTTACCAGCTTGGCGAAGTCCTCAACCGTGACCTGATTTGAAAAGTGAATGCTTGCGAGTCCCGCAGTGGTAAGCAGCTTTGCGAAACTTTGTTCGGCTTGTCCGGATTCAAGAGCGATGCCATCCATCAATAGACGATTTTCCGAAACTCCAAGCAGAAAACTGCCGTCCCGTTCCTTGGGAAGTCCTTGTTGCAGCTCGTTCCACGTGATTTCAAATTGGGTTTCGGTGCGCTTGTGGTCGAATCCGTAAAGGCGCACATATTTCACTAAGATATTGAGGCTATGGATGAATGCCCGGGCAGACGTGCTGCGAGCCCCTTTAGTTGTTTCGGTGGTGAAAATATGCGACTCCCCGACCGCTCAGCGTGCGACTTAAGCGTAATCGGGAAAGGTAAGTAGACGCACATTACGGAGGTAATACGACTATCAGCGAGTGGTGGGATCGATGTCTACCCAGTCTTCCCCAGTTTCGAGCCGGTAAATTTTGCCGTGCTAGACTTCCACTGAAGCCCCGTCCATGAGGATTCTTACTCGTTACATCCTGCGGGAGGTCAGCTCGCATGCGCTGATCGGACTAGGCGTCTTCACCTTCGTATTATTTACCCGGGACCTCGGACACATCCTCGAACTGGCGATCCGCCACAGCGCTCCAATCTCCAGCGTGGCTGAGATTTTCTTTTTCAGCCTGCCGGCAACCCTGGCTTACACGATTCCGATGGCGGTTCTGGTGGGAATCCTGATTGGATTCAGCCGTCTCGCCGCTGACAGCGAGATTACGGCGATGCGGGCCAGCGGTATCGGCGTATGGAGTTTTCTCCGCATCATTTCCATATTTGTATTTGCGGCCTGGCTTCTCGCACTTTTTAACGCAACCTATCTTGTGCCCAAATCTCAAGCGGCATTGCGTGGACTTCAGGATCGGCTAAAAGGTTCCCAATTTTCCTTTGAAGTGCAGCCCCGGGTTTTCTATGAAGGATTTCCCAAGCTCGTCCTCTATGTACAGGACATTAAGGGGGCACAGGGAGCCGCAATCTGGAAAGGGGTATTCATTGCCGATATCAGCGTTCCGTCGTCACCAAAAATAACCCTGGCGCAGCAAGGCATTCTGGTTAGCGAAGGTCCCCATACCTTGCACCTTCACCTTTGGAACGGATCGATGCACGAGACGGATCCCGCAAATCCCGACCGCTACCAGATATCCACTTTCCAGCAAACGGATCGCCCGATCGAATTGCCTGATCCAGGAAATTCCAAGGCTCAGGAACCCGCGCCTCTCACATAATTTATCCACTCGCGCACTTTTGCGGGAAGCCGATAACACCAATCCCACGCTAGCCAGATGGTATTCGATAGAAGCACACCGTAGATTTGCCTTGCCCACTGCCTGCCTGGTGCTGGCACTGGTCGGCATTCCTCTTGGCCTATCTTCGAAAAAAGGTGGGAAGTCCACCGGGTTCGTGCTCACTATCCTCTTGGTATTTGCCTATTACTTTGTCTCGTTGCTGGGCGTTTCGCTGGCACGTCAGGGGAAAGTGTCCCCGGGATTTGGAGTCTGGTTGGCCGACATTGTGTTCTTTTTGTGCGGAGCGTTTCTGCTATGGCGGGTCGAACGGCGGCCGTTCGAAGTTGCCTCTTTGCGAATCAGGAATCCTTTCAAACTGAAATTCCGCGAACGAAGGAAAGTTCCCCGGCCATTAAATGGCGAGACGGATTATCAGGAGGCTTCCGCGCATCGTCGTCTGTTCAGCGCTCGTTTTCCGATGATTCTGGATGACTATGTGCTGCGGGACTTCTTCATAAATCTAGGCTTGGTGCTCTCGACCTTCCTAATGCTGTTGCTAGTGTTCACCATATTTGAGCTGCTGGGCGACATCCTCCGCAATCAGATTTCCCCTATAGTGGTCGGCGAATATCTGCTAAATGTCTTGCCTTATTTTCTCTACACCACGACCCACTATGGAATTCTTCTGGCAGTGCTGATTACCCTTGGATTGATGCAGCGTTCGAATGAAATCGTTGCGATGAAAGCCACCGGAATCAGTATTTATCGGATCATTACCCCGCTGTTGCTCGCATGCACGTTGCTGGCAACAGGATTGTTTTTCTTCGATCAGTTTTATTTGCCCCACGCTAATAAGCGTCAGGACGCGCTCCGCAATAAGATCAAGGGCAAACCGGCGCAGACTTATCTAAATCCAGACCGCAAATGGATTTTCGGAAAGAACTCGACTATTTACTATTATCAATTTTTCGATCCTGAGAAGGCCGAATTCGACGATCTATCGGTTTTCGAATTTAATCCGGCAACATTCCAACTTACGGGAAGAATTTATGCGGACACGGCTCACTGGGAAAATGCCCTTCAACGCTGGGTTTGCACCAAGGGATGGGAACGCGCATTTCAAGGATCTGCAATTCAGACCTACCGGAATTTTGACGTGTCAACGTTCGCCGCAGTCAATGAGCCGCCGAACTATTTTCAGAAAGAAGTAAAGCAGTCGTCGGAGATGAGCTATGAGGAACTGCGGCGCTACATCCATGATTTGCAGCAGAGTGGCTTTGACGTGGTGCGTCTCCGGGTTCAATTGCAAAAGAAATTAGCGTTCCCTCTGATTGCTCTGGTAATGGCCCTTCTCGCCGTTCCGTTTTCGCTTTCGGGCGCACGACGAGGGGCAGTGGCAGGAATAGCTTTGGCGGTGGGGATTGCAGTCGTCTATTCCGTTACCTCGGACATGTTCGAGGCCATGGGCAACATCAGCCAACTGCCGCCCGCTTTGGCAGCCTGGTCGCCAGATGTGATTTTCATGTTGCTGGGGGGATATCTGATTCTGAGAGTTCCTACTTAACTTTTTACGGCTGGGCTTCTGTGTGAATCGGCACCGTGGACCAGGTCTTATCGGCGGCGTGGCAAATATTCTCCAGGGGACAATCCGCACACTTGGGCCTGCGGGCGATGCAGAGTCGCCGTCCATGCCAAATGAACTGATGCGCGAGTAATATCCACTTCTCTTTCGGAATAATGCGAATTAAATCCTGCTCGATTTTTTTGGGATCATCTTCCCTGGTCAATTCCAGCCGGCGCGAGACGCGGTGAACATGAGTGTCCACCACGACGCCCTCGGCTTTTTTGAACCAGGTTCCGAGGACTACGTTTGCTGTTTTGCGGGCCACCCCCGGCAGCGACAATAGGTTGTCCATATCTTCCGGGACCTTGCCTCCAAACTCCTCCACGACCCTCTTCGCGGCTCCTACTACCGACTTCGACTTGTTGCGAAAGAATCCTGTAGTTCGAATATCGGGCTCAAGCTGCTCCGGGCGAAGTGCTGCGAAATCCTGCACCGTGGGATATTTCTTGAAAATTTCAGGAGTAACCATGTTCACGCGCACATCAGTAGCTTGAGCGGAAAGAATGGTAGCGACAAGGAGCTCCCACGCGCTGGTATGGGTAAGGGCGCAAGTAACATCAGGATAAAGCTCGTCGAGCCGCTTGAGGATTTCGCGGACGCGTTCCGGAGCAACCGGATTGTATCCTTTGGATTTTTTGCCAGGAGCCGGAGAGGCTTTGGTTGTTTTGTTCCCTTTCGCAACCGGCAGAACTTTAGGAACTGGCTTGCGAATTGCTTCGTGACGTCCAGTCTTTCCGCGTTGCCTTGTGATCGCTCCGCGCGCCATTGTAGTTGAGCCAGAATCGTAACAAATTCGGGCGAGTATGGCGTTCGAGAATTCCTAAATTCGCACATCCAATCGTCGGTAACCATCCACGCAATTGACGGACTATTCGACACTCGGTAGTCTTGGATTGCATTCAGGGCGGAGAATAATTTGGCAGTCAAGTCGGTTCAGCTCGGACAAGTTTGGCGCAAGGACGAGGACGGGAAAGATTATCTCGTCACTAAGGTATACAGCGAAGTGTTCTCGCAATTCGCGGTACTGCGTCCGGCAGAGGTCACCGCTCCGGATGCCCCGACCGTTCGGGTTAAAGTCACAAAGAATCCCGAAGGCGCATCTCTGCCTGGTTTCACGTTCACGCAAGAGGGATCTTTCTAACGCTATTTTTTTGCGCTTCTGCCGCAGCCATCTGAAAAACGCCGCTACCCAATAATGACCGAAAAGATTCTGGGCGTAATCTTCATTTTCATTCAAACGCTGATCGCCGCTATGGGGTATGGCGGCATCGTCATCTTGATGGCTATTGAGTCGGCCTGTATTCCTTTGCCTTCGGAACTGATCATGCCTTTCGGTGGTTACCTCGTCCATACTGGCGTCTTTAATTTGCTGTGGCTGGCGACTGCCGGGGCAATTGGCTGCAATTTAGGATCGTTGGTAGCTTACGAAATTGGCAGTTACGGTGGACGGCCCTTGGTAGAAAAATATGGCCGTTGGATTATGATGGGAAGCCGTGAACTCAAGTGGGCGGAGCAATTCTTCGCTCGCTGGGGAAACCTGGCTGTTTTCTTCGGGCGCCTGCTGCCGGTGATACGAACTTTTATTGCGCTTCCAGCGGGCGTAGCGGGAATGCCTCGAGCACGCTTTCATATTTATACTTTTTTGGGATCATGGCCATGGTGTCTGGCGCTAGCCTACTTCGGAATGAAACTCGGGGAAAACTGGCGCGGGATCGGGAAGTACTTCCATCGTTTCGACGCTGTGATCGGGATAATCCTGATCATCGCAATTGTTTGGTTCGCCTGGTCCCACTGGAAAAATCGCCTGCGCCCAGACTAGAAATTTCCCGGCCAATGAACTGACACTCCATTCAACTCCTCGCGCTCGCGTCCCGCTCATCGAAGTTTGCAAATACATACGCAATACGAGAACATATCCGTTTGCTTATATCCCCCAGCTTTCACTTGTGAGAGCCTCAAGAAGGAAATAACCGACAATGCCGAAGCGCCGTGAAACCACCCCAGGCGATATCAAGGAAAGCAGGACTCCACAACCCGGCAGCGAAATTCAACCGGCTAAGGGCAAACTAGGCATCATGATCCCTGGCATGGGAGCGGTAGCCACTACGTTTGTCGCCGGGGTCGAAGCCGTGCGTAAGGGTTTTGCGAAAGCCCATCGGGTCGCTGACTCAAATGGGAACTATCCGCCTGGGAAAACGAACCGACGCCAGATCGCCAAAGATAAAAGAATTCCTTCCGCTGGCTGGACTGAATGACCTGGTTTTTACCGGGTGGGACATCTTCGCCGACGATATGTACACCGCGGCGTCCAAAGCCGGCGTCCTCGACCGCGAACTTCTGCGCAAAGTAAAACCATTTCTCAGCTCGATCAAACCGCGAAAAGCGGTTTTCGATCATGAGTACGTCAAGAAGCTGGACGGGCCCAACGTCAAGAAGGGCAAGAACAAGATGGATCTTGCGGAGCAGGTTCGGGACGACATCCGCGAGTTCAGAAAAAGCTCCGGAGCAGCCAGACTGGTAACCATCTGGTGCGGATCGACTGAGATTTTCCTAAAGCAAACTGCTGCGCACCAATCGGTAAAAGCGTTCGAAAAAGCGCTCACCCGCAGTGATGAGGCAATCGCGCCATCAATGATCTACGCTTACGCTTCCCTCATGGAGGGCGTACCGTTCGCCAACGGAGCGCCGAATCTGACCGTGGACTTGCCGGTCATGCACGAGTTGTCGCGAAAAAACGAGGCTCCGATTTGCGGAAAAGACTTCAAAACCGGCCAGACTTTAATTAAGACCATCCTGGCGCCTGGATTTAAAGCCAGAATGTTGGGACTCAATGGTTGGTTCTCAACCAATATTCTGGGCAATCGGGATGGCGAAGTGTTGGAAGATCCCGGCTCATTCAAGACCAAAGAGGAGTCCAAGCTCTCAGTTTTGGAACATATCCTCCAGCCCGAGCTTTATCCTGAACTGTACGGCAACTTTACGCACAAGGTTAGGATTAACTATTACCCGCCGCGCGGTGATAACAAAGAAGGTTGGGACAACATTGACATCTTCGGATGGCTCGGCTATCCCATGCAGATTAAAGTCGATTTTCTGTGCCGGGATTCAATCCTGGCCGCTCCCATCGTTCTCGATCTGGTGCTGTTTCTCGATCTGGCAAAACGTAGCGCGGAATTGAAGGGACTCGGTATCCAGGAGTGGCTCAGCTTTTACTTTAAATCGCCAATGACTGCCCCAGGCCTCTATCCTGAGCACGACTTATTCATCCAATCCATGAAGCTAAAGAACACTCTCAGGCACCTAAAGGGAGAAGACCTGATCACCCATCTGGGCTTGGAGTATTACGATTGACCTTGAAGCTCTTTGCTCTCCGGGATTGTAATACCTCGCAACCTTTTCCGCAGGGATAACCTTCCTTCCCAATTCTGCGTCCAATTATTAAGGATTCCCAGCAAAACGTGTCCCCGGGCGAGCGTATAATTTGCTAGCGCCGTTTTTCGCATTACAGGGAGTAGCCATGATTAAGTTCCGCTTAACCACGCTTCTGACGGCCCTTCTGGCGTTTGCTTGCGTGAGTTCTTCCGCTTTTTCTCAGAGCCAACCAACCCAGACCGCAACTGCGGCGCCGTCTACCGCCCCGACACCCGCAACGTCCCCTGCAACCGCCGGTACGCCGTCTGAGCCCAAGATCGAACATCAGGGAGGACGAAGCGACGTCGATGCGATCGGAAACCGTCACGTTGGTTGTGATCGAGGCATGGGCAATTGGTACAGCCTCGAAAAACAGATTGCCATGGGCAAGCAATTCTCCATGCAGGTGGAGTCGCAATCCAAGCTGATTAACGATCCGGTAATTTCTGAATATGTAAACCGGCTTGGGCAGAACCTGGTGCGCAATTCGGATTCTCAGGTTCCTTTCACCATCAAAGTCATCGACTCTGATGAGATCAATGCCTTTGCTCTTCCGGGAGGATTTTTCTACGTAAATTCTGGACTCATTCTGGCTGCCGATGAAGAAGCCGAACTCGCCGGAGTCATGGCGCATGAAATCGCTCACGTAGCAGCCTGCCATGCGGCTCGCGAAAACACTCGCGGCAATATCATGAATCTGGCTTCCCTCCCTTTGATCTTTGTTGGTGGACCCATTGGATATGCGGGGTACGAAGCAGCAGGATTGGCCCTTCCCTTAACTTTCCTGAAATTCTCGCGCGGCTTCGAGGCTGAGGCCGACTATTTGGGCCTGCAATACATGTACAAAGCAGGATACGATCCGCAGGCCTTCATAGCCTTCTTCGAAAAAGTGCAGGCGGAAGAGAAGAAGAAACCAGGAACGCTTTCAAAGGCATTTTCTACCCATCCACAGACGCCAGATCGCATTCAGAAGTCTCAGGAAGAAATTGCGCAGATTCTACCGGCGCGTCCTCAGTATGAGGTCACCACGTCAGAATTTGACGACGTAAAGACCCGCCTTGCGAGCATCGAAAATAAACATAAAGTCACGGATGACAAAGACGGAAAGAAGCCCAGCCTGAGACGCGCTTCCGCCACTGACAAGAATGGTACGGACGATAAGGCTGGCAATGACAAGAGCAGCGACGATGGGCGTCCAACTCTGAAGCGGCGAGATGACAGCAACTAGCGATAACGTAATTAAATTGGAGATAGCTGAAATAGAAAAACCGGCAGCAAGCCTGCCGGTTTTTTGTTGCGCCTCAAATAAAATTCAGCGAAATACTATAACGCTTCTTTCGTCGCCAGGCCATGCAGATACTCCCGGCTCTTCGGCGGGCGAACTTACGACTTTCATCGCCGTCCAATCATAGGGCAACTCTTTGCCACAATCCAGACAGGCAACGTACGTTCCCGTCAACGCCGCGGCCTCTGTACGGCGCGATACGCTATGAATCCCCGTACTTCGGGGAAAACTGTAGTGACTGTGTGAGCAACCGAAGAACGCATCGAACACCTTCCCGATCATTTTCCGGACCTCCCAGAACGAACATCCTAAATTTAAAGAAAGCGTAAAAATAAGATCATATATTTAGATTCCCTTAGTCGAGAAAAGGTTCGACTTTGATAGCGGTACTTTTGGTAATAATTACCGCGTTTTTCCGTCAAGTTTCGTAATTCTCGTAAGAAATAGAGACTTAGACTTAAGGTGAATTCGGGCGCCATTGCCTGTGGAAATTTTTCCAAACATACCCCAGTCAGGAATTCCGCAAATATTCTTGATAAACCGATCGTCGCCATAGCTCCTTTGAATCAGACTTGCGCTTAAGGCCGTCTTACAGGCATTATCCTACCCAGTCACAAATCAAAACTATGTCTATGCGTTTATTAATTTTGTTGTTGGCCTGCGCCGCAGTGACCATGTTCGCCCAAACTCCCGCCTGGCAGCCGGAACCTGGCCACCTTACGATACCTCTGTGGCCAAATGGAGCGCCCGGTGCTCAGCCAAATTCCCCGCCCGAAGTCGATACCGCAACTGTGAAAGACAAACCGATCGCGGGACGCCCTATCATCAGGCTTGGTAATGTCTCGTCGCCGACCGTCACTTTATATAAACCGAAGGCTCCAACTGGCGCCGCAGTTGTGGTGTTCCCCGGAGGCGGCTATCACATTCTGGCTATCGACTTGGAAGGCACTGAAGTATGCACCTGGCTAAACTCAATCAACGTCACCTGTATTCTGCTGAAATATCGTGTGCCTGATACCGGGCCGTATCCGAAGTCTTCAGCTGCGCTTCAAGATGCGCAACGTGCGGTCGGCATGGTACGCCAACATGCCGCTGAGTGGCACATCGATCCGAACCGAATTGGGGTTCTCGGATTTTCCGCAGGTGGTCATCTCATTGCCGCATTAGACACGCATTTCGATCATCGACTTTACGACGCGGTCGACGCCGCTGACCAAGTTAGTTGCCGTCCTGATTTTGCCGTAGTCCTCTATCCCGGATATCTGGCTCTCGCGGACCAGAACTTTGCTCCCAATCCCGAGATCAAGGTGACCGATAAGAATCCGCCCACTTTTATATTGCAGGCCGAAGATGACCCGGTTCATATCGAGAATTCGACCGTCTACTTTATTGCTCTCAAAAATGCCAAGGTCCCCGCCGAACTGCACATCTATGCCGAAGGAGGACATGGCTACGGTTTGCGCCGCACCGCCCTGCCCGTGACGGATTGGCCGCGATTGGTCGAAACCTGGTTCCGGACTGATTCACATCCTGCCCCCAGCAATTCCATAACGGGCACAGCACCCGCCTCAACATCCTCAGGCCTTGCCGAACCCACCCGTGGGCATTGGTAACTTGACCCACTTCTCTGTTCACTGTGGACTTGGAGCAATGGTTTATTTCCGGGCGCTAGGTTGGAATAGCTCGAAGCTAGACTCATGTCCTAACGTGCCCCCTCTGGTTGGCCGCTGCCGGACATCCCTCGTTAAGTTTTTTTTGCGGCAAAGTGCCGTATGGACCTCGTTGTTAGTATTCACGACATTGATTCTGTCCGGCTCGGTCTGCGCTCTCGATCCAAAAAAACTTATTGATCAATACGGGCATGACGTCTGGACTTCTCAAAACGGACTTCCCGGAGAAGCGGTTTATCAAATTTTGCAAACTCCAGACGGATATCTTTGGCTCAGGACATCGGCTGGATTGGTCCGGTTCGATGGAGTTCGGTTTGTTCTGACTGCTCTAGTCGTAGCCAACCAAACCATCGACGAACCCGTGAAGGCGATCTGCCGGGGAGCGGACGGAGATCTTTTAGTTCGCACCACTTCAAGAACGCTGATTTATAAAAACGCTGCATTTACTGACTATCGTCCCCCTGCACCCCTGCCGGATGGAGATATCCGCCTGCTTTTCGAATCCAGGCAACACGAAGTGTTCGTAGGGTCCGACGATTTTATTTACTTGATCCAGCAAGATGGCGTTAAGACCTTAGGGCGAGATACCAGTTGGGTCACGGCATTCTTGGAATATCCGGACAAGCTCTTAGTTGGTAGCGTCGGATCCCATCCCATTTATTCATTTGCGCACGGCGCATTATCCCAACCAACCACCAAATTGCCCAACGTCACCGCTCTGGCAAGCGAGACGGTTAGCATCGTCTGGGTGGGAACAGAAAATGGTTTGTACCAGACGGACCTTAACGAAAACACGGTTAAAACCGTAGCTAGAGGCAAAATCGGGGGCGAAGTCGATGCGCTAATTAAAACTAGTGATGGAGGCCTTTGGGCAGGCACCGCATCTGGGTTGTTTCGAATCTCCAGGGGATGACGCGTTTTCGTTTAACACTGCCGACGGACTAAGTGACGCCCGCGTACTTTCACTCTATGAAGACCGGGAAGGCAGCCTTTGGGTGGGGACGGCAGCAGGATTGGACCGTTTTCGAGACACTAAATTCACTACTCTTACTTCGAAAGAAGGACTTCCTTCGAACCAGGCCTCTTTGTCGCTCCAGATGCGAGATGGAACAATTTATGTCTTGTGCCGTGGAGGAGGATTTGCCCAGATCAAGAATGGGGTCGTGAGCGCGCTGACCAGTAAAAATGGGTTGCAGTCAACTTTTGGTGATGGGCTCTTTGAGAGCAAGGACGGCACTCTATGGTTGGGAGCCCAGAACGGGCCCATTGCGTTTAAAGATGGAAAGTTTATTCAATACAAGGCCCACGGCCGTTTGGCTAAGACTTATCTTTCGGCAATCGATGAAGATGACGAAAGTTTGATTCTTTCCACATCTGAAACTCTGACCTTCCGTCTGAAGAATGATACAGCGGAACCGTTCACCATCGGTGGCAAGACCACGCCGGTATCAGCACCAGGGAATTACACATTCACTATTTATCGGGATACAGCTGGAACTTTGTGGTTTGGAACTGTCAAGGGACTCTTTAAATTCGTAAAAGGCGAAGCCCCCGACAAAGCGCGTCAGACTACAGTAGATTTTCCAGTGACATCGATCTTTGACGATCATCGTGGCAGTCTGTGGCTAGGCGGCAGAATCCCGGGGCTTAGCCGCTTCCGAATCAGCGACGGCCGCATTACCCGCTATACCAAGCGGGATGGGATGTTCGATGACTATCCCACGACCATACTCGCGGATAGCCAGCAAAATATTTGGACCAGCACAGCTGACGGCATCTACATGGCTGTCAGAAAAGACCTAGACGATTTCGCGGAAGGCAAAATATCAAAGGTCACGACAGCCCACTACGGAACCGACGATGGAATGAAAACCAGTGAAGCCTCCGATCCGTCCCAGCAACCCGCAGGATTTGCGGCTAAGGACGGCAAGCTTTGGTTCTCTACTCGCAAAGGAGTGGTCGTCATCGATCCTGATCGTCTTCTGCAGAACACCCTGGTACCTCCTGTCATTATTGAGACCATGGTTGCCAATGACGTCACAACCACTTCTCCTAAGGAACTTAGGCTCCCGCCCGGTACTGACAAAATCGAGTTCCATTACACCAGCTTAAGCTTTCGGGTTCCGGCGAGAGTTCAATTCAAGTACAAATTAGACGGTTATGATCATGATTGGGTAGACGCGGGTACCCGGCGGGTAGCTTATTACACTAACCTGCCACCGCGAAGTTACCGTTTCAGGGTGATGGCATCGAATGACGATGGACTCTGGAACAACGTAGGCGCTTCCGCGGGGTTTGTATTGCTTCCACGCTTTTATCAAACCAACTGGTTCTGGGGATTCAGCGCAATTGCTTTCTTTCTGCTCGCTGTCGGCGCGCAAAGGCTCTATACCAAACGGCTAAGGGCACGAGAGGAAGAGTTGGTACAAATTGTTGACGAACGCACCGATGAACTGCGGAACGCCAAGGAAAAAGCAGAAGTCGCCAACCACGCAAAGAGCGAATTCCTCGCCAACATGAGCCACGAAATTCGTACGCCCCTGAATGGCGTTGTGGGGATGACCGACCTTGCTTTACTGACCGAACTCAACCAGGAACAGCGCGAGTATTTGGATACCGTGAAACTCTCCGCGGACGCCCTGCTGACCGTAATCAATGACATTCTCGATTTCTCAAAAATCGAAGCCGGCAAAATCGATTTGGAGGTGCTTGACTTCGGCCTCCGGGAAAACCTGGAGTCAACGCTGCGCACGGTTGCTGTTCGCGCTGACGAAAAAGGATTGGAACTCCTTTGCGAAGTCGCTCCAGACATACCCGAAATTCTTAGAGGGGACTTCAGCAGACTGCGTCAAGTGGTTGTCAATCTCCTGGGCAACGCCATCAAATTTACAGACCACGGGGAAGTGGCCCTCAGAGTAGATCTGCAAAGTACAACTGCAACGAATTGTGTTCTTCACTTCACGATCACCGACACTGGCGTCGGGATCCCGCTAGAAAAGCAGGATTCGATTTTCGATGCTTTCTCTCAGGCCGATAACTCCACGACGCGGAAGTATGGCGGCACCGGACTTGGACTGAGCATCTCAACCCGGCTCGTCTCCATGATGGGCGGCAAAATATGGGTAGAAAGCAAACTGGGCCAGGGGAGTACATTCCATTTCACGATTGGGCTTGAGGTGCCGAACTCTCCCAAACCAATCGAAATCGGGAGGATCGCTCCGCCGGAAATCCTACGCGGAGTCAAAGTCCTGATAGTCGATGACAATCGCACCAATTGTCGGATACTCGAAGGCATGCTGAAGCGATGGGAAATGCGGTCAACTTCAGTAGAGAGTGGAGACGCTGCGTTGTGGACACTCATCGAAGCGCAGACAACCAACCAGCCATTTTCGCTGGTGGTTACCGACATGCACATGCCCGGAATGGATGGGTTCACGTTTATCGAACGAATGCGCGAACGCCCCGAATTATCTGCTGCCATTGTGATGATGCTCACGTCTGCCGGTCATCGGGGTGACGCCGTACGCTGCCAGGAACTTGGTGTGTCAGCTTATTTACTGAAGCCCATTCGTCAATCGGAATTGAGGGAGGCCATCGCCCGCGTTCTGGGAGCGCAGGAAGTCGCGGGCGCGATTCCACTGGTAACGCGCTACTCGCTGGGCGATGCTCGCGACCCATCGACAATCTTGCGGATATTGCTTGCGGAGGATAACCCGGTAAATCAGCGTGTCGCTAGCCGTCTGCTGGAAAAAAGAGGACACCGGGTCCAGGTGGTAGCCGATGGCCGCGAGGCTGTTATGGCCCTCAGTAAAGAACCTTTTGATCTGGTCTTTATGGACATGCAAATGCCGGAGATGGATGGCTTTGAGGCAACGACGGAAATTCGAAAAAAGGAAGCAGGCGGTCCGAATCATTTGCCAATCATTGCACTCACCGCACATGCCATGAAAGGCGACCGCGAACGCTGTCTTGCCGCTGGAATGGACGGATATCTCTCCAAGCCGATACGTCCAGTGGAATTGGACGAAGTTTTAGAAAAGTATGTCGCGCGGTCCGCGGAGGACGTGGTGCCAACTCCTCCTCTGATGACGGTCTAACTACCAGAGACCGATTCTTCTGGAATTGTTCAGTCTTGTTATTCCCAGGCATCCCGAGTGCGCTAAGCGGCGATGAAGGGGTTGTTACCAGGTGTTATACGCAGTTCCATCACTGGCGATGTTGGTGGAAGAGCTATGGACATTGTCGATTCCGCCTTCTTCCTGATCCGGCGACATTAATGTCGCGTCTTCCTGATCTACGGTCCAATCGGGCTTTGAAGTAATCGGGTCATTGGGAATCATCTTTATATATCCGGCTTGGATAATGTCATCCAGCGATTGCGGGGCCTTCTGTTTGTCCAGCGTGTATTGGGAAATAACCGAACGCAAAGTGAACAAATTTTGCCGGAGTACCGATTCACGGGCATGCACAACCGAGGCACGATAGTTGGGTACGGCGACCGCGACCAGAATCAGGATGATGCTGATCACGATCATCAGCTCAATCAGGGTGAATCCGCGGCTATGACGGTTAGAGGTTCTTGCCATTACCAATCCTTGTACTTGGTGTCGTCCAAAGCCGTGCCCTGCGACTTGGAATACACGTCGAAAACATTGTCACCGTTCCAGGAATCCGACGTGGGATCATCCTGCATGGAACGCAGACCCCATTCGGCTTTGCCCGTCATCGGATCTACCGGAATACGACGCAAAAATTTCAGCTTCTTGCCTTTCACATCCTCGCCATTTACCAGGGTGTCGAGATCGGGAGGGTAATTCTCCGATCCCACCTTGGTTTTAAAGGCGCTGCGGTCTGCCGCATCTTTGTAGCGGTCAATGGCGTCGCGCATCTCCCATAGATCGTGCCGCAATTCATGTTCTCTTTCGCGCTTTATGGTTATGCGGGCCAGAGGCAGAGCCAATCCGCTGAGGATCATTAAAATTGCGGTGGCTACAATCAACTCAATAAGGGTAAAGCCATCAAATCTATTTCGCCGTCCTTGTAGAGATCCGGGTTGCAAAGACAAGTCGCAATCGTGACAGGCATCTCGATACGGCGATAATATTATTTCGGACATCTACTGAATTGTAACCGTCGCCGCCGTGCCAGCCACCTGTATCGGCTGCATGTTCGGGTCTCTCACACCGCCCTTGGAAATCGCGATCGTTGACTGACCGGCAGTTTTGGCCATGAAGGTTACGGTGACTACGGTTCCCTGCCCGGAAACTCCCGTCGAACCCGGCGGCCGCGTCGCCGTAATTTGCAAGGCCCCGGCGCCATCGTCGTCTCTGTGCACCAAAGCTACTGGCTGGCCGTCCTGCGAAAGGAAGGTTCCGTTCGAGACATTCATCACTTGCAGCATTTTCGGATCGTAATTGACTTGGAGCGGGACCGAGTACGCATTTTGTGCCCCGTTTAGTAATACATTTACCGCGAATGTCGCTCCGGCATGCTGCGAAATCAGCGCTGGATCAAATCCAAAACTCGGCGTTCCCGGTGTTGGACTCGGTGCAGGTGGCGTTAGTGAACTGGTTTGAATCGAGGGTGGCGTTACCTGCGTGGCAGAACCACTGGGTGAAGTATTCGTCGGGGTCGGCGATTCGGCGGCAGCTGCGGCCGGACGGCTAATGTGGCGCAACTCGATCTGCGATGCGGTCCCGACGTCAATGGCGCGCTCATTGAGTTCAGAGATGTCCAGCCTGCGCACGATATGTGGAATCAGAACAAATACGGTTTCGGTTTCCCGGTGCTCCGTAGTGCTTTGTCCGAACAAGTATTTCAAAATAGGAATCTGTGCTAACCCGGGAATACCGCTCAAAGATTTTGTCCGCGAATCTTCCAGCATGCCTCCCAGAAGGTTCGCTTCCCCCTCGCGCAGGCGCACTTCATTTTCGATTTTTCTCTGTCCAATCACGGGCTGGCTGATACCGCCGATGTTCTGAAACGAATCTACCGCCGATACGTCCATCGCAATTTTCAGTGTGATATCGCCTCCAGGATGAACCTTGGGAGTGATGTCGATATTTACGCCCACATCGAGATATTGAAACTGAGTATTGACCAATGGATTGATTCCAACGCCACCAATGCCTGGCTGAAACGACCCGCTGGCGGTAGGAACTCTTTGCCCAATCTTGAGCGATGCTTTCTGACCATCTACGGCGCGAATCTGAGGATTCTGAATCAGCTTGCTGTTGCTGTCACTGAATAGCGCCGTTGCAGTCGCTTGCGAAATAGTCACCTGAAAATCTGTGGCGTTCAAATTCCCCAGAGCATTCAGAGTAATGCCATTAGTAGTCGAACTTCCCCCCCCAGTTGTCGTAGTGACTCCATTGGTCGTAGTCGTGGAACCGGTATTGGTATTGATGTTGGGTTGTAACTGAACGCTAGCGCTGGTCGGCGGATTTATGCCAAGCGTGCGGCTTTTATCACGGCTGATCTGCATGATTGCGACGTCCACAATCACTTCCGGCTTCGACTTATCCAGATCCTCGATCAACTTTTCCGCGAGAGCTATCTGATCCGGTGTGCCCCGCACCACGACCGCGCTTTCGGACGGCAGCGGCTGAACTCTGGCAATTTCCAAAATCTGCCGCAGGGCATTGGTTACGTCCTGCAACTCAGTAGGCTGCGATAGATTTGCCAGGTATATCGTCTTAACCACGCTTTGTTCCAAGTCCTTGCGTTTTGCTGGATTATCGGCGGCGATAAAAATAGTGTTAGGGGTTACCGGACGCCAAAAAGTCTTGGACTCCATGGCAATAATCTCGAGCGCTTCGGGCAGCGATACCGCGTTCAATTCCACCTTGATCCGGCGGGACGTGTAGTCAGGATCGAACAGGACGTTGATTCCAGCCAGCCTGCCGACGGTTTCGTAAATGACTTTCGTATCTTCGGTGATTTTTAAGTTGATAGGGATATTTGGAATGGCGGTGAGTTCAACTGGGCCGGCAACATCCTGAAGGCGCCGTTCTCTATCGCTCGGAAGCCGCGCCGCCGCCTGCGGACCCGGATTCTTAGCAGCATCGATCAATTGTTGAGTGTGCCGAAGTTCCTGTTTCGCTATAGGGCTGGACGAATCGACCTCCACCGCCTTCTGAAATTCGACCAGAGCCTCATCCAGTCGGCCCGCCTCTAGCAGAAGTTGTCCGCGGTGAACATGAGACGCCCCCGCGAGGAAACGCAAACGGTCGTAAGAAGACCGGTAACTGGTGTCCTTCGGCTTGAGTTCGTAGGCCTGCTTATAAAAATCGTACGCCTGTTCGTAATTCTCTCGGGCTTCAGCGTCTTTACCTTTGTCGTACAATGATTTGGCTTTATCCGCGGCAGCGGGCAAAGTGACGGCAAGCAAAAGGAGTCCAGCGATTGCCGGACGAAACAGACTCTTGATCACTGGTTCCTCGTGGGCAGTCTTCCTTCATCTGGGCACAAGTCGAACAGTAGGCGCTCGATTATTTCCAAGGAAGACGTGAACTTTTTTGATTATAGCATCGCCTTAAGATCAACCGAAGCCACTGCGTTGATTACCTTTAGCCACTTTGGTACTACTCCCAGGGTGATTCCGAAAATGGCTTTCATCCAGGCCGCGATCGACACCTCCATCTTGCACTGCACGAATATGCGGTACCCTGTTTGTCTATGGCGCGTCAGTCCTCATACCAGGTTCGGCCCAAGCCGGAGAAAAATCCTCGCCGGGATCCCACTGCCGCCGGAGAGCGTGACGCCACAGTAAATAGGGTGGCCTCCCACAATTATTTCCTGCTGGAAAAATTTGAAACCGGAGTGGTTCTGAGCGGCACCGAGGTGAAATCGGTAAGAGCCGGTCTGGCGAATCTAAAAGATGCCTACGGACTTATCAAAGACGACGAACTATGGCTACTCAACTGCCATATTGGTCCTTATGAACACGGCAATATTTTTAATCATGCTCCGTTGCGGACGCGGAAACTCCTGGTCCATAGAGAGGAACTTCGCAGACTGATAGGAAAAACGCAGCAACGTGGACTAACCTTGATCCCCACGCGAATGTATTTCAAAAATGGCAGAGTTAAAGTGGAACTCGCACTTTCCAAGGGAAAGCAGCTTTGGGACAAACGAGAAACCGAGCGCCGCCGCACCGCCGACAAAGAAGCTCGAGATGCAATCGCAGGCAGTCGAAAGAGGAGTTAACCCTTTGTGCGCGAATGACTTTCGTCACTTTCGCGAACCCTTAGAGTGTCCGATCGATATTCAACCTAGCATCGCCCCAGCACGGTTCGACATCCAAGTTTCGGAAAATCGCTGTGTCAAATTTTCTCAAAAGGAGATTTATGAAAACCAGTCGATTGTGTGGTCTGCTATTGGCAGCCGCTTTAACGATTCCGACCTTTGCCGAGGTTTCCGTATTTATTGGAACTCCGCCGCCACCGTTGCGGGTGGAGCGTCGAGGACCCCCTCCCGGCCCAGGCTTTGTGTGGGTACAGGGATACTGGGCTCCCCATGGTCATCACTACCGTTGGGTCAGCGGCCACTGGGAACGTGCGTCCGTACGAAGGCGCATACTGGTCCCACCCTCATTACGATCACTATGATAAGGGCTGGCAGTTCCATGATGGACATTGGGATCATGAAGACCACGAAAACCATTGGGACCACGACGACCACGACCGTCACTAGATCGTTGAAAGGAATAAATTGCGAGGAGCGCTCCGGACCTGATCCGTGGCGCTTTTTTACTTTTGCGCTGCTATTTTCTGACTAATTATCGCTCCGGATGCGGACCCGGGACGGGTGGTTCCTAATTTCGACGTCAGAATGCCGCTACAATTAATTTCATGCCATGGTTCGAGCCTCGGACGCCAGCGAGAAACATATTTGTTACCTCCGCCCGTGCTTCCGTGGCGGCAGTAGTTTCGCTTCTGCTCGCGCGGGCTTTAAAGCTTCCAGAGTTTTATTGGGCTCCCATTTCCACAATCGTGGTGTTGCTCTCTACCATCAATCCCCTGGCGCTGGCGTGGCAGCGTTTCGTCGGAACCGCCTTAGGTGCGGCTTTGGGTGCCCTGATCGCGACTTTTTTTCGTCCCAATTGGATAGTGTATGGTGCTGGGATTCTTGTTTGCGGGATTCTCTGCGCCGTGTTCAGAGTGGGCGCCGCTTATCGTTTCGCCGCCATCACCCTAAGCATTGTTCTGCTTGTCGAACATACACGGCCGCCCTGGGTGGTTGCTCTACACCGCTTCGTCGAAGTCTCGTTAGGCATCGCCGTGGCGCTACTGATCACCACAGTGTGGCGAGTTCGAGCCAGCCAGGGTTAGCCGGGCGCAGTCTACTGCCGTTCGCTAAAATCAGAGTATGCCGTCAACTATGAAGATCGGGGTGCTCGCCCTGCAAGGCGATTTCGATGCTCATCGCAAACGGCTGGACGAACTAGGCGCGGAAGTCGTTCTGGTGAAAAAGCCCGATCAGTTGGATCAAATTGATGGACTCATTATCCCCGGAGGCGAGTCGGGAACTTTCCTGAAGTTGCTGGGCGAGGATGGGTTCCAAAAGCTGAAAGAATTTGTGCGCGTAAAGCCGACGTTTGGAACCTGCGCCGGCGCAATCTTATTGGCAAAGGATATAGAAAATCCGCGCCAGCAGGGGTTGGGCGCGCTCGACATCGGTATCCGACGAAACGCTTACGGGCGACAGATCGATAGTTCGATTCGCGAGGGCCTACTTTTGGGTTCTCCTTTGGAAATGGTCTTCATCCGTGCTCCTAAGATTGAACGAGTCGGCCCCGGAGTCAAAGTAATCGCCGTCGAGGGCGGTGACCCCGTAGTAGTACGCCAGGGGAAAACAATGGCGGCGACCTTTCACCCTGAACTTTCTAACGACTCCCGTATTCACCAGGCCTTCCTCGACTTGGTCGCGGATCGAAGTGACTGCTAGCGATGCTTCTAATATTTAGGATCGCGATTCCGAACTCGAAGAAAAGTCGGGATGGGAACTTGCCATATTACGAAGCTTGAATTCTTCCTACCAGTCGAATCGGCCGTGGGCGATTGATCTCGATGAGTTGAGTTTTCTGGCTACTCTGCGCCGAACTGGCGCGAAGTCGTTGAATACGGGACACTGCACGATCCACGACCCGAGTAAGTTCCCTGCCGGCCTCACGTGTACGATCCTCCTGCAAACGGAACTTGCATCTTCTCCACGGAAAACCACGTAGGATTTCTGTGAAGCTCTCGTGTCGGCGAGAGCCGCGAGACTTCACATAAATGGGCGCTCACCGCCAACTCCTGGGATGAAGACTCGGCGTCGCGCTTACGATACGTGTATCGAGTGAAAGGCGCTTCTTCTATGCGCCCGTGGACGCCTGCTTCTTCAAAAGCCTCCAACGCCGCACTCTGGGCATGAGTCAGTCCGGGTTCGGCGCAGCCTTTGGGAAAAGTCCAACGTCCTCCCGCGGTTTGAACCAGCAGAAATTCAATGGTCTTCGTCACCCGGTAACACACCGCCGCCACTTGTGTGCATTGCCGCAAGCGGCGCAATTGAGAAATGCGGAAAAACTTTGCAGGTGTCGGGATGGTCTCGGTCTCGTCACTGCTCATGCAAGCAGAGTGCATTAACCGAAGCGGGGTTGGCTAGAGCACAGCTTGATTCCCCAAGGCAGAATTCCACATAGCAGCGACTTCCAAAATTAAGGCTGAGATTTTTTCATCCCCGGCGAGCTCCAGTTAATTACATGATATGTGGCCGGACCACTTCCAACATTTCTCAGTCCATGAAGTTGGTTTGAGGCATTGAATATTACCGAGCCCGGCCCCGCTCGTCTCCATTCTCCGTTGACCAGTGCCTCGACCGTGCCCTCTTTTATGATCACGAGTTCTTCATTCGCATGCTTATGCGGCGGATGAGAAGCTAATCCTGGATTCAACGTCGTCACGTGCATTTCAAGTTCGTCCAGTGTCGCCGTCGGCGCTTTGAAAAACGAACGCACTGATCCCACTTCGGTTGCCTTCGCAGGAATCGAGTTCCAATCGAAGATAGAGGATCCCATGACTTGGTTATGTTGATCGGCGAGCGCCACGATTGAGAGCGTTACTATCACCGTAACGATCGCCACAATGAGATCTCGAACTATTCGACTTCTGAAATTCATTCTTCAATAATCCTTCGCTCGCTTTTCGAAAAAACCTTAAGTGCTTATCACGTAAGGCCAGCGTTGAGGCCGTGAAACCATGGCATTCGCTTCATCGTCATTCTTGAATCGTTCCTTCGCAGGATCCCAATACAGCTTCCGCTTCAACTTCATCACTGCATGGTGCACCAGGCAGGTGGAACATGACCGATGGCCGATCTCGACCGGAGCGATAGGCGGCTGTCTCGATTTTATGCAGTCAAGCCAGTTCCCATGCTGGTCTTTGCTCTCGTAGAGATGAATCTCATCAGGTCCAATCACCGAGGTAATTATTTTGGGATCGCTGGCTGCGAGCGCCTGACTATCGTGCAGCTTTGCTACCGGGTCGCTCGGAGTCACCGATTGATTTCCCCGGGAAACGAAGATCCATCCTTCAGTCCCTTCAAATTTAATTCCATTGGGAAAGTCACCACTAATAATCATTCTCACGCCATTCGCGTACAACCCTTCCGTCTTGAACTTTCCGTGGACATCCCACAAACCGTGCGTGGGAAATTCCGCCCATCCCGAAACCTCAACGGGGCCGGTGTATTCGGTGTCCATGGCCCAGTGCGCGCTATCCACGTGATGCGCGCCCCATCCGGTAATCATTCCCGCTCCGAACTGCTCGCAACGCAACCACCCGGGACGGTCATAACCGGCCTGCGGATGGACCCGCTTCTCGGTGTAATAAACATATGGGGTTGAACCCAGCCACATTTCGTAATTCAGATTTTTCGGCACCGGCATCTCGGGTTCGTCGTCTCCAGAAGGATCGCCTGGAAGACCAACGTAAACTGTCTTCAATCGCCCGATACGTCCGTTGCGCACTAACTCCGCCGCGTAACGGAACTGCACCGACGATCGCTGCTGGCTGCCAACTTGCAAAATGCGGCCGGTACGTTGCACAGCATTACTCAGCGCCCGTCCTTCTGCAATCGTGAGCGACGCTGGTTTCTGGAGATATACGTCCTTACCCGCTTCTACCGCGTGAATGGCGATGATGGCGTGCCAGTGATCCGGAGTACTGATCAACACCGCGTCGATATCTTTATTTTTGAGCAATTCACGATAGTCGGTATATGTGGTGACTCCGTCGTAGGGCTTTCCGGTCTTCTGGCTGTAAAAATCATTGACTAATTTTTTCGCGTCTTCGACCCGTTTGCTGTCGAGATCGCATACCGCCATAATTCGCGCATTGTCATATTTCCAGGTACTTGGCAGGTCGTGGATGCGCGAAATGCGCCCGTTGCCGATAGCGCCTATGTTGATTCGATTGCTGGGAGCTTTCTCCCCGTGAAGCGGAGAAGCCACAATGGTTGGGAATCCTGCCACCAGCGCGGAGGAGATTACGCCGCCTTTCACCGCGGTGCCGAGAAAAGTCCGCCGCGAGACTTCATTACCCTCTTTGTTCGCCATAGCGCAACACTCTAGCCCAATTAATCCGCGAAAAAAAGCTGGTTCTGGATAAACATTAATTAAAACGTATGACAGAAATGGGGGGGGAAGTCCTCCGTCTCAGTTCATTCTGCGGGGATTTCCTGAGATATACTCGTGACGCATTTTCCGCGAAATTATTTAGGAGGGAGCTTGTTCATCTCCCGCTTCATTCGATCTTGGGTCTGGATATCAATCTTCTCAATGCCGGGCATTCAAAGCTTGGCACAATCCTCCGCGCCCGCTGGGAGCTCGAGTGCTTCGCAACCCGTTCATTTAACTTCGGAGCAGGATCATCAGAGAATGATGGACCTGCTACACATTAGTTCTCTTCGCCCGGGAGCAGCTGGCGATCCCAAATCGCCCAATGCGGTCAATTATGACGAATCCAAGGCCTCGAATCCTGTCTTGCCTGACCCTCTGAAATTAAAGAATGGGAAAGAAGTAAAAAACGCAAAGGACTGGTGGACGAAACGGCGTCCCGAAATCGTAGAAGATTTTGACCGTGAAATTTATGGACGCGTTCCGGAGAACACGCCAGCGGTGCATTGGGAAGTGGTCAGCACGACTAATGAAATTAACGGGAATTTCCCCGTTGTCACAAAGAAACTTATTGGCCATGTGGACAATTCGTCTTATCCAGCCATCTCCGTCGATATCCAGTTAAGCCTCTCGGCCCCAGCGAATGCGCATGGTCCAGTGCCTCTAATGATGGAATTCGGTCTCAGCCCTGAGTTTTTGGCAGCGATGCGAAAACGTATGTCGCCCGAGCAATTAGCGGGCATCCTCGGAAACGGTCCGCCCTGGCAACAGCAGGTTCTCGCGCGCGGATGGGGCTATGCGACCCTGATCCCAACTTCGGTACAGGCTGACAATGGCGAAGGTCTGACGCAGGGCATCATCGGGCTTGTAAACAAGGGCCAGCCTCGAAAGTTGGACGACTGGGGAGCGCTCCGGGCATGGGCGTGGGGTGCAAGCCGTGCAATGGATTATTTCGAGACCGACAAATCGGTTGATGCGAAACAGATAGGCGTAGAAGGTCACTCGCGCTATGGCAAAGCCACGCCTCGTCACCATGGCTTACGATCCGCGATTCGCCATCGCTTATGTAAGTTCTTCCGGAGCGGGCGGAGCTGCCCTCTATCGCCGCAACTTCGGCGAGCAGATCGGCAACGTTGCGGGCACAGGCGAATACCACTGGATGGCCGGAAATTTCTTGAAGTATGCGGGCCCGCTGACGCCCAACGATTTGCCGGTGGATTCCCATGAACTGATTGCATTGTGTGCTCCTCGTCCGGTGTTTATCAGCGGAGGAGCGACCCAGGGGGACGGATGGGTTGACGCCAAGGGCATGTTCCTCGCTGCGGTTGGGGCCGGGCCGGTTTACCGGCTGCTCGGGAAAAAAGACTTGGGGACAACTCAGTTCCCTCCAATTGAAACGCCGCTCATCGATGGCGGCATAGCTTTTCGCCAGCACAGCGGGGGACATACTCCGGCTCCCAACTGGCCGACGTTCTTGACCTTCGCCAGCCGATACATCAAAGGTCCGCCGCTTCCAGTCGGATGGCCGGCGTTATCGTCATCTTCGTCTCTATCGGCAACTTCGTCCGCAGCTTCGGACTCTGTAACTCCCGGCGAAGTGGCCCTGACTTTTGACGATTTACCTGTGCACGGACCGTTACCTCCGGGTCTTACTCGGGAAGATGTCGCTAGAAGCATTATTCGTGCGCTTCAAGATGGACACGTTCCTCCAACTTATGGATTTGTAAATGCCCATTGGCTGGATTCAGATCCTCCCACGGCGCAGGTTCTGCAACTGTGGCATGATGCCGGATTTCCCTTGGGCAACCATACCTTTTCGCACATGGATCCCAACACAAATTCGCTGGAAGCATTTGAGGAAGACGTTTTAAAAAACGAGCCGACCCTGCAAAAGTTCTCGGATGATCACGATTGGCATTGGCTGCGATTTCCATTTCTTAACGAGGGAGACACGGTTGAAAAGCACCGCGCGATAGAAACATTCCTGAAGCAGCATAACTATAAAGTTGCGGAGGTCACTCTCAGCTTTGGCGACTACTTGTATAACGATCCCTACGTGCGCTGTCTGGCAAAAAATGACTCGGCTTCGATGGAAACCTTAAAGCAGACTTACCTTTCTGGAGCTGTAGACTCATTAGCTTCCGGACAACAAATGGCGACGCAGATTTATGGGCACGACATCAAGCATGTGATGCTCTTGCACATCGGCGCCTTCGAAACCATAATGCTTCCGCGATTGCTGGATTTGCTCAAGCAACACAACTTCAAAACAATTTCGCTGGAGGAAGCCGAGACCGATCCCGCGTATTCGATCGATCCTGACCTGCCGTCAAATTATCGAGGTACTTTTTTGCAGCAGATGATGGTGGCCAAACATCTTCAGCAACCAGTTCAGGCGGCTAATACACAAACCAAGCTCGAAGCTCTGTGCCGATAGTATTTTCTTTTGGTGCAATTGTAGAATCAGGGCTTCAAAACCAGAAATGAAGAGGGATTCATGAAAAGTAAATTGATTGTTGTGGTATGGCTGCTCTGCGGAACCGTGGCATTGGCGCGGCACGGTGAATCTAAGTTCCCCCATTGGGTTGGAACATGGGCTACCTCTCCGCAACTCGGAGAGGCGAATACCGTCCCGCCTGCGCCCGGCTTCCCAGATACCACACTGCGGCAGATCGTGCGCGTAACCATTGGCGGAAATCAAATTCGCGTCCGCTTCGCCAACACTTTTGGGACGACTCCGCTCGTGATTTCCTCGGCGCATGTCGCCTTGCCCGCAACCGCCGGAGCCATCAAGCCGGGCACGGATAAGCCGCTGACTTTTCACGGACAGCAGTCCATTAACATTCCCGCGGGCGCGCTGATGTATTCCGATCCGCTGGATTTTACTCTGGCTCCCCTCAGCGATCTCGCGATAAGCATCCATCTCACCACAGTGCCCGACGAGATCACTACTCATCCTGGATCTAGAAGCACCTCGTATCTTCAGGCCGGGGACTCAGTGTCCGCAGTCGACATGTCCGCGGCGACCGCGATTGATCATTGGTATTTTCTGAACGGGGTGGAGGTTATCGCCAACGAGAATGCGGCGGCGGTAGTGGCGCTCGGGGACTCCATTACCGACGGCGCCAAGTCAACCACAAACGCTAATGGCCGCTGGCCCGATGAACTTGCTCGCCGGTTGCAGGCCGACAAGCATCTGGCGAATGTCGCCGTATTAAATGAGGGAATAGGCGGCAATCGACTGTGGCATGACCGTGCGGGTCCGAACGCCCTGGCGCGTTTTGATCGCGACGTGCTCGGCCAAAACGGCGTGCGTTGGCTGATCGTGCTCGAAGGCGTCAACGACCTGGGGACCCGCGTGAATGCAACAGAGCGCAAAGAAGAGGCCGCCACGGCACAAGATCTTATAACGGCCTACGAGCAGATTATTTTCCGGGCCCATGCGCACAACATCCTCGTCTACGGAGCAACCATCTTGCCCTATCAGGGCGCCGGCTATTTCAGGCCGGACGGCGAGGCTGACCGTCAGATCGTAAATACATGGATACGAACCAGCGGCAAGTTTGACGCCGTCATTGACATGGATGCAGCCACTCGGGATCCCAAGAATCCATCACTTCTTTCCCCGGCCGCGGACAGCGGCGATCATCTTCATCCCGCCGACGCGGGCTACAAGATTATGGGTGACTCAATCGATCTGAAATTATTTGCGAAGTAATCAAAATGAAGAAAGAGACAAACCAATCATGAATAAGGCTTCACTCACCCGTCGCAATTATGATTTTTCTGAGTTTTATGCGGCTTTAATCTGTTGGCGTTTTCTTCCACGCCCCTTCAGCCCGGCGTCCCATCGGGAACACTCTCCGCCAAGATGATTCACACCAGCAAAATTTACGATGGGATGAAAAGCGAATACTGGATTTACGTTCCGGCTGAATATGATCCCAAACTTCCCGCCGCGCTGATGGTGTTCCAGGACGGTGGAGGATACAGCGATCGCAATGGCGACCACGGGGTCTTAAATGCAATCGACAACCTGATTGCCGAAAAGAAGATTCCCGTGATGATCTGCGTATTCATCAATCCAGGTGAAATCAGCGAGTCACCCGCGACCCCGACCTACAACTTCGTGAAAGCCTATTCGGACAAATGGCATCGCACCTTGAAGGATTCCATGCGCAGCACTCTTTACGACACTGTCAGTGACAGGTATCCGCGTTATCTGCGCGACGAATTGCTGCCGGAGGTGACCGTAAAATACAACATTCGCAAAGACGCTTACAGCCGCGCCATCACGGGATTATCCTCCGGCGGAATTTGCGCCTTCAATGCGGCCTGGCAAATGCCCGATCAGTTCAGCCGCGTCATCACATGGATCGGCAGTTTCGCCAGCATTCAGTGGCGAGAAGATCCGTCCGTGCCAGACGGCGGTCAGGATTATCCCGAAAAGGTTTTGCATGAATCCAAGCGGAATATCCGGGTGTGGCTGCAAGATGGATCCGAAGATCTGGAAAATCAATATGGAAGCTGGCCGCTCGCCAATCTGCGCATGGCCAACGCGCTAAAGTTCAAGGAATATGATTTTCATCTGAGCTTCGGAACGGGCGCTCACAAGGCCACAGATGGCGCGGCGGAATTCCCTGCGGAGATGGCCTGGCTGTGGAGAGACTACGATCCGGCGAAAACCGAGCAAACCTATGAGATGGATCCGGCGGAGAAGACCAAGCCTCCGTTCCGGATTTCTATCACCAATCGCCCTGCTCAATAGCTTCGCTACGCGTTGAACCGCAACGTGTGAGCCTGCTGTTGAGCTTTCAGCATTAATTCCATTGCCAGGAAGCAATGTTCCTGCGTCATTGCGGTCTCGGTGCGGTTCAACACATCTGAAACTAATTGTCCGCCATAGGGTAATGGCTGGTTTGCAGTGTCGATATAGCGAGTTTCTTTTTGATCCACCAAAAATAGGTGACTGCCACCCGCCCTGCCGGCGATATCAACGTTCTTGCGCACTTCCATGAACCCGTCGGTTCCGAGAATGGTGAGCCGTCCGTCGCCCCACGTAGATAAACCATCCGGAGTAAACCAATCGACGCGAATGTAGCCAGCGCCACCATTTCCTCGCAGAACGACGTCCCCGAAATCCTCAAACTTTGGAAACTGCGGGTGGTTCAGGTTTCCAATCTGCGAGACCACAACCTCGCCCTGCGTCGAATTCGTGAAGTACAAGAACTGATCGGCCTGATGAGAGGCGAGATCGCAAAGCACTCCGCCATAACGTTGCTTGTCAAAAAACCATGGCGGGCGGGTCTTTGTGTTCATGCGATGCGGTCCGAGTCCGATCGTCTGTACCACTCGTCCGATGGCCCCGGCCTTCGCGAGCTCCCCCGCCTTTACCGTCGCCCGGTTTTCGAAGCGCTCGCTATACATAATCGAATAAATCTGCTTTGTTTGCTTCTGCACACGCCGGGCATCGGCCAGTTGTTCCAGAGTTGTGATGCCCGGCTTATCGGACATGTAATCCTTGCCATGCTGCATCACGCGGACCCCCAACGGTGCGCGCTCATCGGGAATGATGGAACTCAAGACCAGTTGAATGGCGGGATCTTCCAGAATCTCGTCTTCGCTCCGCGCGAGTTTTGCCTGCGGAAAACGTTTGGAGAATTCAGCGGCCAGATCGGGTTCCTTTGCATAAAAAGAGATCAGCTCGCCTCCTCCGCGTTGGGTTGCTTCCACCTGACTGTAGATGTGGTAGTGGTTGATGCCGATGACCGCAAATTTAATGCGAGCGCCCTGCGGGATTTTGGCCGTACCCGCCAGCGGATTCGGTTTGCGCCATCGAGCGAGTCGACTCTTCGACGGTGAGAGCAAAGGCGTCTGCCGGAATAGCTGACATCACCGCCGCTGAACTTCCGATAGCCTTAATGAATTCCCGCCGGTCCACAGTCTGTTTTGCCATGATGTCCTCGCGATAAGTCGCCAAGAATATACCACTGCCGGCAACTTTCAAACATCTCGACTGGCATTACGCTTGACGCGGCAAGCATGTCAGTCGTCGGCACCGACCGTTACTTGCGATCGGACCGCACTCGGGATTTCCTGGTCTTTATATTGCAGTTGGTAAAGCTTCCAATAGATTCCATGTTTTGCCAGTAGCTCCTGATGGGTGCCCATTTCGCGAAGCTGGCTCTTGTGCATCACGATAATTTTGTCGGCGCGCTGCACGGTCGAGAGGCGGTGCGCAATCACGACTGAAGTGCGTCCTTCGACCATCCGGCTAAGGGCTTCACGGACGCGATATTCGGTCTCGGTGTCCACGCTCGACGTGGCTTCGTCCAAAATTAAAATCTTGGGATTGTGGGCCAGCGCTCGCGCAAACGAAATAAGTTGTTTCTGCCCGGTTGATAGAGTCGAGCCACGTTCCCGGACTTCTTCCTTGAATCCGTTGGGCAATGTCTGAATGAAGTCGGAGAGGTTTACGTCTTCCGCAGCTTTTCGTATGTCCTCATCCGTGATCCATTCCGTACCCAACCGGATGTTGCTTTCCACGGTGCCGGTGAACAGAAATGGATCCTGTAATACGACGCCGAACCTGCCGCGGAGATCCGTGAGGTCCATGTCTTTGATATCGACGCCGTCAATTTTGATGGCGCCGCGTTGCACATCATAGAAGCGCATAAGCAGGGAGATAATCGTAGTTTTCCCCGCTCCGGTGTGGCCTACGATGGCAGCGGTTTCGCCAGGCTCAATAACAAAGCTGACGTCACGTAAAACCCAGTCGGGCTCCGGTGTTTCGAAAGGAGTAAGCGCGTCGAATGGTTCATCTCCGGCCTCGGCGGTGTTTCGATAAGCAAACCAGACGTGATCGAATTCAATCCGGCCCAGGCCCTCCGGCTTCTTTGTAATCAACGGCGACGTGATCTCCGTAGGACTGTCGAGCAACTTGAACACGCGCTCGCTTGAGGCCATTGCCGATTGCAGAATGTTGTATTTTTCGCTGAAATCCTGAATGGGACGGAAAAATCGCTGCGCATATTGAATGAAGGCCACGAGCACGCCCGAGAGTGGTCACGCCCCGCAGCACGCTATTGCCACCAAACCAGATCACGCAAGCGATAGCGGTCGCGGAAAGAAATTCGACAACCGGATAATAAACCGCGTGTGCCAGGATCGCGTCTTTGTACGCGTCCATGTGCACGGCATTTACTTCAGAAAATTTGTCGTAAGCACGCTTCTCCCGGTTGAACAGTTGCAGCACCACCATTCCGCTGACGTGTTCCTGAAGGTAAGCGTTGATCCTGGCGATGGCGACCCGAATCCGGCGATAGGAATCTCGAACTTTATCGCGGAAAATCTTGGTCGCATAAGAGATCAATGGCAAAACCGAGAGTGTAATCAGAGAAACTCTCCAGCTCATGTGAAGCATGATCGCCATGATCCCGATGAGCACGAATACGTCTTCAAAAATTGACACCACGCCCGATGTGAACATGTCGTTCAAGGCGTCCACGTCGGTGGTTACGCGCGTGACCAAGCGTCCTACCGGATTCTTGTCGAAAAAACCGATGTGCATTCGTTGCAAGTGGCGAAAGATTTGCTTGCGCAAATCGAACATCACCATCTGTCCCGCCCACTGCATAAAGTATGTTTGCAAATACTCCAGCAGGAAACTGAAAACCAGCAATCCCACGCCAATCGCCGCAACCTGAGCAATCCCCACGAGTGGCCTTGTTGCTCAGAAAAAAATCGAAGGGCGTATGCAATCCCGGAACGGGCGCCAGATATTTATCGATCACAACCTTAGTCAGATAGGGTCCCAGAACGTCGGCGCCGGCTTTGAGGAAAATCGAACCAAGCGCCACGCCCACCTGCCATTTATAAGGACGCAGATAGGTCAGCAGCCGCTTCATCAGCCGGCTGTCGTAAGCCTTACCTAATACTTCTTCTTCGTGATGGGACGCCATTGCTTAGTTAAGATTACCTTAACTAGATGAGGTGGAAAGGCGCAAGGATTTGTAGAATCTGCGGCGGTCACTCTTATTCTCTGGGCGGTTTGACCGGATATTAAGCGATCTTTCGCAATACTAAGGCCGAGTTTTTCGATCCGAATCCCACGCAGTTACAGATTGCATGTTCGATATCCACCCGGCGGCCGGTGTCTGGGACATAATCCAGATCGCACTGTGGATCGGGAACATCGAGATTGATGGTGGGAGGAATCGTGGAGTGTTTCATCGCGATTAAAGTCGCAGCAACGCTGGCCGAGCCGCAGGCCCCTTGCGCGTGTCCGATTTGCGACTTCAATCCTGACATTGGAATCTTTGCGGCCTCTTTTCCGAAAACAAGTTTCAGTGCGCTGGTTTCCACACGGTCGTTCATTTCGGTGGAAGTCCCGTGCAGATTCACATAGTCAACATCGGTCGGCGATAAACCCGCCTCGTCAAGAGCCAAAGTAATCGCGCGCGCAGGTTCTTCGGGAGAATCGCTCATGCGTACCCGGTGAAATGCCTCGCAGGTCGATCCATATCCGACAATCTCCGCGTAAATGTGCGCCCCTCGTGCCTTTGCGTGTTCGAACTCTTCGACAATAAACATCCACGATCCCTCGGCGATTACGAAACCATCGCGATCGGCTGAAAATGGACGCGAAGCTCGCTCAGGTTCATCGTTATAGGATTGAGTTAGCGCCCGCAGCAATGTGTATCCCTTAATGATGCCGGGCGTGATCGCCGAATCCACTCCGCCCACCAGAAACATCGGCTGCACTCCCGCCTGAATGTGTTGATAAGCGTATCCGATGGCATCGGTCGAAGAGGTGCAACCGGCGGTAACCACGTGGCTATAGCCGCGGAATCCAAATCGCATGCTGACTTCGCTCGGGATGGTTCCCATGGTCCCGCTCGGAATGCAAAATAAGCTGACCTGCTTCACATGTCCCGAATGCCACAGGCGGTATTGCTCCTCGGAAAATTCCTGCGCGCCACCGCCAGTCCCGAGAATCACGCCAATTTCTCGCTTCTCATCCATAGACATCGCGGCGGGGTCGAGGCCCGCATCCTTAATAGCTTCGTGAGATGCAGCGATCGCCAACGGAACTACGCGCGATACGTGCTTCCGCTCGCGGGCATCCACCCACGCGGACTCGTCGAACTCCGGAATCTCTCCCGCGATGTGCACGGGCAGCGCCGACGAGTCGAATCGCGAGATTCGCTTGACGCCCGACTTCCCTGCGAGAATGGCCAGACAAAAGGCCTCTCTACCGATTCCATTCGGACTAATGACGCCCATTCCAGTGATAACTACGCGAGGAAGCATAAATTTATAAGTTCCGTTCCGATGCCGACAAGAGCTAGGAGCATGATCCGGTAGGATATAAGCAGTGCCTCTCGGACTCTATATCTCGGTTCCGTTCTGCCGAACCAAGTGCAGTTACTGCAATTTTGCCTCAGACGTCTTTTCCCGCGCGGTCCATAAAACCTATATCGATCGTGTCTGCGACGATATCCACCATTCTCGTGAAATCGCTAGTCAGGCTGGCGGACTCATCGAACCTTCGCTGGACACCATTTACCTCGGCGGTGGAACACCTACTTTACTTGATCTAGATCAGCTTGAGCGATTATTTGTCACGATACGGTCAAATTTCATTTTGGAGCCGGAGACCGAAATAACCGTGGAGTGTGCTCCCGGAACGTTGACGTCCGCGGTCATCGAGACCTTCCTCCATTGCGGGGTCAATCGCGTGAGCCTTGGCGTGCAATCTTTTGTTGACCAAGAGGCGGCGTCTGTGGGGCGTCTTCATAAGAGAACGACTGTCATCGATGATGTCTCGCGACTCCGGGAGGCCGGAATTTCGAATATCAACATCGATCTCATTGCTGGCTTGCCCCATCAGACGATGGAGAGCTGGCAATTTTCCCTGCGGGAGGCGCTCGACTCCGGGGTCCCGCACGTGAGCATCTATCTTTTAGAGGTGGACGAAGACTCTCGATTGGGACGCGAGCTCATCGCGGGAGGAAATCGCTACCATGCCCATTTCGTGCCCGAGGAAGATCAGTGCGCTGATTTTTACGAACTGGCCTGTGACGAACTAGAGCGGGCGGGCATACAGCAGTATGAAATTTCTAATTTTGCCAGGGCGGGATTTCAATCGCGTCACAATCTCAAGTACTGGACGCGACAACCCTATCTCGGATTTGGAGTCGATGCGCATTCCATGCTCTTGGCCGGGGAGACTACTTCCTGCGACGGAAATTCGACTCAACCGAAAACAGAAATTGAGGCGGTCCGGTTTTCAACTTCCGACTCCTTGGAAAGATACATTGCGAAAGATCCTCTCAACGTCACACCGGTGAGTAGGCAAGCCGCGCTCGAGGAAATGTTTTTTCTTGGCCTGCGACTGAACTCAGGTATCGACATGGAATCCGTAACCCAGATTTTTGGTCCGCAAGCTTTGAATGATTTTGCAGATGTAATTGAGGAAGCCACCGTCGCCGGATTGATGAAACGCGACGCTTCACGCCTTTATCTGACTAACCGCGGGCGATTACTTTCCAACGAAGTCTTCGAGAAATTTATATCGATACCTGCTCTTCCTTAACGGACTGTCGATAAGCGGAAACTGTTCTCACAATTCGCAGACCACACGGTCGGTTTCGCTTATTCTCCTCTTCCCTTCCGTATGCTGTAATAAAGTTCTTCCCTTGAAATTGTGCGCAAACGAATTTTCAGGAGGTACCTTGGATTTCCAACTGAACGACGAGCAGCTTCAACTGAAGAAGAGCGTTCGTGACTTTGCCGCGAAAGAGATCGCGCCGCACGTCATGCAATGGGATGAGGCCGGAGATTTTCCGCTTGCGACGATCAAAGAACTGGGCAAGCTCGGGCTCCTGGGCGTGATCTTCCCGGCCGGAGTACGGCGGCGCCGGCATGGGATATGTCGAATACGTGACAGCGATCGAGGAGCTTTCTCGCGTGGATGGCTCCGTCGGAATCATTGTCGCGGCCCATACTTCCCTGTGTTCGAACCATATTTTTATCGCTGGCAACGAAGTCCAGAAAAAGAAATTCATCCCAAAACTCGCCACCGGTGAATTCATCGGGGCCTGGGGCCTCACCGAACCATCGTCTGGATCGGACGCCGGAAGCGCCCGGATGACCGCCGTCCGGAAAGGAAGCAGTTGGATACTCAACGGCACAAAGACATTCTGCACAAATGGGCATTACGCCGACGTGCTGGTTGTTGTCGCAGTCACCGATCGCGCCGCACATACCCATGGACTCTCTGCTTTCCTGGTGGAGAAAGACACCAAAGGTTTCCGCCCGGGGAAGAAAGAAAACAAACTCGGATTGCGAGCGAGCGACACTGCGGAATTAATCTTCGAAGATTGTGTCCTGCCCACCGAGAATCTGCTCGGAACCGAAGGCCAGGGCTTTGTCGACGCGATGCGGGTCCTCGATGGAGGCCGCATTTCCATCGCGGCACTATCACTGGGGATGGCCGAAGGGGCCTACGAAGCGGCGTTGCATTACTCGAAGCAGCGTAAACAGTTTGGCAAGGCGATTGGAGATTTTCAGGCCATTCAGTGGAAACTGGCGGACATGGCAACGGAAATCGAAGCTGCAAAGCTGCTAACTTTCCGGGCCGCTTCCATGAAGGACGCGGGAATGAAGACCACGTTGGAGTCTTCGATGGCAAAGTTGTACGCGAGCGAAGTCGCCGTCCGTTGCGCCAACGAGGGGGTGCAAATTCATGGCGGATATGGATTCATAAAAGACTATCCCGCCGAAAAATTTTATCGCGACGTGAAACTCTGTACCATCGGCGAAGGCACCAGCGAAATACAGAGGCTGGTAATAGCCAGGCAGTTGCTGAAAGATTAGTCCCCTCAGTAAAAACATATTCTCGATGGACCGGGTCATAAATACCTTTACACTGGTCGCTTGATTGACTCCGTCCAAGCGATTGTTAACGAACTTCGTGACGGCGACGTTCGCGCCTTATCCCGCGCCCTCTCTATTGTCGAAAATCATTCCAGCGGAAGAACCAAGCTTCTCAAAGCTTTATTTCCTTTCAGCGGCCACGGGCGGATCCTCGGGCTGACGGGTCCGCCCGGAGCCGGAAAAAGCACCTTAGTCGATCAATTGGCACGGCATTATCGCCAACAAAATCAGTCCGTGGGAATCGTTGCGGTCGATCCAACGAGCCCTTATAGCGGCGGCGCAATCCTCGGAGACCGCATTCGCATGCAGGAACATTTTTCCGATCCCGGCATTTTCATTCGCAGCATGGCGACACGTGGATCGCTGGGCGGATTGGCGAGCACCACCGCCGACATTGCAATGGTGCTCGGTGCCGCCGGCCGCGACCGCGTAATCATCGAAACGGTTGGCGTTGGGCAGGACGAAGTGGATATCGTCCGCTTGGCCGACATCACAATCGTGATCCTGGTTCCGGGCATGGGAGACGATGTCCAAAGCATCAAAGCCGGCATCATGGAGATCGCCGACATCTTCGTGATCAACAAGAGCGACCACGACGGCGCTGAAAGAGTGGAGCGAGAGATTCTCGCTTTGCAATCTCTTGCTGTCCGATCCGATGGCTGGGTACCTCCCATTATTAAAACGGTTGCAACTGATGGGAAAGGAACCGCCGATCTCGCAGAAGCAATTGCAGGCTACGAAGAATATCTCAAGCAAAACAATATGCTCGGCAAGCGAAATCTTCAGAACTGGGAGCACCGGCTTCTCGAGATGCTGCGCGATTCCCTGCTGGAAAAAGTTCGCGCAGGATTGAGCGCCGACACCCTGACACGCTATGCAGCTGAAGTTGCCGAGCGGAAACGTGATCCCTATACAATCGTGGAAGAAATCGTAGCTGGTTTATAGACAACGAGACTTCATCTGTTCTCCATCGACCATTTCGGAGTTGCAGTTAAATCCGTCGCCGCCTCACGTAAATTTTACGAGAGCCTCGGCTTAAACGCGTCTGCTGAAGAAGTGGTTGAAGCAGAAAAAGTGCGCGTAGCAATGATTCCGCTCGGCGACAGCCGATTGGAACTGCTGGAATCGACGGCGCAGGATTCGCCAATCGCTAAATTCATTGCTAAGCGCGGTGAGGGATTGCACCATGTGTCTTTACGCGTCCCTGATCTCGACAAGATCGTAGAAAAGCTCAAGCAAGATGGGGTCCGACTAGTTTCGAATGAGATTAAGGTCGGAGCCGGCGGTCACCGCTATGTATTCGTCCATCCCTCGAGCGCCGGAGGAGTTCTTCTTGAGTTGGTCGAGGCGCAATAATCAATGTTGCTGCTCGCAATTGAAACCTCCGGAAAAAACGGCAGTATTGCTCTAGGCCGTGGCGAAGCCAACGGGAGTTGCACAATAGTAGCTACTGCAGAGCTTCACGGCGGCACGTTTTCGGCGCAGCTCATTCCCGAGATCGCTGAGTTGCTTCCCAAGAACGGGTTGACCAAGCATGATGTAGAACTTTTCGTGGTGGGCTCCGGTCCCGGATCGTTTACCGGACTGCGTGTTGGACTGGCCGCCGTGAAAGGTTTGGCTGATGCCCTTGAGAAGCCGATTGTTGCTGTATCTCTTCTTGAAGCGCTTGCGGTGAGAGGCATCATGAGCGCTCGATTTTAACCGCGCTGGATGCGGGCCGCCAGCAAATCTATCTTGGCGAATACGAAGTCTCATCGACCGGCTTGCTAGCGATTTCAGAACGGTTGTTAAATCGAGAAGAATTCATTGCCGCGATACTGGGTCGTAATCTTGTGACGCCCGATGCGGTGATCGCCGAATTTGCTAGAGAGCGCGGGAGCCTAAGTTAAAGTAGCCGACTATCCGAACGCAGCCGTAGTTGCCAGGACTGGCTGGAAGAAATTCCTGGCCGGTGACGTTGTGACCGCGGAAGGTTTGGAAGCAAACTACATTCGCCGCTCCGATCTGGAATTATCGTTAAAAAGAACTGGCTAAGTTAATCGACCTTCAACCGCGAGGATCGGCTATTTGCGCACTGACATTTTTAAGCCGACGGACCCGCGCGTCAGGGCCCTGCGCGAATCAGATATTCCCGAGATTCTCGCAATCGAACGTGAATCTATCCACGCCGCTCACTGGGATAAAGCGACATACCTTGAGCTCTTAACCAATCCAGCATCTGGAAGAACTGCTTTAGTTATAGAAAATGACCTCGGTCTCGCAGGATTCGCAATCCTCAATTGCTTCGATCAGGAATGTGAGATTGAGAATCTGGTGATAACAACGGCTGCAAGACGCCGCGGATTGGGCGCGACCCTTCTCAGCGCCATGATTGACCTCGCCAGGGAAAATGGGGTGCTGAAAATCTTTTTGGAAGTCCGGGAAAGCAATTCTGCCGCGAGATTCCTCTATTCAAAGCTGGGATTCAGCGAAACCGGACGCCGCAAACTTTACTATCGTGGTCCTTTGGAAGACGCCATTCTTTATACCCTTTGCTTTCAGCACGATCTTCCGATTGCGGGAAAAGTGCCACAATCTTGACCTTGAATTTCCATTGAAGCGTATTCGTCCTTATGATATTTTTACCGCTGATGAACTCCCCTAGGAGGTCTGCTGAATGCTAGACGCGAAAGAGCAGCTTCTTGCCACAGATGAGGAATTTCGAAAACTTGCCCACGAACATACCCAGTACGAACAACGCCTCGATTCGCTGACTCATAAAAAATTCCTGACCGACGACGAGAAATTGGAAGAGGTTCGGCTCAAAAAGCTAAAGCTTCGACTCAAAGACCAGATGGAAAGCATCACGCGAGAATACGGTCAGAGGATGCCCGACATTCAGGTGGCTTAGTATTTTCGCCGAATCAAATTTCGGATCCGGCGATGCGATCCCAATCTATCAAGGTCAATCTCGATAGCAGTGCGTACGATTTTTGACACTGTTATTAGCGACTGCTACCATCGATCACCTAGCCGTCCTCGCTGCGAATTTTTAGCCGTCCCCGTCGTCTAGCCTGGCCTAGGACATCGCCCTTTCACGGCGGTAACACGGGTTCAAATCCCGTCGGGGACGCCAACAATACAAAACTTCCACGACCTCCGTTTTTCTCATGATCAAATTTGATCCACTTAGGCCGGCTTGATTTTCGAAACGGCTGTCCTGCCTTACCATTTTGACCAAATTGTTCTGTGCCTCGCGCTTCTGCGGATCCAACTGCCTGCATATAAACGTCGGTCGTAACTTTCAGACTTGCGTGACGCAGCAACTTCTGCACGACCTTCGGATTTTCTCTGTTCGCGTTCAGGAGCGTTCCAAACGTGTGCCGGAAGGTGTGATACGCGACTTGCTTCGTGATTGCAGCACGCTGCAAAGCCGGCTTGCCATAATATCGCCACAACGTTCCAGGCCAATAGGGCTCGTGCCCTTTCATGTGCGGCGAGGCAAATACCCAATCGCCGGACTGGATGTACGCAGAAAGGCGTCTCCATCCCCACAGCGACTCGCAATGTGCCCGGCCGACCTCTTTCCTGCCGCGCAGCGCCATGTTGGTTAAGGCGGGAATCGAACGCCTCCCCGCGTCCGCGTGCGGAGGTCACATTCGGTGAAACTTCCTAGAATCCGACTTATGGACTGCTTGCCCTTTTTAGTCCAAATTCCCGCTTGCCCGTCATCCGAAAGTAATCGGCGCAGTTCATCCAAAAAAGGCCGGGGTGAATCGAAAGCCGCTGGGCAATCTGCTGCCGGCTAGTACTGTGCGATTCGTGGGAACTGTTACAATTTGACCACTCTTCTGGGGACTTTTGAGTTGGGACTTTCCGCGGGAACTCGATTAGGGCCGTACGAAATCGTCTCACCGCTCGGCGAAGGCGGCATGGGCGAGGTCTATCGCGCCCGCGATTCAAACTCGGCCGCTCTGTTGCTATCAAAGTTTTACCATCCGGCGTGGCAAGAGATCCCGAAAAGATAGCCCGATTTCAGCACGAAGCAAAGGTTCTTGCGTCGCTGAATCATCCGAACATCGCTTCCATTTACGGCTTCGAGGATTCTGATAAGCCTGGGCTGGTGATGGAACTGGTCGAAGGACCCACGCTGGCGGATCGCCTACTTACCGGCCCTTTGCCGGTTGAAGAGGCACTCACCATAGCGAAACAAATCTGCGATGCGCTGGAGTACTCGCACGAGCATGGCATCGTGCATCGGGACGTTAAGCCGGCGAATATCAAGGTTGCCACCGATGGCACGGTCAAGCTGCTTGACTTCGGCTTGGCGAAGGCGCTCGAGAGCGTAGGCGCGAACACCGATATTTCAAGTTCGCCAACGTTCACTCACTTCGGGACTCAGGCGGGAATGATCCTCGGCACGGCGGCGTACATGTCCCCCGAGCAGGCCAAAGGAAGCGCAATCGACTGTCGTTCCGATATTTGGGCTTTTGGCTGCGTTCTGTTCGAGATGCTCACGGGCAAGATGGTCGTTCAGCGGCGAGACCGTGACCGATACCCTTGCCGAAATCATAAAGGCAGAACCCAACTGGCGCCTGCTTCCTGCGAGTACGCCGAAGTCCGATTCGCACGCTTCTCGACCGCTGCCTGAAGAAAGACTCGAAGCAACGGCTGCAAGCGATCGGTGATGCGCGAATTGTGATTGAAGAAGTGTTGGCGGGCAAAGTGGCTTCCGACGAGCAACAGCCTGCGCATGTAACAGCGTCGAAAAAGCACGTCAACTCCCTCGTCGGCTGGGTTGGAGGATTTGTCGCCGGCGCGTCATCGTCGCAACGTTCGCATGGTGGATTACGCGCTATAACCCTATAAGACCCGCAATGCACTTCAGCGCTGTCACTAGTTTTGCTGGCGTTCAGGCCCAACCAGCGCTTTCGCCGGACGGCCGCTCTGTCGCTTTCGTCTCCAATCGTGACGGACACTACAACGTCTATGTCGCGCTAATACGAGGCAGTGGACTCGTTCAGATCACGCATGACTCCAGCCAGAAAGTGCGTCCCAGTTGGTCTCCGGATGGCAGCACTCTGGCCTACGCACAACTCAACGAATTTGGAACCATGGACATATGGGAAGTGTCATCTCTTGGCGGATCGCCGCGCAAGGTCGTGTTGAATTCGACTGATCCGGCGTGGACGCCCGATGGGCGCGCGCTCGTTTACTTGAACATTGCCGACTCGGCAGATTTGGACTTCGGGAGTGCAAGGCGAAAATCCCCGTGTCCTGGTGCACATGCTTCCCCACTACATGGGGGCTGAACCGCGCGTCTCACCAGACGGCAAAATGGTTGCCTTTGCCGCCCGGGGTTTAGCTGGCGGGCCTTATGGCGAGCTCGGTATTGGCGACGTCAGTACCGGAAAAATTCGACTGCTAACGCACGATTTCGCACTCGCGCTCTCGCCCGCCTGGTCCGCCGACAGCCGCACGATTTATTTCTCATCGAGCCGAGGCGGAACGCTGAACATCTGGAAAATCGGCGCTGATGGGGGCGGGTTGCATCAGGTTACGGCCGGCGAGGGCGATGATGCGGAACTCGACGTTTCCAGCGACGGCAAACGCCTGGTATTTGGCACGGTGCGACTGAACATCGGACTCTCGCAATTCGACACGGAGGCCAGAGCGGGTGAGGCAAACGTAAAAGTTCTAGCAGCGGATCCAGCACGCAACGAGTTCGGCCCCGCATACTCACCCGATGGAACCCATATTGCATTTTTCACAAACCTCAAAGGGGCGGAAAATGAAAGTATCGGAGTAGCCGATGCGAAGGGCGAGGATTCAACACAACTCGTCCGGGACTCGCGCATAAACCTGTTTCCACGTTGGTCTCCGGACGGTACTCACATCATCTATCTCTCAGAGGTCGGGGTTTCCAACCCGGACAGTCAATATCGCAGCATCGCGATTTCGGGAGGGGCGCCGCAAACGATGATGGCGGAGGCAACTAGTATCGTCGGACGTGGGCCGCGACGGACGGCTGTTCTACCGGAGAAAGGGAGAGGCACAAGTCTTCGATCCGCGTAATGGTAAAACTGCTGCGCTGGGCCAAATTCCGTCAAACAGGAGGGGGATCTTGCGCTCGTCCTCGGACGGCAACTCCATCGCCTACGCGGTCATATCGCAGCAGGAAAATGATCCTGCCGCCGGTATCTGGATTACTGACTTCAAGGCGCCGCCGCGACAGGTTTTCCGTGGGTGGGCGTGCGCGTTCGCGGTTGACGCAAATGACAATATATTTATCCTTAAAGGGAAGAGCCGACCTGAACGGAGAGATATGGAAGGTGAAGTGGCACGGATCAGGTCTGTCGCGGGTTTCTGGGACTTTGCCGCTCGTCGAGAATGTGAATTACATACACGCGTTCGTGGGGAACCAGATCGACGTTTCTCCTGATGGCCGCTATATCGTTTTTCAGTCGCAGCAGGTGCTGCAGGAAAACATTGGAATTATCGACAATGTGCAATAGGGGCTTTCCCCCTGTGATCTTTTCATCCAGAATCTGACTGTAATGGCGATTTCCTACCAACTCAGAGATTCCTTCCGGTTGCGAGCCTAGCATTAATTGCGCTTTACCCACAAGCCGGGTGATCGCATCGTGGCCCGGCTTGACCGAATCGCCAAATTAGACGCGTCATCGCGGTGAGCCTGTCTACTTCCGGGCGGAGAGTTCGGCGGCACGAGCCGCGCCCTGAAGTGCCCCATGCCGTCCGGGGGTATTGATAAGTGCCCTTTCAAATTCCTTCAACGCTTGACCCGGGTGATTCTGTTCCAGAAGTAAGTCGCCGAGCTGCTCGCGGGCCGGAACAATCGGCCCTGGTGTTACCGGGAGCTTTTCGATGGCGTCCTCCTCATCAGCTGAAGCGCGCATTAAAGCTGCGGCTTCCTCCCATTTTTTGTCCGCCTGGTCTGACCACGCGTTGACTTCACGCGTTAGAATGCCAACTGCGGTGGCCCAATAGTCATTGCCTGACCTTCGAAGTTGCTCTTCGATTCGACGCAATTTATCAATTTCCGTCTGCGTCTCCACTGCGCGTCCAGTCCGAGCGAGTCCCAAGCCCCGAGCCCAAACCGCGATTGCAACCACTTGAGGGGGAGCTTCTGTCGGAGGAACGATGCCAGCTGCGTCGGCCCATTGACCCCGTTCAACCGCGTAGCGCACCGGCATCGCAGTAGAGGCGTACGCTATCTTGAAATCGGATGGGTTAAGCTTCGGCATGACTTTCAGTTGCTGAATGACCTGAGCCGCGTCTTCGTCGTGTCCACTCTGCAAATACGCATAGACCAGATAGTCCATTGCATGTAGTTCTTCGCTCGTGTCGCCCTGCTGGTGTGCCGCTTTCCTCGCAGCAAGGTTGGACGCGATAGAGTCTTCCCATAGACCGAGTCGCGTGAATATATGCGATGGCATGTGCAATGCATGGGGCGCTGAGGGTGCAATCTGGGCGTATGCCCTCGCCGCCGGGAGACCTTTTGGTGCGAGTTCCGCATTGTCATATGCATGGATGAGGTAGTGAGGGATTCCTGGGTGCTGGGGATGGACGCGACCAAGCGGCTCAAGCAGCTCGGCTGCCTGTTTCTGCTTCGCATGGGTGCTGTCGGAAGGAGATACGTTCGCCAGCAATGCGAGCGCATAAAATACCTGCGATTCGACATCTTTCCTGTTTTCTGAAGCGATCTTTCTCATCGCATGCTCGTAGTTCGCCGCCCGTGTGGAGTATGGAACGGTGCCAGCGTCCTGGTAGATCAAGGCCAGTGCATTGATGAACTGGCGCTCGCGTTCAGATCCTGCTTCGATACGCTCCGCGTGTTGGATTTCCTTTTGGGCAATCGAAATTGTCGATGATACGATCGGCGGGTCCCAAAGCTGGTGAAAATACCCCATTGCCATTCCCCAGTGTGCCATCGCGCACCGCGGATCCAGTTCGGCCACAACGTCGAATGCTTTTTCGGCCGCCGTGTAGGCGAAGAAGTGAAGCAGAGCTACACCTCGGTTAAACTGCCCCTGTACCGCCGGTGTGCAAGAAACCGGAAATGATATTTTCCCCAGTTTCTCAGGGGCGCTGTGACTGTGTGTTTCTTGTGCCTGAGACAAGGGAAAGATGAACAGCAGGGTGAGGAATATTCTCCACGTGTGGGACATCCCTATCTCCGAAGCATGCAAGACTTTTGTGACATCCGAATTCTACATCCGAGTTGAACAATATCCCCCATGCAAACCTTAGGTCTGTCGACGTTCCCAAGGTGACGGGTTAAGCGGAGTAGCCTGTTGTAATCAGGCCATTACACCCATTGACTTGCTGGAGGGCGGGAATCTTTAAACGTGTCGAAAAGGACCGTATGCGGGGCGCATCTTCCGGGATTGCGCACTGATGGGGTTGAGCGTAGTCTTGATAGAGAGTGAGCGGTTCCTCTCCTCTTTCAGGTTCCCTGAACTAAGTCAGCCCATCTGAAGTTCGCTCCCCTTAGCGTCAATCGTCTCGGTCCCCAGTAACTCAAAGAGCGTTTTTATGCTAATAGGTATGGTGCTTGGTCTGGTAGCTCTGGCGGTTGGGTTCCTGTTTTTTAGACACCGTCTGGTACCGCAAATTGTGGGCGTCCAAACGCAACGGATGTGTCCCAGTTGCCACTTAATCACATCGCGTGCCAAAGCGTCTTGTCAAGAATGTGGGAAATCGCTTACCTCCGGGTAAATCGCGGACAACGCAAATTGCGATTCCACCTGTTCACCCGCTGCTTTTAGCACACGGTCCACTATTTCCGAAACTGTCTCGAGATCTCGCTCCTTCAAGGCCCTCGCGCATAATTCTCGAAAACTCTCGGGCATCTCTGATTCCAACGTACTTTATCCTCCGCAACACATATGTTGTCACGGATGGTGACATAGTTCGGAATATAATTAACCACGCCCGCGTAGGTGCATCCCAATAGCGGGTTCATGTCCAAAATGGGATGCGGAAAGCCGGTAGAGATCCAGGATTGTGAGTATATTGAACAGTCTCAAATGCTCGATGAACGAATGACTGCGCTTCCGAAATATAATCTGACACTCTTCGATCACAACTCAATCATCACATTTCCACCCTCAACTTTAATCGGATAGACCGAAACCCTCGTCTTCGGATCGTGCGAGGCAGCCCCGGTGCTCGGATCCCATTGCCATCCGTGCCAGGGGCACACAATTTTATTTCCCTCGATCACGCCCTGGCCCAGCGGACCGCCGCGATGCAGGCAGATATTGTCCATTGCTGTGATGACTCCATTCACGTTCGCTACGCAGATGGGCTTGCTGCCGCAAGAAAATTCACGGGCCTCGCCTTCCGGAGGCAATTCCGATTCCGCCGCAAGCTTCACGAAGTTGGACATAGATTGCTCCCGCGTTCTTGATTATTGCTCAAGTCCGATCCGATGGGCTACAAATGAATCATCGCAGAAACTTCAAACTCATCGTCGAATAAGTTCGACAAAACTCAGCATCGTCGCTGGATACCGGCAAATCTATTTTTCCGATCGTAACCACCGCATTTCTTCTGCGCATAGCCTACATCCTGATCGCACATACGTATCGTTTCAAGACAATCGACGATAATTTCGGCTTTGGATTCGAGATGGGCCGCATCGGCCGCGCTTTGGCCAGCGGACAGGGTTTCAGCAACCCCTTTCATGGGATCACCGGCCCTACAGCCTGGGAGCCTCCTCTTTATCCTTTCTTGATTGCGGCCGTTTTCAAACTGTTTGGAATTTACAGCAGGACCTCTGCGATCATTCTGCTAAGTATTAACAGTCTGTTCTCGGCTCTGACCTGCATTCCTATCTTCCGGATCGCAAACCGATGTTTCGGCGCGACAGTTGCGAGGTGGTCTTCATGGCTGTGGGCGGTTTTTCCTCCCATAATGTTCTGGAGCACCCGATGGATATGGGAAACCAGTCTCGCTTCCCTGCTGCTCACGACTATTTTCTGTCTCACTCTAGCTGCTCGAGGCACCAGTGCGGCACTGGCTCGAACTAGGACTACTGTGGGGCGTCGCAGCACTCACGAATACTTCATTGCTGGCGTTCATGCCTGCGTGCTTCCTTTGGGTCTTCTCCCCAACTCACAGTCTCTAGACGAGTCGCCTCTCACATGGCGATCTCAATACTATTTTTCGTTCTTGTATTGCGCCGTGGCTGGTGCACAACTACGAAACTTTCGGGAAATTCATCTTTATTCGGTCTAACTTTGGGGCCGAGCTTCGTCTGGGAAACGGCCCCGGCGCCGACGGCACGTGGATGGAATATCTTCATCCCACCAAAAATGTCCATGAATTGAACTTGTACCGCCAAATGGGAGAAGTTGCATACGTCGCCCAACGCAAGCGAGAGGCGATTGCGTTCATACGCGCCAACAAACTGCGCTTCGCAAAATTATGTCTGTTGCGATTTATCTATTACTGGGAGGAGTTCCGCAGCCTGCAAAATTCCCAATCAAAAATGTTCTTTATCTTATTTCGTCTTTGCTCGCGTTCATTGGCCTGGTACGCGCCTTGCAAAAGCGAAAACCGGATACATGGTTATTCTTCTGGCTTATCCTCTGCTATCCATTAGTTTTTTACACTACGTTCCCCCACCGCGTTACCGCCATCCCATTGAGCCCGAACTCGGAATTTTAATGGTGTATCTGGTATCCGAAATCACCCTGAAATCGGTAAAAGAATCTAACGGCAATTTTTGACCCACCGTAACGGTCACTCCAGTGAAATGTGCCTAAGGCATAGTAAAGTGGTAATAGCCCAATCATCATAAAAGGAAGCACATTGAGTTCAGGCATTCGCAACATAGCAATCATCGCTCAGTCGATCATGGCAAAACCACGCTGGTTGACGCGATGCTTCGTCAGAGTGGAACTTTTCGTTCCAACGAAACCATGATCGAAAGGGTCATGGACTCGAACGATCTCGAACTCGAGCGCGGCATCACCATCCTCGCCAAAAACACCGCTATTCTGTATCACGACATCAAAATCAATATCGTGGACACGCCCGGCCACAGCGATTTCGGAGGCGAAGTCGAACGCGCCTTGAAGATGGTCGATGGCGTGATGTTGCTGGTGGACGCCAGCGAGGTCCGCTGCCGCAAACGCGATATGTTTTAAGCAAGGCGTTGGAGGGTCATCTTCCTCCGATCCTAGTCATCAACAAATTGACCGGGCCGATGCGCGTCCGCAGGAAGTATCGAACGAAGTTTACGATCTCTTAATTGATCTCGACGCCAAAGAAGAGCAGTTGGATTTTCCCGTCCTTAGCCAACGCAAAGGCCGGCACTGCTTCCCTCGACATTAAAGGTGGCGGAGAGAATCTACAATTATTGTTCGAGACCATCGTGCAAACCATTCCGCCCCTACGGGAACGCCAAGGGCCCCCTATAAATTCTTGTCCCCAATCTCGACTACAGCGATTATTGGGACGCCTCGCGATTGCGCGCGTATTCAATGAAACTATGTTTACCGGCGAGAGTATCTCATTGCCAAGCTTAACGGCTGGTCTCAAAAAACCAAAATCACCAAACTATTCTCTTTTTCGGGTTTGGAGCGCACGGACATACCGAAACCACGCTCAGGGACATCTGGCTGTCGCGGGGGTGGAAGCCAGGATCGGCGAGACCATCACCGACGTTGAGAATCCCACGCCCTTGCCGCCCATCACCATCGATGAACCGACGATTGCGATGCTATTCACCGTAAACACCTCGCCTTTGCGCGACGAAAGGCACTTTGTCACTTCCCGCAACTCGCGTGATCGTCTGCAAAAAGAATGCTGACTAACGTTTCATTGCGGGTTCAGGATACCGATACTACTGACTCCTTTATCGTGGCCGGACGCGGAGAGCTTCAACTTCGATTCGTCGAAATGATGCGTGGAGAAGGTTACGAGCTCATGGTGGGCAAGCCCGAAATCGTGACCAGGCGGGTCGACGGAAAACTGATGGAGCCGGTCGAAAGTCACCATCGACGTTCCCGAAGAATTCGTTGGCGTAGTCATGGAGCAGCTAGGCTCGCGGAAAAGTCAGGTACTCAACATGCATAACCATGGCTATGGACGCGTTCGCATCGAGTTTCGAGTCCCGCCGCGGACTAATTGGACTCCGCAGCCAGTTGCTGACCGATACCCGCGGAACAATTGTGATGAATTCACTTTTGATGGATACACCGAGCGGCAGGGTGAAATTCCGCATCGGCTCACCGGAGCGCTGGTAGCCGACCGCGATGGCGTCACCACCCCTATTCTCTTACGACCTCCAGAGCGCGGAGAACTCTTCGTAGGCGTCACCATCGACGTCTATGAAGGAATGATTATCGGGGAGAATGCCAAGGATACCGATCTTGACGTCAACGTCGTCCGCGAAAAGAAACTTACGACATCCGATCTTCTACGGCGATATCGCGGTCCGCCTGGTTCCCTTCCGTCAATTGAATCTGGAGCAGGCAATCGAATTCATCGCCGACGACGAATTCGTCGAAGTCACTCCTAAGTCGCTGCGGTTGAGAAAGAAAGTTTTGCAGGCCAACAAGAGAAAGCGCCACATGCTGGAGACGATGGAAAACCGTCGAGGCGCTTCGGCTCGAATGTTGTCAAGCCCTCCTATCGCCATAAATCACGCAACCCACTCATTCGACGCCAAAAATAAATCGTGGCGTCGTGTTCATTTAGCATATTCGTCCAATAGCTATAACTATAAGCTTAATAGCAGTATCTAACCGGTGATTCCGAGCCCCGCGTAAGAATCGCGCTGAATAAATAAACGCGAGGGATCTGCTTTCCGATACCATTGATAACCCAAGTGATGGTTCTGATGCGAAGGCGATTGGAGCCGAATTGATAGAGTCCAGGTCTTTCCACTTTCGATCCACCAGCGCCTTGGTTTCCTCGTCCATCAGAATCTCATCTGGCCATGGACGCTGAAAACCTTCGCTGGGCCATTTACGGGTCGCGTCAATGCCCATCTTCGACCCGTAATTAGGAAGCCGCGAAGCGTGGTCCAGTGAATCCACCGGACCCAGCGTGAATTGAATATCCCGCTCCGGATCAATGTGATTCAGGGCCTTCAACGTAACGTCGCGCGATGTCCTGCACGTTGACATCTTCGTCCACGACAACGATGCACTTCGTAAACATCGCCTGGCCCAGCGACCAGACGGCGTTCATGACTTTGCGCGCTTGCCCGGGATAAGACTTCTTAATCGAAACGATCATCAGGTTGTGGAAGACGCCCTCGATGGGCAGATTGATGTCCACAATTTCCGGGATCGTCAGCTTCATCAGCGGCAGGAAAATGCGCTCCACTGCCTTGCCCATGTAAGCGTCTTCCATGGGAGGCTTACCCACAATCGTCGTCGAATAAATAGGATTTTTGCGATGCGTAATGCAACTGATATGAAACACGGGATACAAATCTTCAAGCGAATAAAACCAGTGTGATCCCCAAACGGACCTTCCGTGCGAAGCTCATCGAGATGCACGTGACCCTCAAGCACGATCTCTGACGATGCGGGCACTTCAAGATCCACCGTCTCGCACTTCACTAGCTCAACCGGCTTCTGCCGCAGAAATCCGGCAATCAAATATTCCTCAACGTCAGGTGGCGCAGGAACAATCGACGAAAATGTTATCGCCGGATCGGTCCCATGGCCACAGCAACTTCCATCTTCCCCGAAGGCCGGTGGCCCTCAATAAGAACCGATCCCCCCGAAGATCGCGCCATCACATCAACCGCCGCACCAGGGTGCCCCATCCTTCCCGCTGCACTTTGCGGGAGGGTGGGGCTTTTCGAAACCGCCGCTCGCATGCGCTCGCGATAATGCTCCGCCGCAACTTTTTGCCGTTGCCAGTGCGACCGAGTGGTGTGGTGGTCGTAGACCTGCATTCGGTAGCATCCGACGTTGCGCTTTCCGGTGTTGGGATCGCGCGTGATTACGCACGGCAGGGTGATGAAGCGTCCCGCATCTTTGGGCCAGCATTTGAGGATCGGAAAATAGTCGAGCGAAAAGTTGTCGCGGTGGATCATTTCTTTGCACGGCCCGGTAGAAATCGTCTTGGGAAAG
>CAWITV010000032.1:0-74629 GCA_963839125.1 uncultured Acidobacteriaceae bacterium
AAGTTGTTAGAACACTGGAGCAGCTACGCCGTCTCCGTTGTTTCTCGAACGTGCCGCAGTGCGCAGATGCCGTGCTTGCTGGGCATGCAATTCCAGGAAAGCGCAATCCGCTTCCAGATTGGCGAGTTCGGGGAACGCTCAGGAATTCTTCGTCCCCGCTGGTCTTCGGTAATCGGGAACGCAGTGCCAACTTTGTTCTGGATGTGGGTGCAAACCAGGAATCAATCTCCTGGAGCGACGACAACATTTCCGGGATCGCAGGTAGTGCTCATTGTTGCCCTTTGGACCTGCAACACCACCGGAAGTATGAAGCCCAGAATCGGTGTGGATCACGCCAGTGTTCGGTACGGCACGGCCAAACGCCGGGTTGGCCGTTAGCTGCGTGTGCACGTTGATGGTTTGCAGACCGTTTGATGTGACGTGGCAGCCACAGCATTCGAGCGGTTCCTGCGACGCGGTCAAAGACATAGATCATGTAGCATTCGTCGTCTGACACTGAGCCATGGTTGGTGAACCGCAGGAAAGCCGCTGGGGCTCCGGCGGGCGGTGTTGTTGGCGTAATAGTTCGTGGTGAACTCTTCGCCAATCGGGCCACCGATTTGCGCCGAGGCAACGCCGGAAACTGCGGCGATAACCAAAGCGATAGTTAAAATGGGCAGAATGCTGCTTAATGCTTTCTTCATTGAGGATCCTCCTATTTGAGGCGCTGCCGGCTGGGGGGAGGGGGGGATTCAGCTTAGGACGCGCAGTGAGAAACTGTGACTTCTATCTGGGTAACTTTCCAATTACCCTTGTGGCTTAGTCGAAACTACTACGTAACAACAAGGTAATTTGGAAGCAAGGAGTGGAACAACTACCCAATAGTGTTAGCCAAAAGAACTAATCCATGTGGGACGGACGCGGGCAGACTCGTAGTTCTGGATATTACTAGGGCTATTGATTCAAAGGTTCCGGAGCTGGCGGGGGTTCTGGTGCTGGTGAGTCGGCTGTACCCGAGTCGGGAGTTCGATTGTCTGAAGCAAACCGACTCCCGAATTTTTCCTCGATTCTTTGCATCGCGGCGGCCCTCGCAGTCTCGACTTGGGCCATGAAAGCTGCGCGTCCTTCTGGAGATGACTGATCCACGGCGGCGGTTCGCCCGGGTATTTTTCCAGCTGGAAAAGAGGGCATTGGCTGTCCGTGATCTCCGGTCCTGGATTACCGGCAACTTGAATGGGTTGGTCTGACTGGCTTAACACAATTTTGTCAAGCGTACTCAAGCCGTTTTCAGACCCCGCAATCACGTAGTTAAATCCAGAGCCGTTCAGGAGAGACACTAGAACGTCGCGAACAGGAGCAGGGCCTATATTAGCAAAGACCGGTGCAAGGCTGCCACTTCCCTGAGGGATTTCAATTTTCGCCAGTCTTAGCTCCTATCTCGTGTAGAACCTCTGCCAATGGCACATTTTCCGCGTGGATGGAAAGCTGGCCCTTGCTGTAAGCCACCGTCGCCGACGGAGAAACTGTTACCGGCAGCGTGGTCTGTCCACTCGCAGCGTTGGTCGTGTCCGTCAGCGTGCAAACTTCCACAATTCCGTCAGGTGTGCAATTCATGGGAGGATTTTGCGCCTCCAATGGAATCGCAAAACAGAGAGCCGCCGCCAGAATCAGCGCCGTAAGTGTGGAGTTCAGATTCGTCATTATTGCGATCACTCTCAACTTACCAGTGAATAAAATGTTTCTTACGGTTTCGAAAACTTCACTGCGAACGGACAAACCCTGCTTCTCCCGGAGGGACGCAAGAGAACCTAGTAAACACCCGAGGGGCGCGATACCGCAATAGTGAGCATGTATTAGCCTTGCGGACTAACCAAACGCGCTAGTCACTAAGGATTAGTCCGGCTATAACGATTGCCGCTTAAGGTGCAACTAATTGCATACACAGGGATTTGTAAGACTACTTCATACTTTTTAGCTTGACAGCAAATTGGGTGAATGACACACTTTCTTTCTTCCTCCCCCAGGAGCTTGGTCTGAGATGCGGTAACTCTCCGACCTGGCCCCAATCCAAGTAATGCTGTCAGAAGCGAAGCGGGCAGTGCAGCTTTGGTTATAGCCGTGCTGCTAGATCGTGTGACACCACCCTCCTCCCAGAGTCGGAGTCGTGAGTTTTAGCGAACCGATAAGACGGACTGAAGGAGTTTACCTGTGCCCATTGGACTATCCGAACCCGGGTTTCTGTAGTGGACCCAACATTGAAACAGCTGGCTTGTAATAGTGAAGCGGTGCAGATTCTCACGTTCCCCAATGTGCCGGAAAAAATCAAACGCCTGGACGTTTTCCTCTCGGATAAGATCCGCTCGGGACTGGTAGACCGTCAGTCTCGCCAATCACTGGACTTTGTAAAAGAATTCAAATCAGGAAACCGACGTTACATTTGCCGCACCTTCCGTCTCGATTGCAACAATGGCGCTCAACCTACCCTGGGAGTTTTGCTGGAGCGTTATTCATCAAGTACGTCAGCGCTGTCGCAGCTTACCAAACAATTTGACCTAACCCTTCGCGAGCGCGAAACCGTAGAGTTGCTGCTTCAAGGGCTCACCAGCAAGGAGATCGCGACCCGCATGAACATTAGTCCAAACACGGTAAAAGCGTTTCTGCGATTGGTGATGGTGAAGATGGGCGTGTCAACGCGGTCGGGAATCGTAGGACGGGTGATCGGTTCGCAAGCCTAGAGCAGGATCTATAAGCGGTTGAACTAATCCATTCGAGCAGTTTACGAATCGTGTTATTTGCGGCATCATCCGTCATCGTGAAAAGCTCCGAGCGTGAAAGACGGCGTTATCCTCGATTTCCCCAAATCCTGGAAGTGCAAGCCTGCGATGTTCCGGCCGCTTCAGAAAAAGGTAAGGAATCCTCGAAACTGCCCATGCTGGGACGGGCACAAAATATCAGCAAGGGCGGATTTTGTCTGTTAACCCGTCAGCCGATTGACCGGGCTTCCATGGTGCTGTGCCACGTAGGCGTGTCGGAAGGCGCGGCGACCATCCCCACTCTTACTGTGGTCAGATGGAGCAAAAAGCAGAATTTAGAGGACGAAAGTTACCTTTCAGGGCTGCAATTCCTGTTCTAGTGCCCCTTTCGTGCTACACCGAATGGGTTAACCGCCCCAGCTAGCCCACATGATCTAATCCTTAGTAGGTACAACGTTTAGGCTATTCCGGACACCGCGGACTAACCCTAAAGTATAAGTCTATTGTGCGTAGTCGTGTCTTCCCCGGATCGGCTGCCGTGACTGATAAAAATAATGGAGAGCAGAGCTACGGGGAGAGAATCCAAGGAAAAGAATCGCAGGGCCTTGTTATGCCTGGTCTTTTCGCTCACGGGTTTATTTTCCGCCTGCGGCGGCACGTCGGGATCCAGCCCCGGCAGCAAAAGCAACCTAACTTCATTAGCATCGCTTGAAGTTTCTCCAACGAGCGCTACAGTGGCTTTAGGAGACAGTGAGCGGTTTGAAGCCACAGGTATTTTCAAGGATGGCAGCAGGGAAGACCTAACTTCCGTTGTGCAATGGTCGAGTAGCCATCCCAGCATGGTTGCGGTCGATCAAACTGGCAAGGCGGTAGCGAAACAGTCTGGGACTGCCGATATTACCGCGATGATCGGCGCGATTGCCGCGTCGGCTAAATTAACTATTCCACCCGCAGCGATAGTCTCGATAACGATCGTCCCGCCCTCTTCCTCGGTGGGTAAGGGTCAAGCCATTCAACTCACGGCCAGTGGCACATTTACTGACGGCAGCACCAAAGATATTTCCACTTCAGTCACTTGGGTTTCATCGACACCTGGAGTCGCAGCCGTCAGTGCCACAGGATTGGTTACCGGTATAGCGGCGGGCACAAGCTCTATCACTGCGACCTCCGGATCGGTCCGAGGCGCGGAGAATTTCACGGTTACGCCCGCTGTGATGACGTCTCTGGTGATCGGGAGCAGTTCCTCTTCAATTACAAAAGGTAAAACGCTACAGCTCACGGTTACAGGAACTCTTGCCGACGGGAGCACGCAGGATATGTCCGCAAGCGTCACGTGGAGCAGCAGTGCGCCAAATATTATCTCGGTGAGCGCCAGCGGGGTTATCACCGCAATCGCAGTTGGCACGGCAACAATTAGCGCGCATTCGGGTTCTCTTGTCGGTTCGGCAGTGTTTACGGTGTCGGCAGCAACCTTGACGTCAATTGCGCTCACACCCTCTGCTCCCTCGATTACGAAAGGGAAAACGCAGCAACTCGCGGTTACTGGGACGTTCAGTGACGGCAGCACTCAGGATGTAACAGCGACTGCGGCGTGGACGGTTTCTTCCACCTCGACAATCAGCGTTAACAACGCAGGACTTGTAACGGCGGTGGCCAATGGAACCGCCACGGTGACGGCTACGGTGGGGTCGGTAAGCGGATCGGATGCAATAACGGTGACCTCGCCTACTCTGGCCTCGATCGCCGTGACGCCTGCATCGCCTTCTATTCCCAAGGGGAAACGCAACAACTCGCCGCCACTGGGACTTATAGCGACGGCACCACGCAGGACATTACAAGTCAGGTGACGTGGAGTGGCTCTGCGTCCACGATTTTTACAATCACCAGCGCGGGTTTGGTTACAGCTCTGACAACAGGAACCGGGACTGCGACGGCCACTCTAGGCTCGGTGAGCGGCACCGATGCAATAACCATTGAACCTCCAGTGATCGTTACCATCGCGGTGACCCCGCCCAAGACTTCGATTACACAAAATGAGACCAAACAATTTCATGCAACCGGAACTTTGAGCGATGGGAGCACTCAAAATCTAACTGCAACGGCAACTTGGATCACCGGACAGTCTTCCATCGCAACCATAGACAACTCGGGCATAGTCACACCCGGCGACGTAGGCACGACGACGATCACCGCAGCTTCAGGAAGTGTCACTGGAACCGCGACCCTGAAGGTTACATCGGCCACCCTGACCTCTATTTCGATTGAACCGGACAATCCTTCCGTTCCCTTGGGTTTGACCGGAAAACTAAAGGCGCGCGGAACTTATAGCGACGGAACTATCCAGGAAATTACCCAGCAGGTCACTTGGGCCAGCCTACAGGCGAATATTGCCATGGTCGACTCAAACGGTATCGACACCGGGAAGCGGCTGGGAACCGCTAAGATCTCCGCGACTTTAGACTCCATAACCCAATCCGTCACCCTTACGGTTACCCAGTCGGTGTTGGTTGCCTTGGCCGTGACGCCAAGTCATCACTATCTTGCGAGTGGCGGTTCTATGCAGCTCACCGCAAATGGGACATTTTCGGATGAAAGTGTCAAGGATATCAGCGGGCAAGTAGCATGGTCGGTCAACCCTCCCGGAATTGCGACAGTCAGTAGTAACGGGACGGTTACAGCCAACGCTTCGGGCCGGGCGACCATTACAGGGACTTCGGGCCAACTTTCCGCCAGCGCCAGTGTGGTGGTGGATGCGTCTTCAATTGTGATCGTGCCCGCGAACTCAACTGTTCGATTAGGGTCATCTATCCAACTTAAAGCCAACGCAACATTCGCTGATGGGACGATTTCGGACGTTACTGACGCTGTGACCTGGGCAGCTGCAGATACGACTGTAGCGTTTGTGACGAGTACCGGCGACGCTGCGGGAGTAGGAATCGGCACGACCACAATCTCTGCCAGTTCCGGTCCGGCTCACGGTTCCGCGACACTCACTGTTGAGCCCGCGGCACTAATAAACTACTTTACGCGCTCCAACACGCCGGGCGGCGATCAAACTCTCCGCATCACTAATTCAGGGATGGCCGGGGAAAACCTTTGCGCCATGATCTATGTTTTTGCCCCAGATCAGCAACTGACCGAATGTTGCGGATGTCAAATTACGAGCAACGGTTTGCTCACGTTATCGCTGACAACCGATCTCACTTCGAACCCTTTAACGGGAACTAAACTAACTACTGGTACAGTGCAAATAGTCCCCGCGGATGAAACGAGTAATCCTAATTGCGATCCTTCATCTTTTGTCCCGGCAGGAACATTATCCGCGTGGGAAACGCACCTCCAAACCGACCCGTCGAGTCCCACCATAACGGAAACCCGGTCTGAAGCCGTTCGAGTGCGCGCCGATAATCTCGGAATGCTTCAGGGGGAATGTCAGTTTATTCGTACGTTGGGCAGTGGACATGGAACCTGTACTTGCGGAACAGGAGACTGAAACTGTTTTACAAATTTTTACTTTGAGTACCGCAACCATCCCAGGTAAATCCGTTTCTCATTAGATAGCAGATACACTCGCGATAGCATTTTTCCGAAAGGGAATGAACGCTTCTGTCACGTAGGCAAAGTTTCTTGCACTCAACCCGCGCTCTGTCCGTCTTCACTGTCGCCATATCGTCGCTGGTTGCCGTCAGCGCCTTGGCCCAATCCGGTCCGAACTTGGGAGCGGACAGAGTTGCGGCACCCGACACGAAGCCCAAACTTACCGTAAACGTAAACGTCAATGTGGTGACGGTGCTGGCCACGGTGCGCGACAAACACGGAAAGGTGGTCAGTAATCTCAATAAAGACGATTTTTCTTTGACGGAAGACGGCCGGCCGCAGGATATTCACTACTTCACGCACGAGAATGACCTCCCTCTGACTCTAGGCTTGCTCGTTGATACCAGCCTCAGTCAACGCCGCGTACTCGATCAGGAGAGAAGCGCCAGCCGTAGCTTTCTGGATCAGATGGTTCGAGAGGATACTGACAAGGCGTTTGTGATCCATTTCGATCGCGAAGTTGAGTTGCTGCAAGATCTCACGCCTTCTCATGAAAAGCTCGAGGCCTCTCTCGATTCGCTACAGACTCCGCAATTCACTCAGGATCCGCAGAACACTCCGTCCTCCGGCCCGCAATCACCGCGCGGGTCGCGGCGAACCTGGAGCGGCGGCGGTACTTTGCTTTACGACGCAGTTTATTTGGCCTCCGATGAACTGATGAAGAAGCAACAAGGACGGAAAGCGGTAGTAGTGCTTTCTGATGGCGTTGATCGAGGCAGCAAAGAGAGTCTCGCTACCGCAATTGAGTCGGCTCAACGCGCAGATACGGTCGTGTATTCGATCTTTTTCAAGGACGACGAAGGTCAGAGCAGTTTCGGGCGGCCAAGTTGGGGCGGACCGGGCATGGGACGGCATGGCGGGGGAGGACAACGACATCCTGGAGAGGAGCGCCCCGACGGCAAGAAAATATTGGAGCGGATTTCTAATGAGACGGGTGGGCGGCTATTTGAGATTTCAAAAAAGCAACCCATCGAAGAGATTTATGCGCAGATCGAAAACGAACTCCGGCATCAATATAGCCTCGGATACACTCCTGACCGAGGATCTACGGCAGCCGAGGGATATCACAAAATTCAACTCACCACGAAGCAAAAGGGATTGACCGTCCAGACCAGAGAAGGATATTACGCAGACCGTAATTAATTTCCCCGGCCCTCTAGAACATTCTCTCTCCCCACAAATGCCCCAGCCTTGACGCAAAGGGATTTTCGGACAATCATCTGGTACACAATACGGAGGATTCGATGGTTCGTTCGGCCCGTGTCGTTTTTCTTTCATTTTTCGTTGCGTTATTGTTGACATTTTGCTTCAACGGAAGGGGTTTTTCCCAGAGCGCGCTTGATCCCGCCACGGAACGTCGCATCGACGATCTGTTGCAGCGAATGACCATCGAAGAGAAAGCGGAACAGCTTGCACAGTACGATGGCGCAACTAACGAAAATCTGGACCTGGTGAAGCAGGGTGCTGGCTCTTTATTTAACGTTCTCGGAGCCGCCCAGACCAATGCGGCGCAGCATATTGCGGTCGAACAATCACGCCTGAAAATTCCCCTGCTGTTCGGGTATGACGTGATTCACGGATATCGCACTATATTTCCGGTGCCGATTGGCAGCGCCAGCAGTTTCGATCCGGCACTCATTGAACAGTCAGAGCGTGTCGCGGCTAAAGAGGCAACTGCCGACGGAGTGAAGTGGGCTTTCGCGCCCATGGTCGATATTGCGCGTGATCCGCGGTGGGGGCGAATTGTCGAAGGCGCGGGAGAAGATCCATATCTGGGATCGGTGATTGCCGCTGCACGAGTGCGCGGTTTCCAGGGACAAAATCTGGCGGATCCGCAAAGCGTGATCGCTTGCGCGAAGCATTTCGTGGCGTATGGCGCTGTTGAAGGTGGACGCGATTACAACACGGTGGACATTTCCGAGGAACTGTTGCGGGAGGTTTATCTGCCTCCATTCCACGCCGCGGTAGAAGCCGGCAGCGGCACTATCATGGCGGCCTTTAATGATCTGAATGGTGTGCCGGCCAGCGCCAATCATCACACGCTAACCGACATCCTAAAGCGCGAGTGGGGATTCAATGGGTTCGTGGTGAGTGATTACACATCGGTGAAAGAGTTAATTGCGCATGGCATCGCAAGTGACAGTGCCGGAGCCGCGGAGAAAGCGATCCTGGCCGGGGTTGACATGGATATGGCAGGAGGCGATTTTGGCAAGCAACTGCCGTCGCTGGTTCAATCCGGCAAGGTGCCGATGAGCGTGGTGGATGAAGCCGTCCGCCGGGTTTTGCGGATCAAGTTTCGCGCCGGACTCTTTGACAATCCTTATACGGACCCGGCCCGGGCGCAACGCGACATTTTGTCTCCGGAAAATTTACAGGTTGCTCGCCAACTGGCTCAGGAATCCATCGTGCTTTTGAAAAATGATGGGAACCTTTTGCCGCTGTCGAAAAATACTAAGACCATAGCCGTGATCGGCCCCCTTGCCGATTCCAAGAACGATCAGCTCGGCCCGTGGGCTGGTAATGGCAAAGCAACGGATGCGGTGACTCCACTCGAAGGCATCAGAAGTAAACTACCCGGCGCCAATATTTTGTACGCCAAAGGCGCCGATATTCATTCGATGGAGAAAACCTACAGCGTTAACGGTGCCGCGCCTGCGCCCACGACTGCAATGGGAGCGGCCGGAAATGAAAGTGCCGCTGGACCAGCAAGCATGCACGACGCGATCAATGCGGCGAACTAAAGCCGATGTGGTCGTTCTTTTTATCGGAGAGCTTGCGCAAATGACTGGCGAGGCGAGCGCTCGTGCCAGCCTTGATCTTCCCGACAAGCAACAGCAATTACTGGAGGCCATTGTGGCGACGGGGAAGCCGGTGGTTCTTGTATTGGAAAGTGGCCGCCCGCTGCACATTACGTGGGCGAAAGATCACGTCCCATCGATCATGCAGGCCTGGTTTCCCGGAGTGCAAGCGGGAAATGCAATTGCGGACTTGCTGTTTGGGGACGCCGCGCCGAGCGCGAGACTGCCGCTTAGCTGGCCCAGGTCCGTCGGACAGATTCCGATTTATTACAACCACAAAGCTACTGGACGCCCAACGTCTAATAGCCGCTGGCACACAGGATATCTCGACGAAAGCAAAGAGCCGCTTTTTCCCATTTGGATACGGACTGACCTACACGATTTTTAAGTACGGAGAGGTGCACATCGAAAGTGCTTCGATCTCGCCATCGGGAACGTTGCGCGTATCGGCGGAAATAAGCAATGACGGGCCAAGGGCGGGAACCGAAGTAGTGCAATTCTACGTGCATGATCGTGTGGCCGACACTTCGCGGCCGGTGCGAGAGCTAAAAGGATTCCAGCGCATCACACTGAATGCTGGCGAACGTAGAACCGTGAAATTTTCAGTGAATGTGAAAGATCTGGGATCCTACGATCCGGAGATGAAGTGGGTGGTCCCCCCTGGAACCTATGATATGTGGATCGCCCCCAACGCAGTGGAGGGCACGGCCGCAAGTTTCAATATCACGGCGAACTAAAAGCGGCTACTGAAGTGGCTTTTCATTAGCCTTCACCCCGCTAGCCTGCACCTGGCTCGCCTGCAGATCGCTGGCCTTCATCAGCAGTTTCTTCAACTTTCCCTCTACGGCGGCATCCATGTGTTGGTCTTGGAGGACGCCATCGGAGTCCACTGTAAACATGTCTGGGATGGACTCTACTTCAAATGTCTTAGCGACAGGTCCCTGGAATGCTCCATCCCGGTACTGCGACCAGGTCATTTCGTTCTTCGTTACAAAATCCTTCCACTTCTTCTCGTCGTAATCGAGACTCACGCTCAATATAAACAAGGGCTGACCCCGAAATTTATTCGCGATATCTCGGACATGCGGAAGCTCCTGCAGACAAGGGCGGCACCATGTGGCCCAGAAGTCTATTAGGACAACTTTGCCCTTTAGATCATCCATCGAAACACGCTTGCCGTCGAGCGTGGTGACTGCAAAAGGGGGGACCATCCGGGCCCGGGCCAATTCTGGGTCGGCAATAAAGCGGAGTGCCCGTTGACGACCCACAGACTCTTCCGGACGGAGTTTTACGAACTGTTCGAATTCAGCCTTGGCAGCGGCGTCATGATGCAGCCGCGCGAGAATAACTCCATCGGCAAAGAGAGCGTCTGGAAAATTTGCGAATGCGGCTAGGGCCTCAGTCATTTCGTCGTGGGCGTGGCTGAAAACTTCCTGCTTCTTGTTGTGCATGGCTTCCCTGGCAAGTAATGCGCCAAGATGGAAGTGTGCGAGTGCCGCAGCTTCCGGTTTCCTGGCATCGGAGATCATTTGCTGAGCAGCCTCTTCGGCATCCTTCCATTGCCCCAGTTCCTCGGCGCACTCGATTATTTGGTCTTTGCAGGCGACGCAGTGTCCGCCATCCTGCTTGTCCGCTTTCTTGAAGTAATCCAGCGCCACTGCAGTGTTACGACTCGCCTCATAGGAAAGTGCCTGGTGATATGTTTTCTGGGCTCTCGCATCCGAAGGACCGGAGGCCACAGCCTGCGCAACAAGGTGCTCGGCGCCGAAAGAGGTTAGCAGAACGGAAATCAGGAGCCCGGGGCCGATGTTTCTCATGTACAAATCCTCCCGGAAATCGAGCCATGAAAATATCATGGCTTTGTCGATTTCCAATGAGGATTAGTGGGCTAGCCTAAGATGGTGCCGCTACCGTAGTACCCGGCCACGATGGATTCAGCACCGACCGTATCGCTCCTAACAGTTCGACATTATCGGCGGGCTTTTGGAAAAATGCGGTTGCTCCCGAGCGCAAAATCCGATCTTTATTATATTGAGGGTCGCGTGCCGTCAAGACGATGACCGGGATGGTCGCGAGGGATGCGTTTTCCTGCAATCTCTGCAACACCACATAGCCGTCGCCCGCGGGCAGTCCAATATCCAGAATGATTAGATCGGGCTGCTCTTTCTGCGCCATCGACATAGCTGAAACTCCATCGGTGGCGTAAGCCGTTTCGTAGTGGTTCGCCCGCAAGCGAAGGTTTAATCCCTTTCTCAGATCGGGATCGTCGTCAACAATCAGTATTTTTTGCTTATCCATTATTATTTCCTCATTTCGTAAGTTCGAGCGCTGCAATTGGAAACTCGGCGTCTAATTCATTTACGGAGATAATTTCTCCCCGAGCTTTATTGTTTTGGGTGAATCCGGCTTGGGACGGTGTTACAGAGTCCGGTTGCCGGAGCGCCGAGATGGCCACTCGATGAATTGCATTTCCGACTTGTTGCACCAGTTGTTCTAAAGGGAGGGCGGTGCTGGAGGAGGGAACAGTTAAGTGCTCGACAGAAATCTCGACGGTTGCGTGATTGCGCAACTCCGGCGAGCGTTCCATTTGGCCTGAAATTCTTTTTAATAAGACATTGGCGCCATGCTCATCGGCAGCGGCGATCACCAAAATGATTTCACTGACACCGCTTTCTGAAATCGCAGGCAGGACAATATCTTTGTCTGGCGAGATGCAACTGCGCAGAATCTCCACGCACTTCTGGCGGGTACTGCTCCATTCGGGAAGTCCGGGCCCTAGTTTCGGTGCCAGTTGAATTTTCAGAAGCACCAGTGGCTGGGAAAGTTTGCCCTGAGGTGTCACCATGGGTGCTAACAATTTCGACAATGAAAAGACAGGCAGCGTGAAGGAGAAGTCGCTGCCATTTCCCAATTGGCTTTCTACCCAAATCCGTCCTCCGTGCAGTCTTACCAATTCCTGCACGATATAAAGGCCAAGCCCCAAGCCTTTACGGCTATTAAGACTAGAGTTGGGGTCCTGATAGAGGCGCTCAAAGATCAGATGTTTGGATTCGGAGCTCACTCCTCTGCCGGTATCGACGACCGAGATGTTCACGAACTCCGGATCTTTGGAATTCAGGCTGGCCTTAACGGTTACCGACCCATCGGCAGGCGTGAACTTCAAAGCGTTATCGATCAGATTGAGAAGTATCTGAAGAACCCGTTCGGGATCGGCAAGGAGTAGCGGAATTCCATCGTCGATCGCGGTGGTTAATTTAATTTTCCGTTCGCGAGCGGTTGCGCCCAACATGCTCACGGCCTGCTGAATTACCTCCGCGATAGTTATGCAACGAGGTTCGACGCGAAGTTTGCCGGATTCCGCTCGGGTTGCTTCGAGCAAATCGTCGATCATGGTGCGCAACTGATTGACGCTGCCGAGGATTGTCCCCAGGTGGTCGCGCTGCTCGTCGAGAATGTTGCCGGCCAGGCCGTCCAACAGAATGGTCACGAACTGATGGATGGAAGTAAGCGGCGTGCGAAGTTCATGGGAAACGTGCGACAGGAACTCGTCTTTGAACTGCAATTGTTGCTTGCGGCTCATATCGAGCGAGGTAATCAGCGCCTGGCGTTCAATGGCGTAACGGATTGCCCGCGACAATTGCTTGCTGTCAAAGCGTCCCTTTACGAGATAGTCCTGGACTCCCTGATGGACGGCTTTCGTGGCCAGCACTTCATCCTCAAGCCCCGACAGCACGACAATCGGGACGGTTGGGGCTTTATGAAGTATCTGGCGGAAGGTGTCGGCCCCATGACTGTCGGGCAGATTCAAGTCGAGCAGGACCACCGCTGGAACTTTTTCAGATAGCGATTTCAACCCGGCAGAGAGGCGATTGACGCAAGCCACTTCCAGATCAGTGCTGGATTCCACTAATCGCAGGCGTACCAGGTCGGCGTCTCCGGGATTGTCTTCGATCAGCAACACGTGTGCAGCAGGCGCTTTGACTTCCATTAGGACTCTTTTCCTGGAAACAGAGAATGACAAAACCAGAAATTCGCAATGGCGCTGACCGTTGAATTGAAATCTTGAAGATTGCCAGGTTTGTTCACATAACAGTTGGCTCCCAATTCATAGCAGCGCTGAACATCCGCCAGCGCTCTGAGGTGCTGAAAATTACCACTGGAATACTCCTCAATTCAGGATCGGCTTTAACTTCCTCAAGAACGGTCCTGCCGTCCTTGCCGGGTAAATTCAGGTCTAAGGAGCAGCAAATCGGGGCGAACGGAATTTTTATAAATACCTCGCCGTTTCAGCACTTCGATGGCGGATAATCCGTCGAATACAGACTGTATGCAACTCGGACAAGAGTTTCTGCTTAAAACGTCCGAGGTCAGATCAACATCGGCTGGATTATCATCCACCAGCAAAACCTGTTTGATTTGGGCCATTTATTTTCCACTCCCTGTTTCCCGCGCCGGAATACTGAAGTTGAAGGTGCAGCCGGGACCTTTGGTTTCACCCAGCCAAATCTCGCCCCCGTGCTGCTCCACGATTTTTTTGCAAATGGCAAGGCCAATGCCATTTCCCGAGTATTCAGATCGCGCATGGAGGCGTTGAAAGATCGAGAAGATAGTCTGCGCATGTTCGGCAGGAATTCCGATCCCGTTATCGGTCACGGAGAAGATCCACTTATCCCCGTTGCGCTTGGCAGTGATCGAAATGATTGGTATGGCGCCGTTGCGAAACTTCACCGCATTCGCGATCAGATTTTGGAATACCTGTTCCAGTTGCGGACTGTTTCCGACCAAAGTTGGAAGGTCGTTATATTTCACGGTCGCACCGCTCTCGACTATGGCGAGTTGCAGGTTTTCTACCGCCCGCTTTACTAACGCGTTGCTGTCGATGGTTTGGTAGGTGGTTTCGAGGCGGCCGGCGCGGGAAAATCGCAGCAAATCATGAATAAGATCCTGCATTCGGGTGGCGCCATCGATCGCGTAGTAAATGTATTTGTCCGCCTGCTCATCCAGTTTTCCCTTGTACCGCTCAGCCAAGAGTTGGGTGTAAGCGGAAACCATGCGCAAGGGCTCTTGCAGATCATGAGAAGCGATGTAGGCAAACTGCTCCAGGTCCCGATTGGAGCGGGCCAACTCGGCGACTTTTTTGGCCAGCACTTCCTCGGCCTGTTTCTTTTCATCCCTCAACCTTTTTTCTTTTAATCCGCGATGAATGGCGGACGGGCAGGCGGTTCAACTTGTCTTTCAGTACGTAGTCGGTCGCTCCTTGTTTAATACACTCGACGGCAGTCTCATCCCCCAGCGCACCAGTAACCAGGATGACCGGAATGTCGAGTCCTTCTTGCCGAAGTATCTCCAGAGCATCCATTCCTCTCCAGTCGCCGAGGTTATAGTCGGCGAGAATGATGTCCGGCTGCGGTCCTTTAATTCGTTTGTGAAAATCTTCTTTGGTTTGAACCACAATGCCAGAGGCGTCAAAGCCGTTTCGATGGAGCTCAGAAAGAACCAACTCGCTATCCGCTGCATTATCTTCAAGGATCAATATTTCGAGCTTGGGCCGGGGCTGCACGAGATTGCCAATCGGCGGCTTGGGCTGCGGCAGCACTCATGCTGTTGCCTCGGCGGCGGGTTCCAAAGATTTTGTTGGAACCGGTGGTTGGTTCGTTACCATCCAATACAACCCAACACTTTTCACGGTCTCCTGGAATTGTTCGAAGTCCACCGGCTTCTGAATAAAGCTATTCGCCCCAAGGTCGTATCCCGCGACTAAATCGCGCTCCTCTTTGGAGGAGGTAAGAATCACAATCGGGATCAGCCGCGTCCTGGGATCTCCCTTCACTTCTTTTAGAACTTGAATGCCATTCACTTTTGGGAGCTTCAGATCGAGCAGAACCAGTTTGGGTGGGTCATTGAATGACCGATCCGCGAAAACTCCGCGGCAAAAAATGAAATCCAAGGCTTCCTCGCCATCGTGAACGACAAATATGGTGTTCACGAGCATTCCTTTGCGAAGGGCGTGCAGGGCAAGATCGGCGTCTTCGGGGCTGTCTTCCACCAGAAGTATTTCCACTTGCGCGCTCATGCGTGACCTCCCGCCATAACAGCTTTGGCCTGGACTTCAACTGCCATCGGCAGATCAATGCTGAAGAAAAAAGTGGCGCCTTTGTCGAGGTCGGCTTCTGCCCAGGCTCGTCCCCCGTGTTTTTGGATTATCCGGTGAACTGTTGCCAGGCCAATGCCGGTGCCTTCAAAGTCTTCGCTGCGATGTAAGCGCTGAAATACACCGAAGAGTTTGTCGGCGTATTTCATGTCAAAGCCGACTCCGTTGTCTCTCACGAAAAAGGTGGGCGTGTCTGTATTTTCCATGCGGGCAACTTCGATCACTGCGCAGTCTCGTGGCCGGGTAAATTTAAGCGCATTGGCGAGAAGATTTTGGAAAACTTGCCGCAGCAGGACCGGGTCGCAGTCAACCTGCCCCAACTCAGAGATTTTCCATTCGATGCTTCGCCCATCTGTGTCGGGAGCCAACATGGTCACAACCTCCTCGACCAGCGGATTTAGCTCTGTCGGTCGGGGGCTCAACTCATGTCGTCCGACTCCAGCGAGGGCCAGCAATTCGTCGATCAGGACACCCATTTTGCGAGTGCCTTGAGCGATGCGTTCCAGGTAAGTTTTTGCTGCGGGCGGAAGATTGGCGCCGAATTCTTCGATCAGAATCTTGGAGAATCCGCTGACGTGGCGTAGTGGGGCTCTCAAATCATGAGAGACCGAGTAGGTGAATGATTCGAGTTCCTTGTTTGCCGCCTGCAATTGTTCTGTGCGCTGGACTACCCGGTGCTCCAGTTCGTCGTTCAGAATGCGAATCTCACTTTGATCGCGTTTCCTGCGGGAGATATCGCGAAAAGTTGCCAGGCCCCCATGGATCGCGCCGTCCTCGTCCTTCAGCGGGCGGGCGGAAACCTCGATCCATACTCCTTCGCGACGCGCGGAATTTTGGACAAACATTTCCTGATCGCAAGATTCCCCGGCCATGGCCCTTACGAGAGGCAAATCGGCTGTGGGACAAAGCGTTTCCGCGTCGGCCATATAAAGCCCGTAGGTTCCGCTCCAACGATCTATAGGGAGATTTTCCTGCTGAGGAACTCCGAGAATGTTCTCGGCGGCACGGTTCCACAAAGTAAAGCGTCCCCAGGTGTCGGTGGTGGTGAGGCCCTCTTCCATGTTGTCGAGCACGGATTGCAAAGTCCGGCTTTCGGTGCGCAGGGCATCCCCTGACCACTTCAATAATTGTGTCTGGGCTGAGAGTTGTTCAGTACGCTCGGCGACCCGGCGTTCGAGTTCGACGTTGGAGTTTTCAACTTCAGCCCGGGAATTCTCGCTCAGCATTAATGACCTTGCCACCGCCAGCCAGGCAATTCCCAGGAGTCCCAATTCGATTATGGTGCTAATTGCGATAACGACGTCTGAGCTTCTTCTCTTCGCGAACCCGCGCTCCGACTTTTGATTGAGCGCTTGAGTTTGCTTTGCCTCTTCTTCGGCAACTTGATTCCGAATCGCATCGATAAAGGTTTTTTGTCTCCGAAGTTGGAAGGAACTTGCGGGATCATCCGAGCGTTGCCGCGTTGAAACGATTTGACGGGATAGCGACAACGAGGCATTGATATCCTGGGTAAGAGGGGCTAACCAGTGCGGCTCAGCACTACGGAGGGTCAAGTCACTCAGCAATTGCAAATGTTGCTCCAATGCTAGTTGTCCGGAATTGTAAGGTTCCAGAAATTGATCTTTACCAGTTAAAGCGAAACCTCGAGCTCCGGTTTCGGTTTCAATAACATCCGCCAGAGTCAGATCGAGCGCTCGTATCACCGCATAGCCGAGCGCGACAGAATCCGCTTCTTTCGAAGCTGCTTCTTTATGACGCCAGCTTAGGAAGTCCAGTGAACTGGTCAACAGCATCGCTCCAATAAAACCTGCGGCAACCCCAACCCGAAGTCTTCTTTTGCTTCTGCCCATGGGATACAGACACGCTTTTTTCTCATCCACTAGTTTTCAGATAACGGAATAATGAGCCTTTAATCGCTGCCATAACGTGAGCGGTGGGGGAGGGCTGGGATTTGCCTGCATTTTGCATGACTCAATGCACATCGGCGTCCCAGTGCCCGGCTTCAGCGATTTATGGGTTATCGGGATACCCGAAAGACGCGCCTGTTCCCATAACTTCGGTTATGTACCTTCGTTCGGGAGGCCGGAAGGTAATCCAAGCCATACTGCATCTTAAGAATGGTGGGACTTAATAGAACGCATCCACCTATTTGAGGTTGAGAGATGAAGCCAATGAAAGAACTTACGTTCGCCGAGAAGAACGATTCTTTCGTGGTTTCAGCGCAGGTTCAATCATGAGTCAAGCCGCCGCTGCCATAGGAGTTTGGAATAAGGCGGAGACACTGGAGCGCCTTGGCGACGATGAAGAATTGCTTCAGGAACTTATTGGTATCTTTCTCGCAGAGTCCCCCAAAATCCTGATGAAGTTGCAAGACGCCGTCGCCAGATCGGACTCCGACAATACGATGCGGGGAGCTCACAGCATAAAGGGCGAGGTCAGTTGTTTAGGAGCCCCTCTGGCGTCCCGTGCCGCGCAAATTTTAGAAAATATTGGAAGCTCTAAAGACCTTTCCGCAGCACCCGAAGCGTTCGCCGCTCTACAGCGCGAGGTTGAGGCTCTTCAGTTGGTGCTCAGACAAGCAGCGTCGTCCAAATGAAGACCCCACTCTTCTCTGTGGACTCGACGCTCGGGTTGGCAAATCCTGCCTCCGGCCTGGATACGGTCCTTATCGCCGAAGACGATCCCGTTTTTCGGCATCTACTTGAAAGCTGGTTGCGGCGCTGGAACTATCGTGTGGTCGCGGTGAATAACGGTCTGGAAGCCTGGAAAATTTTGCAAGAGAAGAATTCCCCGCACATGGCGATCCTGGATTGGGTAATGCCAGGGATGGATGGCATCGATCTTTGTCGCAAGATCCGTGAAGGCGAATCCGGACCCTATCGTTATGTGGTGTTGTTGACTTCCAAGGACGAGAAGCACGACGTAGTTGCGGGACTCGACGCCGGAGCTGACGATTACTTGACCAAGCCCTTCGACGTGAAAGAACTGCGGGCGCGGGTGCGAGCCGGACAGCGCATTCTGGAACTGCAAGAAGCTCTGCTGCGTTCTCAACAAGCCCTTCAATTCGAAGCGGAACACGATCCTCTGACCAGCCTATGGAATCGGGGCGCCATTTTTAAGGTGATGGAAAGGGAAGCCCGCCGGAGCCACAGAACCGGAGAAGAGTTGGGCATCATCATGGCCGACCTCGATCATTTCAAAGATATCAATGATACCCACGGGCACTTGACCGGCGACATGGTTGTGCAGGAAACGGGACGCCGATTAGGAGCCTCAGTCCGCAGCTACGACTGGGTCGGCCGCTACGGCGGCGAGGAATTCCTGATCATTGTGCCGGGATGTGACTCCGCGAGACTGGCTGCCACTGGGGAAAGACTGCGGCGTGCAATCAGCGATCGCCCTTTTGGAAATCCTCCGTTTGAGATTGCGGTCACGCTCAGTGTGGGATGCGTAGTGGCACAACCCGGCAAGCAGAACACATTCAACTGCGAATCGTTATTGCGTGCAGCGGACGAGGCGCTTTACGCCGCGAAGGCCAACGGCCGCAATCGGATTGAGACTGCTGAGATCGCTCTAACCATCTGAGTCCCTCCTGAGCTGAGAATCCTAAACAAACTTAAATTTGCTTGAAGTCTACTCATTCTTTCCGCGTATATTATTGCGTGCTTTGCGAAGAATGAAAAAATGCATACCCTCAACCTGATTCCTCTGTTCGCACTTGCCACCTCCCGGATCACTGGGATCGACTGGTTGGTAATTTCTATTTATTTCGGCATCCTCCTGTGCGTTGCCTGGTGGGTCGTGCGCAAGAGTAAAGATTCGGCCGCCGATTATTTTCTTGCCGGACGCAACCTGAGCTGGTGGATTATCGGCGCGTCGATATTTCTGCTCCAATATCGGCTCCGAACATGTGGTCGGACTGGCAGGAGCAGGGGCAACCAGCGGCGTGGCCCTGGCGCATTACGAACTGCATGCCTGGTGTTTGCTGGTGCTGGGATGGGTCTTCGTGCCGTTTTACATGCGGTCCATGGTGTTCACCATGCCCGAGTTTTTGGAGCGGCGCTTCAGCACGGCGTCCCGCTATGTGTTATCGATTGTCTCCATTATCACCTTTATCGTTTCCAAAATCGCGGTAGGAATTTTCGCGGGCGGGGTGGTTTTCGGAACGCTTCTGCCGGAATTGCATTTACGAATTGGTGGAATGGATATCGATAGCTTCTGGATCGGCTCAGTCCTGGTGATCGTGCTGACTGGACTCTACACCATGCTCGGCGGAATGCGAGCCGTGGCTTACAACGATGCGGTTCAAGCAATCGTGCTCATCGGCGGGTCGGCGTGTCTGACCTTCTATGGTCTGGCGAAACTTGGTGGATGGCACGAACTCCGGTACTGGTGCGGCTCCGACATGTTCAATCTGTGGAAGCCATTAATTCCTGCGGGAGTGCAGGGGACCTGGTCACCGGTTTTGGAAACAAATACTGCAGGGGCAGTGGTCAAGCAGGCGTGGTATTTCAATGGAAATTATCCGTGGCTGGGCATGCTGTTTTGCGCGCCTATTATTGGCCTCTGGTACTGGTGCACCGATCAGTACATTGTTCAGCGCGCTCTTGGGGCTCCCAATGAAAAAGTTGCGAGGCGGGGAAGTATCTTTGCGTCGTTTCTAAAATTGTCGCCGGTTTATTTATTTATTGTTCCAGGCCTGGTCTGTTACGCGCTGGCAAAGAGCGGGAAGATTCCGGAGTTGGCCCAGATCATCGGCCCCGACGGTCATGCGATTCCTTCCGCGGCGCAGGGATCGTTTCCTTTGCTGGTCGAATATTTGCTACCCCCTGGACTTCGTGGAATCGTGGTTGCGGGCCTGCTGTCGGCCTTGATGGGCTCGTTAGCCGGAGTATTCAACGCTTGCTCGACACTGTTCACTGTGGACCTTTACGGCAAGTGGAAGCCTAAAGCCACTCAACATCAAATTGTCCGAACGGGGCGAATCGCAACCGCAGTGATGGTGCTGGTGGCGCTGGCATGGATCCCCGTCATCAAGGGCGCCAATGGTCTCTATAACTATTTGCAGGCAGTGCAGGGGTATCTTGCGCCTCCTATATTTGTCGTGTTTTTCTTTGGAGTCTTTTTTAAACGACTCAACGCGAAGGGCGCGCTTTGGGCAATGATCGTTGGCTTCGCGCTGGGCATTTTCCGGATGCTGGTCGATACTCCGGTCACGTTAGGGCTTAGCGGACTTCAGGACGGATATACTCCTGGCTCCTTTTTATGGGTCGTTAACAATATTTATTTTCAATATTTCAGCGTGCTGATCACCGTGGTGTCGGCAATCGTGATGGTGACGGTGAGTTATATGACCGCAGAACCCGAGTATGCAAAAATCCAAGGCCTGACTTTTGAAACCACGAGCAAAGCAGACACCGACCGCACACGCGCAAGTTGGGATTGGCGAGAAGTTGTGGGATCGGCGGTTGTGTTGTGCTGCATCCTGGGCTCTTACTTATACTTCCGCGGATAGATGGCGAAAGTCGCCGGATGGCAGGTTGGTGGCGTAGTGCCCCCAGGTAGTGCCTGCGTCTTACCATCTGAGTCGCTCTGATGCTGCAATCCCAAACAAAGCTAAATTAGCTTCGGCTCCCATATTGGCTCCCAAGGAGAAATGACGAAGGGCGGGTACCAGCCTGTGCGAGTTTACATGCCCCAACAGCTCAGAATAGTTTTCGTCGGCGATTTTTTTTTGTCCAAGTCGATGCTGTTGAACTCTGATAGATGACTTTACGTACCTTAGAACGGTAGACACCAAACAGTCGTCGGCAACATAGACACGGTTCAAACCAATCTGAAGTTAGGAGACGGGCAAATCAAAGAAGTCACGTTAGATCAGTCGATTTCACGCTCAAGTCGCTTTACGCCCGGCATGGCTGCCGTCTGGTGCGTAGCCTTTGTTCGGGTCTTGCTCTATCTCGTGGCTGCTCCACGACTACGGATATTTTCGCGACGAAATGTACTATCTCGCCTGTGGAGAGCATCCGGCCTGGGGATACATGGACCAGCCTCCGTTGATCGCATGGATTGCATGGCTGCTGGAGCATACGATCGGAGTTTCGCTGTACGCGTTGCGGCTTTTGCCGATGCTAGCCGATGTGGGCACGATCGTGATGACAGCGTCTGTTGGCGCGCAAGCTGGGAGGGGGCCGCTGGGCGATGTTCCTGGCCTCGCTGGCAGTACTTGGTTGCGCCGATCTCACTTGTCGCTTTCGCACATATTTACGATGAACGCGTTCGATCCGGTGTTGTGGATGCTCATCGCCTGGCTTCTAGTAGATCTCATTCAAACTGGCAGGGAAACGAACTGGATCTGGATCGGGGGTTTGACCGGTATTACGCTGCTCAACAAATATGGCGTTTTGTTTCTGGTCGCTGGGATTTCTTGTTGGCGTTGTGTTTTCGCAAGTTGCGGGGCAGTCTGGCAAAATTTTGGTTCTGGGCAGGCCCTTGCGTTTGCTACGCTGATCGCTCTGCCAAATTTTCTTTGGCAATTGCACCGGAATTTTCCCTTTGTGCAACTGGTGACCAGTGTACGGGCAAATGGACGCGATGTGATGCTCCCTCCTTTGCCTTATCTGGGACAGCAGGCGGTAGATGATTGGGTTTGTTTCATCGCTAATGGTGATATTGGCGATTTGGTTCCTGGTTTCTGGCTCAAGGAAGACGTTACGGAATTCTTGCTGTGGGGATTTTTGAGCGTGCTGGGATGCATGCTCGTGCTTAAGGGGAAGTTCTATTACGTCGCGCCGGTTTATCCAATTATCTTTGCGCCCGGTGCCGTCTATTTTGAGCGCTTGACGGAAAGGCGAAGACTTAAGTGGACCCGGCCAGTCTATGCGCTGATGATGATTATTGGTCGGTGCACTCATAGCTCCCACCGCGATTCCGGTCCTTTCTATTCCGAACGGTACGTCGCCTACACGAAGAAGTTGGGAATTCAGCAGCAGAAATTCGAGAACCAGCCGGAAAGCAAACTTCCGCAGCTTTACGCTGACATGGTTGGATGGGAAGAGCGGGTGAAAATCGTGGCGGACTTATGTGAACTCTTTGCCGCCGGAGGAGAAGAAAAAAACGGCGATCGGAGCCTCCAATTACGGAGACGCGGGAGCGGTTGATCTCTTTGGTGCCGAAGTACGGCTTACCAAAAGCGATTAGCACCGCCAATAACTACTGGATATGGGGGCCGCGACAGTATACCGGCGAGAGCCTGATTCTCATGGACGAGGGCTGATCCAGAGAAATACGTTGCGCATTGCAAATCCCTCCATTTGGTTGCGCGTCCTGACAATCCTTATGTGCGGCCGGACGAAAACCGTCCAATTTATCACTGTGTCGGATTGACTCCAGATCTTCAGTCACTGTGGCCAAATGTCAAACCATGGCGTTAGCGGGTTGGCGGAAGTCGCTGGATGGCACGTTGGTGGCTCGATCTGGCACCACGGTGCTATTCACACAAAACCCCGATCCGCGTAACGTTGTGTTCGAGCAGTTCTGGGGGAGGGCTGCCCGGGCCTCCTGACTTAAACGAGTCAGGAGGCCCGTTAAATTTTTGGGCCAATTTAAATCCAGCGTAGACCGCTTTCCGAGATGTCCTCTACACCTTCACCGTTCTTCCGGTAGCTGCCGCTTCATAAATCGCTTTGATTAATTTCAGATCGCGCAGACCTTCTTCCCCTGGGGTAAGAGGCTGTTTGTCCTCCATGACGCATGAGGACATGTGTTCCATCTCAGAGGCGAAATGGTCTTTGGGCTGCAAAAATACTTCTGAAAGTGTGTTGCCGCGATTCACGTGCATGCGCAGGCCGGTGTATTGCATGGAGGGCTCGAGCTCAAACCATCCCTCGGTGGTGACCGCCCGAAAACGGTTTTCTCCCGAATAGCCATAGCTGGTAGTGCAATTGGAGAGAATCCCGCTGGGGAAGCGCAGTTGGAAATTCACTCCCTCTTCAACTTCCTTAAATCGCACATCGCCGGGCGTGCTGTAAATCATGGCATTGATTTCGACCGGCTCTTCCCCGGAAATGTAGCGTGCGGCCTGAAGGCTGTAGATACCGATATCCATCATCGAGCCTCCGCCAGCCATCGCCTTTTTCAAACGCCACTGAGTGGGGTCCCCGATTTTGAAGCCGGTATCGTTGAGGATGACTTTGATTGGTCCCAATTCCTTCGAGCGCGCCATTTTTATCATTTCCTGATTGAAGGGTTCGTATCGGCACCGGTAAGCAATCATCAATTTGCGATTGGCTTTTTTGGCGGCGTCGATCATGGCCTGGCAATCGGCTGGCTCATTCGCCATTGGTTTTTCACAGAGCACGTGCTTGCCGGCTTGTACCCCGCGAATGGTGTACTCCATGTGCATGCTGTTGGGCAGCACGATGTAAATAATGTCGACTTCCGGATTATCTTTCAGATTGTCGTAATTTTCGTAGTTATAAATATTCTTCGGATTGACTCCATATCGTGCGGCAAGCTTATTGGCCTTATCGGGATGGCCGCTGACCAGGGCTACAACCTTGGATTTCTCGCATACCGCAAAGGCGGGCAGAATCTGGTTAATGGCGAGGCTACCCAGACCGACGATGGCATATCCCAACTTTTTTCCGGGTGGATCGGGAACTCTCAATCCCTGGGCCGCGGCATTTTTCAGGAACGTGGTTGCCAGATTTGCTGCAACCAATCCGCCGCCGACTTTAGATATGAATCCTCTACGGGTGAAATCCGACATGATCAAGGCTCCTTGACTGGGAATTCAAATGCGATTTTCAGAACGTGATCTCGAAGCAATGGTTCGCGGGCGACATTCTAGCAGCAGTTGCAAATCGGCGGACGCAATAAGGAAATACTCTGTGGATAACTGCTACTGCCGGGTTAGACGGCATTTCCCATTTTGGAAAACCTTTGTAATGTTTGACCTAGAGAGAACAAGAATGGCGATGCGCAAAAAGTTTCAGTCTTGACAGATTTCTTGGATGCTCTAAAGTTACGCGTCCAATGTTGTTAAGGAGAATTTAGATGCGCCTTCGTCTGATTCCGTCGTTTTTGGCTTTCGTGGTATTTGCATTTGCTTCGTTGTCGACCTCAGCCGTACGTCGACCCATTTCAGAAAGCTCAAACATGGGTCCCGGTGGGACCGTGACCTGTTTGGACAACTTCGATTTCAATTCCTCGATAGTGGCTAGAGCGCCGGTAAGCTAGTTACATCGCCGCAACCGGAGCTACCGATAACGATTAACGGCGTTGGGACAATCTCCTATCCGAAGCGCTCAATTTGGACTTAAGTTACGTGTTAAGTGGCGGGATAGACACTTCTGCAAACGGTCGCCGAGATTGGACCAAATGTGAAGGGTTTTAGCTTACACTGGCTCGAACGTTTAAAGGTACGCAAGGCGCTACTGGGATACAATTTCTTTATCGGTTTCTAAGGATAGCGAGGAATCGTTACTTTTCGGACCAGACATAAACCCTTAATGCAGCTAGGTGGCTGAAGTGGGCACGGTTTTCAGGTAGTCCTCCGGTGGGCCCATGTCAACGGGGAACAATCCCTACTCGCTGGCCGAAAGTATCTTTGAATCTTGCGGACAGGAAATGCTTCGGGGCGATAAAGCGAAATTGATTGCTAAATACCGGAAGGGTCCTGCTTAGTCTATGCTGGGCTTTTGCGGTGTGGGTTTCTCGGTGCGATCAAGCGGAAATTCTTCAACTAACGGATTCCGTAGCTAGTAGGTTCTTAAGTCGGGCTTGATGTCAGACGAAGGCCGCCTCCCCTCCAGGCGGCCTGTCTTTTTTAGGTATGTTGTCGAAGGCTTGCCGCCCACTCTACCAATTCCTCTGGAGCCATAAAGTTCAAAATTCTGTCCCGCGAAATGCCGGCAGAAACCGCTCCAGCCAGGGCAAAGTCCATGAATCGGAGTTGGGATTGGCCGTGAGAATCCGTCCCCAGGGAGATTCGGCATCCGGCCTTTTTAGCGAGGCGCAAGAGATCGAAGCTCAAATCCTGGCGATCAGGATAAGCGTCAATCTCGACGGCCTTGTCGAGTTCCGCCGCCAGATCGAAAACTCGCGGCCAATTGGCAGTGAGTCCCAGGCGAAAGTTATAAATTCTTCCGCGCGGGTGTCCCAAGATTTGGATTGAGGGATTCCGCAGCGCCGCTAGATATCGGTCCGTTTGATCGTCCTTTCTGCGCAAGGCGGAATGGAAACATCCCAATACCAGGTCGAGCTTCAGCAGCGAAGATTCCTCCATATCGCCTTCGCCGTTCGGGTTCAAGTTAAGTTCTATGCCGCGGAGAATCCGGAAAGTTTTCCCTTCCGACTTCAAAGTCAAATTGACCGTCTCGATCTCTTCGGCTTGTTGCTGTAACTCGGCTTCGTCGATCCCGCCGGCAATCTTCAAGCCTTTCGAGTGGTCGGTGATGGCGATGTATTGATATCCGCGGGCGATTGCTGCGTCCGCCATTTCGCGGATGGAATGTTCTCCGTCGCTCCACTCGGTGTGCATTTGCAGATCGCCCTTAACCGCGGAAGTCCACGATTGCTGGTTCTTGAGAATCGACTGAGTTTCAGTGAAGCTGAAGAAACAGGAGCGGATTTGAGGCGGAGAGGGAACTGCCGGAGGGTTTTCGATCCAGTGTCCAATAATCTTGGCCAGGAACGGGCCTACTGCCGGCAACTCTTCGAGCGATCTGCCATCTTCGAGTAGCGAGGCAGCTTCTTCCGGCCACAGAAAAGATTTTCGCGACGCCCGTCGAAACGCCTTCTGTAGTGGCTGTTTTGCGCCCTCGGCCTCCAAGGCAAGCAATTCAGCAATTTCCGAATTCGTGAGCGAGGCGCTTTTAGATTTAATGGAGGCTGAAGATGGAGAATCGATTGTCTCCATCTTGTTGTTCAGAGACCGGGGCACGACAAACTTAGATGTGCAAAGTCGCGTCGCTGTTTCGACAACTTTGCAGCGGCTGGCCGAATTAGTTCGTGGAGATGGTGAAGTTTACGGTGATGCGGGCTTCAGTTTCGACCGCTTGTCCGTCCTGAAAATATGGCTTGAAGTGCCACTGCATCACGGCCTGGCGGGCCGCAGCCGAGAGAATCGCCGGTCCGCTTATGACTCGAAGATCCTGAATCGTTCCTTGTTTTCCGATTAAGGCCTGCAATATCACCGCGCCTTCAACCTTCATCTGCCGGGCCAGCAGGGGATAGTTGGGGCGTACCGGATGTGCGATAACTTCGGCGGCTCCCGGGGATATTCGTACTCTGTCCGCAGCAACCACTGTGGCTTGGCTCGCATTCGAAGCGACCTGCGACGAAGAAGAGGGAGTAGTACGGGAAGACACGCCGGAAGAAGAAAGAGTAGAAGAAGAAGAGACGCCGGAAGAAGACTCAGTCGTCGCTGGAGTTGACGGCTGCATGTTGACCTTCACCGCGCCGCTGCCAGCATGAACCGTCTGACGATGATCGCCGGCAACCACTTCGACTTGAAGCGGCGGTAATACCGCCCGGCTCGTGGCCGTCACCATGGGTCCCGTGCCCTCTTGGGTTTCAGCTGTGGGTGTCGATGGCTTCGATTTTGTTTTTGCGGCCGGATGCGCTGGAGTAATCGCCGTCGGCGCCTGCAATGTAATTTCAGTGGAGCTTTCATCCGACGTGTCAGACTGCGAAGTGGTGGTCGTGTCAGGAGGGAAAATATATTCCGCCCAGAAATCGCGATCTTTCACTGCCACAATGGCCAGCGCCACGAGCAGGATCGCCAGCGAGATTAGCATCCGGCGGCGCTGTTTTTGACGAAAATAATTTGAGGATTCTTTGTTGCTGACTGTTGCGTCGACCTTCTCTTCCAGCACTGGCATGTTGGAGCTCCCCCGGCCACGGGGGATTGGGCCACGACTTAGTATGCCTTGAAATTAAATCGAACGCCAGTGGAAGTTCTAAGGCCAGTTACCGCAGTAACCTAGCAGGCGAGTTGATCGCGGGTGAGCTTCAACCCATTCAAATTGCCGAGGACGGTAACGGCGATCGATTCGGTGCGGAAGAACTTGTTGGCAAGATCTTTCACCTCTTCGGCGGTCACGCTCTCAATCTTCTCAATCAATTCATCCAGGCCATAGAAGTGGTCGAAATACATTTCCTGACGGGCAAGATTCGACATGCGCGCCGTGGAAGACTCCAGCGAAAGCATCAGGCTGCCCTTCAACTGATCTTTGGCGCGACGCAATTCCTCGACCGAGACCTGCTCGTTTTTAAGATTGCGGAATTCCGAGACAATGGACTGGACGACCTTCGGTGCCGACTCGCGAGAGGTCCCGGCGTAAACTGAAAGGCATCCAGTATCGCGATAAGGAGTCAGATCGCTATAAATGGCGTAGGCAAGTCCCTGGCGCTCGCGAATGTTCTGAAAAAGCCGAGAGCTCATGCCGCCGCCCAGGAGCGTATTAAGAATGTAGGAAGCGTGGCGGCGCTCGTGGGTTATCGGATGCGAAGGAACGCCCACGCAAATTTGCACCTGCTCCAAGGATTTTTTATTGCGCAGTATGATTTTAGGAACTATCTGCGGCTGCGGGCTGTGGAAGCCATTCTTCATCGGCTTCATCTGATCGAAATGCTTCACCACCAGATCGACAAAATGCTGGTGCTTCAGATTTCCAGCGGCGCAGATGATCAAATTTCCCGGTGCAAAACGCTGTCCGTAGAAGTCCATCACGGGATCGCGTTCGAACTTCTTCACCGTATCTTTGGTGCCCAGGATTGGTTTGCCGAGGGGATGATCTTTCCAGAAATTCTGGGTAAAGATTTCGTGGACAAGATAATCGGGACTATCCTCGTCCATCTTGATTTCTTCGAGAATTACGCCACGCTCGCGGCCAATATCGTTGGCGTCGAACACTGGATTCAACACCAGATCGCTTAAAACATCCATGGCGATCGGCAGATGATCGTCGAGAACTTTGACGTTGAAGCTGATGCACTCTTTGGCGGTAAACGCGTCCATGTTCCCGCCGATGGAGTCCACCTGACGGGCAATATCTTCCGCAGTTCTATGCTTCGTGCCCTTGAATACCATGTGCTCGACAAAGTGGGAGATGCCGTTCCATTGCAGATCCTCGTCGCGCGAGCCGGTTTTAATCCAAATCCCAATCGAAACCGAGCGGATGTGTTCCATCTGCTCCGTAATGATGGTCAGCCCGTTGGGCAGGACTTCCCGATTGATATTTCGGACTTCTTCGACCATATTGTGTCCAGGAGGAGAAGCAAGACTGCAATTGCACTTACATTGTTACATACTGCGGGACTCTGTGCTAATTACGATTTAAAGCCTTTTTAATCAATGCGTTAAGTGATAGCTGGTCACCTTTTTCGTGAAGTGCGGCCTTTGAATCCGCTGGTAACTTACAATTGCGGAATACTTATTAGATGCCGAACCAAATAAAACAGACCGCGCTTTTAGGCCTTAGTCTTCAAGAGCTTACAGAGCTGGTAACCGGACATGGCGAACCCTCGTACCGGGCGCAGCAGCTCTGGGAGGGGCTTTACCGCCAACGCGTTGATTCGCTGGAATCAGTCACAAGCTTACCCCGCGGCTTTCGCGAGTCACTCATGAATGCAGGATTCTGCGCGAGGCTTCCAACCACCGCCAGGAAGTTCCATTCGAAGGATGGCACCGTCCGTTATCTGATCGCCTTTGACGACTGCCAGAGTGTCGAAACCGTGTGGATGCCCGAGGGCGACCACGGCGAAGAGGGCGATGGGACAGACGCTGGCAGCGACGGTCGAAGTCACCCCAATCGCGGTCGGGCCACTATCTGCGTTTCGAGCCAGGTCGGCTGCGCCGTAGGGTGCGAATTTTGTTTGACGGCGCAGCTCGGAATCAAGCGCAATTTGTCTGCCGGCGAAATTGTGAGTCAAGTCTGTAGCGTACTCGATGATCAGAAAGTATCGCCTCCGATTGATCGCGTGAACCTGGTATTCATGGGAATGGGCGAGCCATTGTTAAACTTCGAGAATTTTATAAAAGCGGTACGACTGTTGGTTGATGGCGTGGGTATTCCGGAGTCTCGCATGACCGTCTCAACTTCGGGAATTGTTCCGGGAATTTATGATTTGGGACTCGAAGGAATACGTCCCAAACTCGCTATTTCGTTGAATGCGCCGAATGACGAATTGCGCAGCCGGATCATGCCGATCAATCGCAAATGGAACCTCGAAAAATTGATTGCGGCAGCCAGAGACTTTCCTTTGCGAAATCGCGAGAAGCTTACCTTCGAATATGTTCTGCTGAAGGACGTCAACGATCTGCCAGAGCATGCCCGGGAAGTGGCGGAATTAATTCGTGGCATCCGCGCCAAAGTGAACTTGATAGCGCTGAATCCGGGTCCAGGAATTTTGTTTGAAACGCCGACTCAAGAAAGTATCTCGACCTTTCAGCAGATTTTGAATGCAGCGGGGATTCCGACGTTCGTCCGGCGTCCGCGTGGACTGGACATCTACGCCGCATGCGGGCAACTGAAACGAACTGAGGATGCCGGTTCCCCCCTGGCAGCGGTTAGTTAATTTATCTTTTCCGTAAATTTGATGTCGAACTACGACTCCGAGCGGGAAGCAACTAAATCCGTTTCAGATAAGGGAACTAAGGCATGTTGCTTGTAAGCGGGTAGCTCAATGCGAAACGCCGCCCCGCCTTCCGGACGGTTCTGGCACGTGATCTCACCGCCGTGCTCCTGCACAATCCCATAGCAGGCGCTCAGCCCCAGACCCGCTCCTTTTCCGACCGGTTGCGTCGTATAAAAGGGATCGAATACGCGGTTCGGTTCGTCAATTCCGGGGCCATCATCCGCGAATTCTACCAAAACTGAAGCGTCTTCAGACAAGGTCGTAATCTTCAGAGTGCCGGCGTTGGCCGACATAGCTTGCACCGCATTGGTGATGAGGTGAAGGCTAATTTGCAGAAACTGATTCGAATCCCCCAGAATGTCAGGCAAATTCTCCGCCAGCGCCAGTTTAATTTGCACCCGCGAATTTTGAACCTGAGGCTGCGAGAGTTTTATGGCAGTCTTGACGACGCTGTTCAGATTCAGCGCGTGTTTTTCGGTTGGAGCCTGTTTCGCGAAACTCAACAGACTTGAGCTCAGGTTCTGAGTGCGTCTGACCTGTTGAACAATTTTTTCCACTATGGATCGCTGCTCAAGATTTAATGACGTAGCTGTGAGCAACTCGGAGTAGCCCAGCATTGCGGTCAGCGGATTATTCAGTTCGTGGGCTGCCCCGCCTACTAATTGTCCCAGAGACGCCAGCTTCTCCGACTGCACCAACTGCGCCTGGACCCGGCTCAAGTTCTGGAACGACTCTCGCGAACTGCGCAGCAACCCCAGCAGCTCCATGTCCAACAAATGCTGCTTGAAAAAAATCATGCCGCCCATCACCAGCATGGCGCAGAGAGATAGGACCAGACGGAACTTTCGCACCGGAGCTGGATTCGCTAAATCGAAGATCCCCCATGCCGCAAAAAGAGGCAAAGACAGAACAGTCACCATTCCCATGCGCGCGACCCACACAGGTGAGCGGTCGGGGGACGATGACTCTTGCTTCCGAACCGGCAAATTTCTGCCTAAAAGCCCGACCCCTGTGATCCAGGCCATGGAAGCGGCTAACGGAAGATCATAGAGGCTTCCGGAAGAATAAACGCCGCGAGCGAGCGCCCAATTCGCGAGATATGAGCTTAAAGAATAAGTAAGGCCGGCGCCGATAAGATGTGCATAGAATGTCTTCCATTTGCCGGTGCTCCAAAGCCAGACGAGACGCGACTGCTGCCAGGAATACAGACTTTTCGGTTAGGTAGAGCAGATTGAGATTATCGCTATAAAAAATTTCACGAGTGTCGATGTATTGCCATGGAATTACCAGAAACAGGTAGAGATATAACCACCACGTAAAAAGCAGGCTGAAGTCCAGGGATCCGAAGGTTAGGGTGCGTTCGTTTGAATTCAAATTAACTTCGAGGGCGACTGCGGCCATCATAGGGACGAAATGCAGGAACAAGACGACATCCCCGCCAAAAGGATTCGGAACGTCCTTCCGTAGCACCACCTCGAAATAGGTCCATAGCAGCTGGTAGGCGAGCCACAGGCCAATTCCCATCATCATGAACGTCCAGAAAACGCGAAGTTTTCCGCGAGTTGAAAGCAGCGCTGGGAGAAAGGCCATCGTGCCCGAGATCAGCAAAATGCATTGGGTTATGTCGCTAACGGCCACCAGACGCGAATCCATGTGGCAGAATGAGGGATGCCAGCGCCTGAATAAAAACTAGGGCTGAGGCGGCGAGCAACCAGATTCTAAAACGCGGGGACATGGGAGCTTGTCTTCAATTTTAAGACCAAAGCTGGCGTGAAAAAATTACTGAGGTAATCGTGAATGCACCTATCGATCCCTGTCTGGAATAATGTTCCCAATATCGGATGTAAGGGGAAAACCCAACTTTCACTTGCTCTTCGGTAAGAGTGTTAATAACATCCGACAAATAACAGCATAACGAGCTTAATCCATTGGCATTTGAATTACTTCGGCATCGTTTTCTATGGCGTCTTCGCGCTCCCATGGGCGCGGGAGAAGTGCGCCGCATTGAACGTTGGCTTGCCACCGCCAGAGTTTTCCTCGCAACTTCGGCACTGGTCACTGTTTGGATGGATCCAGCTGAAATCCGTTTTTCTTTGTGGGCTCACGGCTTGCTCGCGTTTTACATTGCCCAGAGCGTAATCATTATTTTGCTGCTGCGGCGGCGACAGCAATCCACCTCGTCCTTCCGTCTGCTGGTTCATGCCGGGGACATCGTCTGGCCGGCGCTTATCTCTGTTTTTGCAACCTCCCAAGGCAATCCGTTCTTCCTGTTTTTCGTATTCGTGATTGCCGCAGCAGCTTACCGTTGGGGTTTATGGGAGACGGTCGGCACTGCGGCGGCTTCGGTATTGTTGCTGTGGGTGGATAGTTGGGTATTACGGCTCGGCGCGGTGTCAAATCTCGACCAGCTTTTATTGCGTCACCATCTTCCTCTGCTTCATTTGGACGTCGCGGAATTCGAGCCGAAGCGGTTGTTCATGCGCTCCATCTCTCTGCTGGTGATGGGTCTTCTACTGGGATATCTCGCCGAGCAACAAAAACAATTGCGCGCCGAAAAGGCGGTCATTGCTCGCATTCTGGGCGCGGCTAGAGTCGAAGCCGGGCTGCGGGTCACCTTGCAGGACATATTTGGCGAAATGTTGTCGATGTACGGGGCGAGCTCCGGACTTATCGCTTCAGAAGAGAGCAATAGCCGGCATGTTTTTGTAGGGGAACTCAGAAACCGGGACTCGAAAGGCTTCGAGTTTGTGTGGATGGATTCATCCGCAACCAGCCGAGAAAATTATCTATACGATGACCGTCCGGTATCCGCTAGTTATGTCGCGAAATCGACTGGCAATAATAGCCACGGATTTACACTCTTCGGACTGGACCAGGACGGTAACAGGATAAGAAATGTTTCTTCTTCAGAAATGCAACGCCTGGCGGCAAGACATGACTTCAAAAGATTGATCACGGTTTCGTTTATTTTCGGGCGCGAATGGTCGGGCCGCATTTTTCTATTCGATCCAAGTTTGACCGGAGATACTGAAGAAGAACTTCGATTTTTGCAGGAACTCGTGCGACAAGTTGGGCCAGCCGTCTATAACGTTTATCTGTTACGACGCTTGCGTGCCCGGGCCGGGGCTGCGGAACGTGCGCGCTTTGCGCGCGAGCTCCACGACGGCGCAGTGCAATCTTTGATTGCGGTAGAGATGCAAGTCGATGTGCTGCGCCGCCAATCGGCGACCGACCCGCGAATAGTTACAGGAGAGTTAGTTCGCATTCAAGGCCTGTTGCGTGAAGAAGTCCTAAAGCTGAGAGAGCTGATGCAGCAGATGAAATCTCTCGATGTCGATTCCCGCAAGCTGCTGAGTTTTATCAGCGATACCGTGGAAAGATTCCAGCGTGAGACCGGAATCTCGGCCCGCTTTCTAACCGGAATTGAGCAACTGAATATGCCGCAACCCGTTTGCCGCGAGATCGCCAGGATCGTGCAGGAGGCCTTGGTGAACGTTCGGAAGCACAGCAAAGCCCGCCAGGTACTGGTTAGGTTGAATGCCTCGACCGAACGATGGAGTCTTATTGTCGAGGATGACGGCTCGGGATTTCCATTTTCCGGCCGGCTCAGCCACCACGAACTCGACGCCTCAGGTAAAGGACCAGTTGTTATTGGGGAACGTGTCCGTTTGATAGAAGGCGAACTCACGGTAGAATCAAACCCCGGACAAGGATCACGTTTGGAAGTAAGTATTCCGCAACAGCAGGAAGTCGTGTATGGATAAGCGCTCGCAACCGATTCGAATTGTGATTGCCGATGACCATCCAATATTTCGCGATGGTTTGCGTCGATTGCTGGAAGCGGAATCCGACTTAAAAGTAATCGGAGAGGCTTGCGATGGCGCGGAAGCAGTAAAGCTGGCCCGCCAGTTGAAACCTGAAATTCTTCTGCTCGATTTGGCAATGCCGAAGCATCCCGGACTGGAAGCCTTGCGTGAGATGAGTTCGAGTTCCAGTCCGAATTCAGTCCGGGTAATTCTTTTGACTGCGGCGGCGGAAAAAAATCAAATCGTCGAGGCCCTACAACTGGGCGCACGTGGCGTAGTTCTGAAAGATTCCGCCACGCAATTATTACTCAAAAGTATTTATGCGGTCATGGCGGGGGAGTATTGGGTCGGCAGAGAGAGCGTTTCAAATCTGGTTTTATACCTTCAAAACCTGGTGAAGTCCTCAGGAGAAGAGGCCAAGCAGCGCAAATTCGGATTGACGCCGCGTGAGTTGGAAATTGTTTCGGCGGTCGTAGCGGGATATTCCAATAAAGAAATCGCCGAATATTTCAAGATCAGCGAAGACACGGTTAAACATCATCTCAGCAACATTTTCGATAAATTGGGGGTTTCGACCAGACTCGAGCTGGCCCTGTTTGCGGTAAACCAGTCGTTGCCGTTCAAACCCATACCGTAGACTGGCCGCCCACTTATGGCACTTTAGTGCCATATCGCCCCTCGACCGGGCTATTGTGGATTAGTCATGATCTTATCTAGAATGGCTGCACCGGACGGTCTTTGAGTTGGGGGATATCTCTGGCTATATGCACCGGGCATGAAAGTTGCTTTTATATAGGCCAGAGTTGAAGTGCAAGGAGGGAGCCCGTGTTAAATTCTCTGCGTCGATTCTGGGCCGAAGAACAGGGCCAGGACATTGCCGAATACGCAGTCATGCTTGCCGTCATCCTGGTGATCGTTGTGGGCACGATTCGTTTAATCGGCACCAACGCTAATACTGTCTTTTCCCAGGTCTCAAGCGCAATACCGTAGAGGTTTCGTATCCTTCGCCTGACATCCCTTGTGTTCGAGTCAGGGATGCACACCATTGCCTGCGGAACCTGAGCTATTGTCGGGCGTGGCCATTCCCACTTTCTCCTGTTTTTCTGAAGCAATCCTGGTTAGAAAAGGGAAGAACGGCGTCACTTCAAACGGAATCTTCTCGCTGGACGACAAGATCGCTACCGGCTTGGCCGTTACCAGCTCGATCTGATCTGTCCAAGGATCGACCTTCACTCTGCCACCGAGAGGCAATGCAGCAATCTGGTCCGTACTTTGCGGTTGGATATCGGGTGCGTTATTTAAGAGAGCGGACATCCTGGTCGAGCTGCCGCTGGCTAGACTGTTCCCGAGGTGTGGCCGAATTAAATTCTTAAGTTCCGGGGCGTGTAACTGCAAAGCCTTCAGAAACAAGCCTGCATTCCCCAGCTTGTCCTTGTATGGGGATTTCTCCAGCAACTCCAATGCTTTTTTGTCAGCAGCCTCTTCATCGGCCGCATTTCGTGCGAAGTCCATTCGTTCGAACGTGGCTTCATCAGGGAAAAACATTCGATCGTTGAACGCGAACTTCGTGTTGAGACGATGACCCAGTGCAATATGAGCCAATTCGTGGGCAAGAACCATTGCCAGGGATGCCTCATCTGGCAATACATCCAGCAGTCCCCGGCTCACCACGATAACGTGACCGATCGTGAAGGATTCCAGCGGCGAAGTTAGCAATACACGGGTACGCACTTCAGGCTCGACAACTAGATTGTTGGTCACGATGAGGTTGTTAACTACGGCCTGAAGTACTTTATCGACATCGCCATGAGGCGCCAGCAATCCAATCTTCTCCAGTCGCTCGATGGAATTCTGTTCCGCTTCGAATTCCCATCGGCGTTCGCTTTCCACGGGGGTTGCGTCCTGACCGTTAGTAGTTTGGTCGGTAACCGACTGAGGAGAATCCACCGTGATCTGCGTAAACTCTTCGCCCTGACCGGCGGCATGCAGGTCATATCCCCATAGACGGGTCTGAGCTTTGAAATGGAGTTTGTGACCGCCGCGATAAAGCAAATCCGATTCTTCGCTATAGATGTACGCAGGCAACCACAACCCGGGACGCAGGTTCAGCCGCCAACTGTCAAAATGAAGATAGAAACTGTAACGTTCGTGTCCGCTGTAGGTGCCGTTGAACCGGACGATGTTGAAGTCCTGATCTTCCGCCCAAATTCTGCCAACAAATCTGCCTCTGGCGGATTTATCACTGGGCTCTACATCAATTACGACGCAGCGAACCGCGCCAAGAAATTCCCGCCGCACAAAGGTAAATTTATAAAACTGACGCTGAAAATCGTCATCCAGAATTACCATCTGGGCGAAACCGAGCGGCAGAAATTTCATGCCATACAAACCAGTGAGCGTTGAAACAAACCTGCGGCCGAATCCCGGCTGGCCCATGAAGGAACGATCCTGAGTGCCCTGGCTCATATCGAGACGGCCGAGGAAATATTGGTCGCTGACGGGCACTGCCTTTTCCTCGCCCCCCTTCAGATTTTGAATATAGGTTTCGACCAGCGGGTGCATGTGTTTCATTTGAGCCAGAAAAAAGTGCTCACGCTCCACCACCTTATCTACGACCTGGTCGAAGGCGGTTCCGGTTTTTGCTGGCAATGACTGCGCAACAGGCGGAGGATTCTGAGGAGTATTAACATCTTGACCTAATAGCCACCCGGCTGAGAAGACTAGAAGAATTAAAAAGGCGAGCGAGGCTGTCCAACTGGCTGGGGGATAACGCATCATTGGATTATACGGTCAATTATAAGACCGTTGGATCAGGCAAGTTGAAACAGAATATGCAAAACACCCTGGAAGTCCACCGGGCGACCATTTTGCATTGCCGGAGTGAACCGAATGTGTTCTGCCGCCCGCACGGCGGATTCGTCGAGTCCATGTCCCAATCCGCGCACGACCCGGACAACCCGGATTTGGCCGGATCCTTCGAAAACGACCTCAACCAATACTTCACCCTCGATGTGCAATTTCCTGGCTTCGTCCGTGTAGGCCGGAGTCGGCTTTGCCACAATTTCAGCGGGCTTGATTCGACCCGCCGCGTCGTTTGAGGTCTCGGCCCGGCGGGGCACTGCAACTTGTGCATCGCCGAAACCGCTCGGGCCAGTGACAGTGGTGGCCGCACGAACGACTTCGCCTTTAGCTATGCCATCCCCAAATCCAGAACTGACAACGACGCCTCTTGCACCGTGTTGGCCGGCGGTGCCGTTGCCCACTCCACTGCCCCGCGGGAGATCGAATGCCCCCTGCTGCGCGATGGTTACTGGGCGATTTTTATTATCTTGAGATGGAACTCCGCGAGGATCGCCGAACCCACCGGTCTGCACCATTTCTACTGGTTTCGTGGCCGTTGCCGGCTGCGAACTTCCGGTGGAGAAACACGTTTGTCTTGATTGCCGGATGCGGTATCGGAGCGGGGGCACTGACAGGTATATTGAGCTTGGTCGCTATTTCAATCTTAGGAGCCGGCAATTGTTCGACAGGCTTCGGTTGCGGCAGAGCTTCAGGCAGCTTCAGTGCTTGAGAAGAAACTTTTATAGGTATCCGGCGGCGGCGTAGTTCTAGGCTGAGGCCGCTGATCAATTGGGTGCGGCGTGGTCGCCAGCGTTATAACGTGGTAATCGTGATCCACGGGAACGAGAACACTGGGATGTAAAAGGGTCACCCACAAACAAAATGCCACAAGTAAAATCTGAGACACCAGGCTGAGCCCAAATTCCTTCCACGGCGGACGCCGGTCGGGAAGCATCGAGACCGGGCCATATAGGGGCATTTGTGACATCACAGCTGTGCTCATTTGAGTATCCTTAAAAATCCAACCAAGGGTTGGTATGCATCCTGATAACCAAAGATTGGATGTTTTGACCCCCCGCTCCAGTTGGTTCGCCGACGCATTGAAAATAGTGATTTAGGGAACTACCTTAGCCGAAGAATATCAGAAAGAATTGCGCCAGACGGAAGGTTGCAAAAATTCGAACACTCAGAGGTTCACAAAGGGAAAAATAAAGGCGAAACGCAAAGTTCTTCAACCCGAACCGGAACAATCTAGATCAATTTATGAACAATTTTGCGGTGTGGGAAATGTGGTGCGTTTTTGCGTGTTTGCTGTGTAACGCATTTGATTGCAGAATATCGAGAGTCCTTTACCATCGGAACATACATGCGTCAAATCAGAACGGTACGAGTAGAAAATGCTCGGCTCCGGTAATTTCTTTCCGAGAAGCGATTGATCCTTAATACCGGAAAAATCGTGTTTGTTCCGCGCGGATTGGCGCTTGGCATGGCTCTCGCCGTTTCTTGGGCCGCGCTCTCGGGACGGTTCCTGATTGTCGATGACCCACAAAGGTCTGACGTTATCGTCGTTCTCGCGGGAGAAACTGAGAGGCGACCAGCCCGCGGAATCGAACTTCTTCATCAGGGATATGCCCGTCACTTCTGCTCGACGTTCCCGCGCAGGCTAAGATATTTGGCCGCGATGAGTTGGAAATCGCGAACGCTTATCTGCAAAATTTACCTGAAGCGATAGCCGCACGGACGTGTCCTATTTTTGGACTTTCTACCCAGGCTGAAGCTCGCGATGCGCTTCAATGTTTAGCAAATACCGGTGTTCACAGCGTCCTCATCGTAACCTCGGACTACCACACGCGCGAGCGCTAGATATATTCCGAAAAGAAGGGCCTCAGTATCAATACAACATCGCCGCCAGTTTTGACCCGGTCGAATTTGGAACGTCATGGTGGCGGCATCGTGAATGGGCGAAAGTTTATTTCGATGAGTGGATGAAACTGGTCTGGTGGGAAGCGGTTGACCGGTGGCGCTAATAATAAGGGTAAAAATATGGCGCGAATTTCCACAGTCACGCACCGGGGGCACCAGAAAGATAATTGACGTGCAATTGAGCTCCCGTTAGGATCAGTCCTGAAATGAGCTGCCGGTTCCCCGGTTTCACGGGCCCTCTCTTCCGACTCAGCTGCTGGTTTTTAATCGGCGTTACCCCCGCGTCGTTGCTCGCGGCCGATCCAGGCACCGCAATGCTTTATGGAAAAGGTGTGGTGCTGCGGAACGGTGTCGAGATTCCAAACTCCTCTGCAATTTTTTCTGGCGATCTTTTGGAAACTAAAGACGGCTCCATCGCCAATATAAATACGTCAGGATCAAGTTTAGTTATATTGCCCGGTTCGCTGGTGGAATTCGAAGGAAAAACACTTTCGGTGGAACATGGAAGTGTAACGGTTGCAACCTCTCGCGGAATCGGAGTTCGGGTCGGCTGTACGACTGTTTCTCCTACCACCAGCAGTTGGACACAGTTTGCGGTAACCGATGTAAACGGCACGGTTCAGATCGCAGCTGAGAAAAATGAGATCAGCATCGGTAGCGAGAACTCGGAACAGACCTCCACCAGTCAGTCATCGGCAAGCACAACATCATCGCCGAGTACCCAATCCGCCCCGACCACTCAAGCTCCTTCTTCAGACACGAGCCTGCATCCCGGCGAACAAGCTACTCGCGATGAGGCTGATGGCTGCAAAAAAGAGAAGCATAAGAAAAAACGCGCGGCTGGAGCAGGTGCCCCTACAGCAAGTACACAAGGTCCCCTAGCAACGAAATATGCGCTGTACGGCGGTATTGCCGCAGGAGGCGGGCTGGCTTTGTGGCTCGCATTGCAATCATCCATGCCTCCCAGTCCCTGGAAGCCATAGGCTGGCCGTTACTAATTCAACCAGTAAGTAATTCCTTTCAAATGAATTCACCCCACTGGCGTATTCCTGTTTCGACGCCTGCACTATAATTAAAACCCATCCATGGTGCGGGACGGTTATTACTACGCAATTGCTTTTTTCAGCGCCGCATTCCTATTGGGCTGGCTCACCCGGCCTGCGTGGGGAATTCCAGCGATTCTCCTAGGCTTGTTTTTTCTGTGGTTCTTCCGCGATCCGGAGAGGCGAGTGCCGGACACTCCAGGATCAGTTGTCTCCCCCGCGGATGGCAAAGTCACGGACGTCTCTTCCCTTGAGGTGGACGGTAGAATCTATACGCGGATCAGCATTTTTTTAAATGTATTCGATGTCCATGTAAATCGCTCACCAATCGCCGGCGTGATCAGCAATGCGCACTATCACAAAGGCAAATTTCTGAATGCAATGGACGAGAATTCCGCGGAATTGAATGAGCAAAATATAGTGTCGGTGGAAGGCTCAGGCGAGCGGGTCATTTTCAAGCAGATTGCCGGACTGTTAGCCCGCAGGATCGTTTTCACTAAAAAGGTCGGGGACCGTGTGGCACGGGGAGAGCGGATTGGCCTGATAAAATTTGGCTCCCGCACCGATGTTCTTTTTCGTTCGTCCGCAGTGTTAAATGTAAAGGTTGGGGATAAGGTGAAGGGCGGCTCCAGCATTCTGGCTTTCCTGAGGTCCCAACGTGAAGAAGTTGGCGCTGTCCGGGAAGCTCATTCCATGCGGGGAGATCTTTGATGGATCCAGATTCCGCGGAGACTCCGAAGCGGAGGAGCGAGGATAGAAATCCCAAGCGGCTTCGCAAGGGAATGTATATCCTGCCGTCGCTTTTTACCACCGCGAACATCGCCGCCGGATACTACGCTATTCTGCAAGTCACGCACGGCACACTGGCGCAACCATGGCATTTTGACAACGCAGCGAAAGCGATTGGATTCGCGGTCCTGTTTGACGGGCTGGACGGCCGCATTGCGCGAATGACGCGCACCAGCAGCGATTTCGGCAGGGAACTGGATTCGCTGGCTGACGTCATCACCTTTGGCGTGGCTCCGGCGCTGCTGGCCTGGATGTGGGGCTTCCGGGAGTTGCCGCGGGGAATGCTCTCGTCCACGGAGATTGTCGGAAAAATGGCGCAATTCGGCGCCATCGCCAGCTTTTTATTTCTGATCGCGGGTGCAAGCCGCCTGGCGCGCTTCAATATCTCGACCAATCCGCAGCCGGTGAACCCGGGGCGTCCCGGAAAAAAATACTTTGTGGGTATGCCAATTCCGGCGGGCGCTGGCGTGATCGCGGCAGTGGTGCACTTCTCCGGCGGGGATCCCCTGGAGTGGTGGGGAAGCGCCGTGACTTGGCTGGTTATTGTGGTGACTGCCGCGTACCTCATGGTCAGTACCTGGCGGTTTTATAGTTTTAAGGACATCGACCTGCGTACGCGACAACCATTTCGTCTTATCGTTTTATTCGGGGGGCTATTCGCTGGAGTATGGTTCTTCTCCCGGCCGGTGCTGTTTGTGATCGCTCTAACCTACATGGCTTCGGGTGTATTTTGGCGACTGCAATGGGTTTTTCGTAGGAGACGGAAACCGCCATCTCCTCCCGCTTTGAACGAAGCTCCTCAGCCTTCATGAGTTCCAATCCAAAGCCCGTGAGCGCAGTTCACTCCCAAGTCGTACGCGCGGGACAGGCATATCGTGTAGCCATTGTTGGAGCTGCCACGCTGAAGGGAAAAGAAATTATCGAAGTATTGAACGACCGGAATTTTCCCTCTCTCGATATCAAGCTGCTGGATGACGACGAGGCACTGGGAAAGCTTGAAACTTTAAAGGACGAAGTCACATTCGTTCAGAGCGTGCGGAACGAGCAATTCGAAAATGTCGATTTCACTTTTTTTGCTTCGACTCCGGAGTCAACGCGAAACTTTGACAAAATTGCAAGCAAGAATGGAAGCGCGATCATTGACCTTTCCTATGCTTTAGAAAATGAAGCGGGGGCGACCGTGCGAGCTCCCTGGGTCGAACGGCAATTGGGTCAGACGTTTGCGCCAGAGTTGCAGCCGGGGCCGGCCGTGGTTGCCCATCCCGCGGCAATTGCTTTAGCTCTAATTATCCTTAGGGTTCCAAAAGCGGGTCCGGTAAAAAGTGTGATTGCCACGCTTTTTGAGCCGGCCTCGGAGCATGGCCAAAAGGGAATGGATGAATTGCACGAGCAGACGGTGAATTTGCTTGCCTTCCAGCAATTGCCGACTTCGGTGTTCGATGTGCAAGTCGCATTCAATATGGTGTCTCGTTACGGCCCGCAGTCGGTTCCCACACTTATAAGCATCCAGGAACGTATTCTCAGACACTATCGGCAGATTGCCGGCAAACAGGCGATCGTGCCGTCTCTTATAGTGCTGCAGGCCCCGGTCTTCCACGGCCATACTTATGCAATCCATGTCGAAATGCAGGACATCGCCGATCTGGCGGTGATTTCCGAAGCTCTCGCGGGGGAACATCTTTCGATCTCGCTTTCAACTGACGAGGCGCCCAGTAACGTGAACGTCGCCGGACAGGGCGACATTCTGACCTCAATTTCTCCCGACCCGAACGATGCAAAGAGTTTCTGGCTATGGGCGGCATCAGATAATTTACGAATCGCTGCCGCAGCCGCTGTTGAATGCGCCGAAAGCATGACGGCGTCCCGCCCGCGAGGAAAAATTCAGTGAGGGGGTGGCTCTGGATTGTCTGCATCGTTACTTGCGGTTGCGGATATCACACCGGGGGCCATGCCAATACACTTCCGTCCGATCTTCGTACCCTATATGTTCCGGCATTCGAGAACCGCACTTCGACCTATAAAATTGAACAGAGATTAACCGCCGCGGTGGTTCAGGAACTAGTCACGCGTACGAATTATCACCTCGTCAATTCAGAGACTGAACGCGCAGACGCAACTCTCAAGGGAACGATTCTTTCGACCTACACTACGCCTCTCACTTATGATTCAAAAACCGGACGCGCCGCCAGCGTCCTGGTGGTGGTGAATATGAAGGTGATGCTTACGGACCGGGACGGGCAAAGTTCTGTTTCAGAATCCCTCTTATCTTTATCGGGAGCAGTATCAGGTCACCAGCGATTTGAATACTTTCTTTCAGGAAGATTCTCCGGCGTTCGAGCGATTGTCGCGGGACTTTGCGCGTACCCTGGTCTCTAATATTCTGGAGGGCTTTTGATGCGCGCCTTCGCGCAGACCGACCGGTTCATGTCCGAGGTTCAGGGCCGGAAATTGCGACCGGTATATGTTTTTGTCGGAGACGAAGTGTTCTTCCGCAAACGGTGCCGCGAGGCAATTCTTGAACATCTGGTGCCCGAGCGATATGCGGGACTTCAGTTTGTTTGATTTTGATCTCGTGGAAACCGATCTGTCGGAAATCCTGGATCGCGCCCGCACTCCATCTTTGATGGCCCCGTTTCAAATATTCTTCGTCCGTGGAGTGAAGAGTCTTTTTGGCCGTGGATCGAACGACGCCAAACTTTCCGCTATTGAGGAGTATGCCAAGGACCCGAATCCCGATGCCGTTTTAATCTTTGTAGCCGATCACATCAGCATTCCCGCCGATGCGCGCCGCATGGATATGAACGACAAAGACCGCTACCAACGCATCCGCGAAACCATGGGGCAATATTGCACCATCGTTGAACTCGCCAGAGTGGAAGAAGGCGAGGCGGTTCGCTGGCTCACCGAATACAGTGCCAGCCAGGCCGTGAAGATCGATCCCGATGCCGCCAGGGAACTTGTCGATGCGCTTGGCGGCGACATGATGATGATCTCCAACGAACTGGAAAAATTAACGCTGTATGTCGGCGAGAAAAAGCATGTCACTTTGGGAGACGTCGAGACCATGGTGCTCGCCGCTAAACAGCGTTCGCTGTATGAACTGACGGACGCCATATCTTCCAAAGATCGTGTGCGCGCCCTGCAAATGCTGGACGCAATTCTGAACACCGGCGATGGAGATGATGCTGCGATCGGCCATCTTTATATGTTGGCCAAAACGTTTCGTCAGATGCTGGTGATTCTTGAACGCAACGTCCGCGATCAACGAATGTTATGGGCTGCACTGTGGCAGGGCTTTCGCGTCCCTCCTTTTGCCGCCGACGATATCATCAAGCAGGCGCGACGCTACAAGTCCAAGCGCGAATTAACCCGAGCGATTCGCATGATTGCGAAGACAGATCTGGCATTGCGATCCAATCCTCCCAGCAAGCGGCTCATTCTTGAAAAGCTGGTGCTGGATCTGGCTACAGTGCCGAAAGTAGGAATGGAATCGATGCAGGAAGAACTTCCGGTCTAAGAAGGTAGCAATCGAGATGAATCCTATAAATATCCCATGGCTGTTGTTGCTTGCGTACTGGGTAATAAGCGCATTCAGCGTTCGCAAGAATCAAAGAGTGGAATCCATTGGGTCCCGCTTGTTGGTTTCGGGGCTTATTGTGGGTTCGATACTAATTGTGGTTGGACCATGGTTACACGAGAGCGCACTCGACAGCCGCTTCGTGCCTTCGATGCCGCTGATTCGAGACGCCGGCATCGTTCTTTTGTGGGCAGGAGTTGGTATCGCCATCTGGGCGCGATATCATCTGGGCGAATATTGGAGTGGAAGAGTCACCATCAAGGTGGGACACAAATTGATCGACACCGGGCCATATCGGTATGTGCGACATCCCATCTACTCCGGAATTCTGCTCGCCATGATAGGAACTGCATTGGCCACCGGGAAGTGGCGAAGCGTGGTGGCGTTTGCACTGGTCCTGATTGTCTTGTTTATGAAGATGCGGAAGGAAGAACAGTTCCTATCGGAAGAGCTTCGCGAAACTTACGGTGACTATAAGAGACAGACTGGGATGCTGATTCCGCGTTTTCGCGCGGACTCCGCGTAGCCTACTTCATCGCATTCAGGCGCGCGTTCAGGCGGGACTTGTAGCGGGAAGCTGTGTTCTTATGCAGAACGCCCTTCTGGACGGCCTTATCCAAGGCTGAAACTGTAGCCCGAAATGTCTCGTCGGTAGCCTTCTTTTCGCCCTTGCCGAGGCTCTCGCGCAGATCTCGCAAAGTTGTTCGAAGCCGTGAAGTGTTGGCGCGATTCCGCGCGCTGCGTTTTTCAGTTTGCCGGGCGCGTTTTAACGCGGAAAAATGATTTGCCATTAGGTCAATAACCTTCTTTTCGATGGATGGGTCAGGGAAGAACTAAAGTCCGCAACCTGATAAATGACGCTAAGTCATATTAGCGGAGTGGCTTGCACACGGTCAACCTTGGCAGCGACATCCTGCCCATGAAGCCGAAACGTCGTGAGGCTCATCTATTAGACTTCTACCTTACATTCTGACTGAAAGTTAAGAGGACCGTATGTCTTCATGGCCGACTCCCAGCGCGCTTGACGCTAACACCCAGGCGTTTCCGATCTTGTCAGCCTCGCAAATAGCCAAAATTCGTCCCGTTGGAAAGTTGCGACAAGTTCAGCCGGGCGAAATTTTATTTCAACCAGGCGACAGTGGAGTTCCGTTCTTTGTGCTTTTATCCGGGCGCATGGAAATCGTTCAGTCCGGTCTGAATGGAGAGCGCGCGGTGGCGAAACACGATCCGGGAGAATTCACCGGAGAGATCACCATGATTTCCGGACAACGAAGTCTGGTGCGTGGGCGCGTAACCGAGGGCGGCGAATTTATCGAGCTTCGTCCCGAAGATCTGCGATTGCTCGTGGCCCGGGATGCGGAGTTGAGCGAAATCTTTATGCGGGCTTTCATCCTGCGCCGCATAACTCTTATTTCGCGGGGACAAGGCAACGTCATATTAATGGGTTCCCGCCATTCCGCGGATACGCTGCGATTGCGTGAATTTCTGGGCCGTAATGCCCATCCGTATACCTACGTTGATCTCGATACGGATAAGACATCGCAAGAGTTGCTGGACCGCTTTGGAGTAAAGCTGTCGGAAATCCCCGTGGTCGTTTGCAACGGAATTACGGTGATGCGTAACCCTTCGACGCAGCAACTTGCCGACTGTCTTGGGTTCAGTGCGGCAGGCGACGATTCTCACGTCCGCGATTTGATCATCGTCGGGGCGGGACCTTCGGGCTTGGCGGCCGCCGTTTACGCAGCTTCGGAGGGGCTGGATGCACTGGTCATCGAATCGGAATCGCCCGGAGGCCAAGCTGGGTCGAGCTCGAAAATCGAAAACTATCTGGGGTTCCCCACAGGGATTTCCGGTCAGGAATTGGCGTCGCGCGCGATAACGCAGGCACAAAAATTCGGCGCGAAAATGATGGTAGGACACAGTGCAGTGAAGTTGAATTGCGGGAAGCGGCCTTATGGCATCGTTCTGGATAATGGCAGCGTGCTGTCGTCGCGAGCCGTGATCATCTCCAGCGGAGCTCAATACAAAAAGCCGAAGCTCTCGAATCTCTCTCAGTTTGAGGGACAGGGAATCTATTACGGCGCGACCTACATCGAATCGCAGCTTTGTGAAGATGAAGAAGTCATTGTTGTGGGTGGCGGAAATTCCGCGGGCCAGGCTGCTGTCTTCCTCTCTCAAACGGCGCGAAAAGTTTACATGCTGGTGCGTTCGGCGAATCTGTCGGACACCATGTCGCGATATTTAATCCGGCGGATCGAAGAAAATCCCAACATTGAACTTCATTATCAGACAGAAATTGTTGGTCTCGAAGGCGACGGCAGTCTCGAAAAGGTCACTTGGCTTGACAAAGCGACCGGCGAGACTTCGGTTCATGACATACGCCACATTTTCGTAATGACAGGCGCATCTCCGAGAACGGAATGGTTGAAGGGCTGCATGGCGATGGACGAAACGGGATTCATTCTCACTGGTCGCGATCTGGATGCGGCGGCTCATCTTTCTCCATCGTTCGTTTGGCCCTTGGCTCGCGCTCCTCTCATGCTGGAAACAAGTCTGCCCGGAGTATTTGCAGTGGGCGATGTGCGTTCGGGGAATGTCAAGCGTGTGGCGTCGGCCGTTGGAGAGGGCTCAATTGCCATCAATCTCGTGCATCGAGCTTTGGCCGAACCATAGGTGTTTGTCCGGCATGATTGACAACAAACCGTAAACACAAAAGATCGAGGTCAGTATGTCCATTCGTCCCGTAAAACAAGTTATTGAATCGAAGCCGACTCTTGAGGGTGCAGGCGTGCATCTCCGGCGTGCGTTCGGCTTTGGCAACACTAAGGATTTCGATCCATTTCTGTTGCTGGATGATTTCCGCAACGATGTTCCCGAGGACTATCTCGCTGGATTTCCGTGGCATCCTCATCGCGGAATCGAAACCATCACTTATGTCTTGGCGGGGACCGTCGAGCATGGCGATAGCATGGGGAATCGTGGCGCGATTGCGTCGGGTGAGGTTCAGTGGATGACCGCAGGCAGCGGCATTATTCATCAGGAGATGCCCAAGGGCGACGACGCCGGACGTATGCATGGGTTTCAGTTGTGGGCCAATCTTCCGTCCGCGCTGAAGATGACCCCGCCGCGTTATCAGGAAATTAAGGCGATGGATATTCCAGAAATCAAAGACGACGATGGCACACACGTGCGGGTAGTGTGTGGAACTTTCTGGGGCAAGAAGGGGCCGGTAGATGGAATTGCGGCCGACCCCGTTTATCTGGATGTCTCGGTCTCCCCGGGCAGGAGAAAGACTCTGCCGGTAGAGACCAGTCGCCATGCCTTCGCCTATGTGTTCGCCGGGTCGGGAAAATTCTGCAATGCTTCCGGCCCGCTTACCGTGCCGACTGAAGCGGTCAAGTGGTCGGATACCACTCCTCCGGTTGAAGCCGACAACCGGTCTTTAATCGTGTTTGATCGCGGCGATGAAGTTACGGTGCAAGCCGGGGATGATGGAATTCGATTTCTACTTGTGTCCGGGAAACCGCTGCAGGAGCCGGTTGCATGGTACGGACCTATCGTGATGAACACTCAAGAGCAATTGCGCCAAGCATTTGAGGAGTTGAAACAAGGGAATTTCCTGAAATAATTCTCCCACTGGATTAACCTATAGAGTGGGGATCTGACCTGTAGGCCTCCTGCGCCGCATCTCCCCATTAAAGAGAGTGAATGGCACATTCCGCTAAATCCGCACCAACATATTCGAAAAACGAACACCTGATCCGCTGGGTACAAAAGACCGCGGAACTCACTAAGCCGGCAAATATTCACTGGGTGGATGGCTCACAAAAGGAATTTGACACCATCGCCGGGCAAATGGTGAAGCAGGGAAGCCTGATCAAGCTGAATCAGGAACTCTGGCCGGGATGTTTCTATGCCCGCTCCGATCCCAGTGACGTTGCCAGGATGGAAGACCGTACCTTTGTCTGCTCTCTGGCTCGAGACAACGCCGGTCCGACCAACAACTGGGAAAATCCGCAGGTAATGCGGCGGAAGTTGAAGTCTCTTTTCGCGGGATGCATGAGAGGACGCACGATGTATGTGCTGCCATTCAGCATGGGGCCGGTTGAGTCGCCGGTTTCGCAGATCGGGGTCCAGATCACCGACTCTCCTTATGTAGTGATCAATATGCGCATAATGGCGCGCATTGGACTTGCCATCTCGCAGGAAATCGATAAGGGAGAGCGAGCGGGTGGTCCCATGTCTGCATTCCGTGGGCGCACCATTGGCACCGGGCGAGAAAGATGTGCCATGGCCCTGCAACAAAGAAAAATATGTTGTGCATTTTCCGGAAACCCGCGAAATCTGGTCGTACGGCTCGGGTTATGGCGGCAACGCTTTATTGGGGAAAAAATGCTTGGCGTTGAGGATTGCCTCGACCATCGCTCGAGATGAAGGCTGGCTCGCGGAGCACATGCTCATCCTCGGAGTCGAAGATCCGACCGGCGAGAAGACTTACGTCGCAGCCGCTTTCCCCAGCGCTTGCGGCAAGACCAACTTCTCCATGATGGTCCCGCCTAAAGGTTTCGAAGGCTGGAAAATCTGGACCGTCGGAGACGACATCGCATGGATCCGTCCAGATGAACACGGTCGCCTTCGCGCATTGAATCCAGAGATGGGATTCTTTGGAGTCGCGCCGGGGACCTCCAAGAAAACAAATCCGAACGCAATGGCCGCGCTCTCGAAAAATACAATTTTCACCAACGTTGCCCTCACCCCCGATGGCGGAGTCTGGTGGGAGGGGATGACCGATGCTCCCCCGGCGGAATGTCTGGACTGGCAAGGGAATGTGTGGACTCCGGAGATTGGGAAAAAGACGGGCGCGAAGGCCGCGCATCCAAATTCGCGATTCACTGCTCCCGCCTCGCAGTGCCCGACTATCGATCCGATGTGGAATAGTCCCGAAGGAGTTCCCCTCAGTGCCATCATCTTTGGCGCACGACGCGCCTCTACGGTTCCGCTTATCTATCAGGCATTCAATTGGAGCTCCGGGGTGTATGTCGGAGCCACGATGGGTTCCGAGGCTACTGCCGCGGCATCAGGCGAGGTCGGGAAGGTCCGGCGCGATCCCATGGCCATGCTTCCGTTCTGCGGATATCACATGGGGGACTACTTTCGCCACTGGATCAAGATGCAGCGTACGCTAAGTGCGAGCCCTCGTATATTTCATGTGAACTGGTTCCGGAAGAATGAGAACGGAGCCTTCATCTGGCCGGGATATGGACAGAATATGCGGGTCCTAAAGTGGATTGTCGATCGTGTGCGAGGGCGCGTTCAAGGGGCGAAAGAGACTCCTATTGGATGGATGCCGCGTTACGAAGATATTGAATGGAAGGGCCTCGACTTCCCGGAAGATCAATTCGACGCTCTGCAGGCCGTGGATCGCGCCGCCTGGCGTAAGGAGGTCATTAGCCACGAAGAGTTGTTTATCCTACTGCACGATCACCTGCCGCCGGAGATGGTGTATGAACGGGAGCTCCTGATCTGCCGCTTGTAGTTCGGAGCAATAAGAAGCCCGCCTAAGGTGCGGGTTTCTCGTGAAGCAATAAATTAGCTACGCAGTGAAACGAACCTTGAGCAAACTTGCGTCGGAAGGCGCCCGATGCCAGGACGGCAGACTCCGAGGAAAGAAAGTTCGACTTGGTTCTGGAGCGGAAACCGGGACAGTAAGGCCACCCTGGCCTGATCTCGACCGCCGTCGATCACTCGCGGTCCCGTCAGTTATTGCCTGCCGGAAGGTGAAAAGCCCAGGAGCGTTTGTATTACCGTAGCGTAGATGAGAGCTGAAGCCCGAAATCGATTGCGGATCGGCCAAGTCTGCGCCGTTGTGTAGGTCGAAGGTCAGGTTCCGGAATCGAACCCGCTATCTGTCTGGGTACAAGTCAGCGGACCCGTTGGTGTTCGGCCTGTCATTGCGACGGAGACATGACCAGCCGGTCGGAGCGACGCCGAGCCTGCGACGTAGCCGACGAAGTCGTAGATGGTGAAGAACGAATGCCCTGAGATAACACTTCGTTGCTATCAACGCTGGCCGAATAATTAAATTGAGTGTTTGCTCCCGAGCTGGTAGTCGGTAAAATTCAGGCGGGACGTCGCACTGGAATGATTGAAGCGCCGAAGCCAGGCACAGCCAAAGATGAAGCTCGATAGAACAACCATCAGATTTAGATTTTTCATAATATTCCCCTACCCAACTAAAGTATGCACTACTAAAGTAACTCCTTCAATATAGCTGGCCTCAAGCTATTGTCAAGACTGAATCTTTTTTCATACCCCGACTATTTAGTGGTAAATTTTCGGCTTAAATACTGTAGGGAACCTTAGGAGTCGGTTTGGGCGGTTAAGGTCTACCCGTTACTGATTGATATCAATAGGTTTATATACACCTAGGACCGTGGAAGTGTACTCTTAGCCTTTTTGAGCCATTTCTCTGATTCTGAGGGATTTTGGGGCATTCCGTCTCCGTCACGGTAACGTAAGCCAAGATTATAGGCGGCGGCCCGGTCGCCTTCGGCAGCTGCCTCTCGGACCCAACGGGCCGCTTCGCCGCAATTTTGTCGCACCCCTCGTCCCGTCTCGTAGGCCATCCCCAGAATGAAGGCAGCGGAGGCGTCCCCGAACTCGGCCTGCCGGCGAAGCGTCGGTATCTCAAAGGGACTCAAATTCTCAACGGTGGCGGCCGCACTGGCATCCGTTATTCGGCGATGAGTAATTTCAAGTTTTGGACGGACCGCGACCTGTTCTATTGAAGTTGTAGGAGAAGCAGTGCTTGCTAAAGCCTTGCTGTTTCGAGATTTAACAGTGAACAGGAAAGGCTAAAAGAACCAATACGCTCAGACCTATCAGTGCGGGCTTTACGAGGCGCAGCGGCGGGGTTCGGTTGAGAGAAGGCACTTCATCTGGTTCAGCAAGCAACGCCTGATTGAAGTCCAACTCAGGCTGGGTCGACTGGTCAAGTTCACCGAGAACAGCCGGAGATTTATCTTCCTTTTTTAGGGATTGAAGCCAACTCAGAATGAAACCGGATTTGGGATCGTGTGTGGCCATGACATCTTCGCCGGAATCGCTGACGAAATCGGAAATCGGACTTGATTGTTCAGTGGAGTGATCGACATTAGGTGACGGTGCTGCGATTCCGCTCAGAAAAAAGAGTTGTGCTGCGTCCAAATTTTCCGGACTGGAAAAAATCTTGTCCGGAACGGATATAGGCTCTTCCGCGACCCCCAGATTGCCGAACTTCTCGAATTCATCCGCCAACAATGCCAAGGCTTCGGGGTTAATCTCGCTTTGAAAATCCAAGGGGAGAGGATGGTAATCGGTCGCGGGATGGCCGCGGTATACATCCGAATTCGGCCGATTCTGGCTGTCTGAGAGTTCCGGAACCACAGAGTCGATAACCTGGCGCACCACTGCGCGCTCTAGTGTAACCATGTGTTTGAACTTCGCAGCTTCCGCTTTATCCATGGCATGGGAGAGGAAGCCAGCCAATAATTGGAGGACCGTGACATGTTCTTCTGAAAAGACGTTTGAGTTCGCGGAAAAAACGGCCAACGCTCCTGCGACCTTCGATCCCTGAAGCACGGGGACAGCTAGTAAAGACCGATACTCGGTCGGGGAAACAGTGTCGTCTGGAAAAGGGCGAGGCTTGCCGGTCGCGAGACCTGACAGCACGGCCGTTTTTAAAGTCTGGCCATCGGAACAGGCACCGGCACCGGCGCGATACACCAAAGCATCGCCAGTAAAAACCCAGATGCCCGCACCCTGAGCCGGTATTAATTTCAGCGACAGATCGACAATCCGGCGCAGTGCATCTCCGGCGGAGAGATTTTGAATCGACCGCTGAGTTTCTATCAGTTCTGCGAGACGTGTGTTAGAGCCAGTACTTTCGGATTGCAGATATTCAGCACTTTTTTGCGATTTTGGAAAAATGGATGCGGCCGCGACACCAGACTCGAAGGGCCCTTGATTTATATTCGGCTGACTCATCCGATTCCTGCCCTATTACGTAACTCTCAGGGGACGCGACGATTCATTGCGGACCACCCTGCGGAATATTCATACCATTTAGTCGTTGGGTTAGATGCGTAAAACAGCCAATCCGGCGCAGCACAAGCTTTTTGGAGCATCTATCTTATCTTTTGTTTGGTCAGGAACGAACCGGTGGGCTTCGGCAGCCAGTGCGCAACCCATGAATGGTAGAACTTTTAAGTATGCGAAAGCTTAGGGCTGCATTGGTGGCGGTCCTTCTCATGCCCGGCAGCCTGTTTGCGCAACGAATCCTCCTGAAGGGGACCGTTGTTGATGTTCAAGGAAATGCTCTTCCGAATGCTTCAGTGCAACTTCTGGCGCAGCAGGGAGTTGTTTCACAAGCGAAGTCGGGCCCGAATGGGCAATTCGTTCTGGAAGTCGCTTCGCCAGGGAAGTTCAACATCGAGGCCGAGGCTCCGGGATTTCGTTCCGTCGCCCGATCCCTTACTGTTCGCGCTGGAAACAACTCCAATCTCATAATCACTGTAAACGAGATTGCGCAGCGCGTCGAAAGCGTTACGGTGACCGCGGACGTAAATGAGACGGACGTTTTGTCGCCTGATCCCGCGGAGAAGGTTTTCGTGCGCCACGATCTCCTGGACGCTAATCCGGGTCGCCCCGGCGCGCCAGTTTCGATTCCAGGATATCCAAGTGAAACTGCATCCAGCGGAATCAAGGCACCTCAGTATTTCGCGCCCGGAGTTGCAGGAGATCACGGCGAGCCCATTGCTCAGTACATAGCTGTGGGGAGTTATCTCGTCCCTAACAATTTTTCGGCGAATGCGCACGGCAATGGATATGCCGACCCGAATATCTTTATCCCGGAGGTCATAGAAAGCGTCCAAGTTGATGGCGGCGCCTACAACGTCCGCGAAGGCAATCACTCGGTTAATCTCGCCGCGACCTACGGACTTCGCTCCCGTCTGGATCCCTTTCATCGCCGTTACTGGCGATTACCGCGACATTGATGTAGTCGCCGGATTCAGCCCTTCTCCTGATTCATGGATAGCATTTTCGGGCTCGCTCGGAAACGGATTTCTGGATCGTCTAGAACACCGGCAACAGTACAAGGTCAATGGGGAACGTTTTTTTCAGGTTGGTTCACATCGGATCACATTATTCGGGGTTGGGTATTACGGAACGTCGTACATTCCCGGACTCGTCCCGATATTTCCGACCAACGCCGACGATATCAATTTCCCCAATCTGGGGGATACGATTGACCCACGACAGAAAGATCAGACGCACACGGCTCTCGTCGCAGTGAACGATGTCTGGCGACTTACCTCGAATCAGCAATTGCAATTTTCTGGTTTTTTCCGAACATACAACCTCTCGCTGTATTCGGACTTTGGGGACGGGTTGATCCGGCAGAGCGAATTTCGCACCGTCACCGGGGGGAGCGTGAATTACGTAAACAAGGTTGGCGAATTTCTTTCTTTACTCGGAGGATTTGAGTACCAGCGGGAAGCCCCGCGTCGAGATGACCTGGACCATTACGGATTCGTCGATCCGAAAAATCCAAACTACTACGGGCCATTCACGCCGGTAGCTTCGAACGATCTTACGATTTCGCCTCTGGCGCCATCTGTCGCCGCCGAGGGCGGAGTCGGCAGCCACTTTCGCTATTATCTGGGATGGCGGCGGGATGAAATCGATTTCAATAACGAAGACCTGCTTCACCCAGAAAACTCCTTCCAGAAGTGGGTTGGGGTCAATTCCCCGAAAGCAACGGTTTCATTTCTACCGAAAGATTCGTGGCTTCTCCCTCTGATTTCCCTTAGCTTTGGACAGGCTTTCTTTACCAACGATCCTCGCATCGGCGCCGGCGAGACTCGCACCCACTCCGGTAAACACCGCACACTCATATCAACTTGTGGCGAGCAAGACGGTATATAAAACTGATATTCGGGTCACCCTCGGACACGTGACAACAAGTCAGACTCTCGGGCAACTGGATGCCGATACTGGCCTTCAGGAAAATCAGGGACCGGGACGACTGCGTTTTATGACGGTAGCCGTGCGGAGAAACTTCAGCCAGGGCTCATTGCTCGCGACATTCTCCAAGGCGGACGCGCGAGACCTGGATTCAGGACAACCGACGCCCGAAGCGCCGAGAACAATTTTTGATTTGTTAGGGACGATTGAGAAACTCCCACTCGGTCTCCAGGTAAGAGGCGAATTTGAATATGTCGCTGCCAAACCGCTGGGCACGGGATGTTTCGCGACGATCCCGAGACAGAATGTATAGGAGTTCCGGTAAAGGAGTTTCGTGCCGCAGTGATACGGCCATTCATGAATGGGCGGCTGACGGTCGGAGTGAACATGTTGATTGCCAGCGGCCATAGCGGCCAGACGCTTGAAACTTTTGTTCCTTTGGACCTGGCCGAGGTCGCGGGAGTTCGCATACCTTCTTATGCCAGCGGAACTCTGACGTATCGCTTCGGACGCGGCACTCCTTAATATAAGAATATAAGGACATGGGTTACGCCGGGCCACGTTCTTTAAATTCTCGACGCGGTCATCGGATCCAGTTCCCGTGCTAGAGGTAGTTCGGTAGGTTGCCAGTGGATTCCTTCAGTTCTTTCGTCGAAGATGTACCCGTGGAGGATTTCGGCGATGATCTCTGCGGTCTGGGAGGCGGTCATGCCGGAACGGTTGAAGAAACGATTTCCATCTGCAAACACGACATTGCCGTTGCGAACTGCTTGAAGTTCCGGCCACCATGGGTATTGCTGTAAAACAGGCCGCTCAGCCAGGCTTCGCTCCAGGTTGAATCCGCAGGGAGCTACGATCAGGTATTCCGGATTGGCGTCCCGAAGCTGCTCGGGAGAAATGGCGGCAGAGTATGCGCCCTTTTCGCCGATTAGAAGCTCTCCATTGGCAATCTCAACCAGCTCCGGTCCCCAATTTCCCATCGCAAATAATGGCTCGGTCCATTCAAGCATGACTACGGTCTTGCGCGGAAAATTCGCAGCTTCGGACCGGACTTTTTGCAACCGGCTTTTTTCAAGATGAACCAGACGCTCACCGCGATCTCCTAATCCAATGACCTGCGAAACCCGCAGAATACTTTGGAAGATGTCCTCCAGCGATGACGCGGAAAGAGCAAGTTGTTGCGCCGAACGAGCGGAACCCACGCTGCGTTGAACATCACCTGGGGTAATCGCGCAGACTTCGCAATGTTCCTGGGTGATTAGCAGATCGGATCGCAGTTCGTTAATCAATTTGGCATCGAGGTGATAGAGGGGCTCGCCTGCGCGGAGTCTTCGGCGGACCTCAGCATCGATTTCCGCGCTGGATAGAGACACATCGAATGTGGGTTCACTGCACGACGGCAACCGGCGGACCCAACTTGGGTTATCGCACTCATGCGAACGACCGACAAGCATTTCGCCCGCGCCCAGAGCGCAAACAATTTCAGTAGCGCTCGCCAGTAGAGAAACAATACGCACGCTGTCTTCTAACCTCAGTGATGCCGCCAGCATCCGCGGCCAAGGGTCGGGAATCTAATGGTATCTCGCTATAATAAAAGAGACGCAGTGCGATGCTGAACCTATTCGCTACATAGAGACAGTTCCAACCTGCGACCCTCGCGTCGCTAAAAGCTAATTACGACGAAATGACAACAGCTTTCCAACATCCTCTCGAGAAGATACTCGAATCCCGGATCGCCGTCATTGATGGGGCGATGGGTACGACTATCCGCACTTACGGGATGACGGAGTCTGATATACGAGGACAGCGCTTCAAGGATTCGACGAAAGACCTGCTGAACAATGGCGACCTCTTCTCGTTGACGCAGCCGGCAATGATTGGCGACATCCATCGCCGGTTCCTGGAAGCGGGAGCGGACATCATCGAGACGAATACCTTCGGGGCGACCAGCATTACCCAGAGCGAGTTCTTCGTGGACGATCCTCGTGAGCAAGGCGGACGGAAAGATCCAGAGTTTTATCAGAAAATAATCGACGATCCGTTTCTTGGCGGTTTGGCCTTCGAGATTAATGAGAGTTCCGCGCGGCAGTGTCGTGAATGGGCTGACCGGGTCGGCTCTGAAACATCCCGCCAGAGATTCGTTGCGGGCGCGATTGGGCCGCTTACCGTCTCGCTCTCGAATTCTCCGGATGCCGATGATGCGGGCTTCCGCGTAGTGACCTTCGATCAGGTGAAAACTGCATACGCGCAACAGGTGCGCGGTTTGATTTCGGGAGGCGTAGATCTGCTTCTCGTCGAAACCATCTTCGATTCGCTCAATGCGAAGGCGGCTCTCGTGGCGATTCGTGAAGTCTTCGATCAGGATGGCAAACAACTGCCCATAATGATTTCGGCGGCGGTCGGGCGTGGTGGCGAAACTATGATCTCCGCCCAGACAACTGAGGCATTCTGGAACGCGGTGGCGCATGTGAAACCGTTTTCCGTCGGACTGAACTGCTCGATCGGACCCGATCTCATGTATCCATTTCTCAGCGACCTGGCGGAGAAAGCGAACGTTGCGATCTCGTGCTATCCGAACGCAGGCTTGCCGAATCCTCTTTCGCCCACTGGATTTGATCTTGGCCCCCCGGACATGGCCCGTTATTTGAGCGACTTTGCGCGGCAGGGTTGATCAACATTGCCGGAGGCTGCTGCGGGAATACGCCGGAGCATATTGCGGCCATCGCACAAGCTCTTGAAGGCCAGCCTCCGAGGAAACTGAGGGTCGCCCAGTGACATCGGAGCACAAACCAGATCCGCCCTGCCGAAAAAGAGATGACGGCCACTCCGCCTGTCGGGATCACAGCCATTCACGCAGCAAGCGGGCGTCTACATAATGATTGGCGAGCGGACTAACGTCGCCGGTTCGCCGAAGTTCGCCCGGCTTATCAAAGAAGGTAAATATGAAGAAGCCGTAAGCGTCGCCCGGCAGCAGGTCGAGAACGGGGCGAACGTCCTCGACATCTGCATGGACGAGGGCATGATTGACGGCGTGACGGCGATGACGCGATTCCTCCAACTGCTGGGCAGCGAGCCGGAAGTCGCCAAGGTTCCCTTCATGGTGGACTCCTCGAAATGGGAGGTCATCGAGGCGGGTCTGAAGTGCTTACAGGGCAAGGGCATCGTTAATTCGATTTCACTGAAAGAAGGCGAAGAAAAGTTTCGCCAGAACGCCGCCAAAGTTTTGAAATACGGCGCGGCAGTTGTCGTGATGGCCTTCGACGAACAAGGCCAAGCTGCGACTTACGAAGAGAAGATCCGCATCTGCGAGCGCGCTTATCGCATTCTCGTAGATGAGGTTGGCTTCCCGCCCGAAGACATCATCTTCGATCCGAACATTCTGACGGTAGCAACGGGGATGGAGGAGCACAATAATTACGCGGTTGATTACATAAACGCCACGCGTTGGATCAAGGCGAACCTGCCGCATGCCAAGGTCAGCGGCGGCGTCTCGAACATTTCTTTCAGCTTCCGCGGAAATAACAAAGTCCGCGAAGCCATTCATTCCGCGTTTCTTTATCATGCGATTGCGGCGGGGATGGATATGGGCATCGTGAACGCCGGCATGCTCGAGGTCTACGAAGAGATCGAGCCAGAACTGAAAGAGCTGGTCGAGGACGTGCTGCTGAATCGCCGTCCCGATGCCACTGAGCGGCTCGTCGATTATGGCGAGAAACTGAAGGGCGTCGGCAAGGCAGTCAATGAGAAGAAGGCGGAAGAATGGCGCAACGGGACCGTAGAGGAGCGTCTTTCCCACGCGCTGGTCAAGGGAATCGATACCTACATTGAAGCCGACGCCGAGGAAGCCCGGCTAAAGTTGGGCCGCCCTCTTCTGGTTATTGAAGGTCCGCTGATGGACGGCATGGGCGTGGTCGGCGATCTATTTGGCGCCGGCAAAATGTTTCTTCCCCAAGTGGTCAAGTCTGCGCGAGTGATGAAGAAGGCCGTGGCACATCTCACGCCATTCATGGAAGCGGAGAAAGAAGCCAGGGTTGCAGCCGGCGAAGTGGTCAAGGCGCAAGGAAAAATTTTGCTCGCGACGGTCAAGGGCGATGTTCATGATATCGGCAAGAACATCGTCGGAGTCGTGCTTGCGTGCAACAACTACGAAGTCATCGACATGGGAGTGATGGTTCCGTGCGAAAAAATCCTCGAACGCGCCAAGGCGGAAAAAGCGGACATGATCGGACTCAGCGGTCTGATTACTCCGTCACTCGACGAGATGGTGCATGTGGCCCGGGAGATGGAGCGTCAAGGCTTTAAATTGCCGCTGCTGATTGGCGGGGCAACCACGAGCCGGGCACACACGGCAATCAAGATCGCGCCACACTACAGCGAGCCGGTAGTCCACATTCTCGACGCCAGCCGGGCCGTCCCCGTGACTACAAGTCTTCTCAGCGAGGACGGGAAGTCTGCGTTCGTGACCCAGCATCGCGCCGATTACGAAGCGTTGCGAAAAGCGCACTCCGCGCCGAAGTTAAGTGTGGTCTCGCTTGAGGAAGCCCGTAGAAGACGAACTCCGATCGAGTGGCGACCGGAAGATCTGCCCACGCCGTCCTTTACCGGTGTGCGCGTCCTTAACGACTTTCCCCTGGCGACCCTACGCGAGTTCATTGACTGGAGCCCGTTCTTCCACACCTGGGGACTGAAGGGTATTTATCCGCGCATTCTTGAGCATGAGGCACACGGTGAACAGGCGCGTCAGATCTTCGAAGAAGCAAACGCACTTCTGGATGTCATCATTGAGAAGAAACTGATTACCGCGAGAGGCGTATACGGATTTTTCCCGGCAAGCGCTGTCGGTGACGATGTTGAGTTGTATACGGACACCAAGCGTGAAAAAGCGCTCGAACGATTTCACTTCCTCCGGCAGCAATCAAATAAGGAGGGAAGTGAACCTTGCCGATGTCTCGCCGATTTTATCGCGCCGAGGGAAACGGGATTACCAGATCATATCGGCGCATTCGCGGTGACGAGCGGAATCGGTCTGAAAGAACTCTGCGACTCATTCCGGACTAAGCACGATGACTACAACGCGATCATGGCGGAGGCCATTGCCGACCGTCTGGCTGAAGCTTTTGCGGAATGCCTTCATAAGCGAGTGCGGTGTGAATGGGGCTACGGTTGTGCCGAAGGCCTGAGCAACGCCGATCTTATCCAGGAGAAATATCGCGGTATCAGGCCCGCTGCGGGTTACCCGGCCTGCCCAGACCATACCGAGAAGGGTCCGCTCTGGCGCTTGCTCAATGTGCAGGCAAACACCGGAATGTTGATCACGGAGTCATTCGCGATGTGGCCGGGATCGAGTGTCAGTGGACTTTACTTTGCGCATCCGCAATCGCGATATTTCAGCCTCGGCAAAATCGATCGCGATCAGGTCGAGGACTACAGCGAACGCAAGGGAATGAGCGTGCACGAAGTCGAGCGCTGGCTCGGGCAAAACCTAAACTACGACCGGGCGGAATGAATCCGGACGCCCTCGCAGAAACCAGTGCCTTGAGGCTCGTTGGATGGCCGTGATGTGGCCGCTTGGTTTTGGCCGCGATTTGGGAGAAGACCGGAAGACCCGGAACTTCACTCAGCGCGCAAAAAAAGCAAAAGAATCCGACCCTCCATTTAGCTTCAGAAAGAAGCTCGAATAGGGGCAGTTGCGCGAATCAGCCTGTGCGAACTTGGCTTTTCTGTGGGAGAGTCACAAGACCAGACGGTGACATTTGTGCCTTTATCGATTATTGTGCATGAGCAAATACTCACGTACCAACCGAGACTTATGAGAATGATTCCTGGCTCAGCGAACTTTTCGTTTGTAATTTCTTCGTTCACATTATTGGAGACGACATGAAGGCAGCTAATTCGCGAATTCTGATTTCGATTGTTATTTTGCTAGCCGTCAGCGGCTTGTCGGCGCAAAACGCGCCTCCCGCATATTTGAACCAAAATTTGTCACCAGAGCAGAGGGCGGCCGATCTTGTTCACCGCATGACCGTTGAAGAGAAGGTCACGCAACTGACAAATATGTCGCGTGCGATTCCGCGGTTGAACATACCCTTTTATGACTGGTGGAGTGAGTCTCTGCATGGCGTCGCGCGGAATGGAACCACAGAATTTCCCGAGCCGATTGGTCTTGCTTCAACGTTTGATTCCGACGCCATCCATCGCATGGCTATCGCAATCGGTACGGAAGGACGAGTCGTTTACGTCAAAGGTCTGCGCGAAGGGCACGATGGGACCTTCGAAGGTCTTGATTTTTGGGCGCCGAACATTAATATCTTTCGCGATCCGCGTTGGGGACGCGGTCAGGAAACTTACGGTGAAGATCCATTTCTCACCGCACGCATGGGCGTGGCGTTCGTCACCGGGATGCAGGGAGACGATCCGAAATATTACCGTGTCATTTCGACTCCCAAACACTATGCGGTACATAGCGGCCCTGAGCCCACCCGCCACACTGCGGATGTGAAAGTTAGCAAGCATGACGAACTGGACACTTATCTGCCTGCGTTTCGCGCGACCGTGGTCGAAGGGAAGGCTGGTTCGGTGATGTGTGCCTATAACAGCATCAACGGGCAGCCCGCCTGTGTAAACGAGTTCCTGCTTCAAGACCAGTTGCGGGGTAAATGGAAGTTTCAAGGTTATGTGGTTTCCGATTGCGCCGCCATCGTAAATATTTTCCGCGACCACCACTTCACCAAGACGCAACCTGAGGCTTCTGCATTGGCTATCCAACGTGGAATGGACAACGAATGCCTCGAGGCAGGAAAGCCGACCGACGACCATGACTACAAGCCGTACCTTGAAGCTTTCCAACAGGGATTCTTGAAAGAAAGCGAGATTGACACCGCTCTGGTCCGGTTGTTCACCGCTCGGATGAAGCTGGGCATGTTCGATCCGCCGGATATGGTTCCATATACGAAAATCGACGAAAAAGAACTTGACAGCCCGGAGCACCGTGCCCTGGCGCATACGATTGCCAACGAGTCCATGGTGTTGCTCAAGAACGATGGCACCTTGCCTTTGAAAAATGGAGCACTCAAGATCGCCGTCGTTGGACCGCTGGCGGACCAGACACGCTATTTGCTCGGCAACTACAACGGCGGCCCGACGCATACCGTTTCGGTGCTCGAAGGCCTTAAAGCAGAGTTCCCTAAAGCACAGATCAACTTCGTGCCGGGAACCGATTTTTTGAGTAAGCAGGGAGATTTGGTGCCAGCGACGGTTTTTAGTACCGCCGATGGCAAACCGGGACTCCAGGTTGAGTTCGCGACGGGAGAGTTCTTCAGAGGGAATCTTACCAATCTCGCAAACCGCCTAGCATCCACAGTGGATCTGAAAGCTGAGGATATTCCTTCCGAAGCGTTGGGGAAGCATCCTCTGCGAGTTGAGTGGAATGGATTTCTGACAGCTCCCGAGACAGGCGATTACAACATCGGTGTGCGCTATAAAGGTGGGTTTGTCAGGCTACTTGTCGATAACAAGCCCGTGGCGATGAGCTGGGGAAGTAATGATGTCGACGTAAGAATGGGACGTGTGCATCTCGAACAGGGGAAAAAGGTCCCACTTAAACTTGATTGCTCCCCGAATAGTGCTGGCCCCGTTGTAGACCAGCTGATCTGGTCGAAGTACGATCCCAAACCAAGTCCGGAGGCGACCGCCGCGGCGAGAGATTCTGACGTTGTCATTGCCGTCCTCGGAATTACCAGCGATCTTGAGGGCGAAGAAATGCCAGTCAGCGAAGAAGGATTCAAAGGTGGCGACCGCACCAGCCTTGATCTACCGAAGCCGGAGCAGGCTTTGCTTGAAGAAGTAACGGCAGCGGGAAAACCGGTGGTATTGGTGCTCGCTAACGGAAGCGCTCTCTCGGTGAACTGGGCGAAGGAACACGCCAATGCAATTCTCGAGTCCTGGTATCCGGGCGAAGAAGGCGGCACGGCTATTGCCGAGACTCTTTCCGGCAAGAACAATCCTGCCGGCCGTCTTCCAGTCACGTTTTACACGGGCGTCGAACAATTGCCTCCGTTCGAAGACTACGCAATGAAAGGACGCACTTATCGCTATTTCGAAGGCAAGCCACTTTATCCCTTTGGATTTGGCCTTAGCTATACGACGTTCGCCTACGGTGGATTGAAACTACCAAAGCACGCAATCGCTGCTGGCGATCCTCTCACCGCGGAGGTGACGGTTAGCAATACAGGCCAACGAGAGGGTGACGAGGTGGCGCAACTGTATCTCACATTTCCGCAGGTAGCAGGGGCGCCATTGCGCGCGCTGCGCGGATTCAAGCGGGTACACCTGAAGGCTGGCGAGTCGCAGACAGTTCAATTCGAGTTGAAAGATCGTGATTTGGGCATGGTCACTGAAGACGGCATTCCGATCATCGCGAAAGGCGAATATTCCGTTTCGGTCGGAGGCGGGCAGCCCAATATGCGGAGCGCCGTCGGTTGCGGGAACTTTTCAAGTAAAGGGGACCAAGACACTGCCGGAGTGATGTTGAAGTTTTGGATTGTTCGAGAAAGAATCCATGAGATCAGACAATTTGTTATTCCGATACTTGACCGTTGCACTATTAATCGCCGGCGGTCTTCTAGGTTCGCAGCTGTGTTTGCAGGACAAGCTAATGGCGCAAGAGACTCTTAAGAACAATGTGGTCGCGCCAACTCCACCCATGGGATGGAACAGTTGGGACTCCTACGGATTGCGCATCGACGAGCAGCAGTTCCGCGAAAATGTCGAAGCCATGACTACCAAACTGAAGCCCTTCGGCTACAGCTTTGCAGTTATCGATGAGGGCTGGTACATGCTCAATCCTGAGGACAGACCCAAGCCGGAGCTACTTAAGTATGCCGTGGACGAGCATGGACGGTTTATTCCCGTGACCACTCGTTTCCCGTCGGCTCTGCGGAATGGCAGAAACACAGGTTTCCAGGAACTGGCGAACTCGGTACACGCAAAGGGGCTCAAGTTCGGGGTGCACATTGTTCGTGGCATTCCTCGGGAAAGCGTTTCGCGCAATCTGCCAATCGAGGGTTCAAATTTCAAAGCTCAGGATGCCGCCGACCAAAGTGACGCCTGTCCCTGGGACCCGACAAGCTGGGGAATCAAGGACACGGCGGCTGGACAGGCATGGTACGACTCTCTGCTTCGTCAATATGCCACCTGGGGCGTCGATTTTCTGAAGGTGGACTGCATTGCAAATAATCCCTATAAGGTTAGCGAAATTCGGCAAATCAAGCTGGCGATAGAGCATAGCGGGCGAAACATCGTGCTAAGTCTCTCTCCGGGACCGACCGCGGTCGAGCATCATGAGGAAGTCGGTGAGCTCGCCCAAATGTGGCGGATATCGAATGACATCTGGGACATGTGGATTGGCCACCGCGACTTCCCGATTGGAATTAAAAACCAATTTGAGAACACAGCACGCTGGGCTCAATACACAAAGCCTGGGAACTGGCCTGACGCGGACATGCTGCCGGTCGGCGAGTTGCGTCCCTACCCCGATGTCGGCCCAGGTCCGCGCCACACTCGCCTGACGCCCGCGGAGCAACAAACCCAGCTAAGCCTGTGGGCCATGGCTCGCAGCCCGCTTATCATCGGAGCCAATCTCACCCTGCTTGATCAGGAGACTCTGCGGCTGTTGTGCAATACCGACATTTTGAAGATCGACCAGAAAGCTACGGCGTCGCGGCAAGCCATGCACGAGGGCGATCTCGTGATCTGGACTGCTGACTTACCGGAAAACCAGCGTGCTATCGCGGCATTCAATCTTGGGGAGAAAGCTATTACCTTTGACCGGCCTCTGTCGGACTTCGAGTTGGCAGGGCAGTACGACATGAAGAATGCCTGGAGCTCAAAACAGTTGTCCGCAGGAGATCGCGTCAGCGCTACGCTTGAGCCACATGCCAGCGTCGTTCTGATGCTCGATAAAAAGTAGGCTCGAAGGCGAGCCTCCTCGCCGAATGAGTCAGTTTCTCGAAAGGCGTATCGATGGCAATGGCAAATGTATTTCGCGCAATAACCCTGGCGGGGACGATGGGTCGACGGCTATTCGGCGTAAGAAACTCGCTTCTCGTCCTCATTGTCCTGGTTGCGATTTGCAGTCTCCTCGGGAATCCAACAACCGCAAGAGCTCAGTTCTGGGGAACGCCTCCACTCCCTCCGATGAAGTACGCGCCAGCATCTGATGGTATGAGTATTTCGGTGGGAACCGAGCAGGTCCATATTTCCGTTTGTCGTTCAGGGGTTATACATTTTTTGGCAAATCCTGACTTGTCCAACGTAATCCCGACAAACCAGCCATGGATGCTCGATCAGAAAGAGTCGTGTCCCGGGGCAAAATTCCAGATATCACAAAGTCCGGACAAGGTCATTCTCACAACCGACGCCCTCAGGATCGAGTTTTCATTGAAGTGGGGAAACGTTCAATACAGCACTCTGGCAGGCGAAACTCTGTTACGCGAGCGAACCTCGATCCCGCGAACCTATGAACCCGTCGAGTTGAATGGAGAGAAAACATTCCACATCGAAGATCGATTTTCAGCGGACTTCTCAGAGGGGCTCTACGGGCTGGGACAACACCAGAGTGGCTTGTTCAACTATCGCGGAGCTACGGTAGAACTCGGCCAGAACAATACTGATGCCGCGATTCCATTGCTGTTATCGAGCAAGGGCTACGCCTTAATGTGGAATACGGCCTCTCTTACATACGTGGACAATCGCTTCCCACTGGACTTGAGTCTGAGTTCACTGGCAGGCCATGCCGTGGATTACTACTTCATTTATGGCCCGGAGATGGATCAGATGATCCATGAATACAGAAACCTCACCGGGCACACTCCCATGCTTCCTCAATGGGCCTATGGCTTTTTTCAGTCGAAGGACCGCTACACTTCGCAAGACGAGATCTTAAGCATCGCGCATCGTTACCGTGCGGAGCACATCCCATTAGACGCGATCGTGCAGGACTGGTTCTGGTGGAAAACCGAAGGGGATCCGGTATTCAATTCCAACTTCCGCGATATTCCCGGTGAACTGAAAGAATTGCACAATGAGCATGTTCACACCATGTTGTCGGTGTGGGGAATGTTCGATTCAAAGTCGCAGAACTATCAGAATTTGGCCGCCAAACACTTCGATGTGCCGAATGCCCACGTCTACGATGCGACTAACCCGCAGGCCCGCGATTTCTATTGGAATAACCTGGTCAACCCGCTCTTTTCCCAGGGTTGGGACGCTTTCTGGCTCGACAGTGCGGAGCCTGAAGAATACTGGCCGCATTCTGGTGACGCAATTCTCAGGGACAAGCAGATTGCAATCGGCAATGGAGCTGAGTACACGAATATATTCCCGTTTGCTCATACTCTTGGAATTCAGCAGCACTGGAAAGCGACAACAGACCGGAAGCGCGTTTTTCTGCTGACGCGATCCGCTTTTCTCGGACAGCAACGAGTTGGAGCAACGGTCTGGTCAGGAGATGTTTACGGTTCTTATTGGGGATTACGCCATCAGGTGGCCGCCGGACTGAATTTCGCGCTCTCCGGCTATCCTTATTGGACTACTGATATCGGAGGCTATTGGCCGCCGCACGACAATCCGCTTGATGACCCAAAATTTCAGGAACTTTACGCGCGATGGTTTGAGTACGGAATATTTTGTCCGATTTTCCGCACCCACGGACACCGCCCGCAAAATGAAATCTGGGCGTTCGACAAAGTCCGGCCAATCCTGATCAACTATGACAAGCTCCGGTATCGCCTGATGCCGTATATCTACTCTCTGGCGTGGCGCGTCACCAATGAGGACTACACTATCCAGCGGCCACTGGTGATGGACTGGCGGGCTGATCCGAATACGCGCGACATCGGAGACGAGTTCATGTTCGGACCCGCAATGCTTGTCAGTCCCGTGTTGCAGGCCGACGCCACTCACAGAGAGCTATATTTGCCAGATTCTCCAGCGTGGTACGACTTCTGGACCGGAGCGTCCCAGAAGGGAGGCCACGAAATCGATGCGGATGCTCCCCTCGACCGCATTCCACTCTACGTCCGCGCCGGTTCAATCATTCCCCTTGGCCCGGATGTTGAGTATGCGAACGAGAAGCCCGCAGGACCTATCGAACTTCGGATTTACAAGGGAGCCGACGGCACTTTCGATCTATACCAGGATGCGGGGGATAGCTACGACTACGAAAAGGGCGCGCATGCCGTGATCCCATTGCGTTGGTCTGAGTCGACCAGAACACTCACAATCGGCGACCGCAAGGGCGAATACCCAGAGATGCCTGCGAGTATTCCGATCAATATCGTCTGGGTTTCTGCCGGGCACGGTGCCGCGTCCGCTCCGCTGGCTAATCCCGACAAGACTGTGCAGTACAGCGGGCACGCAATTTCAGTAGTCAGAACCGTGAAATGCCTGGCGATGTTATCTTCGCACCGTATCGGTTTTCGTGATTAATAAAGGAGAACTGCTGATGATAGTGAGCAAACTGCTGTTGGTGATGACGCTCGGAATGGCCATTGTTCCGGGAGCAGCCGTGATGGCGCAGGTGCAAACCGAAGTCCCTCCGGTCGTTCCCGGAGCAAAGCCCGTTTCAGTAGAGCATATAAAAATTCATGGAACGGCTCTCGAAGGAAATTTGGAGGGCGACGCGGTGGACCGCGACGTGTTGGTGTTTTTGCCGCCAAGCTACCAGAAAGACAAGCATCGCCGCTATCCCGTTGTATACGCCCTTCACGGATATTCCATAGGCGCGGAACAGTGGTCGCACGAGATCCATGTGCCGCAAACCATTGAGGGCGCTTTTGCCCAGGGCACGAAAACGAAATGATCGTAGTATTGCCGGATTCCAAAACCTTGCACAACGGATCGATGTATTCGAGTTCGGTTACCACCGGAGATTTCGAACGGTTCATCGCGCATGATGTTGTGGCATATATGGACGCGCACTACCGCACGATTCCTGAGCGCGCAAGTCGTGGCCTGGTGGGTCACTCTATGGGCGGCTACGGTGCGACGCGCATCGGCATGAAGCATTCCGACGTTTTTGGCAGCCTTTATATAATGAGCCCGTGTTGCCTGTCTCCGCGCCCGCCTGCTCCACCGAATCCGGAGATGGCAAAAACTCTGGAAGCGGTAAAGACGCCGGCAGATTCGGCAAGCCTTCCATTTTTTGCCCGCGCGCAACTTGCCTCGGCCGCGGCGTGGTCTCCGGACCCGAAGAATCCGCCGCTCTATCTTGATCTGCCAACCAAGGATGGCGAATCCCAGCCCGATGTTGTGGCGAAGTGGACCGCCAACGCGCCTCTTGCCTTCATTGACCAATACATCGACAATCTGCGGGAGTATCATGGCATCTCGATCGACGTGGGCGACCAGGACGGTCTGAAAACCGACACCGCCAAACTGCATGATGTTCTGGATAAGTATGGGATCTCGAACAGCTTCGAGCTTTTCCAGGGTACGCACACCAGCAAAGTCGCCGACAGATTCCAAAACCATGTGTTGCCATTCTTCAGTCAGAATCTTTGTTTCAAGGCTAACTGCCGTTGATGCCCGAGGTCGCGGCTCGAGTCCCTTGAAAGGTTGGTTTCAATATCATGATTACGTTTGCCCGATCCGCGTTTATTTGAGCGCAAGTTCTTCAAAATGATTCCGCATTAATGTTTCAGGAGGAAATAAGTAAAGATGGCCTTCACGCTGACATTTAGGTCCCAATCTGTGGTGCGATCCTCGAAGCTTGTACGGTGGTTTCTTAGCGGCATCACTCTGATGATTATGACTTTCACTGCAACGCTACTGGCTGCGCAGCAAGTCCAGTTGTCAGTAGATCTCTCGAAACCCGGGGCAAAGATTGACCGCAACCTCTTCGGGCAATTCGCCGAGCATCTCGGACACGGTATTTATGAAGGCATCTGGGTTGGGCGGGATTCTAAAATTCCTAATACCCGAGGGATTCGAAACGATGTGGTGGGCGCCCTCAGAGCTCTCAAAGTGCCCAACGTTCGGTGGCCCGGCGGTTGTTTCGCCGATGAGTATCACTGGCGCAAGGGTATCGGCCCGCAACGAACTGTGACGCTCAATCCCAACTGGGGTGGAGTCACTGAGTCGAACAGTTTCGGAACGCACGAATTCATGGACTTCATCGATCAGATCGGCGCCGACGCGTACGTCTCTGTCAATGTTGGTTCCGGCACTCCTCAGGAAGCTTCCGAGTGGCTGGAATATCTGACCACGGCACAGCCTACAACGCTGGCGAAAGAGCGTGCCGCCAATGGACATCCAGCGCCGTATAAGGTCTCCCTTCTCGGCATCGGGAATGAAAGCTGGGATTGCGGCGGAAATATGACGCCGGACTATTACGTGAGCCAGATGAAAATTTACAGCCGCTTCGTCCGCAACTTTAATCCGGAACAGCAGACCGATCATCAGATGCTGAAAATCGCGGTCGGACCTGGCGGCGACGGCCCGCGATGGACTGATTGGACGGAAACCGTCATGAAGGCCTATCAGCAGCACACCTGGAGCTGGGACATCAATGGGCTTTCCATGCACAACTACACCGTGGACTGGGCCCACAAGTTCGCGTCGACGGGTTTCGGAGAAACTGAATACGCTCAGGTTCTGAAGTCGACTTTAGAAATCGATGGGCTGATTAACAAACATTCGGCCATCATGGATAAATACGATCCGGAGAAGAAGGTAGCTCTCTTCGTGGATGAATGGGGCGGCTGGTATGCACCGCTGCCTGGCAGCAATCCCGGATTCCTGGTGCAGCAGAACAGCATGCGCGACGCCGTTCTCGCAGCCCTGAACCTGAATATTTTTGCCCGCCATGCCGACCGCGTCCGCGGGGCCAACATTGCGCAAATGATCAATGTGCTGCAATCAATGATCCTTACGGACAAAGAGAAGATGGTCGTGACACCGACCTACTACGTATTCAAAATGTACGTGCCGTTCCAGGATTCTACTTTCATCCCCGTCACCTTTAACGGGGGTTGGTATACGCATGGTGATGTCGCCCTGCCGCGCGTGGACGCCATCGCTGCGAAGGATGCGAGTGGCAAGTTATGGCTGGAGATCACGAATCTCGATCCGAATCAGCCGGTAGAAATCGAGACAAGCCTTGCTGGTATTACTCCCAAATCGGCAAGCGGAGAAACTCTCACCGCACCGAGCGTGGACAGCGTAAACACCTTCGACGCGCCCCGTACCGTAGTTCCGAAGCCTTTTTCCGCGACCGTACAAGGCGGCAAGATAATGCTGAAACTGGAGCCGAAATCAGTGACAGTCGTATCAGTTGAACAGTGAAGCAAGTCAGCGCATGAAAAGATTTCAGCAGTCGACTCAAAATCTGCGGAGGAGAGAATAATGAAAAGGGTAGGAATCTTAACGACGATTCTATTGGCCGGCTTTTGTTGGGCGCAGGACACGGGGAGTTTCCAGCCTGCTTCCACTAATGTCTGGGGAGCGGATTATCCTCGAGTGGACAGCGCGGGAAGGGTACAGATCCGCGTGAAGGCTCCTGATGCTACCAAGGTTAAGCTCAATTTCTGGAGTGGGCCGAAAGTGGACATGGAGAAGCAGCCGGATGGATTCTGGACGATTACCACAACCCCGCTGGTCCCCGGCCTGCACTATTACACATTGATCATCGATGGTGCGGAAGTCAGCGATACCAACAGTGATGCGTTTTTCGGTGGTGGCAAGTACGCGAGCGCGGTAGAGGTTCCCGAGCCCGGTTCCACTTACTATTCGATTCAAGATGTACCTCACGGGCAGGTGCGCGAGGTCTGGTACAACTCGAAGGTGACGGGAACGTGGCGGCACGCGCTAGTCTATCTGCCGCCGAATTACGATTCGCAAACCAAGGTCGCGCTATCCCGTGCTTTATCTCCAACACGGAGGTGGCGAGGATGAGACGGGCTGGATCCGCCAAGGTCATGCAAACGTAATCCTCGACAATCTCATAGCGGCAAGGAACTGCAAGCCGATGATTATCGTCATGGCCTATGGATACGCGCGGCGTGCCGGCCAGACTCCGCCGGACTTGACCGGAAAGCCCTTCGGGTCTCCTGAAATGATGAAGGCCATGCAGGACATGTCAGCCACCTTCGAAGACGACGTTACCCAGGCTCTGATTCCTTACATTGATTCGACCTATCGCACAATCTCGGATCGGGATCATCGCGCCATGGCTGGTCTTTCCATGGGAGGCATGCAGACATTCCAGGTCACGCTGGATCATGTCGATCTTTTTTCATACATCGGTGGATTCAGCGGCGCGGGCGGGATGCTAGTGCTCGGGAATCGGAAACTCGATCCTAAGACCGATTACAACGGAGTATTTGCAGACCCGGCCGTGTTCGCTAAAAAAGAGCATCTGCTCTGGATCGGCGTGGGAACCAATGAGCCCGAAAGAATGCGCGGCGGGTCTGCTGCGATTGCACGCCTCGCTTCAGGAAGCGAATATTCCGCACATCTTCTACGAGTCTCCCGGGACGGACCACGAGTGGCAGACCTGGCGTCGTGATCTAAAGGATTTTGCTCCCAGACTCTTTTAACTATGCGCGGGCGGACGCCGACTGCTGATGTTACGTCGGCGTCTAGGTCACTCGAGTAAGCGTTTGCTCTGATTCAAACTGGAGGTTTGAAACCTGTGCCATGGAAAGCTAGAAATTCAATGCTGATCTTTTTGGCATTGCTGTTCACAAGCCTATCGTTCCGCTCAAACCCATCCAATCCATGCCACGATCGACGCCTCCAAAACCGGCGCTCCGATCTCGAAATACATCTACGGCCAGTTTCTCGAGCACATCGGAGGCATCGTCAACAACAATATCTGGGCCGAGATGCTGGATGACCGCAAGTTTTATTTTCCGATCAACTCGCATCCTGCTCCCCAACCGTCCGGACCGAGTTTCAGACGCGTTACGTTGCGCCATTGGATGCCGATCGGCGCGGATGAATTCGTGACGATGGATCAGGATCGCCCTTATACGGGAGAACATACGCCTGTGGTCAAATTGGGTTCCAGCGAAGTGCGCGGAATCCAACAAGCGGGACTCGCGGTTCGTAAGGGCAAATCGTACAAGGGGCGGATTGTCCTGTCAGGAGCAAGCGGCACAACCGTGAAGGTAAGTCTGATCTGGGGCAATGCTGCGACTGATCGCCAGACAGTTATCATTAAAAAAATCGGCTCTGAATACCGCAAGTTCCCCCTAACCTTCCAGGCGCAGGGCGATAGCGACGATGCCCGGTTCGAGATTGCCGGAACCGGCGACGGCTCCTTTCACATTGGAGCGGTGTCATTAATGCCCGCTGACAACATTCAGGGTTTTCGAGCGGAAGTCATTGCCGCTCTGAAGCAACTGCATTCGGGCGTGTATCGCTGGCCTGGAGGCAACTTCGTCTCGGGACATGAATGGCGCAATGCCGTAGGCGATCCCGACAAGCGTCCTCCAATCATGGATCCAGTGTGGCACGCGGTTCAGCCGAATGACGTCGGCACCGACGAATTTATGACTCTTTGCCGTCTTCTCGATGTCGAACCTTACGTCACAGTGAATGGCGGTTTCGGAGACGAGTGGTCCGCAGCGCAACTGGTCGAGTACGCGAATGGCGCGGCCAGCACGCCGATGGGGAAGTGGCGCGCCGCGAACGGACATCCCGAGCCGTACCGGATCAAGTTCTGGGGTGTGGGGAACGAGCCTTGGGGCGAGTGGCAACTGGGCTTTATGCCGGTCGCGCAATGGGAACTGAAGCACAACATGTTCGCGAAGGCGATGCGAAAAGTCGATCCGACGATTAAGCTGATCGCCGCCGGCGCAATGCCAGATGCAATGACCGGTTCCAAACAGGCGAAGCGCCTGAATGGTCAGATTGTGGCCGACTACCTCTCCGCGGGAGACTGGAGTGGCAACTTGCTCGCGCACTGTCTCGACAATATGGATATGTTGAGCGAGCACTTTTACTCTCGTAGCGGTCAGCACACCGATCTCACCACTGGCGAAAAAGTTGATACTGGTCCTCAACCTCTTGTGGAATGGGAGCGGGCTCCGGCGACGCAGGTCCGATCGAAATACGAGCATTATCAGGAGTATCTGAAGCGCATCCCCGAGCTCAAAACAAAACCGGTACCCATCAGCCTGGACGAGTGGGCCTACACCGGCGCTCCACCAAACTCCTACAAAGTGGTTCCCGCTTACGCCTGGGCATTCCATGAGATGTTTCGCCATTCTGATCTTTTCCAGTTAGGCGCATTCACCTTCGCGACAGCGATGATGAGCGAAGACCGAACCAATGCGGTTCTTAATCCGACCGGGCTTCTGTTCAAGATGTATCGCGAACACTTCGGCACAATTCCAGTGCAGGTCTCTGGGGATTCGCCGCAGCCCAAGCCGATCTATCCCGCTGGAGGTGATCAACCGGCCGTAAATCCGGGAAGTGATACTTTTCCTCTTGATGTGAGCGCGGCACTCAGCGACGACCGCAAAACCCTCACCTTCGCCGTGCTGAATCCCTCGGATTCAGAGCAGCAATTGCAACTTGGGATCAACGGCGCAAGGCTCGCGACCCAGGGTCATTTGTGGCGTATGGCTCCATCATCGGTTGAAGCTACTGTCATTGTCGGGCAGAAACCCGGAGTTGAGGTCCAAGAGCAAGAGATCACGTCGATTCCCGATGCCATGACGGTTCCGCCATTTAGCGTGAACATATATTCATTTGCGGTGCAATAAGCTGGAGCATTGCACCTTTCAAAAAGGAGCATCCGTGAAAAGCATCAGCCGCCGTACGTTCGTCGCTACTGCTGCCGCCGTCAGCGCAGGCGCCATCCTCCGACCGCCGGCATTCGCGCTGGATAATCAGAACCCATCGGCTCGCTCCACTCGAGCGTCCAAAGTAATGGATCACGAACTCGTAGCGGCACAAGCGACTGCATTCCCGATGAAAGATGTGAGACTTCTTCCTGGCGCTTTCAGTGCCGCGGCGGAGGCTAATCGAAAATACTTGAAGACGCTTCCTCCCGACCGGTTGCTGCACACGTTCCGTCTTACTGCGGGACTGCCATCTTCGGCCGAACCATTAGGCGATTGGGAGAAACCAGATTGCGAGCTGCGCGGGCACTTTGCCGGCGGACACTATCTTTCAGCTTGCGCTCTGGCTTTCGCTAGTTCAGGAGACGAGGAACTTAAGCGCAACGGCGACCTCATGGTGGCGGAGTTGGCCAAATGCCAGACGCAGCACAAAAATGGCTATCTCAGTGCTTTTCCGCAAGAGCTATTCGACCGGCTGCGAGATGGAGTAAACGTATGGGCGCCGTTTTACACCATCCACAAAATCATGGCCGGACATCTCGATATGTACATGCTTACCGGCAACGAGCAAGCTCTAGAAACAGTCCAGAACATGGCGCACTGGGTGCGCAGTTGGTCGGACCCGCTCAGCGAACTGCAAATGCAGCGCGTGCTTCTGGTCGAGTACGGAGGCATGGGCGAAGTGCTGGCCAATCTTTATGGCGTGACTGGAAAGCCCGAATACCTGAAACTCTCACAGCGTTTTGATAAGAGAGGTTTCTTCGATCCGCTTGCGGCGCACCGCGACGAACTCAAGGGTCTGCACGTAAATACGCACGTTCCGCAGGTGATTGCGGCTTCCCGGTTATACGAGCTGACCGGAGACAGGCGCTACTGGAACATCGCGGACTATTTCTGGAATGAAGTCACAAGCGAACGCACTTATTGCACGGGAGGCACCAGCAATTTCGAGCTTTGGAGATCGGATCCCGGAGTGCTCTCGACGCAGCTCAGTCCGCAGACAGCCGAAGATTGTTGCGTCTACAACATGCTCAAGCTGACACGGCACCTGTTCGCATGGTCCCCGCAAGCGCGCTACATGGACTACTACGAACGCGTGCTGTTAAACCATCGCATGGGAACTATCGATCCTGAAACCGGTACAACCGTTTACTACCTGCCGCTCGGGAGCGGCTATTCCAAGATTTACGCCAAGCCGTTCGATTCCTTCTGGTGCTGCAACGGCACGGGTGCAGAGGAGTTCGCGAAGCTCACGGACACTATCTACTTCCACGATGACGATTCCATATTCGTCAACCTCTACGTCGCGTCGGACGTGAACTGGCCAGAGAAGGGAATCCGCGTTACGCAGCATACGGCTTTCCCCGAGGAGCAAGGGACCACCCTCATGATCTCGGCCGCAAAACCCGTCGATGTCGATCTGAAATTACGCATTCCATACTGGGCGAAAAATGGCAGCGTTAAAGGTGAATGGGCGTTCCGTACCGGCTTTCGCCGATCCTGGCAGCTACCTTGTTCTGCGAGGGCCGTGGAAGAACGGCGACCGCATCGAGCTAAGCCTTCCCATGGCTTTACATGCAGCCCCCATGCCCGACAAGGAAAGCCTTCAGGCGGCGATGTACGGACCGCTGGTGTTGGCCGCACGATTCGAAGAGGAGCCCCGGGAGAAGTGGTACCGGCACTTCTACGTCGCAAGAAAAGCAAGAGCCAATGCCCACACTGCAGTTCAAGGGCAAGCTCGATGATCCCGCAACCTGGCTTGAATCGGCGGACCGCAAGTTAACGTTCCGCGCAGTTTCACAGAATCAATCCGCGACGTTTGTTCCGTTGTCGACTGTTGTGCACGAGAGGTTTTCCGTTTACCACGAGATTCAGG
>CAWITV010000033.1:0-18172 GCA_963839125.1 uncultured Acidobacteriaceae bacterium
ACGCCTTCAAAACGAAGGATTTCTACTGCTTGGGAGCGTAATAGCCTTTTCTGGCACGCACTTGGAGGTCCTTCTTAAAGCAGTGATCTCGATCGACCGGTAACGGCCATCCGCGTCAAAGTCGGCGGGCTCGTAAGAAACCACATATTGACTGCGGAGTTCCTCTTCAATCGCGGAAAATGAATTCTTGACGTCTTTCATCTTGAAAGGAAAAAAAGCCTTTCCCCCGGTGGCATCCGCCAGTTGCTGAAGAGATTTGTCTCCCCGCAAGATCAAGCCGCTATCGTCCGTTGAAATCGCGTAAATAATAACTTCGGCCCGTTGCGCCATTTCTATAGCTTGAGCCCGGCTGATCTCGCTCTGATTATCCTCACCATCGCTCACCACAATAATGGCGCGCCGCACTGGTTTTCCTGTCGCATCTTGATCATGATCACGCGCCAGTTTGTCCCGGCATGCGTGGTAGATGGCGTCGTATAAAGCGGTTCCGCCTCCATTCTTAAGACCCTTTACATCGCGGGACAAGAGCGAAACGTTATCGGTGAAGTCCGGTGTCATGTCGCTGTGAGTAGCAAAGCCAGCCACAAAAGCTTTATCGAAACCCGGTCTGATAGTTCGTTGCAGAAAAGTAATCGCCGCTTCCTGTTCGAAGTCGAACCGTGTGCGGACCGAGCCGCTGGTATCGACCAGCAGGCCGAGTTCAAGAGGTAAGTCCGTTTCCCGGCGAAAGTTGCTGATCGATTGTGGCGGCTTATTATCGTCAAGGAATGCGAAATCGTTCTCGCCCAGGTCGCGGACGAATTTTCCATGCTTATCGGTAGCAATGAATAAAACGTTGACCTCGTTAACTCTCTTCTTGATTGTGAGAATGGATTCGTTCGTCGCGAGGTTCATCCCGGAGGACGGCGCACTCATCGAGATCGCAGGCGCGGCAGGTGCGTAGGACGAAGACGAAGACGAAGACGAAGACTGGGCCACCAGTGTAGGCCCACAGACCAGAACCCCCGCAAGTGCCAGAAAATAGCTCGTGTACTTCATTCCCGCTCTATCCAAAATTTTCACACCCTATACGCCAAAAAGCGTTTGCCCCCAGCTTCAAAGACCCTGCCGCAACTATACAGCTGCACGTACGAGTCCGAAAAGTGCGACAAACAGCCCTTCCCACCCTGACTTTAGGTGCGTTACTGCCCAAGTGCCAAGTTACAAAAGGAGCACTTGCCGGTCACGCCGCAGTCCATTGTCAGAAAATTAAGCCATCCCAAGACGCTGCATCAGTTCCCGAGAATCGGTAGCATGCGCCAACGCGGTTTCAAGCTCCACCGATTCTGAACGAATAAGTTTCTCGATCTCTCCGTCGAAATGTTGCATGCCCTCGGACGTTCCCGCCTTAATCAGATCGAGAAGATTCTCAGAATGGTCAGGCCCAGTTGAAATAAATTGCCGCGTGCTGGGCGTGGACGTCACGATCTCTACCGCTGGTATTCGCCTTACTGCATTCGCACTTGGAATAAGACGCTGCGAAATGATGTACCGGAACGCCTTAGCGAAGCGCTCCCGCACCGAGGCGTAATCACCCGTGGCAAAACTGCCGGTGATTCTTTCGACGGTTTTGGCGGCGTCCACGGTATTGAGGCTGGAAAGTACCAGGTGCCCCGTCTCGGCTGCTTGCAGGACCATTTCAATAGTTTCACGATCGTGCATTTCGCCCACCAGAATTACTTTCGGAGCCTGTCGCAATGCAGCCCGCAACGCCAATGCCAGGCTGGGAGTGTCGCTATGCAATTCTCTTTGGTGAACCGTTGCTCGCTTGTGGTTATGAAGAAACTCAATCGGATCCTCAATGGTGATGATGTGGCACATTTGTTCCTGATTGATGTGGTCAAGCAGAGCTGCCAGAGTGGACGATTTCCCCGACCCTCGCGGCCCAGTAACCAGCACTATGCCGTGCTTCAGGTTCGCGACTTCTTTTAATTGCAGAGGCAAGCCTAGCGACTGCAGCGTTGGGATCACACTGGGGATAACGCGCATGATCACGGCGCAACTGCCGCGTTGAATGAAAACATTCACCCGAAAACGCGCCACATGAGAAAGTCCAAAAGAAATATCGCAGGACCCTTGCTCCCTGAGCATGGTGATGGCCTGCTTATTGCTGCCAATGAGATCGGAAGCGATCCGGCGAGTATCGTCAGCGGTCAACACACGCAGGTCGTGGAATTCAATCGGGACCAATTTTCCATGGGCCTCCACTTGCGGTGGCCGTCCAGGAGAGAAGATCAAATCGCTTACCTGATCGTGGGCGCGAAGCATCGCTTCAAGAAGTTTCGGAGTAGATCCGATCCCGCCAGCGAGAAAAGATCATTTCGGACTGTGATCGGAGACTTACCAGGTGCGGCCATAAAGCATCTTCAGGAAAAGGTATAAAAAAGGAAGCGCCCCACCTACTCTAGCCAAGAATGTCTGGGTTCCCTATGAACGAGAGGTTGGCGGACTTTGGTAACAACAATTCTTGGAGACGCTGGTCCCGGCCATAAAAAAATAAAAATGGGGCAGACCGAAGCCGCCCCATAGAAGAAATTTTATTTTAAAGCTATTTCTTGGAAGCCTTCTTCTTTCCGAAACTGGTTTCGATGGGAGCCCCAATGCTTCCCAGCATGGCCTTTGCCTCCTCGGCATGCGGTCCGGTAGGCTGAATTTCCAGATATTTATTGAAGGCCTCAGCCGTCCCTTGGGGAGCGACCATCTTGTCGCCCTGGACCGTAGCGCCCCCGATCAGGTTCGTGCCTTTGTAATAATAGGCATCCGCATGGTTAGGGTCGGCAGCGATCGACTTATCGAAAGCCTCTATCGCCGCCTGGCGCATCTTCGCATCATTCGTTTTGTTCGCGTTGGTGAGAGTTGCGCCCATGTTGAAGTAAAAACTTCCCGCCTGCGTGGGATCGAGTTGGGCCGCCTGATCGTAATCCTTGATCGCCTGATCCAACTTCCCGTCATTCGGCTTCAGCCCGAGCCATGTTGTTATATATCCCCGCCAGTTGCGCGTTGGCTCCCTCCTTTACAGTTCCCGCTTCGATGGCTTTCTTCCGGAGGTCAGCAGCCTTTTGATAAGAGTCAATCGCGGCGTCAAGTCTCTTAGTCTTCTCGGCGGCGTCGGTCTGTTTCAGTCCTGAACCCAACTGGGCCTCCCCGAGGACCGACCACAGCACGTCTCGCGTTGGGTCGAGCTGAGTCGCATCAGTCATAGCTGCAATGGCAGTATCGTAATCACCAGCCTTATTGGCCGCCGCTGCTGCTTGCAACTTCTGATTCAATGTTGCAACCGTTCCTGCTTCCTTTTGTTGTTTCTCTTGCTGCTCCTTCATCTGCTTCAGCTGTTCCGGAGAAATTCCTTGACCTTTCGCCGCCTCAGCGCGCTCTTTTTGCAGGTCGAAATCGAGCGTTAGTTTATCGATCTGCACGACCACATTGGAAAAGTGATAAACATCCTTGCCGTCTCTGAAAAGGGTTACCAGATATTTGCCCGGCTCTATTCCCAACGAGAAGTACTGGCCCTTGCCGTTGGTTTTGATCTGATATTTGCGTCCATTGTCGAGATTCTGCCATTCGACAATTCCGTCGCTAATAGGTTTTCCATCCGCGTCTTTGACGTCGCCCATTACCGTGCCACTTGATTGGCAAACTGCGGGAGACACCAACAAACCAACAATCAACAGTCCGAGCAATAACTTCACTATGTTTCGGTGCATAGATAAACCTCCGTTGACGGAACTTTGTGTCTTCGATTTCTCCATCTCGCGACGCTAAACATACGGAATCGGATCTGCGACTCCAGCCTGTTCGAATGCTCGCAAACGCAAAATACAGCTGTCGCAGCGGCCGCAGGCGCGTTCTTCTCCCTGATAGCAGGACCACGTTAAATCGAACGGCGCATCCAATTCAAGGCCCAGCTTCACTATCTCAGCTTTGCGCATTCCAATCAGAGGCGTAACGATTTGAATTGCGCCATCTTTCGTGCCAGTCTTCACGACTTGATTGAACGCCTCGTAATAAGCCGGCCTGCAATCCGGATATCCAGAACTATCCTGTTCCACCGCTCCTATATACACCTTCAATGCTCCTAGCACTTCGGCCCAGCTAATGGCAACCGACAAAAAATGAGCGTTGCGAAAAGGCACATACGTCACGGGAATCTGAAACGCTTGCCAGGAATCAGATGCGGAAGAGACGGGCTGCGTCGGTACCGCAATTTTGGGATCCGTGAGAGCCGACCCGCCAATCGCCCGCAAAGCGTCGTTTCGCACTGCCAGACGTTGGGACATACCCAGCCTATCGCAGATCGCGTCGAACGCCCTGCGCTCGCGAGCCTCGGTCCGTTGGCCATAACTTATGTGAACTGCGGCCGCGTTATGTTCCCGCACTGCCAGCGCAGCACACACACAAGAGTCCATTCCACCACTGAGCAGCACTACTGCGGCGGTTTCGTGTGACAGGGCAGGGGCCATTTGACGAGACGACTGGTCAGACCCCTTTGGTGGAAGGATCCCAGATGAACTTATGCATTTGCAATCCGAGTCGGGCGGCGACGTTGTCCTCCAGCATCCACTCGGCGAGTTGGCGCGGGTCAACACAGCAGTGCGAAGAATCGCGGGATCCTGACGCGTCCTTTTTAAAGGCGGGCGAAAATAATACCGCGTTCACTTTTCTGTCCAACTGATTGTCCGTCACGAAAGCGCGCGCAAATTCGTAATCTCGCCGATCCGTGATAACAAACTTTGCTTCATCCCGGGAATCGAAAGTATCCAAATTTTGCAGACGAAAACTATCTGCGGCCCCCGAGTCGGGACATTTTACGTCCACGATTTTGACCACGCCCTTAGGGACACTCTCCAAAGGACGTTCTCCGCTGGTCTCGAGCAGCACGGTGAATCCGCCATCCAGCAAGCTCTGCATCAGCGGAACCACTTCTTTCTCCTGGAGCATGGGTTCCCCCCCGGTGATCTCAACCAGGCCTCCCGCCGGACTTAACTCTTCAACTCTACGCAACACTTCTTCCAGGGACATGCGCTGACCGCCAGAGAAGGTGTATTCGCTGTCACACCAGTTGCAGCGCAAGTTGCATCCGGTGAGCCGGACGAATACACACGGGAGACCCGCATAAGTGGATTCTCCCTGGATCGATTTGAAAATTTCCGTGATGTACATGACTTAGGAGTGCTCAGAACTACTTGATGACGTTCGAGGATCACTCGGAATAAGTGGCCGTGGTGGCGTCGGTCTCGAAACACGGTTACGTTCTTCACCCATACTCGTCCGCCGGTTGCCGCGCTCAGCCTGGCGTTCGCCTGCTCAAAAAAATACTTCGAAAGATTTTCCGCCGATGGATTTAACTCGGTGAAAGGCTCAATCTCATTGATCATCTGATGATCAAGACGTTCGGTCGCATGCCGCATGACCTCGCGCAAGATCCTTGAAATCGAGCAGCAAGCCCGCCTTATCCAATTCGTTTCCAGCCAGAGTCACCCGCAGCTTGTAATTATGCCCGTGCGGATTCTCACACTTACCCTTGTAATTCCGCAGGTAGTGGCCAGCCGCAAACGAATCCTCGACAGTGACTTCGAACATGAATCCTCTCGCAGTATTGTATCGCGTAGACAGGCGAGGTGTGCTCCGAACGGCTCGTGTGGTGCCGACACTTATGTGGCGGACAATAGCTCGTGTGGTAGGCACGGCTCGTGTGTGCGCGGGCGCTCTTGTCCGCGAACCTTTCGGCCGTCCGTTACGCGAAGAACCCCTCCACGTCTTTAATCGACGTCGTTCGGCGATACTTCGGCAGGCTTTCCACAAACACCCGGCCGTACTGTTTCTTCAATATTCGGTTATCGAGCAAGGTAAGTAGCCCGCGATCATGCAGAGACCGAATTAATCTCCCAAAGCCCTGCTTGAGGGTGATGACAGCGGCGGGAACCTGATATTGGAAGAACGCGTTTCCGCCGTCGGCATCAATCGCTTTTACCCGGGCAGCAACAACCGGATCGGTAGGAATCGCAAATGGCAATCGGTCAATAATCACGCAACTGAGCTGCTCCCCCTGCACATCCACTCCCTGCCAAAACGAGGACGTCGCGAACAAAACCGCATGTGGGGTGAGGCGAAATTCCTCTAACAAAGCGCTCTTGGGTGCATCCCCTTGCAGCAGCATTGGGAATGGCAGTTCCCCCAGCAGTCGTTGATGGATTTCCTTCATCTGCGCATGGCTGGTAAACAGCACGAAGGCCCGGCCCTGCGTGATCTCAAGTAATTGTCGGATTCGCTCAGCCGCCTTCGCGGTAAATTGCGGGGTTCGCGGATCGGGCAAGATCGGGAGGCACATAAAACAAAGCCTGATTCTCATAATCGAAGTGTGAAGGAAGCACCAGTTCGCGGGTATGCTGCAATCCCAGCCGCCCCCGCATGTAATCGAAATTTCCGCCGACCGCCAGAGTTGCGGAGGTCAAAACCGCACATTCCAATTTGTCGAAGACAGAGCTCTTGAGAATTGGCCCCACATCAATCGGGGTGGCTTGCAGAAACACATTCGACCGGTCTCTTCCGCCCCTACGCTCAATCCAGAAGACCGTGTTCCGATTTTCAGACTCCATCACAAAACCGAGTTGGACCTGCAACTCCTGCGCCCGGCGTGTAAAGTTAAAAATCTCTTCGGGCTTGGACGGCATATTTTCCAGCTCGGAACCAAGGCGCGTGAGCGCTCCCTGAAGCGCCAGAAATTCTTCGCCATTTTCCTCCAGAAAATCGCGCCGGTTCTCAAAAGCAAATCGTCCGTTCTCCCGGCGGCAGTAAGCGAAAAAGAAAATGGAACGCTCGCGCAGATTCTTGACCGCGCCGGAAAGCGCCGCGGAAAGCATGTGACTGCGTTGCAGGGAAATGTTCTACGTCGCGGCAGAGTTCTTCCATCCGGCCATTGCTGATCGAAACTCCGAAATAACTTCCCGCAACATCTTCCAGTTCGTGCGCTTCGTCGAAAATTACCGCTCCCACCTCAGGCAGGATGCCCGCATCTGGCGCATTGTCCGACGCCTGCTTGATCGCGAGATCGGCAAAGAACAGATGGTGATTGACAATAATGATGTCGCTCTCCGTCGGCCTTGCGATGCATTTCGGTGATGAAGCATCGGTCCCAGGCGCTGCACTTCTGTCCCAGGCAAGCATCCGCGCGGGCATCAATCTTGTGCCAGAGCGCACTGCGTTTCCGGAAGAGAACCAGCTCAGCGCGATCGCCAGTTCGGTAGTTCGACTTCCCAGCCGATGTGATGGCGCGATAGTGTTCAATTTCTTCTAGTCCGCTCAGCACCGGCTGTCCGGTAAGGTCATAAAGTTTTTTTCGACAGAGGTAATTGTTCCGGCCCTTCATGTAACAGACACTCAATTTCCCGTTTCCGTCCGGAAAGAGAGCTTGTTCGAGAAATGGAATATCTTTCTGAAAAAGTTGTTCCTGAAGATTCTTAGTCCCGGTAGAAATAATGACCCGTTTGCCGGATCGAATCACCGGCAACAGATAGGCGAGGGTCTTGCCGGTCCCGGTTCCTGCCTCCACAATCAGATGACGTTTCTCCTCGAGCGCCTGCTCCACGGCCTGCGCCATCTGAAGTTGGCCGCGGCGGAATTCGTAAGCTGGATGAGTTCGCGAAAGCACTCCACCGGGCCCGAAGAATTCATAAAGACTTGCAGCATTGTTTTCTCGAGACGGCGGAATGCGAATCGGCAACAACGGCCGTTTGGGAGCTTGGAAGTCACGGAGCCTCTATAATACTCACTGCTGCGCCGATTTTCCTCGAAGGGGAGCGCTACATTGGCATTGCCGCAAGACCCACTCTGGTACAAGGACGCGATCATCTATCAGGTCCACGTGCGGACCTTCTACGACAGTAATGGCGATGGCATCGGCGACTTTCGCGGCTTGGCCCAGAAGCTGCACTACCTGCAAGAGCTCGGTATCAACGCCATTTGGCTGATGCCGTTCTTTCCGTCTCCCTTGCGCGACGACGGCTACGACATCGCCGACTATCGGTCGGTCCATTCGAGCTATGGAACCATCGAAGACTTCAAATTATTTCTGGACGCGGCCCACCAGCGCGACATCCGCGTCATTATCGAAATGGTGCTGAACCATACTTCCGATCAGCATCCGTGGTTTCAGGAGTCACGAAGTTCCCGCGACAATCCCCGCCGCGATTGGTATGTGTGGAGCGAGACCGACACGCGTTATCGTGGCGTCCGCATAATTTTTACTCGATACCGAACTTTCCAACTGGGCTTGGGATCCAGTCTCCAAAGAATATTACTGGCATCAGGTTTTTCAGCCATCAGCCGGATTTGAACTACGACAATCCTGCGGTCCGAGAAGAAATGTGGGCGGTCATGAAGTTCTGGCTGGAAATGGGAGTCGATGGTTTCCGCCTGGACGCTGTGCCTTATCTGGTCGAGCGCGAAGGGACATCCTGCGAGAATCTTCCCGAAACTCATGCCGTTCTGAAAGAACTGCGGGCCCGCCTTGACCGCGAGTTTCCAGGAAAAATGCTCCTAGCCGAGGCCAATCAGTGGCCAGCCGATCTCCGGCCATATTTCGGAAATGGCGACGAATTTCATATGGCATTCCATTTCCCGCTGATGCCCCGCATGTTCATGGGACTGAAACTCGAAGATCGCAAACCGATTACTGAAATTCTTCAGCAGACCCCGGCCATCCCAGATATCTGCCAGTGGTGCCTCTTTCTCCGCAACCATGACGAACTCACTCTTGAAATGGTCACCGACATGGAACGGGATTACATGTATGACGAATATGCCAAGGACAAGAGCATGCGCTTGAACGTCGGCATTCGGCGGCGGCTGGCTCCGCTGTTAGATAACGATCGCCGGCGAATCGAGCTTATGAACGGACTGCTGCTGTCATTGCCCGGCACCCCGATCATCTATTACGGAGACGAAATTGGTATGGGCGACAACGTGAACCTGGGCGATCGCAATGGCGTTCGCACTCCCATGCAATGGGATGGAGGCTGGAACGGCGGGTTTTCGTCGGCCGATCCCGAAGCTCTCTACTCCCCGCTCATGCTCAACCCCGTATATGGATATCAGGCCGTAAACGTCCAGTCCCAAAAACGATTCGACCATTCCCTCCTTTCCTGGATGAACCGCATCATAAGGGTGCGAAAATCGATGCCGGTATTCGGACGCGGATCGATAGAATTTCTTTATCCCGCAAATCACCGGGTGCTGGCGTACGTCAGGGAATTCGGCAAGGAGAGAATTCTCGCGGTAAATAATCTTTCCAGCTCAGCTCAGGTGGTTGAGCTCGATCTGAAGCGATATAAGGGAGAGATTTTGATTGAAATGTTCGGAAGAAGTATCTTTCCCCGCGTCGGCGACTTGCCGTACCTGCTGACCATGGGCTCCGTATCAGTTTTACTGGTTCCGCATGCGAAAAATCTGATTCAATTGCTCACCGTGTCCGCAATCCACTCAACAAGCCGCGCTTCAATGCTGAGAGGGAATTGATTGGCCGACGAGAGCATGCTTTCGGATGATTTTCTTCACCAACTAATGAACGTTGGGGAAGTCGATATTCTCATCGGCGTCCCCACTTTCAACGATGCGGCGACCGTTGCTCAGACGGTGCAAAGCATTCGTGCCGGATTATTGAAATATTTTCCCCGGCAGCGCGCGGTCATCATCAACGTGGACGGAGGCTCCAGAGATTCCACCCAGGATCTCGTGCGCGCCGCCTCCATCAGCGACTTGAATCACATCACGAACCTCGGTGCCTTGCGCACGCTGCATTGCATAGGCACCACTCGCGAAGGCGCGGGACGAGATGGGGCGGGATTGCACACGATCCTGGCCGCCGCGGATCTCATGCATGCCAGCGCATGCGCGATAATTTCTCCGGACTCCACCAGCATCGAGCCGGAATGGATCGACCGCCTGCTGCGTCCCGTGACCCGCGATAATTTTGATCTGGTCACGCCGGTCTATCGCCGCCACAAATTTGATGGCCTGCTTGTGCGCAATCTGATTTATCCGATGACCCGCGCGCTTTATTGCAAACCTGTGCGCGAGCCTCACCCCTCAGAGTTCGCCTTCTCAGGCCGTCTGGCTTGCAATTTTTTGGAGCAGGACATCTGGTCGCAACCAGCCCTCCACAACGGTGCCGAAACTTATATGGTCGTTTCGGCTATTAGCAATGGTTACCGGTGGACGCAATCTTTTCTCGGGCTGCGAACTCGTGCGGAAACTGCGTCCGGAGACCTCGTCCTCGCAATGCGTCAGACGGTTGCAGTTTTGTTCTGGTCTTTGGAGAAGAATTTTCCCGTATGTGCCGTAAACCCAGAGACAGAAGCAGCCCTTGTTCCCGCCGCCGAACCCGATCTAAGCATCGAACCTATCTCCGTGAATAGCAAACGGCTGCATCAAATGTTCGTGCGCGGAGTGTCTGAACTGGGACCGGTTCTGGCCTCGATCCTATCGGCGGAAACCTTGGCACAGCTCAATCAAATCGCTCAGGCTCCCGAAGATCTTTTCGCTACAGCGATGAACTGTGGGTTCGCAGCGTATATGAATTTGCCGCCTCGTATCATCGCGAGGTTATGAATCGGGACCATATTATTCAGGCGCTCGCCCCCTTATATCGGGGGAAGACCTACACGTTCCTGATCGAAAATGAAGACGCTTCAGCGGACGAAGTAGAGAAAAACGTCGAAGACCTCTGTCTCACATTTGAACAGTTGAAACCTTACCTCGTAGAAAGATGGAACCAGAAGTGAGGACAAAATGTGGGAACTGATCGTTGGTGAACTAACCCAGGCAACCCGGGAAGTCGTAGGCAGTGTTGCGCGGTTTTTACCCCATCTTCTTGAAATGCTGGTGATCATTGGATTGGGATGGGTTATCGCTTATCTGCTTAAGGTCGTGCTTCGCGCAATTTTGCGGCTGATGCGTTTCGACAAAATTTCAGAGCACGCGGGCGCTGCTCAGCTGCTGAACAAAGCGGCATTGCCGGCCCCATCAGAATTGCTTAGCCGGCTGGTGTTCTGGCTGGCTTGGTTGGGCTTCATCCTAATCGGCATCAGCGTGCTCGACATTGTCGGCATGCAGGAGCATATTTCCAGTTTCTTCGGATTGCTGCCACGGTTGTTCGCGGCACTCTTCCTGCTCTTTTTTGGATTGCTGGCTGCCAGCTTCTTTTCAAGGGCGGCACTTCTGGCCGCAGTGAATGCCAATTTGCCCTCACCAAGGCTCGTGGGTTGGACCGTTCGAGCGCTGATTGTGATTTTCACCCTTTCGATGTGCTTCGAAGAAGTCGGACTGGCCGAGCGTACCGTCTTAGTCGCTTTCACCATTGTTTTCGGCGCGTTGATGCTGGGTCTCGCTATTGCGTATGGTTTGGGTGGCCAGGACTTGGCCAGACGTCACTTGGAAAGACGCTTTATGCATGAGAAAAAAGAAGAACACGATGAGCTGTCACCACTCTAGTTCCCAGATAATTTTCTAACACCGGCCGCCATGCGACGACACAACGACACATCGACCAGAGGTGGGTGCCTCTCTATTGGCTTACTATTTGTTTTCTGTGTAGGAACTTTCGCTAATGCCTACGCCGGCGCGCCAACGCCCTCCACCGACGCCGTGGTGGCGAAGTTAGTGGCGGCAAACCAGCGACGCGCACAAGCCCTCCGGGGATACACCGGAAAGAGAGTCTATAAGCTCGAGTATCACGGGTTTCTGGGCGAGCGCAGCGCCCAACTTGTGGCAAAGGTTTCTTACACTCCCGAAAGTAAGAAATTCGAAGTGCTGTCGCAGAGCGGGTCCAAGCTGCTTTTAAATCGCGTTCTGTTGAAACTTCTCGACAGCGAAAAGGAAGCTTTCGAGCAACAGAATCGGGTCCGTACGGAACTCAGTCCCAGAAATTACGAATTTTCTCTTCTTGGCATGGAACATTCTGGACCCGCGGATTTGTATGTCCTCAGCGTCAAACCCCGGGATAAGTCGAAATTTCTTTACAGCGGCAAGATTTGGGTGGATGCCCAGGACTTTGCAGTTACGCGAATGCAAGGAGAGCCGGCCAAGAACCCCTCCATGTGGATCAGCCGCACTCAGATTGAATACACATGGTCCAAAACCGGAGATTTTTGGCTCCCTTCCCACAACCGTTCGGTAAGCCAAATCCGCATGGGAGGCAGCGCAGTCCTGACTATTGACTACACCGACTATGAGATCGCTGGAAGCCGGGTAGCGGGCCCAATAGAATCCGATAAATCGGTATTGCCTGATCCGTCATCAGTTACGCCGGACCAGCGCTGAGCCCGACAATCCGGCCCGTAAGCGCTCCCACCAGCGCCAGACGCCGGCAGCGGTTACCATAGCGACCCAATGCTACGCATCGGTGCGCCTGAGAAGCCGCATCCAAAGAGATATAATTACTGGACAAACTCTTACCAGCCAGCATTTGCACAGGGATTCAAATGTCTATGAAAATGAAGTCTGCCATTCTTCTAACCTCAGCGGCGGTATTAATTTTTACCTTTATAGGTGGCGTTCCGGGAGTTCGCGCTTCCAACGACAGCGACGGCGCATACCGCCAGTTGCAGGTTTACAGCGAAGTTCTTTCTCGCGTCCGCAGTGAGTATGTAGAAGAACCGAACATCTCCGGCGTCACCAATGGCGCTTTGCATGGACTGCTGGAATCGCTGGATTCCAATTCGAGTTATCTGAGCCCATCCGAATACAAAGATTACAAAGATCATAAGACCCAGGCTAAAGGTGATATCGGGGCAGCGGTTTCAAAGCGATTCGGTTACGCGTCGGTGATCTCGGTGATTCCCGGCAGTCCCGCCGAAAAAGCAGGGCTTCAGGACACAGATATTTTCGAAGCGATTGGGACGAAGAGCACCCGCGAAATGTCCCTGGCGGAAATTCATAATCTGCTGGCCGGAGAGCCTGGAACTTCCGTGACTCTCTCAGTCGTGAGGGCTCGCAGGGCGGAACCTCAGAAGATGGTCATCACTCGCGACTTGGTTTCCATTCCGCCAGTCGTCGAAAAAACCGTCGAACCGGGCATTGGCGAAATTCAGGTGGACGCTTTTACCAAGGGTAAGTCCGACGAGATAGCCGCCAAGATAAAAGATCTCAAGAAAAACGGCGCGAAGAAGCTGATCCTTGACTTGCGTAACTGCGCGGAAGGCGACGAATCGGAAGGCATCGCAACCGCAAATCTCTTCCTGAATCACGGAACTATTACCTACGTTCAGGGACAGAAATATCCGCGCCAGGCCTTTAATGCCGACCCATCGAAAGACATTACCGACTTGCCTCTGGTAGTTCTCGTGAATAAAGGAACTGCGGGACCAGCCGAAGTCGTCGCCGCTGCAATTCTGGAAAATGCCCGTGGTGACGTGGTGGGCGACAAAACTTTCGGAGACGGGACCGTCCAGAAGGTAATCGAGATGCATGACGGTTCGGCCATAATTCTATCCATCGCCAAGTACTACACGCCCAGTGGCAAGGCGATTCAAGATTCAGCGGTGACGCCGAATGTTCTCGTTGCCGACGTCGATGACGACTTGCCGGTTCCTGATCAAGATGAAAATGCCGTTCCGTCCACGGATGAACAAAAGCCGCCGGTGCAGCAGCAGGATGAGCAACTGAACAAAGCCATTGACGTATTGAAACATCGGACGACCTAAAAAACGCTATAAGAATTTAGGCAGATCGCGCGTCCTCGGGCGCGCGATTTTACTTCATGCAGCTTCTGCACACAGACCACTCTTCTTCAACCCAAGCTCCCCGCAGGCGGCTTTTCGGATATTTATTTTTCGCTCTGCTAGTGCTTATCTCCGCGGTAGTCGGGGCCACGGCCGGAGTCGTCCTCGTTTACTCGACCGATCTTCCCCAGGTTGCGGAGTTGGAACACTATCGCCCCAGTTCGATCACCGAGTTATACGACGACCAGGGACGCATCATAGGCTCGTTTGCACTGCAGCGTCGCGTCGTTGCCTCCTATGATGATTTTCCCCCGGTGTTAAGGGATGCGCTGGTCTCCATTGAGGACAAAGACTTCTACCGGCACTCTGGCATCAATTACTGGCGGATCGGCGGAGCCGCCTATCGCGACATAAAATCCGGCGGCAACGTGCAGGGCGCGTCAACACTTACCATGCAACTCGCGCGCAACTTGTTTCTTTCGCCCGACAAATCTTTTCACCGCAAAATTCAGGAAATACTTTTAGCCATCCAAATCGAACGCCGCTTCACTAAACCACAAATATTTACCCTGTACGCCAATCAAATTTTTCTGGGTCATGGCGTCTATGGATTCGAGGCCGCCTCCGAATACTATTTCAGCAAGCCTGCAAAACAACTCACTCTGGATGAAGCCGCATTACTGGCCGGGCTTCCCAAGGGTCCAGCTTATTATTCTCCGATTCTGCATCCCGAGCATGCCGTAAAACGCCGCAACCTGGTTATCAACTCCATGCTCGAAGATGGCCGAATCACCATGGAGCAAGCCACCGCGGCCCGCAACCAGCCCATACAGTTGAATCTATCGCACGATCCCAATTCCCTCGGTCCTTATTTTGTAGAAGAACTGCGCCGATATCTCGAAGCCAAATACGGCAGCGATCAGGTCCATGAAGGCGGATTGCGGGTCTACACATCGCTGAACATGGAATTGCAGCAAGCGGCGAACCGGGCAGTACTGGATGGACTCGCAGCCTACGAGCGCCGACGGGGATGGCGCGGGAAGCTCGAAAACATTTTGGAGGCTGGCCTCCCGCTCTCGCACTATGAGCACCCCGATTGGCAGGACGAGCCCGAACCCGGATCCTACGTTCACGGATTGGTGCTTTCCATTCCAGCAGGATCCGCCGTAGTCCGGTTGGGGAGTCACAGTGCGGTGCTGAGCCAGTCCGACGCGGCATGGACGCGCCGGCCTATCAAAGAAATATTGAAGCCCGGCGATATCGTTTACGTAAAAATCATCTCCATCGATTCCGGCAGCAAAGCGAAAGTGACGTTGCAGCAAGACAGCGGAGTGCAAGGTGCTCTGATCGCGATCGACAACGGAAATGGCGGCATAAAAGCAATGGTTGGCGGACGGGATTTCAATCTCTCCAAGTTCAATCGTGCTACTCAGGCTTTACGGCAGGTGGGGTCTTCGTTCAAACCGTATGTCTATACCGCGGCTATCGACCAGGGCGCGCGTCCCGATGACACAATCCTTGATGCGCCTTATATTTTTCAAACCGCGTCCGGCCCGTATTCTCCGCATAACTACGATGAGAAATTTCAGGGCACAATCACTCTTCAGCGTGCTTTGGCGCAATCCCGAAATATTCCGGCCCTGAAACTTGCCGACAAGCTTGGGATTAAAACCGTGATCGATTACGCGCATCGATTTGGAATCACTTCGCCGTTGCCCGCCTATCTTCCAGTGGCACTGGGAGCTGCTGAAGTAACGCTCCTTGAGCAAACTTCCGCCTACAGTGTTTTCCCCGACGACGGCGTGCGCGTGACTCCGCGATTCATAACCAAGGTCACGGATTATCAAGGCCAGGTGCTGCAAGAAACTTTTCCCGACGTTAAAGATGTAGTCAGCGCCCGGACCGCGCGATTGATGACCTCGATGCTTCGAGAGGTGGTTTTGCACGGTACCGCGATTTCGGCCGCCAGCATGAATCTTCCCCTAGCCGGAAAGACCGGCACGACGAATAATTTTACCGACGCCTGGTTTGTAGGCTTCTCGCCATCGATCACCTGCGGAGTATGGGTGGGCTACGACGAACGAAGATCTCTGGGTCCAAAAGAAACCGGCGCGGTGGCCGCGTTACCGATCTGGATGGATTTCATGAAAGTTGCAATGGCCGATAAAGATCCCGGAACCTTCCAGCCCGCTCCGGACCTGCCCCCCAACCCTCTCGCCCAAAAAGTGGACACGCCCGACGACGCACCGCCGGCGGAAGAAGCGCATTAGACCCGATCGATGCCGAAGTTAGCCGGGCCATCTATACATCTCTGCGCGCGGAATACTATCGGACACCCGATCCTTAGACGATTGTCGCAGCAACTAAACCGCGGGGACTTCGAGTTCCGGCATGGGATGGCCGGCAAACAACAGACGGCAGGGTTTGGCCAGCCATCGGGCCCAGCGTCCGGACCATGTAACGCGCGCGCTGTCGGTAGCGATTCCGGTATCCGCGTACATTTGCCGATAGATTTTCGAGATCAGCACGAAAGCGAGTCTGCCGCGGCTGGATTTTATAAAGCTGGAGCGCTTCCATATTGAACCAATGCTGTAGAAGCGGTCCCAAACGGCTTGGGTGCGCGAGCGAATTTCTTCCGCCGACATCACAGGATGATCCCAATATAGTTTCGGTCGAAGCGCCTGTGGAATAAGCCATCGCCGGGTCAGCGGGATTCCGGCAATCATCGGCGGATTCGTTCCCAGTCCCTTCTCCCACCGAATGAAATCCACTGTCCCGGGATAAGGGCTGAGCGTAACGAATTGCGCGAAGGTCACGTTTGCGCTGATAGCCGCGGCCGCAGTGGCGTCGAACGTTGCCGGAACATCGCTGGGCAGGCCAAAGATAAATGAGCCGAGCACGTGCACTCCGTGTGCGCGGAAAGTTCGCAAGCGCTCAATCAATGCGTCGCCGGCAAGATTGAAATCTTTGTAAACATCCTTCAGCCCGTCTGGGGTAACCGATTCCACGCCAACCAGCGCGCCTTTAATGCGTGCCGCCTTCATCGCATCCAAAAAGTCCGTGTCTTCCGCCGCTTCCATGGTGATCTGAGTGAAGAAAACCATGTCGGAAGGAAGCTGCGCCAGGCGCGCCATCAGCGTAAATCTCTCGGCGCGAATCGCGTTCAGTTCGGCCAGGCGCGTCTTGTTTCCCTGCTGAGTAGCGAGCTTAACGTCAGTCAGCGTGACGGGATAGAAATTGTCGTCGGCCAAGGCAATGAAGCGGAATCCCAAGCGTCGCAACTGTACGATTTCTTCGATGACCACATCGGAGGAACGTTGTCGCGGACGCTGCCCATCCGTCCGCCAAACCGAGCAGAAGGAGCAGTGCTTTGGGCAGCCACGCACGGTCTGCACCGAAGCCCACATATAGCGGTTGCGGGGCACAAGATCCCAGCGCGCTGGCATGAAGTCCGAGGCTTCAACGCGGCCCCCCTCATAAGTGTCCTTCGGCACGCCATCGCGGCAATCGATCAATGCCTTCGACCACACCAAATCGCCGTCGCCTTTCACTACCGCATGAGCTCCACCAAGTTCGTGGGCTTCCTGAGGATAGAGAGTGGCGTGGATGCCGCCAAAAATTACATACGCGCCGCGCTCTCTGGCTATTTTCCCGATCTCATATCCCCGCAACGCGTTCGCCGTATGAATGCCGATGCCGACCGCATCCCCACTGTTAATTTTGCTGGAATCGATCTGCTGAAGGGTCTCGTCCACCAAAATGGGATCGCCAAAACTTCGTGGCGTTGCCGCCGCCAGCACGTATTGCCAACGCGGCGTAATTACCGCAGTCCCAAATGAGACGGTACTCGGATTTATCAGGAAAACATTCACGCGACTTCACGCATTCTGTGGCCCCTCGCAGCAGGCGCACGTGGAGAAATGCTTACCAGCGTTCGATCTATGGGCAGGAGCAGAATTGAGTCTCCCCGAAAGCACCTGGACGGAAGGCGAAAGAAGGCGGGAGAATCAATTTGTTGGAGAGCACTGCACGAAGACTAGGCCAAAGCCAAAGGGTTGTCAAATATCGTGACAACTTGATGGGTAGCAAAAGTCCGGCTCATCGCCACTTCTTCCGCTATAAAGCATCGTCATTCCGAGCCACTGAATAGGCAGGCCGCCAAGAACAACACGCGAGGAATCTGGCTTTTCTCAATCGCTTGCTCCGAGGGTGCGCCAGGTCTCGCCGCATCTGCGACGGGGTGGGTTCGAACTGCCGTACTCTGGAATCAGAATCCTCCATGTGTCCGGTCGAAGGCTCTCGCCGTGCAAAAGTAGGCTCATCCCCACTTCCCAACTCTCAAAGCATTGTCATTCCGAGCCACTAAATAGGCAGGCTGCCAAAGACAACACGCGAGGAATCTGCTTTTTCTCAATCGC
>CAWITV010000034.1:0-42859 GCA_963839125.1 uncultured Acidobacteriaceae bacterium
CCGATAAACCACCAGGCGCGGACAACGGACGCAAGAAATAACCTCTTGACTAAGCTCAGAGAGCCAGAGAGGAAGTGGTTGAGTCATTTTGTTTTGTCAAAGAACTCGAAAGGCAATTGCGGGATGGCTTGGCAGTCTTCTATTCTCCGATGGTGCGAAACGCGATCCTATTAACTGTTCCATTTCTCGTTTGCTTAGGGTGCCATCGCCCGTCTCGGCAGCCAGCTTTCCAAACGGTCTCAATAGGCGACTCAGCGACTATTATTGATGTATGTTTTCCGAGCCCAAGTATAGATGGCATGCTTCACTACCGCGTCATAGCCCCTAAGACAGCGCTGGATGAGCGACTCCCGCTGCTGTATTTGTTTCACGGCGCGAATAGTGGTCCGATTGAAATAATGGAGCGTTCGGCTGTCGTCAAGCTTGCGATCACGAACCGCCTGATCGTAGTAATCCCAGAGGTTGGATTTTCATATTACACAAATGCGAAACATAAAAGACATTCCCGGTGGGAAGACGCAATGGTCTTGGATTTGCCCCGTGACGTTCTTGCAAGGTTTCCTGTGCTACTGGGACGTGAGCACACAGGAGTTGCTGGAATCTCGATGGGTGGATACGGCGCCAGCAAGCTGGCACTAAAACATCCAGAACTGTACTCATTCGTGGGAATTATGAGCGGCGCCCTAGACATTACCCAACGCCAACCGGCGCTCCGCCGATGGGGGCAGACTTTAAGAATTTGGAGTATTTTCGGTTTGCGCCAGGATTCCAGACACGACGACGATGTATTTTACTTACTTGATCATATAGTGAACGTCCAGCCCGTAAGCTGGTTTGAATCATGCGGTAAAGACGATCCATTGGACTCGGTAAACGCCCGTTTTGTGAAAAAACTTTGCGAGCGAGGGATCAAAGTTGACGCGATCACCACGCCGGGCGGTCATGAGTGGAAGAGTTGGAACGCGGCCATGCCCCAATTATTCACCGCAGCAAGCATCAGCCTACGCCAGCTTAGCCGTAGGTAGGTCGGCTCCCGCAGTCACCGATTTCCGCATCCTTCGATAGTGGGTGGAAACTCTTGACAGTCGGAACTCAGCCAATCAGCGCCTCAATCGGCGATAATAATTCTGCGGAGAGCTCAATGTAATTACTGGCTAAGTCTTGTTTCATATGCTCGGCGTTTGAGGTCCCGGTTAGCGGCAGAATTCCGATCCTGCGAGCAGAAGCTGAAAATAATCTGTGCCTGGAGTGGCATGCAGACGTTTCGCGAGATCCGCGACAAAAGGATGTTCGCACCACCTCCATATTCGCCGTTAACAGAGAAAATCCCTGATACACGATTTTTCTGGCCTTGCAAAAGCTTCGTACATCGCGGTCCCAGCCTAAACGCGCGAAGCAGCGGTTCTGCACAAATTCTGGAAGCTGCGAATGAGCCTGAGCCATTTGCTCGAGATGCTCAAGTGAAACATTGCTGACGCCCACCAGTCTGGTTCGCCCTGCATCTCGCTCGCGGCACATCGCTTCCCAGACCTCACCATCCGCATCGCTCCACTCATATGCGGATGATGGCCCGTGCAGCAAATAACTGTCCACATAGTCAGTTCCGAGATGCTGCAGCGAACTGCGCCAGCGATTGCGCTACTTGATCTGACAAACTTGCCGCAGGATCGTAGGGCAGCCGATGATCCTGCCCACGCTGGTATGTAAACTTTGTTTGTAGAAATAAATCCGCGCGCGAAACAATTCCAGCACGATAGAGGACGGAGAGAGCTTCACCGACTCCGGCTTCAAAGTAATGCCGTCGTTGATTCGCGGTATCGATGGCGCGAAACCCGCTGCGGATGGCGAGTTCGGTGAGAGCCGCAGTGCGTTCTTCCTTCCACGCCGTGCCATAGATGAAGCCGGGGACAACGATCTTCAAATTAGAAAGTGTCGACACTGCAACCGGTTCGCTCGCCATCGGCCCATTCTGCCACAATCGCCGCAAACAAGATCGAATCGTTGCGAGACACTATTCCACCCCAGAAGACATCTGGTAAAAGAACAATGTGGACATGCCTGCCAACCTTGGCACTGCGTACAAAATCGCCGGTTGGCTTCCCGTTCTGTTCTTGCCTTTGACGGCAGTGGCTTGCCGGAATCTCCTTCCGCCTTGGTTATTCATGTGGATTCTTTCGTTCGTCATCTATTTCAGCCTGAAGTGGCTGACCTGGTGGAGATCCCGATCAAGAATTGATCATTCGGCAAGGCGGTCGATAGCCTACCTCTTTGCGTGGCCGGGAATGAACGCGGATGACTTCTTGGATGAGAAACAAGGCGTCCCGCCGCCACCTTACCGGACATGGTACTGGGCGACGTTTGAAACCTTTGTTGGTGCGGTGCTGCTCTGGGTCGTAGCTCGGTCTATTCCGCAGGGACAACCTCTTCTACGAGGTTGGGTGGGGATGTGCGGTCTGATCCTACTGCTCCACTTCGGTGCTTTCCAGATAGTTGCCCTGGTGTGGCAGAGCCTTGGCGTCAGGGCCGATCCCATCATGTCGGCCCCTCTCCGTTCCAGTTCCCTTGCGGAGTTCTGGGGGAAGCGGTGGAACTTAGGTTTCCGTCAGCTTGCTCACGAGTTGGTCTTTCGCCCGCTGTATCGGAGGTGGGGGGCGGAGACAGCAGGCTTCTTGGTCTTCATGGTTTCCGGTCTAATACACGATTTGGTGATCTCACTGCCCGCTCGTGGAGGTTATGGTCTACCAACCCTCTATTTCCTCCTGCAAGGCGCAGGAGTGTCGGTCGAGCGATCGCGATCTCGGCAAGAAGCTCGGTCTGGGGCACGGAGTTGCGCGGCTGGTGTTTCATGTTGTTATTCCTCACGGCGCCGTCTTTGCGCGCTCTTTCACCCGTGGTTTGTAGATGCGTGTAATACTTCCGTTCATGAGAGCAATTCACGCGCTATGACTAGCGAACTTGTGCGGCGGCTGTTCGAGGTCGACCTATGGCTGGTTGGTGCGGCACATTTTGTGATCCTGTTCGCCAGCTTTCAAGTGCCGTATCGACTAGGCTGGAAGACAGGACTTACAGCAATTGATGCCATTCAACAGGAAGACTGCTGTGGGTGCAGAGTGGTTTTACGGTGTTGACGATCATTGCCTTCGGCACACTCACGTTGGCGCTCCATACGGAGCTCCTTCAAGGCGACCGTGCTGCGTTGGGTCTTGCCAGCCTTCATCGGGATTTACTGGACTGGCGCGGATTCTGGTCGACGCGACTTACTTTTCGCACGCGCGACTGGCCCAAGGGAGCGGTGTTTGTCGTAGGACACGTTTTGTTAACAATGCTGTTTCCTTAGTGGCGGCCAGTTATATCGGGCTATTTATCTGGGGTCTGGTCAAGTCCGACTGGCTGACAAGTCTGGCATGGCGGCTGACGGTTTTGCTCAAGATAGATGACACGAAGGTGATCGGCAATGGTAGGTGCGGTATCGGCAATTTTTTTTCTTGCGATCCTGTTGCTTCCCATCCTTCTAGTCAGGTTTCGTAAAAGGGGGGTAACAGCCTTCCATCGAGCGGTAACGAATCGGGTCGCGAGCCGTTTTGTTGCCCGATTCCCCGGATTCGCCATCATACCAAACGTCGGGCGAAAGTCCGGCAAGCTTTACAGGACGCCGGTGAATGTGTTTCGAAGGCCCGACGGATTCCAAATTGCGCTCGCTTATGGTCGAGATAGCGGCTGGGTCAGGAACGTCCTAGCTGCCGGAGGCTGCCACCTTGAGATTCGCGGCGGGCAATATCAACTTTCCAAACCGGTTATAACGCACGATCCCACCCGGCGACGCTTTCCGCTTGTCATGCGCGTGGTTCTCGGCCTCATTAACACGAACGATTTCCTGCAGCTTTCAATTTCTCATAGGCAGATGACAGACCGAAGCGACTACTAAGTCAATTGACGAAAGCAAACTTACGGTTCAGGATCTCCTGGCCAGGGCTATGGAGCCATTCATGAATTCAATCGTGCTTTATCGCCGGTAGACCTTGCATAGCGAGTACTCCGGGGTTCGGCCATCACTGAACGCGTGCGTTCAGTTACCTAGTTGATACTCACTATTGCCTGTGCGAGTTAAACCGTAGAATTCCATTGTGAGTGCTTCCAAGATATTAAAAACGTATGTCCTCCCCGGCCTTATCGCGCTCTTCATCACACCTTCGTTTTCGCCAGCATCTGTGGTCACGGCGACCGGCCATTTTGAGGTGTACTGCGACGGCGTTGGAATCTCTTAGCCAAAATTGATGGTGCTCCTTCATCAGGAAAACTTGTTTTCTTTTCACCAACTAGTTTTCCACCTGGCACATTCGGGGGCGTTTATTTTCGGCAGGGGCAATGGTCCGAGATTTATGTTTTGGCTGATGGTGGCTCCCATAGGGCAAATGCGCTATATCGCCCGTGGCAAGGTCTGGATAGACGCAAACAAGAAGCAAGATACGCAGCCAAAGCACATCGCAGGAAGGTATGAAATTAATTTAAACGGCAAGCAACTCGAAGGCGCGTTTGTCGCAAAGCGGCGCGTCAGAAGGCAGGGCCTGCGGCTGTGTATGTGACAAGCAATCGCCAGGAAGATCTGGTCGAGAAATGGCCGTCACGTTGGCACTCCATCCCCCCACGTGACTAAAGGCACTCCCCGCCGTTTGACGGTTCTCCCTCTCCTATCCTTACACTCAAGAAATGTGAGCCCCACAGAAACTTCCAGCAACACGAAGCGGGAAATTGAGATCGAAATCTCAGCTGAGGAAGTTGCCCGCGAAACCGAAACCCTGATCGGAAAATATCAGAAACTGGCCCGCATTCCCGGATTCCGCAAGGGACACGTTCCGGCTTCGGTCATCCGCCAGCGCTTCTCCAAGGACATCCAGAACGACGTCGTGGACGCCCTTATCCCGAAGCATTTTCGCAAGGAAACTGGAAAGCTCGGTCTCGTTCCGGTATCTCAGCCTCGCGTCACTGATCTGCATCTGCACGACAACGAGCCGCTGAAATTTAAGGCCAGCTTCGAAGTCATGCCCGAAATCAAAGTCGAAGGCTACAAAGAGCTGCGCGCCGAGAAACCAGAAGTTTCGGTCACGGATGAAGAAGTTCAAAAAGCGCTCGATGAAATTCGCGAGCAACGCGCGACTTACACCGCGATCGAAGGCCGCCCGCTCGCCGATGGAGATTTCGCGCAAGTCGTCACTGGATGGCAAGCCTAGAACGCGGATGAAACTGAAAGACACGAAATCCAAAGCCCGTCCACATGGACGACATCCTCGTCGAAATCGGCGGCAAAAATACCATGCCGGAATTCACCGAAAATCTCCGCGGAGCTTCCGCCGGCGAAGATCGCACCTTCGAAGTGAATTATCCCGAAGACGCGCCGGACAAGCGGCTGGCCGGAAAACAATTTACTTACACCGTAAACGTTCAGGCAATAAAACAGAAGAGTCTTCCTGAACTCAATGACGAATTCGCCAAAGAACTTGGAGAATTCACCACGCTCGACGAAGTGCGCCAACGCATTCGCGAAGGCATGGAAGCCGAGCGCAAGCACACCGCCGAGCGCGAATCCAAAGACAAGCTGCTTGGCCGAACTGGTGAAGCGCAATGAATTCGAAGTTCCCGAAGCGTTGGTCGAACGGCAGATTGATCTGCGACTGGAGCGTGGTCTGCGAGCGCTTTCCGCGCAGGGAATGAAGCCGGAAGACATTAAGAAAATGGATTTCACTCGCATGCGCGCCGGGCAAAGAGACCAGGCATTGCAGGAAGTGAAGGCTTCTCTGCTGCTCGAAAAAGTTGCGGACGAAGAAAAAATTCGAGGTTGGCGACGAGGAAATTGATCGCGAGGTTCAAGCGCTTGGCGGAGCAGTCAAAACAAACACCGGAAGCAATCCGCGCTCGTTTGACACGAGATGGAGCGCTGGATAGAATCCGAAATAGAATCCGCCACGAAAAGACCCTCGAATTTCTGTATCAACAGTCCGCATGAGCGGGCCGCTTTTGATTCCCCCCAAAAGCCCTGATTGATTAGGGCAGGAGTGTGAACAGTGAACGCAAAAGATCCTCAGATGATGCTTGTGCCCATGGTCATCGAACAGACCGGGCGCGGTGAGCGCGCCTACGATATTTACTCCCGCCTGCTGCGCGACAACATCATTTTTATAGGCACTCCCATTGATGACAATATCGCCAACCTGGTAATCGCCCAAATGCTTTTTCTGGCCCAGGAAGATCCCGAAAAAGACATTCAGCTATACGTGAATTCTCCGGGCGGCTCGATAACGGCAGGAATGGCAATTTACGACACCATGCAATATGTGAAAAACGACGTAACCACCATCTGCATTGGCCAGGCGGCCAGTATGGCGGCGTTACTTCTGGCTGCCGGAGAGCCAAAAAAGCGGCTCGCGTTGCCCAATTCCCGCATCCTAATCCACCAACCTTCGATGGGAGGGCTTTCGGGCCAGGCGACAGACATTGACATTCACGCGCGCGAGATATTGCGTATGCGCGAGATTACTAATGAGTTACTGGCGAAGCACAGCGGTCAGAAGCTCGAAAAAGTAGAGAAAGACGTCGAGCGCGACTTCATCATGAACGCGCAACAGGCAAAAGAGTACGGAATCATAGACGACATCATTTACAAGACCAAAGTGAAGATATGATCGCTTATTTCGTGACTACGAGGGTGCCCTTCATCGCGTGCTTTGCGAAGGTGGCGGGCAAACACTAAGAAGGATAATCCAGTTTATTCAGAGAGGAAATTTGGGGCACAGAAATAAAAGGAGCAACGCCGAGTGAAAAACAAGACCGGCACTGAAGAAATACTGCGCTGTTCGTTCTGCCATAAATCGCAGGACGCCGTGGCCAAGCTGATATCGTCCCCCAGCGATTATCCGCGCGCCTACATCTGCGACGAGTGTGTTGCCGTTTGCAATTCCATTCTGGAAGACGATCGCACCGCCACGCCCGTCGCAACCACGCCCAACCAGCTTCCCAAGCCGCAGGAAGTTAAAACCTTCCTCGATGAATATGTGATCGGCCAGGAGCAAACCAAGAAGAAGCTGGCAGTCGCGGTTTACAACCACTACAAACGCATCTTCATGAATCGCCAGCGCACCGGCGACGGCATCGAGTTGACCAAATCCAACATCATGCTGATCGGTCCGACAGGGACGGGAAAGACCTTGCTGGCGCAGACCTTGGCTCGCATGCTCGACGTCCCCTTCGCCATCGTGGATGCCACCACTCTGACCGAAGCTGGATACGTCGGCGAGGACGTAGAAAATATCATCCTCAAGCTTTTGCAGGCTGCCGACGGCGACGTGGGGCGCGCCCAAACCGGAATCATCTATATCGATGAAGTCGACAAAATTGGCCGCAAAGACGAGAACCCCTCAATCACCCGCGACGTTTCTGGAGAAGGCGTCCAGCAGGCGCTTCTGAAAATTCTCGAAGGCACGATCGCCAACGTTCCCCCGCAAGGTGGACGTAAGCATCCGCACCAGGAATTTACTCCCGTGGATACCACGAACATTCTCTTCATTTGCGGCGGCGCATTTGTCGGTCTGGACAAGATTATCGGCCGTCGCGCCGGCAAGAAAGCCCTGGGATTCAAAGCCGACGACGAAGGCGCAAATGACGAGGTCGTCGTTGACCGCAAGCAAACTTTCGAGCTTTTAAGCGACGCTCAGCCCGAAGACCTGATTAAATTTGGCTTGATTCCCGAATTCGTAGGCCGCCTTCCCGTTCTTGGGCGTGCTCGAAGATCTCGACGAATTTGCCCTGATCGAGATACTGACCCGTCCCAAGAACGCGATCATCAAGCAATACCAACGCCTGTTCGAGTTCGAAAACGTGCAGGCTCAAGTTCAGCGAAGACGCCTTAAAGGCCATTTCCCGCCAGGCCATGGCCCGCAAAGTCGGCGCCCGCGGCTTGCGCATGATTCTCGAAGAACTGATGCTGGACCTGATGTACCATTTACCCAGCCAGAAGAAGGTGAAGGAATTCGAAGTAACCCGCGAAATGGTCGAAAAGCGCAACGTTTCGCTGGCCATGATGGAAAAAGCCGGGATAGTACAATCGATATTGATCTGAGACTGCGAGGCTAGACGAATAGATACTACGCATAGATTAAGATACTAAGTTAAGCTGATTTTGGAGCCCCAGTGACCGCACAGCCAAGGAAAAATTCGAAACCAAGAAACTCCCGATGATGCCAATTCGCGACGTCGTCATCTTTCCTCATATGATGACGCCGTTTGTGGTGGGGCGCGAATCCAGCGTGCGCGCATTGGAAGAGGCGCTGGCCTCGGACAAGAAGATTTTCCTGGCTACCCAGCATGACGCCAGCGTGGACGAGCCTAAACCCAACGAAATCTATCAGGTTGGGACGGTCGTAAATATCGTCCAGAGCCTCAAGCTTCCGGACGGAAACATCAAAGTTCTAGTCGAAGGCATTGAGCGCGGCAAGATTCTGCAAATCACCGAGACCGAAGGCTATCATGCAGACCTCGGTGCGGCTGGCTCGTTATCACGGTCGAAGCCAATCCGCAAATCGAAGCTGGAATGCAGCGCGTTACGGCGCTTTTCGAGCAATACGTAAAGCTTTGCCAGTCTCTGAATTACGAGACCATGATCGCGGCCGTGCGCATGGAAGATCCGGCGAAACTCACCGACACCATCGCGGCGAATCTTCAGCTTTCTATCGAAGAGAAGCAGGAATTGCTCGAAATTTTCGATCCCGCCGATCGCCTGAGCCGTATCGGCGATGTTCTCGACATCGAAATCGAAAAGCTGAACATGGACCGCACCATCCAGTCCCGGGTGAAGCGGCAGATGGAGCGGGCGCAAAAAGAGTATTACCTCAACGAGAAAATCAAGGCCATCCAGAAGGAACTGGGACGCGGCGAAAAGAGCGAATTCGACGAACTGAAGAAGAAGATCGACGCCGCTGGCATGCCCAAAGAAGTAAAGGACAAGGCGCTACAGGAACTGAAGAAGCTTGAGGCCATGCCGCCGATGTCGGCCGAATCCACGGTTTCGCGCAATTATCTCGACTGGCTGCTGGCCGTGCCGTGGAAGAAGCGCTCCAAAGAAATCCGCAACATCAGCCGCGCCGAAAAAGTTCTCAACGAAGATCATTACGGCCTGGAAAAAATCAAAGAGCGCATTCTCGAATTTCTGGCCGTCCGCCAGTTGGTAAAAAATCCCAAAGGCTCGATTCTTTGTTTTGTCGGACCTCCCGGCGTAGGCAAGACTTCGCTGGGAATGTCCATCGCCAAGGCGACCGGCCGCAAGTTCGTGCGCATGTCGCTCGGCGGAGTTCGCGACGAAGCTGAAGTCCGCGGCCATCGCCGCACTTACATCGGCGCCTTGCCCGGCCAGATTATTCAGATGATGAAAAAGGCGGGCACCAAGAATCCCGTCTTCATGCTCGATGAAGTCGACAAGATGTCCATGGATTTCCGCGGCGATCCGTCTGCTGCGCTTCTCGAAGTTCTCGATCCCGAGCAGAATTTCATGTTCGTCGATCATTACCTCGACGTCGAATACGATCTCTCTCAGGTCTTTTTCATCGCCACCGCGAACGTCATGCACACCATTCCTCCGGCGCTCCAGGACCGTATGGAAGTTCTGCGTCTGCATGGATACACCGAGCAGGAAAAAGTCGAAATCGCCCGCCAATTCCTGGTGAAGAAACAACTGGCGCAAGCGGGCCTGACCGACAAGAACATCAAATTCAGCACCGAAGCGTTGACTTCCTTAATTCGGCTCTTATACTCGCGAGGCCGGCGTTCGGAATCTTGAGCGCGAGATCGGAAATGTCTGCCGCAAAGTCGCCCGCAAAGTCGTGAAAGAGGGCGCGAGCTATAACATCGGAATCAGCGGGGAGAACGTTAACGACTTCCTGGGAGTCATCAAGTTTCGCGACACGCTCGCCCATGAAAGAAGCGAAGTGGGATTGGTGACCGGCCTGGCCTGGACCGAAGTTGGCGGCTCAATCCTGAGCACCGAAGCTACGGTCGTCGACGGCAAAGGAAAACTGACGCTCACCGGAAAACTAGGCGACGTGATGCAGGAGTCAGCACAGGCGGCGATGTCCTATGTCCGCTCGCGGGCCATCCGCCTGGGATTGCTGCGCGACTTCTATCGCAATATCGATATTCACGTGCACGTTCCCGAAGGCGCGATTCCGAAAGATGGTCCATCGGCCGGTATTACTATTGCCACCGCAATTTCCAGCGCGCTGAGCAAGATTCCCGTGCGTCGCGATCTTGCTATGACCGGCGAAATTACTTTGCGCGGGAAAGTGCTGGCGATCGGCGGACTGAAAGAAAAGCTTCTCGCCGCCCACCGCGCGGGATTATTCGAAGTGATTCTTCCCAAGGACAATGAAAAAGATCTGGCCGAAGTCCCGGAGAATCTGCGTAGCGCAATGAAGTTGCACTTCGTGGATACGATGGACCAGGTGCTCGCCGTAGCGCTGGAGCATCCATTGCCGGATATTCCGCTTCCGGCCGTCGGCGCCGAATCTACTTCCATCACGCCGCTAGCCTCAACAAACGAAGCGCCTGCGACGCATCAGTAGAGTAGGACGTGTCTGCCGAATCCCTTTCCATATTGTGTGGGTCGGACACTCTTGTCCGACGCCTTTGACTTTGTTAATTGGGTGTAGGTAAGCCCGTGTGGGTCGGCTAATCTTTAGCGCGAACTCGTCGGAATCGATTGAACTAGAAAAAAGATTCGCCGAATCTCAGACCATAATTTCGACAGGCTTTGAGGGTGCCGATCGGCAACAGTCCTTAACTCGGCGAGTCTTTAATAGTCCAACCATTAACCCCTGCTATCGAGGCGCAGTTTTTTCGTTGTGCTTCTCGTTGTGGATCTCCCGGCTTGCGCCGTTCTGCCGCTGGTTGACGTTCCTTTTTTCTTGAGGCGTCAGTTTGCCGCCATTGGCGTTGCGGTCCGCGGCCACGTGGCGGTTGATATTTTGCTCCCGGTTCTCAGCCTTGGCTGCCTCGGATGGCGACATTTGTCCGCTGCGAACGCCATTGGCGATACGTTGTTGCTGCATATCGCGGCGCGCTCCCACTTCGTTATTGCCATAATGCGCGTTGTTGGCGTTGTGCTTGTCGTCGTAAATCGAACCGCTGATCCGGTTTTGCTGACGATTCACTTGCTGGCGCTCCTGGGGTGTGAGTTTCCCGCCATTTGCCGCTCGGTCAGTGTGAATCTCTCCATTCACGCGGGCTTCCCGGCCTTCCAGATTCTTGGTTTCGCCGGCTGTCAAATGTCCCGAGCCCACACCGTTCGCAATTCGCCCTTGTTGGTTGAAGCGGCGTCCATTTACCGAGTCCATAGCCGCGGTACGGGGCGTCCCATGGTTCATGGAGGCAAACTGGTTCCGATCATGGGCCATCGCTTGCTCGTGTGATATCTGATTAGACGTTGGCTGGAAATGCTGCTCCCGCATTGCTGCTTCCTCCTCCCCTCTAGGACGTGCGTTCACTCCGCCCGGACCATTGAAGCTGGTTCGATTCACGACAGTATTGTTGATTACTGTTCGGTTAACGTAAACATTTCTCACAACCCTCGTATCCACATGCATTACCGCCGTGTTGTAGCGGAACACTCCTCCGGACCACATTCCTCCCACAAAGCCAACTCCTTCGTATCCGAAGCCATAGTGAACGCCTCCATAGAAGCCCACATGCGGACCCCAGTAGCCGGCACGCCAACCATAAACGCCTCCGTCGTATGCCCAGTAGCCGGGCGTCCACAACAATCCAATTCGTGGAGGTGCAACCCATACGCCTGGAACCCAGTAATAGCCTTCAGGTCCGTAAGCCCAATAGCCGGGAGTCCATAGATATCCGTCGTGTGGACATGGCGGCTGCTCATATACCGGTAACGCCGGTGGTCCTATCCTGACTGAGATAGCAAATTGAGCGAAGCATGATGCTAGAGTCATGCAGACAAAAAGGAATAGAAGAACAGGTCGGAGCTTCGTCAGTATTCGCACAGTGAATCCTCCGTTAATCGAGTTCGTTATCGCGGGTGGACCCAATGTCCGCCCCGATTATTAGCAGAACTAATTTACCCAGCCTCTATGCGAACCCTGAACGCTACACTTTGTTTCGCAGGGATTCGAACACCAAGTGACCGATGAGTCCCGCTAAGACAGCGATTGTGAAATTTTTTGCGGTGAAAATGTCGCCCAAAGCCCAGAAAAATCCCCGCTGCCGTCCCACTCCAGAACGTTCAAATTCACCCATTAGCAAATTTGAATAAAAAAGAAATACGATGAAACCGATCTCAATGACGGCTCTGCCCACACCTTTTTTCATAAAACAAGTTTAGTCGCTAGGGCAGTGCGCCGTAAAAGGACCCGTGCCGGATATCGAACCTCACTCCAACAGCCCCTTAATTATGGGTCCGCCAACAGGAATCGCCGGTCTTCCCCATGTGGCATTCGTTACTTCCGCAAACGACAGGTAAAGCGCCAGGGTTCCACAAAGCAATCCATCCCATCCGCCAGCCCGATGCCACGTTTGGCCCATGCCGAGATCTCCGCCAGCCAATAGAAAAAACGCGATCCATAGAGTAAGAAAAACCAGCCACAGAGTGCGGTTGAGGCGAAATGTCGCAATCCACATATAGAACGTGAACACGCCCCACAATAGAAGAGTGATCCCAATACCCGAAGGGCTCGGCGGCTTCAGCCATCCCGCTCCAATCGTCCACAACAAAAGCGCATACCACCACCAGAACGTACCGTAGGAAGTGAAGGCGACGGTGCCGAATGTGTTTCCGTTTCGAAATTCAAGTATGCCGGCGATAATTTGCGCCAAGCCCTCCATATGCAAAAGCCAGAGGAACGACCACGCTCGCGGCTTCCGGCGGAAACAATCCAGCGTTCATGCTGCTCAACACAATTGTGGTGAGCCCGAAACCAGCCAAGCCCAACGGGGCCGGATTTGCTACCTGACCATTCGCCATAAATCCTCCACAAGATAAGACAGTTCAGAAATGCGCCTGAATGCCGCCCGCAAAGGTGTACGCCTGAGACCATATCCTGTCAATACGGGCGTTCTTGGACCGTGAAATTAGCATCGAAATGATAGAATTCGCCGTCTTGAAAGAATCTGGCCTTTGTTTGGATTGAAACTGATATCTAGATCGAAACGAACTAATGCCGCGCTGCGAAATTAATCTCGTCAGGAATCTTTCCGACGCCGTCGGCTATCCCTGCAACGGCGAAGCCCAGCAAGAATGTCTCGAGTGTGGAAGCCGCATGTGCGATTTACATTCCGAGGAATGCGATCTCTGCCGCGGCACTCTGTGTGCCGCATGTTTCTTTATGCACGTGAAGCAGCCGCATTCCAAACCTGTAGCTCCCAGTCAGCCGCAGATTTCCGGAAAAAGATCCGAAAGGCGTTCCGCTTAACCGGTACCTTACGCCGCATTATTGTTGTAGCCAATTTCCGCGGTTCGAACCCGCGAGATAGGTTTTTCATGCAGCAGTAATTCTGTGGCCTGCACTCGGGGGTCGGCATGGAACCAATGCTGCACCATGTTGTCGTGCAGAAAATTTCCAATTGAGAGCAGGATCATTCCCTGGTGATGCGCCATCCAGCAACGCACAATTTCGTGCCGCTGCCGCCATGAAGATTTTTGCGCCGGATTAAAGTCCACCGACTCATAGAATCCATAAGCTCCGACCCATCGCTCCCGCGCCATGGTCCGCAAATTTGTCATCGCCGCAGTAGGATCGACAGGCAACGCCAGGAAAGTTGAATAAGGAGAAATCACCAGCGAATTAAATTCCCCTTTGCGCAACGCCAGAAACGGGATTCCAAAAGCGTAGTACTGATAATTTCCCGCATCGTCAGTCTTCGAATAGGCCGCTTCGGAAATGCCCCACGGAACATTTTTGGCAGCGGCATAACCTCGCTGGGCACGAACCGCGGCCGTACGTGAACGCTCAAGCAGGGTGTCAGGAAAAGCGCGCATCCATAACGACGGCATCAGATATTCGAACATAGTGCCGGTCCACGAAAGCAAAACTGGACGCCCTCGATCAAGCACATGGGCACGTCCAAGCAGGAACCAACTCTCCTGAGGTATGTGATCTTTAGCGATTGCCGCAAAAAAAGCGATGCGAGCTTCGGAAGCCAGCAGGTCGTAACACGACGAGCTCAATTCCTTCGAGTCGACATTGAATCCCACCGACAGCAGCTTGCGTTTAGGATTCAGCAAAAATTTGAAGTCCATGTCATGCGCAAGTTTGTCCGCGGAATTAGCAATCGTAGAAAGATCTTTTATTAAGGACTGAAGATGCGACCGCGCTTCCGGAAGCAAAGCCAGCAATCGCAGGTAAACATCTCTTTGTTGCGGAGGCGCGCCTGAGGCTGCATTTTTCAACCGAAAAATGAGCGCGTCGATGAAATCCGGCACCCGTTCAAGCGCCAGCACATCCCATCCGGTTTCAGCGTTTATCGCGGAATCATTCCGCAATGAAGAAAATTCTGGCAACAGCCAAGGCGCCGACAGCCGGACCGTCTGCCGGATGTTTTCGATGCGGGCTCGCGCTTGCGCCTGAAACCAGCGGATTTCAACATCACGCCTGGTTTGCGGAGGAACGTCATTACCGGCTGTAAAAGCGTTCTCGTCAAGCCGCAGGATCGCCTGCAGCCAATTCTCTTGCTCAACCTCGCGTTGCAGAGTAGACAGAGTCTTTCGCGGGAATGCCTGAAGATCCGTCAGTAATCGAAGATGATCGATCAGTCCCTTCGCCAGCGTTAATTGCAACAAAGGTCGACGCAGAAGATCCAACGTCCCCTGTTGCAGCGTCCAAAAAGAAGCGACCAGATTTCCACTATCCACCGAGGAAACAAACTGCGGAGTTAAAGGAGCAAGCGTCCGCGTGTCATACCAGTTGAGGAGATGCCCCCGATATTTCGTCAACTTGAATGTTGTCGACAAAGTACGCAGCGTCTGCTCGGCGAATTCCGCCACCGTCAAATATCCGAACTCGACCGCTACCTGGCGGGCGTTGAAAAGAAATCCAAGATTCGTCGGCGATAGCCGCGCCGCGATCGACGGCGGATCTTCCTGAAGGTTGTCCGGAATCAGCCAGTTATGTTCTTCGGTGCAGAACTCAGCGAAATATCTCCACGTGCGTATCGAGGCCCGGCGTAGAAACAATTCATCGCGCTGTGAAGCTATCTTTGGGGGCGTATGTTGAGGCCGATTCAACCACAGGGATACAACTTTGCCGCTGGCCCACAAAATCAGAATTGGCAACGCCGCAAAAAAGGCGGTGCGATGAAAGAACCACAGAATCAGCCCAACAGCCAATGACAATGCCGGAACCCAGTCCAGGTAGATGTCCACCGGAGTCCGTTTCTGAGCTCCAAGTTCCGCTTCTGCCGCGGTCTCCCATTCCAGAAGCCGCTGTCTGGTTACCATCCGCCGCACCATGGTTCTCACCACGGCATCGAGCGACAGAAGCATTTGATGGGCCAGGAAAGTCAGAGTGAGCAACGCCCCTACGCTGGCGTCGAAAAGTGAATCGAGAGCTTCGCGCGCGATTGCTGATTTCCATTCCGCGGAAGCCCTGATCAGGTCGAAAAGAAAACGGAACCACGCCGGAACCAGGAATATCGCAACCGTTGCCAATGTCCAATACAACGGCCTGCCGGGGAGTACGAGCCATCCCAGCAAAAACAGCAGGAACGTCGCGGGTTCAACCAGGCTGCGTCGCAGATTATCGAAAATTTTCCATTGCGAGATCAGCGAAATGGGATTGCGTACTTGCTGTCCCGATTCGTCGGGCACCTTCGAAAACAGCCAGGCTGTAATCTGCCAGTCGCCCCGCAACCACCTATGTTTGCGCCGGTTGTAGGCGCTGTAGTGCGAGGGATAATCTTCGATGACCTCGACATCGCTTAACAGTCCAGCCCGCGCATAAGCGCCTTCAATCAGATCATGACTGAGCAGGGCATTGCGCGGGAACCGCCGGTCGAGCACCCGATGGACCGTATCTACTTCATAGATCCCTTTCCCTGCAAAACTTCCTTCTCCGTACAGATCTTGATAAACGTCGGAGACCGCCCGGGTGTAAATATCAAATCCAGTCTCTCCCGAATAAATATTAGCCAGCCTCGATGCCGAAGCGCTTTGAACGCTGACGCCTACCCGCGGCTGCAAAATTCCATAGCCGGCGACCACCGTATTGCCCTGAGGATCTACAATCGCCTGGTTCAAAGGATGAGCCAGCGTTCCCACCATGCGTCGGGCGGCCCCTCGCGGGAGCTCGGTGTCGGCATCGAGCGTTATCACATAGCGCACCGTGCTTAAGATCGCTAGATCGCCAATCTTCACCGGAAAGCTATCGAACTGCTGACGAAGCAATTTGTTCAGGTCAAGAAGCTTGCCGCGCTTCCTCTCCCAGCCCATCCAGGCGCCCTCACGTGGGTTATAAACGCGGTGCCGGTGCAGAAGAAAAAAAGATCCGCAGTTTTGAGCCGCATACTTCTTGTTTAGGCCTTCAATTAAATCCCCGCACAGATCAATTAAAGGATCGTCTTCCCGCGACGGCTGGTGTGAGTCCGGCAGGTCACTCAAAATTGCAAAGTGCAGGTTGCGGTCATGATTGCCTAAGAAATCGGACTTCCAGGTCATCGATCAAACGCTGGACCTGCTTTTCGTTCAGCAACAGTGTTGGAATTGCTACCAGGGTTACGCAGTTTTGAGGAATTTCATCGGCAAGTTTGAGCTTCGGTAGAATCTCGGCCGGAAGAACCGACGTGACCAGATCGTTCATCAACTGCACAGCGCCTTGAGAAGAGGGTAAGAGCAAAACAAGGAACGCCAAAAAAATCAATACCGGAGGACTTTCCCGAGACGTTAACAGAAGGACAATTATTGACATGATCGCAAACGACAAAAGAGCGACCCCGGGCACATAGAATTCATCCGGATGGCGGCGCAGAAAGTTCTGCAATCGCAACCACAAAGTGGGACGGAATCCTGCCTGTTCATTCAGCGCATCGCGTCCCTCGGCGACCAGATAATATCCGATATGGGATCGTCTCTCCTTCAACCGATCAGCGTTGTTTCCGTCGCTTGCGATGTCGCGCTCGGCCTCTCGGGCCAAAGACAAGGCGAGATTCGCAACTTCCAGTTCGCTTAAATCGCAGCGCTCCGCGATCCGTACGATTTTGTTTCGATACAATTCACGACTGTCGAAATCCATCCGCGGATATGCACCGACCGGATCCTGCATTAAGACTCGATCGAAAACGATAAGCGGCTCAATGATCTCGGTCCATGAAGTCTGCGTAACTTCGCGCAAGCTGCGGACACAAATTCCGACACCATGAACACTCTGTTTGTCGGCTGCAACTCTTGCTCCCCTGACTGCTACTTCCTCCAGCAGCAGCATTCGCAAGCAAGCAACCAGCGCCCACAGCTCTTTAACATCGAGGACAGTAGTTTCCTGAAATGCATTCACGTAGACGACGAACGCAGCTTCACTGAACTCATAATTGGCTGCCTCTAAAAATCCCTGAGCAACCACGGCAGGGCGGGGAACCGTCTCTTTTCCGGGAGTGAAGACGTGAGGTATCTTGCTCATCGTCTTCACAATGTCGTTAGTGGCATGGAGTTCGGAATAGAGAAGATGCACATTGTCGTGAAGCCAATGAACATCATCCGAAACCGGAGCGTGGTGCAGGGGACCCCGAAATTCCGCCAACACCGGGGCTAGTGATTCAGCGAGGGCCTCGCGGCGCTTCACGATCCAATCGGACGACCGCACATTTGGCTGCCAGGGCGAACACTTTGCCAACTGTTCAGCGTGCGCCCGCAAATCCGTAAAAGCTGCGGGAGCCCCGTCATTGACCGATTCCCCGCTAACGATATGTGTCTCCTGCGGCATTCGTATGATTCTAAAGGTAGCCGATTCTAACGGTAACTCGACGCTTGCATTTCAAACATCTCGGCGTACCGGCCTCCCAGATGGGACAATTCGTCGTGGCTTCCTTCCTCCGCGATATTGCCATTTTCCAGCACTACAATCCGGTCGGCCATTCTGACCGTCGAAAAGCGGTGCGAGATAAACAGCGCCATCTTGCCGGCAGTTAGTTCGGAGAAGCGCTGGAACACTTCAAACTCGCTTCGAGCATCGAGCGCCGCGGTAGGCTCATCGAGAATCAGCAATTGGGCTTCGCGTAAGTACGCCCGGGCGAGAGCGATCTTTTGCCACTCGCCGCCCGAGAGATCAACTCCTCCGTCGAATCGGCGGCCCAGCATTTGCTCAAACTGATTGGGGAGTTTTGCAATCACCTGCGCCGCCAAACTTTTCTCTGCGGCATTTTGTAGTAGCTTCAAGTTCGAAAGTTCCTGAATCTGCCCGACGGCAATGTTTTCCCTGGCGGTCATCTCATAGCGCATGAAGTCCTGAAAAATGACGCCGATTTCGCAATACAAGTCTTCCAGGCTATATTCGCGAAGATCGACTCCGTCCAGCAGAATCTGCTCCTTCGGTCGGGTCGTAGAGACGAGTGATCAACTTCACAATCGTGGTCTTGCCTTGTCCATTTTCCCCAATTAACGCCACCCTCTCGCTGGGATGAAGATGAAAATTCAAATGATTGAGTATCAGCCGCGGGCTCCCGGGATAGGTGAATGAAACATTCCGAAACTCAAATCCGCGAACAATAGGTCTGGGCGCTGGCAAAGCGTTAGGCTTTGATCGGATCGTCGGCTGCATTTCGAAAAAAGCCAGCAGATCGGTAAGGAACAATGCCTGGTCGGCGATCCCTGAAACGGTGGAGAATATTTGCTGAATATTGTTGCTGGCCTGCAAGATGGCTGCTGACAGCAAAAACCAGGTACCAATCGAAAAGACGCGAGTAATTGTTCTCCAGATCACAATCACATAGGCGGAGTAATACCCCATGGTCGCGATTACTGAGAGAAACCCGCCGGCTATGAGCTTCCGCTTGGACAGGGCCACGTTCTCTTCGTAGATCTCATCCGACAGGCGCGTAAATCTCTCGGTCAGAAAGTCTTGCAGTCCAAAAAGTTTAAGCTCCTTCGCTGCCTCCTTGCTGCCCCCGACGACACGGAGATAATCCAACTGGCGGCGGATTGGCGTTTGGCGAAAATTCTTTGCATAGCCAAGAAAGGCAAAATGACTCTCTCCGAGAAACGCGGGAATCACTCCACCGATCAACAACAGCATCAGCCACGGCGAGTAAGCAATAATTGCCAGAGACAAAGTGAATGTCGTAATTACCAGCTGAACCAGGCGGCCGATTGCCTGAATCATTCCCAGACGGTCAGTTGCCTGCACCCGGGCGCGTTCCAATCGGTCATAAAAAACCGGATCTTCGTATGCGATCAGGTCCAGCTCCGCCGCGTGCTTCATTACCTGAATGCTGACGTGACGGGTATATTTATCCGCCAGCAGGGAATCGGAATAGTCGATCGCGCGCGCCAATACGCTGGTTAGGAGTGCCAGCCCGAATTCTGCGATCACCAGCCACCAGAAACCCTTAGGCACCGGCTGATTTGCCGACACCGCATGAACGATACGATCGAGAATCAGCTTGCCAATCCACAAAAGGCCTAAAGGCAGCAGAGATGCGAACACCCGGGAAATCAGGCCGAAGGTGACAACTCCGGGTCCGGATTGCCAGACGATTTTTAGGACGGGAGGGACATTGCGCAGGGCCGAGAGGCGCTCTTGCCAACTGCTTCGAAAAGTTCCATGCTCTGCCATGCCCGAGGAACCTTGACGGTCGCGTGGGGTTTAGGTAACCCAGCTTTTTTGTGGAAAGCATCTAAAGCAATTAACCGTTGCGTATGAAAGAAGATGCCCCCGCGTACGCTAAGGTTTGTTTTAACACATAGATAGCGTACCGGCGGGGAATTTGGCGTAGCCTGCCGCTCCTCAAAACTGACCTGCGGCTTTTAAGGAACCGCAGCGGTGCTCCACGCGTATCATGAGCAGGCCGAAATATTTCGGATAGTATTTCCCGTGGAACCACCATCCTTTAACCGCGAGGTACCGATGCTCAAGACACTAACCGTCAGCATTCTATTACTCACGTTCGCCGCAGGCGCTTTTGCAGAAAAAAACAACAAGACGAAGCCTGCCTCTGGGGATAGCAGCGCTTCAATCACCATTGTTTTCAAAGATGGGCGGCAGCAAAGTTTTTCTCTTGCGGATGTTGCGCGAATTGACTTCCCGACCGTTGCTACCTCACCTTCCGAGGCCTGGCCCGCCCACTTCGCCGGCAAATGGAAAGTCGGAGACGGCATGGGCGGCACCTTTTACATCACCTTGTACCGTGACGGTCACGCCAACAAGACCATAAACGCCGCCCACGGTACTTGGACAGTCCTAGGGGAGGAAGTTCGTATCAGCTGGGATGATGGCTGGCATGATGTAATTCGAAAAACAGAGGCGGGTTATGAGAAGGTCGCATTCTCCCCCGGAAAGTCGTTCACGGATGACCCGAATAACGTTGCCAGTGCGAAACGAACCGAGCCTATCTAAAGAAATGGATAACAGATTTTTACACTTCGCCGAATCGAAAACTTAGCCGTGTTTCTCACTATAACCGGCTGGCTTTCCACCTGGCGTGACGGTCCCAATCGGCATCCGAGCCATCCACGAAGTTGAGGCCCCTCGCACCCCGCTATTGGTACTCCCGCCAATTTTCGTTACTCTGGTACTGGCAAAAATGCCCAATTTCCTGCATCCAACTTTATGAATGTGTGGAAGTTCCGCCCAATTACAATTGGCTCCTGAAAAAATGCAAGATCCACCGAATGGGACTTTTTCACGAAATTTCTGTGTTCGGATCCTCTGCTTCGGCTGTCTGCTTTCGTGTCTGCCGTCTCCAGCGGATAGTCAAGCCCGCACCCTATTAGCCTGGATCAGGCCATCGATCTGGCCTTGGCTCACAATCATGCGCTGAAGGCGACGCAGACTCTGATCTTGCAAAACCAAGCTCAGGAGATCACGGCAAATCTGCGGCCTAATCCGACGTTTGGATTTCGATTCCCAGTTCATTCCGATTTTTAGTCCGAACTCTTTCTCGGTCGACGAGTTGAATCTTACCCAGCAGTTTGACGTTGGCATCGGATATTTATTCGAGCGCGGCCGAAAACGCCAACATCGCTTGCAGGCAGCTCGGGATCAAACCGCGGTAACGCGCGCACAAGTCTCCGACGCCGAACGTACCCTCGCCTTCAACGTGGGACAGGAATTCATCAGCGTCCTCCTCGCCGAATCCACTCTCCAGTTTGCCCTCGACGATTTAAAGGACTTTCAGCAAACTGTCGATATCAGCGAGCAGCAGTACAAGTCTGGCTTCATCAGCGAGGCCGACTATCTGAAGATCAAGCTGCAAATGCTGCAATTTCAGACGGACGTCTCCTCGGCGCGCCTGGCAAGAGCAGAGGCCCTGGCGGGGTTGAGACAGTCTCTTGGGTATAACACTGTTCCAGCCGATTTCGATGTGATTGGCGACTTGGCATACCAACCGTTAAAGGCCACCCTTGAAGATTTGCAAAGTCGCGCACTTAAAGAGCGTCCCGATTTTCGGGCGGCTGAGTTGGGCGTCACCGCCGCTCAGAGTCAGATTTTATTGGCCAAGGCCAATGGCAAACAGGATGTCAACGGAACCTACGACTTTACCCATACCGGCGGACAAAATTCGGCGTCGATTTTCGTCGGATTTGACCTGCCTATTTTCAACCGGAACCAGGGGGAAATCGCCCGCACCCGCTATGCCTTAACCCAGGCCCAGGAATCTCAAGAGGCTGCCAGCGACACCGTGTTGACCGACGTCTCTAACGCCTATGAAACACTGAAGAGCAACGATCAGGTAATGCAAATGTATGTCGGCGGATACTTGAAGCAGGCGCAGGACTCGAGGGATATAAGCGAGTACGCATACAAAAGAGGAGCGGCAAGCTTGCTTGATTTTTTAGATTCAGCACGAAGTTACCGGGCAGTTCAACTGGGATATCGCCAACAGCTTGCATCATATATGACTGCGATGGAACAGCTGAAGGAGTCGGTCGGCGCGAGGAACCTGCCGTGATCAATCTAACAATGACGAATCATGTCATGACCCGGCGAAATTTCCGAATAGCCCTTAGATTCCTCGGAATGGCTGCGTTGCTCGCGTTCGCCGGTTGCGAAGGCGCTAAACCGCAAACCTCCGGCAACGCGGCCTCGCAGCAGAACAATCCCGAGCTTTTCACCATCCCGCAAGATCAGATGTCCCACATTCAGATTGTTACCGCCGAGCCCACTACATTGACCAGGGTTTTGCGCTTGACTGGTTCGGTCGCCTACAACGGTTTTCGGACAACTCCAGTCATAACTCAGGTAAGTGGCCCCTAAGCCGGGTAGCAGTCGTTCCGGGTGAGAAAGTCAGAAGGGGACAGCCAATGTTGTACGTAGCCAGTCCCGATTATTCGCAATTGCGAAGTAATTATTTGAAAGCGCACGATGCGTACTCACTCGCGCAAAAAGCTTATGCGCGTGCCAAAGATTTGTATGAACACCACGCCATCGCACAGCAAAATCTGGAGCAGGCCGAATCTGCCGAGGTCCAGGCCAGCGGAGATTTAGCCGCCGCTAATGCCGCGCTAAAAGTAATGGGCATCAATGATCCCGATGCGCTGGTAAAAGCGCCCCCATCATTTGAAGTTCCGGTGCTCGCTCCCATTAACGGAGAGGTCGTCGAGCAGTTAGTGGCTGCCGGTCAACTCGTCCAGGCAGGGACGACCCAATGCTTCACTATCTCCGACACCAGTACGGTCTGGGTTCTAGTGAACGTCTATCAGAAGGACTTGCCCTACGTTCACCCCGGAGATCAGGTCAGCATTCAAACCGATGCTTATCCCGATGTTTTCCACGGAAAAATATCTTACGTGGCGGCAGCCCTCGACCCCGGCACCCGAACCTTGCAGGCCCGTATTGAAACCAGTAATCCAGGCGGAAAGCTCAAGAAAGATATGTTCGTTACCGCCACCGTGAATGCAGGCACGATTAACGACGCGATCTCGTTGCCCGACTCCGCCGTCTTACGCGACACGGAAAACCAGCCCTTTGTTTATGCCGAAGTGGGTTCCAATCAATTCGGCAGGCGAACGGTTTCGCTGGGAGAAGATTTCAACGGGCAAACTCAGATCAGCGATGGCGTGAAACCGGGAGACCGGATCGTTGGCAACGGCAGCCTCTTCCTGCAATTCGCAAATTCGCTACAGAGATAAATAGAAAAGATGCGCGGTCAAGCTGTCACATTCATGAAAATCCTCGCCACAACTGAATGATTCATCGAGTCGTCCAAGCCGCGCTGCGTCAGCGATTTCTGGTTCTGATGCTGGTCGCCTTCATCACCATAGGCGGGGTGATGTCCTTTCGCCGCATGCCGGTCGACGCGTATCCCGACCTGGCGCCTCCTCAGGTCGAGCTCGTCACACAGTGGCCCGATCACGCCGCCGAAGAAGTCGAGCGATTAGTCACGCTGCCCCTCGAACTTCAGATGAATGGAATACCGCACCTGGTAGTGATGCGTTCAATTTCGTTGTATGGGCTCTCCCATTTGATCTTGACGTTCGAAGACAGCACTGACGATTATTTTGACCGTCAGATCGTTTTTGAGCGGCTCGGCCAGGCTACCCTGCCAACTGGCATAACCCCGAGCATGTCGCCATTATTCAGTCCCAGTGGACTGGTATATCGCTACGTTCTGCAAAGTCCCGACCGAAGTCCCCAGGAACTAAAGACCATCGAGGACTGGGTCATCGCCCGAGCTTATAGATCCGTCCCGGGCGTGGCAGACGATTCCGGCTTCGGCGGCACTGTAATGCAGTATCAGGTGCTTCTCGATCCTTCCCGCATTTATGGATACCACCTCACCATTCCACAGGTGATCACCGCGCTCGCCGCCAATAATTCCAACGCTGGCGGGGGATTCTATTCCCAGGGCAGCCAGTTCTATTACGTGCGTGGAATTGGCTTGCTCCGTAACACGGATGACATCGGGAACGTAGTTGTCGGAAGCACCAAAGGCGTTCCCATCCGGGTAAAGGATATTGGTGACGTGACCATTGGAAACGCGCCGCGCCTCGGCGAATTCGGCTTCCAGAAAAATGATGACGCCGTAGAAGGCGTCATTTTAATGCTTCGGGGAGAGCAGACTCAGAATGTTCTAAAGACAGTTGAGGCCAAAACCGAAGAATTGAACCAGCACATCCTTCCGCCTGACGTGAAGATTCATCCATTTTACGACCGAAGCGAGTTGGTGAGCCTGACCACGGAAACGGTCGAAGCCAATCTGTTGCGCGGCATGGTGCTCGTCCTGATTGTGCTGATCTTTTTTCTGGTCAGCTTCCGTGCGGCAATAATCGTCGCCTTGACTATTCCGCTGTCGCTTCTCTTTGCATTTATTGTTTTGCACGCCCACGACGTGGCGGCGAATCTTCTCTCCATCGGAGCCATTGATTTCGGAATCGTCATCGACGGCACCGTTGTCATGATGGAAAATATTTATCGGGAATTGTCGCTGCGGGAAGGACAGAGCTATTCGCTGAATGAGGTGATTCTCGCGGCTGCCAAAGACGTTGACCGCCCAATTTTTTATTCCGTGGCGGTCATCCTCGCCGGATATCTTCCTATTTACGCCCTCAGCGGCCCCGCGGGGAAGCTGTTTCATCCCATGGCCGAGACCATGTCCTTCGCACTTGTCGGCGGCCTCATCCTCACGCTTACGCTTACTCCGGTGCTCGCCTCGTACTGGTTCACCAAAGGGGTTCGCGAGAAACGCAACCGTCCCTACGAATGGATGAAGGCGCAATATGCGAAGCAATTGGACTGGGCGCTCGCTCGGCCCAAGCTGGTGATGGTCCTGGCGACCATTATCTTTGCCGCGTCGTTGTGCCTGATTCCCTTCATCGGCGGGGAATTCATGCCCCACCTCGATGAAGGCGCCCTTTGGGTTCGGGCCACTATGCCCTACACAATCTCCTTTGAAGAAGCGAGCAGCATTGCTCCGAAATTGCGCGACATTCTGATGTCCTATCCGCAGGTGACTGTGGTCGGCTCCGAGCTTGGGCGTCCTGATGACGGCACCGACGCCACCGGCTTTTTCAATTGCGAATTTTATGTCGGATTGAAGCCATACAAAGACAAGGCCTGGGGCGGAGATACTCCCAATAAAGAAGCTTTGATCGAAGCGATCAATAAGAAATTCACTGCCTATCCCGGAATCATGTTCAATTACACCCAGCCAGCCGAGGACGCGGTCGATGAAGCGCTTACCGGTTTGAAAAGTTCTCTGGCGGTAAAAATTTACGGCGATGACCTTAACGTCCTTCAGGACAAGGCGGTGCAGATCAAAAACACGCTTAGTCACGTTCGCGGGTTCACCGATCTAACCGTCGTTCGCGAGTTAGGACAGCCCAGCCTTCTCATCGACGTCGATCGCGACAAGATCGCCCGCTATGGAATTAATGTTGCGGATGTCGAAGCTGTAATCTCTGCTGCGGTCGGCGGACAAGCGGTGACGCAGGTCATCCAGGGTGAAAAACTGTTCGATCTTGTCGTTCGTATGCAACCGCAATTCCGAAGCAACGCCGGCGAAATAGGGAATTTGTTAGTCGGCACGCCCGATGGTCAACAAATTCCCTTGTCCCAGCTTGCAACTATCAATCAGGGAAATGGGGCATCGTTTATTTATCGCGAAAATAACTCCCGCTATATCGGAGTGCAATACAGCGTCGAGGATCGGGATCTCGAAAGCGCCGTGGAAGCTGGACAAGCCGCCGTCCGCAAGGCTGTCCCCTTGCCGCAGGGTTACACCCTGGCTTGGGGAGGCGAATACAGCCAGTTGGTGGCCGCAACCTCGCAGCTTTCAATCATAGGACCGCTGGCGGTGGGCTTGATCTTCATGATCCTGTTCGCCCTGTACGGCAACCTGAAATTTCCGGTCAGCATTGCGGTGGGCGTAATTATGACCCAGCCCGTCGGCGCTTTGGTGGCTTTGAAACTTACCCATACACCTTTCAGCGTCTCTTCGGTGCTGGGTTTGTTGGCCCTGCTCGGGGTCTCGGTCGAAACCGCAGTAATTCTCGTCTCCTACATCAATAAGCTGCGGCTCGAGGGCAAAGATATTCGCACCGCCACCCGTGAAGCTTCACTCCTGCGGCTTCGTCCCATCATGATGACGGCATTAGTGGCCTGTCTAGGACTACTGCCTGCGGCGCTTTCTACTGGCATCGGTTCGGACACTCAGAAGCCGTTCGCCATCGTAATCGTGGCCGGACTGATCTCCCGACTATTCATCGGATTCTTCGTAAATCCCGTTCTCTACGAGTTAGTCGCGCGTGAAGGGGACGTTCTGCAAGTCTAGGCGGATCCACTACCAGCCCGAACCGAATCCTTTGCATCTATAACCCCTGCAATCGAATCAACATAGACTGGTTTTGCCAAAAGTCAGACTGTGAAAGACTCTGAGGGTGTTTGCTCTGGGGACGATGACGCGTTCTGTATCCTCTATTTTTAGGACGGTGGCATGGATGAGTGCGTTCTGTGTGGCGTCGTCGCCGCTGGCCATGGCTCAGTTGCAGCCCGCGCCCGGCTCAACTCCCACGACTCAGTCCGAATCCCCTACTGGCGGAGGCGCTTCAGGCAGTGCGAATTATTCCCCTCAATCCAGCAGTCAAAGCAATGGCAGCAGCTCTCTGGGTCAAAGTCCCTTTTACGGGAGCGTTCCCGAAGGCCAAGCCACCTCCGAAGTGCTGCATCTTTCCATCAAAGATGCCATTGATCGCGGTTTGCGGAATAACCTCGGACTGCTTTTGCAAAGCGACAATAGTTTGGCCGTGCGTGGAGAAAAGTGGAAAGAGTTGAGTGCATTACTCCCCAACTTGAACGCCACGGTCACCGAGAGCGTTGCTCAAATTGATCTGGCGGCCGAGGGCTTCCGTTTCAACACCCCAGGGATTCCCAAAATCATCGGGCCCATTGGGATTTTTCAGGCCGATGCAAATTTCTCGCAATCCATTTTTGATTTTCATGCCATCGAGCGCAATCGGGCAGCGTCCGCAAATGTCAGCGCGGCACGCTACAACTACAAGGACGCACGAGAAATTGTGGTGCTGGCAGTAGGCAACGCGTATCTGGAAACACTGTCGGCTGCGGCGCGGGTGCAGACCACTGAGGCTCAGGTCCAGACCTCGCAGGCACTTTACAGCAAGTCGGTCGATCAGCAGAATGCCGGAGTCATTCCGGCTATTGATAGCCTCCGCGCCCGCGTGGAATTGCAATCTCAGCAGCAGCAATTCATCGTGGCGCGAAACAATTATGCAAAGCAAAAGCTGACTCTCGCCCGCGTTATTGGATTGCCTCCCGGCCAGGAATTCACTTTGACCGATACTGTCCCCTATGCTCCTCTAGCTCAGATGACAGTCGAAGATGCGTTACAGCGGGCGTATGCGTCGCGGTCGGATTATCAGGCAGCGGCGCAACAGCTTCGGGCCGCGGAATATTTTCGCCGCGCCGCGACCGCCGAACATTATCCATCCTTAAACTTGGGTGGCGACTACGGAGATGCCGGCATACGCCCCGGCAGCTCTCACGGCGTCTTCGATTTCGGAGTGACCTTAACCATCCCAATCTTTGCCGGCGGCCGCTCTCGTGCCGATGCCTTGCAAGCCGAAGCTTCACTGCGCCAAAGCCAGCAGCAGTTGGCGAATCTGCGAGCTCAAATCGATTATCAAGTGCGCACTGCATTGTTGGATCTCGCCGCAGCTGCCGACCAGGTGGAAGTGGCGCGCAGTTCAGTCGATCTAGCGGGACAAACATTGACTCAGGCGCGTGACCGATTTTTCGCCGGGGTGGCCGATAACCTGGAAGTAATTCAGGCCCAGGAATCGGTCACGGCGGCAAACGAGAGTTATATTTCGAGTCTGTACTCGCACAACATTGCCAAAGTATTGTTGGCTCGTGCGATTGGCTTTGCGGAAGAGGGAGTTAAACAGTACTTGCAGGGTAAATAGCAGGTTAAAGTAAACATGGCTCAAAATACACAGACCGTCGAACCGGCCGAGGTCGGCATGAATGACCAGGCACAGCTTCCGCCTCAACCTGGGACGCCCCAAAACCAGCCTCCGTCCGATCAACCTCATGCTCCGTTACCCGCTTCGGATGCCGACTTTCATCGCAAGAAGTTTAATGTCCACAATCCGCGTTTTCGCATGGCGATCATTATCGCGGCCATCGTTCTCGTAGTGGCTTTATTTTTCTTGTGGAGATATTTCGCCAGCTATGAGAGTACCGACGACGCACAAGTTGACGGCCATCTCAATTCAGTCAGCGCTCGCGTCTCCGGCCACGTGCAAAAACTGCTGGTGCAAGACAACCAATACGTGGATGCCGGTGCACCTCTTGTGGATATCGATCCCAGCGACTATCAGGTAGCACTGGAGCGGGCTCGAGCGGAGTATGACTCTGCACTCGCCGCGGCCCGGGCCGCCCAGGCCAACCTTCCTATTACCACGGTGAATACCGGAAGCCAGGTCAGCACCGCCCAGGCGGACGTGGAAAACGCCCGCGCCGGAATTTCAGCCGCCCGCCAGGAGCATACCCGGCGCATAGCAGAATTGGCGCAGGCCGAGGCAAACAACACCAAGGCCCAGAGTGATGTTGCGCGATACAAATTGCTGGTGGACAAGCAGGAAATCTCGCAGCAGCAATACGAGCAGGCGATTGCCGCCGCGCAGGCCGCAGCCGCTGGGGTCGATGCCGCCAGGGCGGCCGCTTCCGCAGCCCAGCAGCAGGTGAAGCAGGCTGAGGCCAGGTTAGCGCAGGCACAGGCCAATGCTCAGGCAGCGAGCACCGGTCCGCAGCAAGTAGCGGTTATTCGGGCCCGGGCACAATCCGCCGCAGCCGATGCAGCGCAGAAGAAGGCGGCGCTCGACCAGGCGCAACTCAATCTGCAATACACTCATGTCGTGGCTCCGGTCAGCGGAATCGTCACTAATCGTTCAGTCGAGGTGGGACAAAATGTGCAGGTCGGCCAGGATCTAATGAAGGTAATTAATCTCGACGACATCTGGGTCACCGCCAATTTCAAAGAGACTCAACTCCGGCACATGTCGATCAACCTGCCTGTGACCATTCACGCCGACATCAACGGAAAAGACTATAAAGGACATCTTCAAAGCGTTTCGGGCGCCAGCGGCTCCATCACCAGCCTTTTGCCTCCCGAGAACGCTACTGGAAACTACGTGAAAGTAATTCAGCGCATTCCGGTAAAAATAACTTTTGATCAGGACGAGACAAAAGACCACGTGCTCAGGCCAGGAATGTCGGTCGAGCCCAAAGTCTGGCTTCGTTAACTAAGTCGGAGAGAAACGTGTATCGCGTAATTACAGTCGAAAGAGAATATGGCTGCGGAGGCGGAGAAATAGCCGGCCAACTTGCCGCCCGCCTCGGCTGGAAATTATGGGATCATGCTTTAACGGAAGAAATCGCCAAGGCCGGAAACGTCGAGTGTGCGGAGGTTGAGCGTTGCCAGGAAAGAGTGGACGGCACTTTCTATCGCATGGCGAAAATATTCTGGCGTGGCAGCAACGAGCGAAGTGTCGCTCTTCCGGTTTGGAAAAATTTTGACGCCGACCAAATGGTGGAAATCGGCGAGCGGGTAATGGGTGAAATTGCTAAGGCTGGTAAGTGCGTCATCGTCGGACGCGGCGCTCCATACTTCCTGCGCCAGCAGCCCGATGCCTTTCACGTTTTTTTATACGCTCCGCGCACTGAGAAGATTCGCCGCCTCCATGCCATGGGAAAAAGCGAAAAAGAAGCGGAGGACCTCATCGACACCATCGATCCCGACCGGATGGCTTTCGTTAAGCATTACTTCGACGCCGATTGGCCGACCCGTTCGCTCTACCATGTGATGCTGAATACCGCTATCGGAAATGAGAATGTGATCTCCGCCATCCTCAACACCATGAATTCTCTCGAGAAGAAATCAAATGCGAATCTGACTTCATTTCCGGAGACGCCCACCCTTGCGAAGGGCTAGAGTCCCAATTCCTTTCGTAACTGACATTGCACCTTTTTCGCTGCAATTTAACACTCCTGCAATATTCAACCAACTAAGATGTTAATGAGTCTGACGCGGCAACTCAGGAGCCTAGCTCGAATGGCAGCACCGCCTCTCGGAAGATTCGCACTACCGCTGCAAGTGGCCGCCATCTGCTATCGGGGATACGGATCTGATATCGAATTCCTGCTGATAAAAACTCGCGGCGGCAAGCGCTGGACCTTTCCCAAAGGGGATCCCGAGCGTTCTTTATCGCATGCGCAAGCGGCAGAGCGCGAAGCGCTAGAAGAAGCCGGGGTTCGCGGAACTCTCGGGTCGAAGCACTTCCATCTGTATCTTCACTCGAAGGGCGTGTTCTGGAAGCCTGGCGGCGTCCGCGAATTTGTGGTGAAGGCCTTCCTGCTGGAAGTCGAAGAATTGACGGTTCCCTCCGAGGCCCGGCGCGATCCCACCTGGTTTTCCCCTGATGAAGCTCGAAAGATTCTTGCCAAGGGGCGCGAAGTGAAATACGCGAAGGAAATGCAGGCGGTAATCGATCGCGCCCTGGAGCAAATCAACGTTATGCAGACCGTCGCTCACCGGTAATTTTCCGCTCACTCCTCTTCTTAAGTGGTTCTACAAAACATCCGCGTCTCGTGAGACGATTGATGGAACCTCATGCTTCAGTTGTCTTCCGCCGGAAAACGTTACGGCCATAAGCTCCTTTTCGAGGGAGTCGATTGGATGATCACGCCACGCGACCGTATTGGTCTGGTCGGCGCCAATGGCACTGGCAAATCGACTCTGATGAAAGTGCTTGCGGGCCTCGAAACCCTGGACTACGGATCGCTAAGTGTTGCCAAGGGAATAAGCGCTGGCTATCTCCCGCAGGACGGTCTGAGTCTCTCCGGGAAAACTGTGTTTGCCGAATGCATGTCGATCTTCGCCGACCTGCAAGCCTTCGAACAAGAGATGGAAGAATTGACCGGCCGCATGTCCGAAGTTGACCACGATTCTCCCGAATACACGCAGATCGCCGATCGCTATCACCGCATCGAGCACGAGTTTCGCACCCGCGAAGGATATGCGATTGACGCCAAAGTCGGAGCTGTCTTGTCAGGCTTGGGCTTCAGCAAAGAGGATTGGGGACGCAATACCGAAGAATTCTCCGGCGGATGGCAGATGCGGCTGGCGCTGGCCAAGCTATTGCTCCAGCAGCCGAACCTGCTGTTACTGGACGAACCCACGAATCACCTCGATCTTGAAGCGCGAAATTGGCTGGAAGAATATCTGACGCATTATCCCAATGCCTTCGTCCTGATTTCGCACGACCGTTATTTTCTGGACGTGACCGTAAACCGGATCGCGGAAATCTGGAATAAGCGAATTCATCTTTATAGCGGCAACTATGAAAAGTTTCTCGACCAGAAGACGCAACGGTTGGATCAGCTTCAGGCCGCGTATCGTAATCAGCGCGAACGAATCGAGCAGTTGGAAGTGTTCATAAATCGCTTCCGCTATCAGGCAACCAAGGCCAAGCAAGTCCAAAGCCGCATTAAAGAACTGGAGAAAATAGAAAGGATCGAGCTTCCCGAAGAAGAAAAGACGATTCACTTTTCATTTCCGCAACCCAAGCCCAGCGGAAGAATCGTTGCGGAATTTCAAAACGTCGCCAAATCCTACGGCACCAAGCAAGTGTTTCAAGACGTCAGCTTCATGATCGAACGTGGAGATCGTATAGCCCTTGTCGGCGTCAACGGTGCGGGCAAATCGACGCTGATAAAGTTGTTAGCCAAAGAAGAGCCGCTGACCAGCGGTGAGTATCGTCTCGGACACAATGTGCAGGCCGACTACTTCGCGCAGGATCAATACAAAGAACTGAATCCTGATGCGCGAATCTTCGATGACCTCAGTGATCTCTCCCCGCGATCCACCCAGACTGAATTACGAAGTCTGCTCGGATGCTTTCTATTTTCCGCCGATGATGTCTTCAAGCGGATCGGCGTGCTTTCCGGTGGAGAAAGAAATCGCTATGCTTTGCTGCGAATGTTGCTGCATCCAGCCAATTTCCTGCTACTCGACGAGCCTACAAACCATCTCGATATGCGGGCGAAAGATGTCCTGCTCGACGCCTTGAGCGCCTATACCGGAACGGTCCTGTTCGTATCTCACGACCGCTACTTTATCGACAAGCTGGCCACTCGAATCTTTGAAGTCGGCAACGGACATGTCGAAATCTATCCCGGAAACTACGAAGACTACTCATGGCGAAAACAGGGCGGCGCGGCGTCGCTGCAAGAATCCGTGGCAGCGTCTTCGAAGTCACTACCCAGCTCCGACCCTACTGACAAGGTTAGCGGCAATGGCACCAGCAGTGGCAGTAGCAATGATAAGTCGAAGCGGCTAAATCCAATTCGTCGTAAGCAAATAGAAGACCGGGTGCATAAGCTGGAATCAACAATTTCTCAGCTTGAAACCGCAATAACCGATTGCGAAACCGCGTTACAAAACTTCGTAAGCGCCGATGAAACCGAGAAATTAAGCCGCGAATTGAGCGATCGACGCAGCAATCTTAAGAAAGCGATGGCGGAATGGGAGGAACTCGGCAAGGCGCTTCAATCCTGACTCTGCGCAATTTATCCCCTCCGCCGAGGTCCGAAACACTTCCGTAACTCCCTCTTTTTTCATTTTCGTGCGATAGTCATTTTGGCTCTTAGCCAAATCCATTGACCCGGGCATACGGCGGCGTTCAAATACGTGGCTGGAATGCGAGGAAGGCGCCTTATGTTGCAGCCGGCAGACAGCTCTCAGAAATTCTCTCCAAACACTTTCAGTCCCACCAAAACCGCAATCAATACCTCCGAGCAGGCGACTATCGGACGTTCGCTGATCATTAAAGGCGAGGTCCGCGGGGATGAATCGATTTACATTGATGGACGCATTGAAGGCTCCATTCATTTTGCGGAACACCGCGTTACTGTCGGACGCAATGGCAGTGTCGCCGCCAACATTACCGCCCGTGAAGTCGTGGTGATGGGGACGGTAAAAGGGAACATTCAGTGCCTCGACCGCGTGGAAATTCGCGCCGAAGGTTCGCTCACCGGGGATGTCGTCACCCAACGCATCAGCGTCGAAGATGGCGCAATGTTGAAGGGAAGCGTCCAGATCCGGACCGTTGAAGCCGGCAAGGGAGCGGAAGCCAAAACCTCCGAAGTCAAAACCACCGACGCCAAGAGCTTCCGACCCAAAGAAGACCCAGCCAACAGCATCGAAGCCAGCAGAGGTTAAAGCAACTGACGCTGCCAAGGCTGCTGAAGCTGCAAAGGCTAACGAAGACGAAGAAATTCTGTCAGCCGCCGCCGGAAGCTAATTCCAGGAAGAATTTAAAGCATGGTCGTGACCATCACGATCATGCTTTTTTATTGGTAATGATTTGCTCAGGGCGTCTTTTTAAGCGACAGGGAAGCCGAATTCATGCAATACCGCAATCCCGTAGATGCCGGGCCATCCTCGAAAATATGTCCCAAATGAGCGTCGCATTGCGAGCAGCGCGCCTCGGTCCTGACCATTCCAAATTGCTTATCGGTTTCTTCGTCAATCGCTGATGGATCCACCGGCGTCGAGAAACTGGGCCATCCCGTTCCGGAGTCGAACTTCGCATCCGAACTGAACAGAGGCTGCCCGCAACACACACACTCATAGGTGCCTTTGTCTTTGGTATTCCAATATTCTCCGGTGAAGGCCGGCTCTGTTCCCGCCTGTCGTGCCACCTGGTACTGTTTCGGAGAAAGCTGCTTCTGCCATTCCGCTTCGGATTTTTCAATTTTGGTTTTCATGAGTTCTCCTGACATTTATTAGATGTCTTTCGCACTACAAAGAAACGCCTTTCTTCCACGGAATAAAATCTTCCTGCCCTTTGATCTCGGCTTTGGTTCGCACTTCTCCGCTCGCAACCTTGATTATGAATTTCAATACTTCTTCGCCCATCTGGTCAGTAGTTGTTTCCCCGGAGACAATTCCCCCGGCATCGATGTCAATAATGTCGGGCATCCGCTGTGCCAGCTTTGAATTCGTCGAAATCTTTATCACCGGTGATATCGGATTTCCCGTTGGCGTTCCCAAGCCAGTAGTAAACAGCACGATGTTGGCTCCGGCGGCCACCTGCGCGGTCACGCACTCCACATCATTCCCCGGAGTGCAAAGCAAATTCAATCCCGCCTCCTTCGAATACTCCGGATAATCGAGAACCGCGGTGACGGGAGATGTGCCGCCTTTCTTTTCCGCTCCCGCAGACTTCATCGCATCGGTGATAAGTCCGTCGCGAATATTTCCGGGCGACGGATTCATGTCGAAACCGGCCCCCACCGCCTGGGCCCGGGCCCGGTATCCTCGCATCAGCTTGATAAATCGTTCCGCGACGTCATTGCTGGTGCTGCGATTGATCAGGTCCTGTTCTACGCCGCACAATTCAGGAAACTCCGAGAGAATTGTTCTCCCACCCAGTGCCGCCAGTAAGTCGGAAGTGTGACCGATCGCCGGATTCGCCGATATTCCCGAAAACCCGTCTGACCCCCCGCACTTTAGGCCCACGCACAATGCCGAAAGCGGGGCAGGACTACGGCGTTCCTGGTCCGCTTGCACCAGTCCATCGAACGTTTGCCGAATGGCGCTCGAAAGCATCTCGAATTCGGTTCCGCTCCGTTGTTGTTCTAGAACAATCAGAGGTTTGTCAAAGTGAGGATTTCGTTCGCGGATCTTCTGTTGCAAAATTCCAACCTGCGCATTCTGACAACCGAGACTGAGGACGGTAGCTCCGGCGATATTGGGATGATTGATATATCCCGCGATAAGACCGCATAGGTTGTCGGAATCCTCGCGCGTCCCGCCGCATCCGCCCTCGTGAATCAGAAATTTAATCCCGTCAATATTCTCGAAGACTCTTGACGTGGGGTTGCTCTGAAAGTTCTCTTCGGCGGTTTTCGCAGCCCCGCTGGAACGGTAAGCCTTCACCATCTCCGACAACTGATGACGGTAGACTTGTGGCGCCGCGAAACCCAATTCTTCTTCGAAGGCCTGTTTCAAAACAGCAATATTTCGGTTCTCGCAAAAGACCAGCGGTGCTACCAGCCAATAGTTACGAGTCCCAACCTGTCCGTCGGAGCGGCGGAATCCCGAAAATGTCAGATTCTTAAACGCGGAAACATCGGGAGGAGTCCAGTGATACCCGCCATTCTTATGCGTAAATTCCGCTGCCTGGTGATGGACATTGCCCGTCGTTAGCAACGTGCCAGCAGGCAGGGCCTTCAGCGCGCGGCCAACCAGGACGCCGTACATTATTACCGGCGAGCCAATCTCAAGATTCTCAGTGTTGAATTTGTGTTTGGCCGGAACATTCGAAGCCAGCGTATAGCTCTTGCCGGAGTAAGTGACCCCCTCGCCCAGCCCGATATCCGTCAAGGCAATGAGTACGTTATCCCTGGGATCGACCTTGCAGAACTTTATGCTGTGGCATGTTTTGATCGGCGGGGGCGTCCACGGCCCAATTACAAAAACATTAGCAGAATTTGAGCAGGCAGCGCGAGGTTACTCCGCCCCGATGTCGCGCTGGCGAATAAAGACAGTGCAGAAGAAACCGTTCCGGATAAGTTGGACCACCCTCGCCGTGAGAGATCCCAGAAAATCAGGTACCCAGAAACTGCGGCCATCGCCAACAAAAGTATTCCTGACACCCATTGCTGAAATAGTAGTTTGCCAATTCCAAATAGGCATCCATATACGAGAATCACTCCCATCAGCCAATCGAATGAGTTGCCGGCTAAGTCCCGCACTTCGGGAAGGTCCGAAGCCAATTTTGCAATTCGTTTCCATCCGTAAACCGTGGGATGCACCCGCCTGTAAAAACCAATTAAGGTCTCGTTCGATTCCGGCCGCGAGATAAATGTCGCCACGAGCCACGCAACGGTTGTAATTCCTCCGGTTATCAATGCTGATTTCGCATACACGGTCGCGCTATTTCCAGTGAAAGCCACACGAGTGAGCGCAGCCGTCACGACCGCTGCCGCCACCATGGCGACGATTTCACTCCATGCATTGATGCGCCACCAATACCATCGCAGAATGTAAACTGCCCCGGTGCCGAATCCAATATTCAGAACCAGATCCCATCCTTGCTTAATAGAAGTCAACTGCATGGCGGTGTATCCCGCTACCAGTACCAGCAACACCGTGAAAATCTTGCTGACAAAAACGTAGTGACGTTCGCTCGAGTCCTTCACCAGAAATCGCTTATAGAGATCGTTCACCAGATACGAACATCCCCAATTAAGTTGGGTCGCCACGGTTGACATATAAGCTGCGAGAAATGCGGCGACCATCAGCCCGCGCAATGCTGGAGGCAGATAGTCCCGCAGGATCATTACGTATCCCTGCTCAGGATTTGCCGCAAAAGCCGCGTTGGGATGCAATCCGCCATTGGGGGAATACACCGCCATCGCCACCAGCCCAGTGATGATCCATGGCCATGGACGCAGGGCATAATGGGCGATGTTGAACCATAACGTCGCGCCCAGAGAATTCTTTTCGTCTTTGGCGCTGAACATTCGCTGCGCCACATATCCGCCGCCACCCGGCTCTGCTCCCGGATACCACGCCAGCCACCATTGCATGCAGATGTACACAAAGAATGTCAGCAACGGCAGAGTCCACAGCGCGTCACTCGTCCACCCTGAATGGAAGTCAGGCAGAAACGCAACTGGATTCGCGGTGTGCACTCCAGTTTGCCGCACATTGTTCTCGATCACCCGAAGATGATCCTGCAGCGCCGTCATCCCGCCAATCTTGGCGACGGCAACCCATGCCAGCACGATAATCATCGTCATCTTCAGAATGAATTGGAACAAGTCGGTGACCAGCACGCCCCAGAGTCCGCCAATAAAAGTGTAGAGCCCGGTGAACGGAATGATGACGAAGATGCAAAGCAGCAGGGAAGTCGTATGTGGCGCGCCCAGCGTGTAATGAAGTGCGCCGAATTCCAGCGTTCGGCCCTCCGCAATCGCGGGTCCAAGCAATACTGTAATGATGTTGATCATCGCCTGCGTGACCCATCCTAGAATCAGGCAGTTCATAAACAGGCCGAGATAAATCGCTTTGAATCCCCGCAGAAATGCGGCCGGCTTCCCGCCATAGCGGATCTCAACAAACTGCACATCGGTAAGAATTTCAGCGCGTCTCCAATACCGCGCGAAGAAAAACACCGTGAGCATTCCGCCAATGCAGAATCCCCACCAGATCCAGTTTCCAGCGATTCCGGATTTCGCAACCAATCCAGAAACAAGCAGAGGGGTATCCGCGGCAAACGTGGTCGCCACCATGGATGTGCCCGCAAGCCACCACGAAACCTCGCGTCCCGAAACAAAAAATTCTTCAGTGCTCCCGCTCGAGCGTCTGCGGTAATAAATTCCGATGAGTAGATTTATCAGCAGGTATCCGCCGATAACGATCCAGTCCGTCGCAGTCAGGGGCATGCAGTTATCGGCCTAAGCAAGCGGAGAGTAGGCGGGTGAAGTCTGAAACAATCGTCGCAACCGTGTCAACAAAAAACTGCCGTGGTATGTTGCGCCGAGCGCGCCTGCAAGCCATATATAATTTCGTGGTTCATGGACTGGACTCCCAGGTCCGTTATTCGCTGGCTCTTCGACTCTGACCGGGGCGCTTCCGGCCGCTTGATTCCGCGATGGATTTTTCTACGCGGCCTCGGCCTCATCTACTTCTCGGCATTTTTCTCGCTGATATTTCAAATTCGTGGCCTCATCGGGCCCAACGGAATACTCCCAGCCGCGCAATACCTGCAAGCCGTAGCTAATCAATTAGGATCTGCGCGTTTCTGGTTCGCCCCCACGCTTATTGTGGATCTCGAGCGGCTCTCACATGCTGATGGCGCTCTGTTGGGTGGGACTGTGCGGGTCCCTGGCTCTGACATTGAATTTGTGGCCGCGTTTCACACTTGTGGTTTGCTTCGTGTGTTTTCTTTCTTTCGTCAGCGCCGCCAGTGATTTCTCCAGCTATCAGTCGGACGGAATGTTGCTCGAAGCTGGATTCATCTCTCTATTCCTGGCGCCGCGCGGTGTGCGCCCCCGTTGGGGCGAAACCAGTCTGGCCTCGCGCGCCAGTTGGTTTCTTCTGCAATGGGAGTGGCTTCGCATCTACTTCGAATCCGGCGTAGCCAAGCTTGCCAGCGGAGATCCCACAGTGGCGCAACTTCACCGCCATGGACGAGTACTACCAGAACGGCCCCCTCCCCACATGGATCGGCTGGTATGTCCAACACTTGCCGCATTGGTTTCATGCATCGAGCGTCTATGCAACGCTTGCGCTTGAGCTCGGACTCATCTGGATGTTCCTGTTGCCGCGCCGTTTCAGGATTATTCTTTTCTTCATCGTCACGCCCTGGGAAATCGGAGTCATCCTCACCGCCAACTATGCATTCCTGAATTACATCGTGTTGCTGCTCGGCATATTGCTGCTGGACGATGAATTTCTAATTCGATTCCTCCCATCCCGATGGAAATCGAGCTTTACAGCCTCCGCCACCAGCCACCCCTGAAGTGCCGAATCCGACTCGCAGGTTTGCAACTCCCTTTGCGGCGATTCGAATTTCGGTTGCAACCGTCGTGTTGGCCTGGATCTTTTACGCGACCACCGCCCAAATGGTGTGGATGTTCCTGCCGCGGCTTCCGCTGCCGGTTTCTCCGGTCACTGCCCTCGATCCTTTTCGGATTGCGAATCGCTATGGATTGTTCGCCGTTATGACCAGAGGCCGTTACGAAATCGAATTTCAGGGAAGCCAGGACGGCAAGAACTGGGTTGTCTATCCATTTCGTTTCAAGCCGCAGGATGTAAACAAGCCGCCGGGAATTTATGCGCCCTACCAGCCGCGCTTCGATTGGAACTTGTGGTTCGCATCGCTGGGATCCTGGCGGGAGTATCCAATTGTGACCAGCACCGAAGAGCGGCTGCTGGCGAACGATCCCGACGTTCTTCGGTTGTTTGCCGGCAATCCTTTTGCGACCGGTGCTCCCAAGCAGGTTCGTGCGGTGCTATGGCAGTATTGGTTCACGACGATTGCCGGGAAGCGAGAGACCGGCGCGTGGTGGCGTCGCGATTTTCTTGGTCTTTACGCGCCCACGCTCGCAAATGACGCAAGCGGTAAGATTGAAGTGAAAGAGTGGCCGCCGGCGTCGGCTCCACGAGAATGAAATGGGCAAAACGTGTAGGACCATCGCATGACGCGCCGTGCCTGCGTTATCGGCAGCGGCCCCAATGGATTGGCCGCGGCGATTGTTCTCGCCCAAAACGGCCTTCACGTGGATGTGTTCGAGGCCGAAGCTGTACCCGGTGGCGGGACCAGAACGATGGAGCTGACGCTCCCCGGTTTCCTGCATGACTTTGGCTCGGCCGTCCATCCCATGGCAGTCGGGTCGCCGTTTTTTTCATCCTTGCCGCTACAAGATTACGGTCTGGAATGGATCCATTCTCCCGCTTCCGTTGGTCATCCCCTGGACGACGGCACCGCAGTAATACTGGAGCGCGATCTTGCGGATGCCGAACGCGCACTCGGCATTGATGGCAAGGCATGGCGAAAATTATTCGAGCCGTTCGTGGATCACTGGGCCGACTTTGCTCCCGAAATTCTTGCGCCGATTCATCTACCGTTCCAGCATCCTTTGCTAATGGCCCGCTTCGGAGCCACAGCCCTCTGGTCGGCGGCGAGCTTGGCATCCGGTTTTCGCAGCGAACGCACCAAGGCGCTGTTCGCTGGTTTGGCCGCTCACTCCTTCCTCCCCTTGGATAACCGGTTAAGCGGACCATTCGCCATGGTGCTGGGAGTTGCCGCACACGCCGTGGGATGGCCGATCCCGCGCGGCGGATCGCAGTCGCTTACCAACGCGCTCCGTAGTCATCTGGAAAAACTCGGCGGAACAGTTTCGACTTCGCGCCGCATCGAAAGCTTGTCTGAGTTGCCCGATTACGACCTGACGATGTGTGACGTCACTCCCCGCCAGTTACTCGCATTAGGACGTGGTAGATTTTCAGACACCTTTGCAAGAATCCTAAAAAGATACCGCTACGGCCCAGGTGCATTCAAAGTTGATTATGCCCTGTCGTCGCCAATTCCGTGGAAAGCCAAAGAATGTTTGCGCGCCGCTACCGTGCACCTCGGGGGCACATTCGATGAAATCGCTGCGTCAGAAAAAGCCATGTCGCAAGGCAAGACCGCCGAGCGTCCCTATGTTCTGTTGTCGCAACCAACTTTGTTTGACCCGGCTCGCGCGCCGGAAGGGAAGCATGTCGCATGGGCTTATTGCCACGTTCCCAACGGATCCAGTTTCGACATGTTGCCGAGAATTGAAGCTCAGATCGAGCGCTTTGCTCCGGGATTTCGCGATTGTGTTTTGTCGCGCCAGGATTTTTTCGCCATCGGGCGCTCGAGAAAATGGACGCGAACCTGATAGGCGGCGACATAAGCGGCGGAGCGATGGATATTGGGCAGTTCCTCTTCCGTCCAACTTGGCGAGAGTACGCGACCTCGGCCAAAGACGTGTATATCTGCTCGTCCTCGACCCCTCCCGGAGGCGGCGTGCACGGCATGTGCGGATACCACGCAGCAAAAATGGCGATTAAGCGGTTGACGTGATGGGAAGCTGGATAACCTGGGAATACTTCGCCTCGCTTCCGTTTCCATTCTTCCCAAAATCTATGTCCGGCAACTGCTCTACCGCTCGCCGCAACGACTGCTCCCAACTCGAATGAATCAGATTTAAATCCTGATCGCCTGCTTTTATGCGGCGGCATCGCGTGACCTCGAGACTGTCCTTCTCATAGAGCAACAAATCAAATGGAGGACCCACCGTCACATTCGATCGCATGGCCGCATCGAGTGAGAGCAACGCATACTTCGCCGCCACTTCAAGAGTAGTCGAAGGCTCAATGCCGCGATCGAGGATCGGACGTCCGTATTTAAATTCGCCGAGTTGCAGGTAGCGAGAATCCTCGGTGGCCGCCAGAGGAGTTCCCTGCGGATAAATCAAATAAAGATTTGGTTCCTCTCCGCGCACCTGCCCGCCCAACAGCAGATGCGCGTTGAAGTTGAACGAATCGCGTTCGAGCGATGCCCGGTCAATATCGGAAACCCGCCGCACGCAGTCGCCCACAATACGCGCCGCGTTGTAGAGCGAACTGGCCTGAGCGAGTCCCCGTCCGGCATCGAATTCTTCTCGCAGCAGCGTGATCACCGATTGGCTAATGGAGAGGCTTCCACTCGTCAAAATCACGAACATCCGCTCGCCCGGCTGCACGAAGTGGTACATTTTGCGGCACACATTCACCTGGTCGAAACCCGCGTTGGTACGGGAGTCCGACGCCAATACCAGTCCGTGATCGGTCACAATTCCGAGACAATAAGTCAATAGATCCCTCGATTTGCTGCGATTTCATGCATCATAACATTCCTCCGCGGCCGTCCTTGCCCGGTTTGGCGTTTCTACAAATCCAAAATTTGGATAAACTTCTCTCTGCGCGCGGCGGTATTCTTGCATCGAACGCACTCCTGATTCGGTTTTCGGATCTCACCTGCAAATGCTGATTCGTCTTGGTTACGACATTCAATTCGACGTCTCAGGTGAGGTCCCGATCATCGCGCTCTTGAACGTCTATCCGTCACGCGAAAAAGATTTGTTGGAGCCGGACGAATTGAGCGTCGACCCGAACGTGCAGTTGACCCCATACGAAGACACATTTGGAAATCGCTGCGTGAGGTTTGTAGCTCCGCCCGGTCGAATTACATTGTCCAACTCAACTTTGATTCGCGATTCCGGACTGCCCGACGAGCAGAAAGTCGACGCCCAGGAAGTTCCCGTCCACAAATTGCCTCACGACGTGCTTCGCTATCTATTAGCCAGCCGTTACTGCGAAGTTGATTTGCTTTCCGACATGGCGGTGGAATTGTTCGGCGCCACCCCACGCGGATGGGCCCGCGTCGCGGCCATCTGCTTCTGGGTGCACAGCAAGGTCACTTTCGGATACCACTTCGCCAGGCCTACCCGCACCGCGCTTGAGGTCTATACCGAGCGAGTGGGCGTGTGCCGCGATTTCCAGCATCTGGCCGTGACGTTCTGCCGCGCGCTGAATATCCCGGCGCGTTATGCCACCGGATATCTGGGTGACATCGGCGTTATCGTCGCACCGTCCCCCATGGATTTCAGCGCCTGGTTCGAAGTTTACCTGGACGATCGCTGGTGGACGTTCGACGCTCGCCACAACGTGCCACGCATCGGAAGGGTGCTAATGGCAGTGGGACGCGACGCCGCCGATGTGGCCATCACCACATCCTTCGGAAAAGCGCAGTTGGCAAATTTCTTTGTCGTAACCGATGAAGTAAGAGAAGAAAACGAATGCAGACATTTGCCTCGGGCTTAATCACCTCGCCGAATCTGCTGACCTCGGCGCTTGGCCGAAGGTGGCCGTGACGATTGTGAACCTGGACGGCGGCATTGTCGCGATCTCTTTTATCACCTATGTCATCAAACGATCTCCGCGAATAAGTGCAAGTCACTAGGCCGGGAAAGTCTGATTGGTGGGTCTATCGCAGAGGTTCAATGAAAACTGTGGGGTAAAATTGTGGGTAACAGAATTAGGCCCCATTCTTTGTAACTGCCAGAAA
>CAWITV010000035.1:0-58801 GCA_963839125.1 uncultured Acidobacteriaceae bacterium
TTGCCTGATTCCGTTCCGTAGTTCGCCCAGTCAGTTTCCGCGAATAATTCCTGGAAGGTGTCAGCGTATCCATCCTGCAACAGGTAGCAGGGTTTCTGCCAGCCGAAAATATTGTATGTCGGCATTCCCCACGGAGTGCAGGCGTACTGGCGCTTGCCCATCAGGAATTCCTGAAACAGCGGGGAGAGATTAAATTTCCAGCTTTTCTTTCTGATTGGAAAGAATGGCGCGGAATAATTTGCGCGTACGGGCGCGTCCCAGAAAATGCTGCTGATCGGGGGCCTTTTCGTACGAGTATCCCGGCGAGAGCATCATGCCCTCGACACCGAGTTCCATCATTTCGTCAAAGAAATCGCGAACGCTATTGGGATCGGCGCCGTCAAAAAGGTGGTGTTCGTGGTCACGCGGAAGCCACGCCTCAGAGCTTCGCGGATTCCTTCGACGGCAATTTCATATCCACCTTCGCGGCAGACGGAAAAATCATGATGCTCTCTCTGGCCGTCCATGTGAACGCTGAAGGTGAGATATTTGCTGGGCTTGAACAGATCAATTTTTTCTTTCAGCAACAGAGCATTGGTGCAGAGGTAGATATATTTTTTGCGTGCGACTAGACCTTCGACGATCTCGCCGATCTCGGGGATGCATCAGCGGCTCGCCTCCCGGAATGGAAACCATCGGTGCGCCACATTCATCGACCGCGCGAAAACATTCTTCAGGGGTAAGTTCTCGTTTCAAAATATGGGCGGGATATTGAATCTTGCCGCATCCCGCGCAAGCCAGATTGCAGCGAAATAAAGGCTCGAGCATCAGGACCAGCGGATATTGTTTCTTGCCGGCGAGTTTCTGACCGAGGACGTAAGTTACAACCGTCCACATTTGCGAAACTGGAACACCCATATCTGCAAACTTCTCCTCGTTCTCTCTATGCTAACAGGCCGAAATCCCGCGTGCTACACAACCTCTCAGATTACGCGCTAATAACCAGTCTGTAAATGCACCATCTTACGCACTGGCTACCGGCTCTTAAGAACATGTTCTCTGTGATATAATTGAATATCTTCCAGCCATGTAAGTGCTAGTGATTTCAGTGATTTGAAAGGCATACGCCGACTTCAAATTAACCATCGTTTAATACAATTTTACACGGAGTTCAATGGCCACCAAAGCAATCCCAACGACTGGTCTCGACGGATCCAAAAAGCAAAACCGATGCCGTTCCGGCGAATGGAAACGGCAACGGAGACTACACCGCCGATTCGATTAAAGTCCTCGGCGGCATGGAAGCCGTTCGCAAACGCCCGGCCATGTATATCGGTTCTACCGGAGAGATGGGACTGCATCATCTGGTTTATGAGGTGGTCGATAACTCCGTCGATGAAGCTCTTGCAGGTCATGCCGACAAAGTCGAAGTCACCATTCATATCGATAATTCCATCACCGTGGTTGATAACGGTCGCGGCATTCCCGTGGACTCCATGGAAATCGACGGCGAGAAAGTTCCTGCCGCTCAAGTCGTGATGACCAAGTTGCATGCGGGCGGTAAGTTCGACAACTCCTCATACAAAGTTTCTGGCGGACTTCACGGCGTGGGCGTGTCCTGCGTGAATGCGTTAAGCGAGGAGCTTGAACTTGAAATCTGGCGCGATGGCTTTACCTGGGAGCAGTCTTATTCGGCGGGAGAACCTACCAGCAAACTGAAAAAGGCGGGCGCAACCAAAAAGCGCGGCACGAAAGTTCATTTCCTTCCCGACAAGAGCATTTTCACGGTTGCGGAATACAACTTCGATACCCTGGCACAGCGACTCCGAGAACTTGCCTTCCTCAACAAGGGCCTGCTGATTACGCTAACCGACGAACGCACCACCGACGCCAAGACCGGCGAACCTAAGACGGGCGAATACAAGTACAACGGCGGCATTGCGGAATTTATCAAGCATCTCAATCGCGGCAAGCAGGTCTTGCACGACAAACCAATTTACATGGAAGCCGATCGCGACGGCGTGGTAATGGAGATTGGCCTGCAATATAACGATGCATATTCCGAGACCGTTTTCAGCTTCGCGAATAACATCAACACAGTTGACGGCGGGTCGCATCTTTCTGGCTTCCGCACTGCACTCACCCGCACGATTAATTACGCCGGGCAGCAGATGGGTTTGTTCAAAGACGTCAAGGAAAATCTGACAGGCGATGACGTGCGCGAGGGGCTGGTCGCGGTCATTAGCGTGAAGCTTCCGCAGCCGCAGTTCGAGGGACAGACCAAAGGCAAGTTAAATTCCGATATCGCCGGCATCGTCCAGGCATTCGTCAATGAACGTCTCGGGGCTTACCTCGAGCAGAATCCCGACGGTCGGCAGAAAAATTATTAATAAAGCAATTGAAGCTGCCCGTGCGCGCGAAGCTGCGAGAAAAGCACGTGACCTTACCCGTCGAAAAGGTGCATTGGATGGCGGTGGCCTGCCCGGCAAACTAGCGGATTGTTCCGAACGGCAGCCAGAGCGGTGTGAACTGTTCCTGGTAGAGGGTGAATCGGCAGGTGGAACCGCGAAGCAAGGACGGGATCGGCGTTTTCAAGCTATCCTTCCGCTGAAGGGAAAAATTCTCAACGTAGAAAAAGCCCGCTACGACAAGATGCTGGGGCACGAAGAAATTCGCGCCATGATTACCGCCCTGGGTACTGGAATTTCGAAGGAAGATTTCGATCCTTTGAAATTGCGTTACGGAAAAATTATTTTAATGACCGACGCCGATGTGGACGGAAGTCACATCCGCACACTGTTGCTGACCTTCTTTTTCAGTCACATGCAGGAACTCATCAAGCGTGGAAATGTTTTCATTGCCCAGCCACCGCTTTACTCGATTAAGAAAGGGAAAACTCAGCAGTACATCAAGGACGATCGCGAATTCGTAAAAGTGATGGTTAAGCGCGCGTCGGATGGATTGATTGTCCGCTACGGCGAGGGCGCAGCCAAATTCGAAGGCGCGGCCTTGGCCCGATTCATTACTGTGTTGAACGAGTATTTGACGTTTTTTGACAAGGTTGGAAAGCGCCTGCGCGACGAGCAGGTCACCGAGATCCTTCCGAAGATTGACCTTTCGAAACGCGCTGATTTTGAAGGTGAGAAGAACACGGCACCGAAGAAAATCGAAAAGCTCGAAAAGGAACTGAAGAAGCTTCAGAAAGCGCGAGCTTTCAAAGAAGTCGAAAGCCGCTTCGACGAAGAACATAATTTGTGGGAAGTGCGATATGTGAATTCCCAGGGCGCCGAGCATTTAATCAATTGGGAATTGGCCTCCACGGCTGAGTACCGGCAACTGCTTTCGAAATACAAGCAGATCGAGCCATTCATGGAGCCTCCGTTCGTGGTTGAGACGATTGCAAAGCGCAGCAAGGCTGATAGCAACGCTCAAGATGAAGCCGAAGGCGTGGAAGACACAGACACCTCTGCGAAGGAAAATGCTACGGATAACGGTCCAAAATCCGCCGGCGGAAAGAAAAAGCCCGCCGAACCTCAATTAGTAGAAAAGCAAACCGCGCGGGAATTATTTGAATACGTTCTTGCTGAAGGCCGAAAAGATTTTGTAGTCCAGCGTTATAAGGGACTCGGCGAAATGACCGCGCCACAACTCTGGGAAACCACCATGGATCCAGAACGGCGTACCTTGCTTTCCGTAAAACTAGAAGACATCGCCGAGTGCGAAACTATATTTACGACGCTAATGGGCGAGGACGTCGAAGCCCGCAGGAAGTTCATTGAAGACAATGCGTTAGACGTGAAGAACCTGGATATATAAGCTGGTGGCGGCGCGTGGACTCGAACCACGGACCTACGGATTATGAGACCGTCGCTCTAACCACCTGAGCTACGCCGCCAATAAAAATTGCCCATCGGATTTCCAAGGGCTGTCTAAATTCTACATCAGCGATTGCGGCAACGACACACCGCTCTTAGCAAGGCAGTCTTCGTTAGGGGTGTCTTAAAGCATTTCCTTTTTATTCGTACAGTCTGTCTCGTATCGCGTGCTCGCGTATTGCTTCCTATAATTTCTCGTGTTCAGAAACCATCTTAGGAGCGCAAGACATGAATGCTACTAAAGGAAAGTCCTTCGCGGTTGTGACTGGTGCCTCCAGCGGAATCGGCTATGAACTCGCAAAGGTTTTTGCGAAGAACGGACACGACCTCTTCGTGACGTCTGAAGATGACAGGCTTGCCGACGCCGTCGCCGATTTCGAAGAGCTAGGGGTTGAAGTCCTAAGCGAACAGGCAGACCTCGCAACTTATGAGGGCGTGGAACAACTTTGGTCAGCAATTCAAGCTGCGGGACGCCCCATTGATGCTATCGCGATCAATGCGGGCGTCGGAGTGGGTGGAGATTTCTCCCGCGAAACCGACCTTGAAGATGAACTGAACATGATTCAGCTTAACGTCACTTCAACCGTCCATCTCGCAAAACTCGTGCTTCCAGATATGGTCCAAAGAGGTCAGGGACGAGTCTTGTTTACTTCATCTATTGCAGCGGTTATGCCAACCCCTCTGGAGGCCGTTTACGGCGCGACAAAAGCATTCGTCCTCTCGTTCTCGCAGGCATTACGGTATGAACTGAAAGATACGGGGGTGACCGTTACAGCATTGCAACCCGGTCCTACTAACACTGACTTCTTCCATCGCGCAGGTATGGATAACACCAAAGTCGGATCAGAGGGAAAATACACCAACGACCCCGCCGATGTCGCGGAGCAGGGCTACAAGGCCTTAATGGAGGGGAAAGATCATGTATATTCTTCCTCTCTGAAGACAAAACTTGAGGGCGAGCTTGGCGGATTGGTCCCGGATTCAGTCAAGGCAAAGCAGCACGAGAAGATGGCTCAACCGGTATCCGTTGAAGATAAACAAAAACAGAAAAAGAGAGCTTAGTAAAAACCCTGCCTACGCATTCTGGAGCGCTCTTGGTGAGCGCTCCTTTTTTGTTTGTTCAATCGCATATCGCCCCCACATCTTCTAAGCTATTGTTCTGCGCGGCGGAAAATAGCAGACTGTCCATGGGTGAATACGAAGATCAAGATTGTGGGTGTTATTCCGGCCCGTCTTGCGTCCACACGCCTGGATCGCAAAATGCTTCGTGAAGTTGCCGGCGTGCCACTAGTGATCCGCGTCTACAAAGCGGTGCAGTCATCCTCTGGGTTGGACGACTTAATTGTCGCCACTGATTCCGAAGAAATAATTGACGCCTGTCAGCGACATGGAGTGCACGCGCAATTAACTTCAGGGACACATCGGAGCGGTACGGAGCGGGTTCACGAAATTTCTACCCATGTGGCAGCGGATGTGTACCTGAATATCCAGGGAGATGAGCCCCTGGTTACTACCAATCATATTGCGACGTTAATTCAATTGATGAGCGATCCGACAGTCGATGTGGGCACTTTGAAGACCCCAGCAGCGCCAGTAGATGTAAACAATCCCAATGCAGTGAAAGTGGTTACCAATGACGCCGGCAAGGCGCTCTATTTTTCTAGATCTACAATTCCTCATGACCGCGATGGCACTCATCCCGCTTATTTCAAACATCTGGGCTTTTATGCCTACAGAAAAATAGCCCTTGATCGATTCGTAAAGTTGCCGGAATCCTTTCTGGAACGGAGCGAGAGGCTGGAGCAACTGCGTTTTCTGGAAAATGGGATTGACATTCATGTCCGGGAAACTGCTGACGACACCATCGGAATCGATACGGAAGATGACTTGCAACGGGTGGAAGAAATTCTGCGAACCAAATCTTAAGACGCCGTTGCCCACGCCTTCGCCGCCGCCACTCTCCGCGAAATTGCGGGATGCGAGTGGAAAAACCATTCAATCCATTTCGATGGAGAGCGCTCCGCCAGATTCTGCTCGGCCAGTTTATCCATAGAAGAAATGAAGGGACCCACACTGCTTATGGACTCGAAAGCATAGCGATCGGCCTGCCGTTCATTAAAGCGCGAATACGCATTAAGGGCGGGCATCAAGAGGAACGACAGCACGGTGGTTATCAAAACTAATAATGGAAGGTTAGCGAAGTCTGAAAGGGTTTCAAACATGTGCAGGCGGTCGACTGAATAATGAAGAACCCAATTCGCCGCCCAAAACCCAACGAAGGTGGTGACGGCCTGGACGGCAATGCTCTTGAGAATGTGGCGGTGAACATGATGTCCCAGTTCATGTGCTAGAACCGCTTCGATCTCGTCGGCGGAAAAATTATTTAGCAGGGTGTCGGCGAGAATAATCCGGCGGGTGCTGCCAAGCCCTGTCAGCGCCGCATTTGCCTTTTTGCTTTTCTCCGACAAATTCCATTTGTAGACTCCGCGCACCCTGGTGCCGGCACGTTCTCCCAGTCGCACTAATCGAAGTTTCAGATCTTCGTTTTCCAGGGGCTCGAATTTATAGAAAATCGGGAAGAGAATGACCGGCGCCAATTGCGCCAATAGTACGAACAATCCCAGAAAACCTGCCCAGCCTATCAGCCACCAGTGCTGCGGATACTGCCGCAGAATAAAATACAACAACTCGACAACGATACTGCCGAGCACGATTCCGACCAGTAGGCCCTTGGTCTCGTCCCACAGCCATGATTGCAAATTCTGATTGGCTAACTTGAAACGGTGCTCGATACGGAATCCATAATAGTCGAGACCGAAGCCCAGCATTTTTCCCATCAGTATCAGGATCAGTACGTAAATCAATACCGCGACGCTGTAGTGTTGAAAGCTGGCTTGATAGGAAAGATCCCGGATAGCGCGCGTCCATCCCGTTAGAAGAAGAACCAGAAGAAATGCCAAGCCGAGAAGGAAATCGGCAATGCCTAGCCAACGATGAATGCGGTTGTAGCTCCGAGCTTGCGGTGTGTCCGTTGGTGCTACGTCAAGCGGGGTCTGGGATAAGCCATTCAGATTCAATTATGACGCAGATTCTAGCTGGCAGGAATAGAGATTAGGTTGCAACGGTTCCCGCAGCGTTCAGGAATTCTTCGGCGTTGGCCAGGATTTCGGTCACCAGTTCTGGCGATGCAGCTTCAGCATAGATCCGCAGCAAAGGTTCTGTGCCAGAGGCCCTAAACAGAATCCAGGCGTCTGCTCCATTATTTTCTCTTGGGGCATCGAGAAAAAACTTTACACCGTCGAGGTTCTCTTTTCGTGTCACGGTATAAGCACCAAGCTGTTTTATGCCATCATTTCCGGCACGCTGGATGGCAGCTCGTTTCACTTGTTCCGGTATGTGCAAGTCGCGCCGTCCGTAGAAGTGCCGGCCATATTCATTCTGCAGATCGGCGACAAGCTGGCCCAACGGCTTGTCTTCTTCGGCCATCACATTGGCAAGAATCAAAGAATTGAGAATGCCGTCTCGCTCCGGCAGAAACCGGGAATAGCCGATGCCGCCGGATTCTTCTCCGCCGACGAGAATCTCCCGGTCCATCATGAGGTCCACAATGTATTTAAAACCTATGGGACACTCATTCAACTTTCGTCCATGCTTGGCGGCGATGCGATCAAGCATTCGGGTGGTATTAAACGCCCGCACGATTTCCCCCGGCCACTTTTTTCGTTCCAGCAACCAGCGCAAGATTACCGAGAAAATTTTGTGCGAGTCGACGAAATTGCCGTTTTCATCCGCCGCGCCAAGACGGTCCGCGTCGCCGTCCGTGGCGAATCCGGCATGGCATCTTTCTCCGACAACGGTCCGCAATAATAGTTCAACGTGGGGTTCGATTGGCTCGGGATTGATTCCGGGAAAGAGAGGATTTAACTCCTGCCGGATCGCGACGTGCTGAATTCCTAATTGTTTAAAAATCTGGGGAAGCACCCCCATGCCAGACCCGTACATGGAATCGATCGCGAATTTGAATTTCGTCTTCGCGATTAGGTCAATATCAACAAAGTGGCACAGCGCTTCAATATAAGGCTTTTTTAAATCCACCTCTTCGATTGGAGCGGATTGCCCCCGCGGGATAATTCCTGTGTGCATCTCTTTTTCAATCATCCCCATGATGGCCGGAGTCGCCGATCCGCCAAACTTGCCCTTAAATTTAATTCCATTCCAATTCCAGGGATTGTGGCTGGATGTGATAACCACGCCACCGGCTGCTCCCATTGATTTGACTGCGAGCGATATAGCGGGTGTCGGGGTGTAGTCAGCCGCGAACTTTACCGGGATGCCCGCCGCGGCTATTACTTCGGCGGCAATTCTGGAGGCTCTCTGCGACGCAAATCGCGTGTCATACCCTACAACTACGCCATGCGAGGGATCTTCGTTTTTCAGTACGTACAATGAAATGGCCGCCGCAACTTTTCGAACATTATCGAAGGTGAAATCGTCGGCAATGACGCCGCGCCAGCCGTCTGTTCCGAACTTAATTGGCATTGTCATGATTCAGGGCCTGCAAAGACTGATTAGACCAGTCGGTGCAGCTTTTTATCGTCAAGATGCTTCACAACTTTGCCGACATCCTGCGCATTTTGCCTGGTCGTAATGAGAAGAGCGTCAGGGGTTTCTACCACTACAAGATCATTCACCCCCACCAACGCGACGAATTTCCCCGGAGCATGAACGTAGTTTTGTCTCGAATTCAAAGTAAAAACATCACTGCTCTCAACGAGGTTGCCGTCTTTAGTTGCTCCCTTTGCGACATGGTGCTCATGCAATGCGGTCCATGAGCCGAGATCGTTCCATCCCACATCGGCAGGAAGGCAAACAATATTGGATTGGCCTTCGCCCTTTGCCGAGCGTGGTTCAAGAACTGCGTAGTCAATGCTGACGTTTTCGCATTTCGGGTAGAGGCGGTTGAAAGTAGCGGGAAAAGCTTGATGTCCCGTAGGTGCTGGCGATTCTGTCCAATAATTTCGCTGTCTTTGGCAGATGTTCCGAGAGCGCGTCCGTCAATGTTCGCGCGCTCCACAAAAATACGCCGCCGTTCCAGAAATAATTTCCATCGGCAACAAATTCGGTTGCGCGCGCCGAATCTGGCTTCTCAGTAAACCGGCGGACTCGGACTGCACCGGAGCGATTGGGGGCGCCCGTTTGGATGTAGCCATAACCGGTTTCCGGACGCGTAGGATTGATTCCCACCACCACTATATTTTCGCCCGAGGCGGCGATGTTAATTCCCTGCTCAAGAATGAAGCGATATTTCGTTTCGTCCTTAATAACGTGATCCGAAGGAAACATGCCAATCACGGCGTCGGGATCGGTGCGTTGCAAAATAAATGCGGCAAGTCCAATCGCGGGGGCCGTGTTGCGACCAACCGGCTCTGCGAGGATCTGATTCTGTTCGAGCCTAGGCAACTGCCTGAATATCTCGCGCCTAAGATCGCGATTGGTGATGACCCAGAATCTGTTGGGCGGCGCCAACTTTTTCAAACGGGCCATGGTTTGCTGAATCATGGTCGCCGTGCCATCGAGAGCAAGCAACTGCTTGGCCTTTTTCTTGCGGCTCAAGGGCCAGAAACGTGTACCGCGCCCACCCGCCAGAATCACGGGATAGAAATTGGTTTTTTCCTTGGCCATATAGAAAGATTATTACAGCCGTGTCGCGGGCTCGGGCAAAGCATTCCCGGGAACCCGGCTTTTAAGAAACTCGACCGTCCATTGTGGCTGAATCCGAAAAGTTCCTAGATTGGCCGGAATCACAACCGCATCCCCTTTGGCGAATGTTACAGGTTCGTGGCCCTCAGATTCCACGATCCCACATCCTTCAATCGCAACCAGAATCTGAACCGAAGTTTTGCCCGATTCCTCCGTCAAAACAAATTGCTGGGCGTCTTTCAGTTGATAAAGGTCCACCGCAAAATGTGGGGCCGCGACCATTTGCGAAACGAGATTTCGCGTTCCATCAATAGTGGTCGGCGCACTGCGCAAAACTTTTCCGGACGATACTTTTTCTTTAACGGCGGCCATCCCTGCTTTCAAGTGCAGCTCTCGCGGGCGACCGTAATCGTAGAGACGAAACGTCGTATCAGATTGTTGCTGCGTCTCAACGATAATGGAACCGGGACCGAGGGTGTGCACAGTTCCACCGGCAACATAAATCATCTCGCCCGCAAACACATTCACCCAATTGAGAAGTTCTTCGGCGCGTTGTTCGTGGATGGACCTCTCAAACTGCTCACTGGTAGTGCCGGGCTTTAAACCCAGCGCTATCTGCGCTCCCGGCTTCGCGGTTGCTACATACCAGCATTCGGTCTTGCCGCATGGTTGTCCTATATTTTGCGCGCAATCATCGTCGGGATGAACCTGCACCGAAAGTTTTTCGTGCGGAAAGAGAAATTTAAGCAGCAAGGGAAACTGATTGGGATTAGTGGACGCGTTCCCCACAAGGCTCGCGCCATATTCCGCGCTTAATTCACTTAGCGTTCTTCCTTTGAGCGGACCATTCGCAACTTTACAGTGGCCGCCTGTCAGCCAGGCTTCTCCTATTTTCTCTTCAAAGCGGTGGCCCGGATAAATCGGAGACAGATCCTGAGTTCCCCACGGGCGCGGGTCGAAAACGGGCCGCATAAGCAGTGGATACGGCGAAGGTTGACTGGCGGTCATATCAGGAAGCTATGAGTACACTCGCGTGGAGGAGGTCACCAGTTTAAATGAATTAAGAGGGGAAACTCCGCGGAATTTGTTCCTTATAATGACGAAAGGAACTTACTCAGACGTTCTAATCCGCGGTCAAGCTCAGTTATCGAAGTCGCGTAGGAAATCCGAATGTGCTCATGAGTTCCGAATCCTTCGCCGGGCACGGCAGCCACGTGCGCCTCGCGCAGCAACCTTCCCGCCAATTCCGCCGGACTATTTATTCCACTTCTACCGAAGAATGCCGAAACATTCGGATACGCATAGAACGCTCCCTGAGGCAGCGTGCATTGCACTCCCGGGATTGAACGCAGTCCTTTTACAACGTGGTTTCGTAACTTGATATATTCCTGCCGCATGTCTTCAACGCACTGTTGAGGTCCTTTTAGCGCCTGCACGCCTGCTTTCTGCACGATGGACGTTGGATTCGAGGTGGATTGGCTTTGAAGTTTTTGCATAGCACCGATTAACTGTGCCGGCGCGAGAGCATATCCCAGCCGCCAGCCAGTCATTGCATAAGTCTTGGATAGCGAACCCACGATAACCATTCGCTCCCGGTATTCCTGCAACGATCCCACCGAAAATTGCTGTCCGGTGTAGTTGAGGTAAACGTAGCACTCGTCCGAGATCACCCAGATACCACGTTCGGAGGCAAACTTCATAACCTCGCGCAAATCTTCAGGAGACATAACCGCGCCTGAGGGATTTGAAGGCGAATTCAAAATGATCAACTTGGTGCGCGACGTCACCAGATTGGCAATCATTTCTGCGGTGATGCGGAACCCTTGCGCTTCGTCGGTGTCCAATAACACGCAGTTTCCGCCCGCGTAACGGACGATATCCTTGAACGAAACCCAGTATGGAACCGGCAGAATCACTTCATCGCCATGGTCGACCAGAATATTGATGGCGTTGAACAGTACGTGCTTGCCTCCGACTGAGGCCATGGCCTCCTCGCGCTTGTAGGACGAACCAAAATCGGTTGCGTGGCGCTGAATGATGGCATCCTTCAGCTCGGCGGTTCCGCCGACCGCGGTATATTTCGAAAAATTATTTTGGATGGCTGCAATCGCCGCATCTTTAATGTGCTGCGGGGTGGAGAAATGCGGTTCCCCCGCGCCGAAATCCACTACATCAATGCCTTGCTGCCGCAGTTTGTCCGCTTCAGCAACGACTGCCATGGTTGCCGACGGCTCAATCCGGTTGATTCTGGCGCTAAGTTTTACCGCAGGTACTGCCTCAGTAACTGGTGTCATGCTCTTTTTCCTGCCTTCGAATTTCTCTGTTTACTAGCTGAACGTTCCACCTTCAAACTCATATCCAACTTATCACGCAGCCTTTGTTCCACTGCTTCGGGAACGAGACCGGCGATCGATCCCCCGAGCTTCCCGACTTCCCGCACCAGACGCGAACTGAGATACGAATATTGTTCAGCCGGCATCATGAAAACTGTTTCCAAATGTGGCGAGAGCTTGCGATTCATCAGCGCCATTTGCAGTTCATATTCGTAGTCACTCAAGGCACGAATTCCGCGAAGCACCGCGCTTGCCCCGACCTTCTCTGCATAATCCACCGTCAAACCGTCGAACGTATCCACTCGCACATTTCGAGCCGAAGATGTAAGGTCCTCCAACATACTTCGCCGCTCCCTGACGCTGAAGAGCGGATCCTTGTCCGGATTTCGCAAGATCGCGACTATGAGTTCGTCGAAAATCTTGCTTCCTCGCTCGATCAAATCCAGATGGCCATTGGTTGGAGGATCAAACGACCCGGGATAGATGGCGATGACCTTTTTCAATTGTCCCCAGGGAACTGACCCGCCCAAAGCCTGATGGTGGATGTAGAGATTCTATTCGGCGAGAGACGGAAATGGCAATCGGGACCACTACAGGGTCAGCCTGTCCTTAGGTTCAAGATGTAGCCGGGTTTCACAGTTCGCGCCAGCCTTTGGTCCTTTCAGCCGTGCTACAATGAGCCGCGTCAAACGTTCTGCGAATAGCGGAATCCAGCGCGTCCCCTCATTTTGGAAGACGGAAGCAGCACGGTGCCTGACAATTCCCCGACTACCGCAACCGTCATCTACGCCGATGCAGGCGTGGATATCGACCGCGCCAACCGCACCAAGAAGCGGATCAAATATCTTGCCCATAAGACCTTCAATCGAGGAGTTTTAAGTGAGATTGGCGGATTCGGTGGAATGTTCGCCATCGACAAGAAATATCTCAATCCAGTGCTGGTTTCGAGCGTCGATGGGGTGGGCACCAAGCTGAAAGTCGCCTTCGAAATGAAGGTGCACCACACTATTGGAACCGATCTGGTAAATCACTGCGTCAACGACATCGCGGTGCAGGGAGCAACGCCGCTTTTCTTCATGGACTATCTGGCGACCGGCACACTCGAACCCGAAGTAGCGGAGAAAGTAGTCGAGGGAATAGCTGAAGCGTGCAAGCACAATGGATGCGCCCTGATCGGCGGAGAGACGGCCGAGATGCCCGGCTTTTATCCCGAAGGAGAATATGACCTCGCGGGATTCATTGTCGGAGTCGTCGAACGCGAGAAAATTATTACCGGCAAGGGCGTCGAAGTCGGAGACATTATTCTGGGTCTGGCGTCAAACGGCCTGCATACCAATGGATATTCGCTGGCGCGCAAACTCCTTTTTGAGATTGGGGGATACACCCCCGATTCCTACGTTAACGAATTAAAAGGCAAAGTGGGAAACGAGTTGATGCGTACCCACAAGAGTTATTGGCCGGCGATTAAGCGGCTTGTCGACGCCGACTGCGTGACGGCAATGGCGCACATCACTGGCGGCGGCATCACCGAAAACCTTCCACGCGTTCTCCCTCGTGGCATGGCCGCTGTCATTGAGATGGGCTCCTGGGCGATTCCGCCGATTTTCGAGCATCTGCAACAACTGGGAAACGTTCCGCAGGAAGAGATGATGCGCACTTTCAACATGGGAGTAGGCCTCCTTGTCGTAGTTCCGTCCGCAAAATTCAAGAAAGCCCAGACCGTAATTGAACGGGCAGGGGAAAAGGCGCTTACCGTGGGAAGAATCGTAAAAGGTGAAAGAAAGATAATCTACAGCTAACGAACTTAGGCGTAGGCGCCGTTCGCAATCTTCGAAACTTCCAGAACCCTAATCTGCGCGATAAATAATCTTCCCCGCAACAATTGTCGCTATAACTTTACCGATCAACTGCCAGCCATCGAATGGTGTATTGCGTGACTTCGATTTCGATCTCGCCGCTTCGTAAGTCCACTTCTTCTTGGGATCAAAAATCGTAACGTCGGCATGACTTCCCTGCGCCAGGGTACCCCGCCCTCTGAGATTCACCACTCTTGCCGGGCCAGCGGTAAACAAATCGATAATTCTGGCTAACGGGACGCGGTTCTTATGATGCAATTCGCTGATCGCCAGGCCTAAGGCAGTCTCCAGCCCGGTGATTCCAAACATTGCGCGCTCGAATTCAGTCACCTTTTCATGGGGCGCATGCGGAGCATGATCGGTAGCAATGGCGTCCACTGTGCCGTCCGCCAGACCGGCGATGATTGCCTCGCGATCCGCCGCTGATCTCAAGGGAGGATTCATTTTGAAATTCGTGTTGTACTCTCCGACATCCTCGTCCAACAGTGAGAAGTGATGTGGCGTAACCTCGCACGTGATGCGGACCTTGCTGCGCTTCCCGCGACGTACCAGTTTCAAGGCGTCGGCGGTCGAAAGATGCGCCACATGTAAACGCGAACCACTGAATTGTTGGGCTAGCTGAAGATCACGTTCCACGATGGATGATTCAGCCAAAGCATTCATGCCGCGCAACCCTAGGCGGAACGACGTTGGACCCTCATTCATTGAGGCGTGTTCCGTGGCTCGCGTATCCTCCGCGTGCTGAATGACCGGCAAATTTATCTCTGCTGCAAGACGCAAAGCTTCGCGCATGATTGCATCGTTGAGAATTGGCTTTCCATCATCGCTGATCGCCACTGCTCCCGCGCGCTGAAGCGCCCTGAAATCGGTAAGCACGACACCTTTGCTGGCGTGGGTAGCCGCAGCTACAGGAAATACATTCACTTCGGCGTGACGATCTGGTTGCTGCAACCACGTAACCCATTCCGGCGAATCCACGACGGGAGATGTATTCGGCATGCAGCATACTGAAGTGAACCCTCCGGCAGCGGCTGCGGCGGTGCCGGTGGCAATCGTTTCCTTGTAATTTTGCCCAGGCTCGCGCAGATGAACGTGCAAGTCTATAAATCCAGGAGAAACGATTAGTCCGGACGCATCGAACTTTTCATTCGCGGATTTCCGGATCTTATTCGGCGCTGCAATCTCCGCGACTCGCCCATCTTCAAGCAGAATATCCATGGGGGCATCAATCCTCGACAACGGATCGATGACGTGGCCGCCACGAATGAGAAGACTGGCTCTGGTTTTCGGATTCACTCTAAGGTCTTACCGCGCCTTTCCTAATGCTCTGGCCAGAATTGCCATGCGTACCGAAACACCGTTTTGAACTTCTTCCACAATTACGGATTGCGGACAGTCAGCCGCTTCCGACGTAAGTTCAAGCCCGCGAATGATAGGCCCGGGATGCATCAACAGGGCATCCTTCTTGGCCAGTCTCAGTCTGGCACTCGTGATCTGATACCTGGAAATATAGTCGGGCAAGCTCAGTTTTTTTACCGATAGACGTTCCTTCTGAATCCGCAAAACCATCACCACATCAGCGCCCTTCACAGCATCCTCAACTGTGCGGGAAATGTGAACCCTCGGAGCAAGGGTTGTAGCGTCGTCCGGTAAAAGTTCGGGAGGCCCACACAGAGTGACAGTGGCGCCTAGTTTTCCCATTAGATGGATCGCAGAACGCGCGACGCGGCTGTGATATATATCGCCGACTATAGCCATGTGCAATCCGCCCAGGTTCTTCTTATGACGGACCATGGTGTATGCATCAAGCAATGCCTGCGTCGGATGCTCGTGCATTCCATCTCCGGCGTTAATAACTGGGATGTTCAGATGCTTTGCCGCTAGTAGGGGAGCCCCCGCAAGAGGGTGGCGGATAACCAGAACATCTGCTCCAACCGCCTGAAGGGTATAGACCGTGTCCAACAGGGACTCGCCTTTTTCGATGCTGGAGCCGCTGGATTCTACAAGCGATGTTATTGCGCCGAGAGACTTTGCCGCAATTTCAAATGAAGTCCGGGTGCGGGTGGAAGGCTCATAAAATAAAAGCAGAACGCGCTTGTCGCGCAAGATAGGACGCGCCCGTCGAGGATTCATTCTCCGCGATAATTTGAGTATGCCGAGAATCTCCGCGGCGCTCATGCTCTCGATACTTAGCAAAGAACCATGCGCCACGTCGGCGTTCGATGTGGAAGATCTCCCGGAAGCTTTTCTCTGCTTTGTTTTCACACGAAGATTGTTGCGTTGTTTGAAGAATTACTCTGGCTTCTCAACCACCAGAACTTTTTCTTCATTGTCAATTTCCTGGAGTCTGACCTCAATGATTTCCCGCGTCGTTGTCTGAACTTTTCGCCCCACGAAAGTGGCCTCAACCGGTAGTTCCCGATGTCCACGATCAATTAAGACGCAGAGTTGTACCCGCTTGGGACGACCTTGATGGAACAAAGCGTCCAATGCGGCACGCGTGGTTCGACCGGTATAGAGAACGTCATCCACCAGAACAATGGTTTTTCCGGTAATGGCGAATTCCAACTCGGTTTTTTGCACCACCGGTTTATGGCCCAGGGTGGAAAGGTCATCGCGGTAGAGTGTAATGTCGAGCGTTCCCTGGGGAATGGCAGTCTTCTCGATTCGCTCGATCATCTGTCCCAGTCGCTGCGCGAGAAACACGCCCCGCCGGCGGATTCCAACTAACCCCAAATCTTTGGCACCGTCATTTTTCTCAATAATTTCATGGACAAGGCGGACCAAGGTGCGGTCAATTTCGGACGCAGACATCAGTTGCGACTTTTGCCGGAAATCCGGAGGAGACGATCCAGTGGTTGTCATGAACGCTGCATCATACGTGGGAGAGAAGGCGCAGGGCAAGGAGGGAATCTGACGCCAACGAGACGCTTTTATAAAACCTTTTTTGTTCTGAAGACAGCCGCGCCGATCATTCCTCCCATGCTCGATAGAGCCACGAAAAGCGCGAACATCATGACCGCGCCCAAAGCCAACATTAAGATGAAGCCCTGCGGACTGGCGTAGAAGTCCAGGATCTGTTGCATTTCTGGAGCGGGATTTCGCGACGCATATTGCTGGACTGCTTTCAAGATCAACTGATGGATTTCTCCTCCGTAATGAAACATTGAGGTCGCCGCAGCTGAAATCAGCGCCAGGATGCCAAATCCGAGAGTCCCGCTCAGGGCGCCAAGGCGCGCGCCAAAGCCTACCGTCAACGGGAACAATGGATTTTTGCGACGATAGAAAAAGACGGAAAGAAATCCGGCGGCAAGCATGCCAAACCCCAGCGCTCCTCGGAGAATTAAGGAAAGAACTGAAGCAATGAGCAACCCCAGACACGCAGCCGGAAGGGCCTGCCAGATCCGTAACCTGACAGTTGGCTGTAGTTCCGGAAAAGCTCTTGGCGATAGCTGCTGAAGTGGCGGCGTATTTTCAGGCGAACCCGATTCAACTGTTGAAACACGTATCTGTGGGGCGTTGCATTGGCGACAGAAGGCCGTCCCATCCTCGACGGTAGCGCCACACTGGTAGCAGCAGTGATCCACTGAGTGTCAAGTTACAGCACTAGAGAGCAATGAGGCAAGACGGCTAGATCGAGTCGTCTTTGCCACTGGTCCTCACATAAACCACGGCGAAGCTTGCTCCCGAGCCGTGGGGTTCAATGGACACAATATGCTGATTGCCTTCGCTGCCAGCCTTCAGTTCCACGTTTTTACCATTGTCAGATTCGCACTTTAGCTCGTGGGAGGAATGAGAATCGTAGTCATAATGGTGGTCGCTGTGACCGCTGTGGTGACATTCCAGAACGTTGCCATATTTTTTCAATTGCTTCGTATAAAAGGCGATGACCTTCTCCTCGGAATCGTCTGAGTCGTACTCAACAGCGACAACTTTTATCCCGAAGCCGAAGCCGGAAAGATTTACATTTGCATTTTTATGATCGCCATCCTTGTCGTCTGGTTTTAGACGGGCTCCGGGATAAACGGGCAATCCGGTGTCATGCGCGTCAGCATCATTACTCACGTGGATGCCGCCGACGGGCGTTTTTATATCCACATTTTTATCTTCGCCGTTTTCGCTTTTCTTTACATTGACGCTGCATCCAGCCAACAAGACCAGAAACACGATGCTGATGACCAAAGACAGGAAAGACCGTTTTCGAAAGTATGTAATGTTCATTGGTTCCTCAATTTTCGATTTGAAGCGGGCGATTTATTCCTGCTCCCCGATCCGCGATGCCGGGAATAGTAATCGGCAAGTGGCCGTGGATTGCAATCTCCCCAAATAATGCTTTAACAGCACTTAACTCGGAAACAGGCTCGTTTGAGAAAGTGCATATGTAATTCTGAATCGAAGGAAAGTCCCGGGCTAGATAGGGATTCCCCAGTGCGATGACGACAGTTTTCTCCGCCGCGCGACTCAGAATATTAGCCAGTAAATTTCCACCGGCATCCTCAAGGCTGAGGACATTTTTCCTGGTTCCGTCGAGCGCGATTGTAACTTTCCCGGGCGTAGGAACCATATACACTGCGGCTATCACCGCTTGTGCCCGGTCAACATCATTCAAGATTCGGTCCGACATTGCGTTTGCTATTCGGGGATCCACGTAAATAGTGTTGACGTCAGGAACGCGGTTGCGGATTTGCCGCTCCAACATGTGTCCTGATTCCGTGCGAACATCCTCCGAAAAAATAACGACTACCGTCCGGTCACCAACCTCTTCTGACGGTTGATACGGAAGGGCAGCCCTGCTTGTTCCAGTCTTTTTTAAGGGCAAGACCTTGCCATTGTCGCGTACCAGAGTCACGGCATTATCGGAAATTTCCTGCCCCAGCGCGATGTTCTCAGGTTTACCGATGGCGGTCGAAAGATTATCCAGATTCACCAATCGATGCCTATGCAATCCGAGGGACGCCTTCGCCTCCAGCAGTTTCAAGACTGACTCGTTTAGCCGCGATTCAGAGATTTCTCCGGATTGAACCGCTCTAGTCATAGCTTCAACTGAAGCTCCCAGATCCGCGGGAATAAGCAACAAATCGTTGCCGGCTTTGAATGCATCGACTGCCGCCCGGCCTATATCGGCGGAATACAAATGAGTCAACGCACCCATATCCAATGCGTCAGTAACCGCGATTCCTTTGAATCCCAAATCGTGTTTCAACATGCCGACGATCGCCGGGGATGTACTGGCCACGTGATTGGAATCGGGATCTATGGCAGGCACGGTGACATGTGCAAGCATGACAGCATCCACCCCAGCATCGACGGCCTTTCGGAATGGCGCCAGCTCCGTGTTTTGCAGCCTCTCCATGTTGCCAGTCACTGCCGCCACTCCCAGGTGAGAGTCGGTTGCAGTGTCGCCATGTCCGGGGAAATGTTTAGCCGTGGTTAACATTCCACCAGCATGTGCCCCGCGGATGTATGCTGCGACCATGTCCCCCACTTGGTTGGGGTCTTCGCCAAACGAACGCGTATTGATAATTGGATTGTCGGGATTGGAATTGACATCAGCGACGGGAAAGAAATTCCAATGCACTCCAATAGTACGGGATTCTTCGGCGGTTATTCGGCCAAATGCCTCCGCATATCCGAGGTTCCCGGTCGCTCCGAACGCCATCGCAGAAGGAAATGGAGTGGCGCCGTGAAGCCGCATAGAGACTCCACGCTCAAAGTCCGCAGCAATCAACAGCGGCAGTTTGGAATTCTGTTGCAAACGGTTGAGCAGAACAGCGGCTTCGTAAGGTTCGTTTCGATATAGAAACGGAGGTTCGTAACGCACCGTCATGGCGAACGAGCCGATGTGGTATTTCTGCATGGTGTCGCGCAGTTCGATGTACTCGGGACTGTCGACATTCAAGAATTCAGCGCGCACCCAGATCATGAAGAGCTGTCCAATTTTCTCTTCCAGTGAAAGTTTTCGAAGTGTCTTCTCGGCCCACTTCTGACCATCGTGGTCAAGATGAATCGTGCTCGGCTGAGACGCAGTTTTGGCGAACGATGGGGAGAGTAGGAGCAATGCGATCCCCAGGCCAGCTGTACTCTTTTTCAACATCACGCAAAACATATCACGTCAGGCCGTGACTTCTTCCTGGATTAGGGTAGCCGCAGCTAACTGAACAGATGGGTCATCGCCGAAACCATTTAACCAATGAACATCGGGTTCACGTCGAAACCAAGTGAGCTGCCGTTTGGCGTAATTACGGTGAGCCTGTTGCGTGGCGCGTATAGCCGACGAAACGTCGATCTCGCCACGGATGAGTTGTAGCGCTTGCTTATATCCCAGCGAGGACAAGGCATGGGCGGAATCCCCATATCGTTCTAGCAATGATTCCGTTTCCGCTACCAATCCCGTTTCGAACATTTGTTGCGCGCGCCCGTTTATGCGCTCATAGAGTTGCTGCCGGTCGGGATTAAGCCCAATGCGCATAATTCGAAAGCCTGTCAGGCGGTCGCGTCCCAGCTGCCATAAGTCACTCATTTTTTTTCGAGACATCAGGCAAACCTCGATGGCTCGGATCAACTTCGGAGAATCATTCGCATGAATACCTTCGGCCGCCTTCGAATCCAACCGGCACAATAATTTGTGCAGATGAGAGTTGCCCTTCCCTTCGGCGGATTGACGTAAGCGCTTACGCAGAGTCTGGGATCTCGGAGGCCCGGCAAAAAGTCCTTCCAGCAAAGCTCTCAGGTATAACCCGGTGCCCCCAACTACAATAGGCAACTTATTCCTTGCGCTAATTTCGGAGAGGACCGGCCTCGCGAGTTTCGCGTATTCTCCGGCGGTCACGTAACTGGCCGGATAGATGCAATCAAACAGATGATGCGGCGCACGTTGTCTCTCGGCGAAAGTCGGCTTTGCTGTGCCAATTTCAAATTCGCGATACATTGCGATGGAGTCGCAATTTACGATCTCGCCGCCAAACTGTTCCGAAAGGGCGAGAGAGAGCGCAGTCTTTCCGCTCGCAGTAGGTCCCAATAAAACGACCAGCAGGGGATCGACAGCCACGACTATCGAAGGCTCCAGTGGATGGTGCGCCAATAGCGCGCCAAGGTTATGGCAATGATGATGGCGGCAATAACTAAAATGCCAGTGGTCTCCATCTTGCGCTGTTGAATGGTGCTACGACGAATTCTTGCAATCCGGTCCGGCGTCTTCTTATCTGGGCTCCGCGACATGCCAGTATTGTAGCTTTCGCGCGCGGAACATTCGCGAGAAGAGGGTCAACGTAAGCGAGCGATTTACTGGAGGTCGTTCTTGTCGGGGTTGTAGTAAAAGTGGAACCGCAGTGCGAGGTACGGGCCGGAAAACTCGGCGGGCAAGGGAGGAAACGGATTCGAGGCTGTGATACCGCCATACGCGGCGCGGTCCAGGGCAACATCTCCTGAGCCACCGACGTAATGCATTCCGGCGACCTTACCATCTTTCAAAATATCGAATTCAATCGAGACTTTCCCCTTTTTCATTAAAGGAGCGCGAGCGGCTTCTGGAATCAGGTTGTACCAATTTTGCCGAACATCGTGCAGCACTCTGGCGAGATAGGGTCCGAAATCGACACCCATGGTGTCGCTAAGAACGTCCAGAGGACCCATCACTTGCGTGGGCTGCGCGCCAGAACTCACCCCATAGTTCCCGTTGTCCCCTGTGTAACCACCCCGGTTTTCGGCAGCAGCGCGAGCAGCCTGCTCAATCGCACTTCCGGCGGAAACTGGCCCGCTGTTGAATGTGGGTTGCGGAGGGCGCGCGATCGGCGGTGGTTGGATTTTCGCCGTTTGCTCTTCGGCCGCTCGCGGAGGCGGCGGTTGTTGCTGGGGCTGCTGTTGCGGAGCCGCTTGTTGCGCGGGGGCAGGAGGCGCCGCCTGTTGCGTGGGCGCCTTAGGCCCAGGATTTCCGGGACGAGCGCTATCGAGTAACTTCTTTAGTTCCTCGCGGTTTGGCCGAGGAACCCGCGATGTAGCGACCCGATCCTTATCCGAAATGATATTTGTCTGAGGCTTCTTGGTAATTTTTTGCTGGTCAGGCGGAAGTTCGAGATACGTCAATTCTTTCTGATGCAGCAGATCATTCGGCTTGATCAGCATGACCGCACGACGAGGCAGAAACTTCTCCAGTCGGGCAAAGTTCAGGATCAACAGCACCGCCAATAAGTGAACGATGACAGAGATCCAATAAGCCTCCCGTTTCCTGGATCGTGAGACCTCGTCCTGCAACTGCACCAACAGTGCGGGCACGTGGTACAACTGCCGGTAAGCTGACTCCCAATTTTGCGCGTCATAAAAATCTCCACCCTCAAGACGTAGTGGCGGATCCGACGGAGGGGCTGGCGTCACTGGCGGGATTTGAGTCGTTGACATCAGACGGCTGGCTATCCGGTTAGACACAGCCGGTTAGCCTTTAGTTGCTGGAACGCAGTTCTAACTCAAGACAAGGCTATTTTTTACCACTGAAAGCCAACGGCTTTGGGTAACTGAATTATTGTCGCATCTCTTGAGTAAATCTGCGAAGACCTGAAAGTACAAGTACTTAGGAGCCTATGGCTCAAATGAAAGCCTACAGGGAAGAGAGCAGCGTTGATGTCAAGAAGTGTAAATAGCAAGGCATCGGTTATGGCGCGGCAAGCTCACCCAGCTTAGCTTTCAATCTGTGATGGTCAATGGCTGAAATGATATCGAGACCTAAAGCGAGCGCCGCGCGAGCTTCCTCCAACGTAACCATAGGGAGGCTTCTGGTACGGACGCTGGCCAGAAAGGATTTTACTTCCGCGAGTAGCGGTTCCTCGGCCAAGACCGCCGGCTTCAAAACGTTAATTTGCGGATTCGCCGAGGGGGTTCCGAAGTCCTTACCGTCCCGATCGAGGCTGAAGACCATCACATCCTGTCTCGCATAATCGATGGACACATATTGCTGAGGCTGAAAGAACCGCAACTTCCGCACGCGCTCGGTGGAAACTCTCGAGGCGGTGAAGTTGGCGACACATCCGGAATCAAACTCGACGCGCACATTTGCGATGTCAACTTTCCCAGATAAGATCGGCAGGCCCACCGCACGAATTTCGGTAATGGGAGAATTCACGAGGGATAACACAACGTCGAGATCATGAATCATCAGGTCGAGCACAACATCCACATCCAAAGAGCGCGCCGTAAAAACACTCAACCGATGCACTTCAAAAAACATGGGCCGCGTAACCAATGGGACAGTAGCCCGAACTGCGGGATTGAACCTCTCCAGGTGTCCCGCCTGGGCTATTCTCTTATGCTTTTTTGCGACGCCAATCAGTGCATCTGCTTCGGCAAGGTTGGTGGTCAGCGGCTTCTCGATCAGGACATCGATGCCCGCCTCCATTAAATGTTGCGCAACCGCGCCGTGTTGAATGGTTGGAACTGCCACGGAAGCGACTTGGACATCGCTTTGCGAACTCAACATCTGCTCAATGGAATTAAAGCTGCGACATCCGAATTCCCGAGCGACGGTATCGGCACGGGCTGCATCGGAGTCTACGACACCAACCAGTCGTATGGCTCCCCCCTGCTTTTCCAGTTCGTGATAAACGCGAGCGTGGTTGCGACCGAAGGCGCCAACCCCGACCACGCATGCGTTGATTATTTTTTCGCTGGTCGGCATCTTCAATTATTCAGCAACGTTTGGGGCAGGAACGATTGGCCGCAGATCAGGCAAACAAAAATTCCTTTGTGCGTAACTCCTTAATGGTGTCTCTGAGTTTTGCAGCTTTCTCAAATTCGAACTTCTTGGCGGCTTCGCGCATATCGCTTTCCAACTTGCCAATGTAAATATTCAATTCTTCCTGCGACTGGAATTCAGGGATGCCTTCAGATTCCCCGCCGGTGAGGTCCGCATAGTCGGCCTCCAGAATCTTGACCAGAGACATATCCAGCGGGCGAATGATGGATTCTGGCGTAATCCCGTTCGCTTCGTTATAAGCCTCCTGGATGGCGCGCCGGCGGTCAGTCTCGCCCATCGCCTTTTTCATCGAGTCGGTCATGCGGTCGGCGTAAAGTAATGCGCGTCCGTTAAGGTTGCGGGCGCAGCGGCCTATGGTTTGAATCAGCGAACCGCTGGAGCGCAGAAATCCTTCTTTGTCTGCATCGAGAATCGCAACTAGCGACACCTCGGGAAGATCGAGACCTTCCCGCAGAAGATTGATGCCAATGAGCACATCGAATTCGCCTTTTCGCAAATCGCGCAGGATCTTAACTCTCTCCAAGGTTTCGATTTCCGAATGGAGATAGCGGCACTTTACCCCGACCTCGCTGTAATATTCGGCCAGGTCCTCAGCCATTCTTTTAGTGAGGGTTGTAACCAGAACCCGCTCACCTCTTGCAACCCGGTCCCGAATCTCATGCAGCAGATCGTCAATCTGACCTTTGACTGGGCGAATTTCGACCGGAGGATCGACCAACCCGGTGGGCCGGATAATCTGCTCGACTACTACTCCCGACGATTTCGTCAATTCATACGGACCGGGCGTTGCCGAGACATAGATCATCTGTCCCATGCGATTTTCAAATTCCTCAAATGTGAGCGGACGATTATCTAAAGCGGACGGCAAGCGGAATCCATATTCCACCAGCGTCTCTTTACGCGACCGGTCGCCATGATACATGCCATGCAACTGCGGTACCGTTTGATGGGACTCATCAATGAACATCAGGTAATCGCGCGAAAAATAATCCAGCAATGTGGGCGGAGGCTCCCCCGGCATGCGGCCGGTGAAGTGTCTCGAGTAGTTTTCGATGCCGTGACAGTAGCCAACCGACTTGATCATTTCGAGGTCATACATGGTGCGTTGATGCACGCGTTGTGATTCCACAAGATGACCTTGTTTCTCTAATTCGACTTCCCACCAGGCTAACTCTTCGCGGATGGATTGCGCAGCCGTTGCCTTGGTTTCGGGCTTCATCACGTAATGAGTTTTCGGATAAATCGGCAGTCGCATGTACTTCTGTTTGACGGTGCCGAATAACGGATCGATCTGGGAGAGGGATTCGACTTCGTCTCCCCAAAGCTCAACCCGGTAAGCCATGTCATCGTATGTCGGGAAAATTTCTATGACGTCGCCGCGAACCCGGAACGTGCCCCGGCGAAAATCTCCATCCGTGCGTTCATAAAGAATCTCCACCAGCTTGCGGGTAATGTCTTCCCTCTTGATCTTCTGTCCCTTCTCAAGGAAGAGAAGCATGCCGTAATAAGCTTCCGGAGAACCCAGCCCGTAGATACAGCTTACTGAGGCGACAATCAGACAATCGCGGCGCTCAAAAAGAGAACGGGTCGCCGATAGCCGTAATTTGTCGAGCTCGTCATTGACTGTCGCTTCTTTTTCGACATAAAGATCAGCCGCTGGAACATAGGCTTCGGGTTGATAGTAATCGTAATAAGAGACGAAATATTCGACCGCGTTGTGAGGAAAGAAACTCTTGAATTCGTGATACAACTGCGCCGCCAGAGTTTTATTGTGCGCCATCACGATCGCCGGGCGGTTTATCTGCTCGATGACCTTGGCCATGGTGTAGGTTTTTCCGGAACCCGTAACCCCCAAAAGCACCTGGTGCTGTTCGCGGTCGTACACACCACGGGAAAGGGCTTCAATGGCGGTGGCTTGATCCCCCTTGGGTTTATAGTCGCTGACTAGCTTGAAATCCATGAAGATGCTCGCGCACAGAGAGCAATTTCGCGGTGCGCGGAATCTCTTATTATAACGCTTTGATACGGACGCTTCGGAACTGACGCGTGCGGCAAATGGTGAGGAACTACGGTAATTTAAAATTCACGGTAATCTGCGTCTGAATTTCAATGGGCTCGCCATTCAGATAATAGGGTTTGTATTTCCATTGTTTGACCGCGGTTAGCGCCGCCTGCCCTAAGATGGGATCACCGCCAGAAATCTTCGCGTTCGTAATGGAACCCGATTTGCCAATATCCGCCACGATTTGGACCGTACCCTGCTTCCGCATTGAGACTGCTTGCGCGGGATAAGTCGGATTAACTTTTTTCAGCAAAAGCCCTTCGGTTACGCCCTGAGACACGCGTAAGACTTGCTGCGACTTCTTAGGCATAGCGATGGGCATGGATGTCACTATCCCCGTTATGGCATTGTCGCTGGCGCTCGATGCGATCTGCAGTGCCGGGGGAACTACAACTTCTTCCGCCGGAGCGCTCTTCACGACGACGGTGTCCGCAATTTTTCTTACCGTTACATCAGTGTGTTCTTCACTAGTCGCAGATTCAGTTTTTGCGCTCGCCTTGGCGGGTTGTGATCCCAGTGAAATATCGATCGTTTCTGGCTGACTATTTTGAGTCGATTGAATCGCACCCGCAGGCTGCGGACTTTGTGTCAATCCCGTTGTCTCGCTCGGCGTTGGCGTTGGAATTAGTGCGGGTTGCGTTTGAGACGGCGCTTGCACGGTCACCGGCTGAGTAGCATGCATTTTGGTCCAGGCGAAGTAGCTGCCGATTGATAGGGCGACCACGAGAGCCATTACCATCAACGGAGTTTTGCTTCTCGTTGTTCCCTCGCTGGAGGATGCAAACGTTGGAACATCCTGAAGGGATAATTCCGACGCCTGGAATGACGACTCTTCTTCCTCGAGAGCTGCGGTGCGATTCGAGATCCCGCTGGACGTTAATGTAGGTTCAACGTTCCTGTGGGATGCAGCAGACTGTTTTTCTCTGGCTGGGGCCGCAGCCGCGGCGGATCCGTGAGATGAAGAAAGCCCGGTGTTAAAAGGATGACGCGTTGCAGGCGCTTCGCCAGTCGCGGAGCCCCGAATCGACTGCGCCGTTTGACTAGAATCCTGTGATACCGGTTCTTGGGACAACGCGCTCGGCTTCGACAGTTGCTGCCACGGACTCTCTTTCGAAATGCGCTCCCGGGCTTCCGAGCTGCTGCGAGATTTCGGAACACCAGAAGCAGGAATATTCAGAGTTGCGGATTGCATGGTCGCCGATGGACGCTCCGGCTCGATCTTGGGTTGAAACGAAATATTCGATGGATTGGAAGAAGAGCTGGGAGCTTCGTTTCCAACCGAAGTACCCATATGCGCGGGTGTCGTGGGAACTTTGAATGTCGGCGACGCGTCTCTCGAGATAGGATGTTCCGGAGTTGGATTTTGCGGAAGCGAAGGCTTTGCGGCCTCAGCTTTCCTAAGTAAGCCTCGAGCAACGCGCAGTGTTCCTTTGGCCTGCTCAACATTAATCGGCTTGGTAAGAACCAGATTCGCACCGATGCGGAATGCTTTGGCTACTCCGGCTTGCCCTTCGACGACCGCGACCGCCAATGAATTCTGATTGGAACCAGAATTGCGTGCGCTCTTGAACAATAGCGCGGCATTCTGTTCGCTATCGCAGTCAACGACAACCGCGTCGAACTGTTCGGCCATCAGTTTTTTCACCGCAGCAAAGGGTTCCACGCACAAATCGACCGCAAACTCAAGTTCACTCAGTACGTGGGTAACAGCGCGGGCAGTCTTGTCATCGGGGCAGAATAGGAGTGCGCGGTAACTCATATTTTGCCATCGTAGGTACTGTAGTGGGGGGCATCAAGTTACCGTGGTAATAAGTTCGGGACTCAAGTTAATTCACATTTTGCCGTATCACAATCCTCAAATAAGGCTTTTATCAGACCGCAACTAGAATGCATGCATGAGGATTCCGCTTTGGCTTAAAATTCTTTGGAGCACGTGGATCGTCCTGTGGGCGCCGATTTATTGCCACCAGTATGGGTTGCAGAACTTCTTGTTCTTTTGCGACTTAGGCAATTTCTTCATTGCAGCTGCGCTCTGGCTAGAAAGTCCTCTACTCTTCTCATGGCAAGCAACCGGATTGCTCGTCTTTCAGACGCTCTATGCAATTGATCTTGTAGGAACCGTTCTTACCCGCCACCACCTGGTTGGAGGAACCGAGTTCGTGTTCGACCATCGCTTGCCATTACCTGTACGCGCTTTGAGCCTGTTTCACTTATTCGTACCGCCGCTCCTCTTGTGGGCTATCTGGCGGTTGGGCTACGACAGCCGCGGTTGGAAACTGCAAACTCTCACAACATGGATCGTTGTGCCGATCAACTATTTTTGGCGGCCGGAAAATGACGTGAATTGGGCGCGGGGCCTATTTCTGCGCGAACAAACGACAGTGCCAGGCATTGTTTATCTGCTGGCCTACTTAGCCCTGGTTCCGCTGCTGGTTTATTGGCCGACGCATTTGGTATTGCAGGGGTGGGCAGAAAAGCGTCAGCAGCATTCGGAAACTTGCGAATGATTCTTCGCTAGTTTCTCAACGTTCGGCCGGTCTTAAGCGTGTATTGAATTCGTTCCTGGGTCTTTTTCTCGCCACAAAGTGATTTGAAAGCTTCCCGCTCGAGATCCAAAATATATTGCTCACTCATCGGGGAACCGGGGGTGACATTGCCTCCGCATAAAACCTCGGCGATTTTGGTTCCAATTTTTACTTCGTGATCGCTGATGTAGTCGCCCTGCCGCATCAAGTGGATTCCCATCTTAAGGGCCGCCAAAATATTTTCCCCCGGGGCTGGAATGTCCGTTCGCGCCTGTGGAGGTTCATAACCCACTCGAATCATTTCTAGAGCTCTCGCCTTCGCATCCGCCAAGACCCGATCCCGATTCATCGTGATCCGATCAGATTCATTAAGGAATCCCAAGCTGCGTGCTTCTTGCGCGGAGGTTGAAACTTTGGCCGTGGCTATAATCTCAAATGCTTTCTTCATTGCCTCCATCATCTCCACCGACTCTCCGCGTCCGCCACTTCGGATGGACATCGCACTGTCCACCGCCCGCAGCAACATTTCTTTGCATCCGCCTCCGCCGGGAAGCAGACCGACCCCAACTTCCACCAGTCCCATGTAAAGCTCGGCATGAGGTTGAAGCGCCCCGGCGTGGAGAGAAATCTCGGTACCTCCACCCAGCGTCATCCCAAATGGCGCGACGACGACTGGCTTCGGCGAAAACTTGATTGCCTGGGTCATATTTTGAAATGACCGGATCGCCAGGTCCACATCGTCCCATTCTTCTTCCTGAATCGACATCAGTAACAACATCAGGTTCGCACCAACGGAAAAATTAGCCGCATCGTTTGTGATGACAAATGCCTCAAGATTTTCCGCAGCACCCGGTTTCAAAGTTTGAGTAATAAATTGAACAATGTCGGTCCCGATCGAATTCATCTTGGAGTGGAATTCGATGCATCCGACTCCATCGCCGAGATCGATCAGCGAAGCGCCTGAATTCTTTTTCACAACTCCATTTGTCTTCTTTGCAATCTGTGCCGACCAGACGCCTTGCGGAACTTCCATTGGTCGATAAGCGCTGGTAACCAAGTCAAAATAATCGCGACCAGAATTGGTGGCCGGGTCATCCTTATACCAGGACTTCCTTCCGGACGAAAGTAGCTTCTCGACGTTAGGCGAAAGGGCCTTCCCGTCCGCTTGCATCCTCTTTACCGTGGCTTCTACCCCTACGACGTCCCACAATTCAAACGGCCCGAGCTCCCAATTAAAACCAAGCTTCATCGCCCGATCTATGTTCACAACGGAATCCGAAATTTCGGGGATGCGATTCGCGCAGTAAGTCCACAGATCGGACAAGACTGTCCACAGGAATTGTCCGGCTACGTCGGCTTTCTGAGGACGACTGGACGCGTCGGATATACCGAGCAGAAGGCGCAGTCGCGCGCCCGTCTCTTCGACATTTCTCGCCATTTCCAGGGATGGAAACTTCGGCTTCTTGCGAGGATGATATTCCAGCGTTTTCCAGTCCAGCGCGAGCCGTTCATCTTCAGCGGAATTAGCCGACTTCGTCTTCTTGTAAAAACCACCCTTACTTTTGTCCCCGAGCCATTTCTTCTCCAACAGTTGCTGAAAAAACTCGGGAATCTGCAAGTCCCCGCGTTCGTCGTGGACGTCGCGAATCATGTTTGCGGCGACACTTCCAAGAACGTCGAGGCCTACTAGGTCAATGGTGCGAAAGGTTGCGGATTTCGGCCAACCGATTGCTTGTCCGGTTAGCGCGTCCACTTCTTCGACACTGAGATCCATTTCTTGCATCACGTGCATTACATTCAGCACGGAGAATGTACCGATACGATTAGCAATAAAATTCGGGGTGTCCTTCGCGAACACGATTCCCTTCCCCAGATGAACGTCCGCGAAACTTGTAATGGCGGCAACTGCCGCTGGATCAGCCTCGGGCGTGGAAATTATTTCCAGCAACCGCATGTAGCGGGGGGGATTGAAGAAGTGAGTTCCAAACCAACACCGCCGGAAATCGTCAGAAAATCCCCCTGCAATTTCGTGAACCGGAAGACCGCTGGTATTCGTGGTGACAATTGTTCCCGGAGTGCGAACGGCTTCCACTCTTTTTAATAGCGATCGTTTAATTTCTAAATTTTCGACTATTGCTTCGATGATCCAATCAACTTCTTTCAGTCGATGGATATCATCTTCGAAGTTTCCAACCTTTACCAAGTTGGAAAGCGAACTATCCATGAACGCTGCCGGCTTTGACTTCTTCGCACCGTCAAGTCCGGCGGACGCAATTGCATTTCTCCCAGCAGAGGAATCCCCGGGAACCATATCCAGCAGGTAGCTGGGAATGCCAGCGTTGGCGAGGTGTGCGGCGATGCGTGCGCCCATGGTTCCCGCACCCAAAACCGCGACCTTATGAATTCGTTTCATTTGAAATCACGAAATCAGCTTTGCTAAAACAAACGCCGCCGCCGCGGCAAGCCGCCAATCACCACCGTCTGCGACGCGCTGCGTAACCGCCCTGTGCCAGTGAAACTTCCTTTCATATAGCCGAATATTCCTAAGGCCGCCAGTGTCACAACGGCGGAGATAACCAATCCTTGCGAAGGAGTCGGAAGCACGACGTAGGGCGACAGAGGAATAATGCCGCCCACAATATAAGAGAGAGCGATGGTCGCGGCGCTAGTTACGGCGCGTCCGGATTCCGGGGCTTCAAGTCCGAGTTCGAATCGCATCATGAAATCGACCCAGGCATCTGGCCGCCGGCTCAAAGCCTCCACTACTGGTGTCGCTTCTTCCAGGGTCATTCCATATCGCTGAAATACTCTACTCACTTCCGCCATTTCTTCTTCAGGAATCTCTTTAATCTCGCGGTACTCGCGAATACGTTCTTGCTCATAGTGCTCGGCATCACCTCGTGCCGCAAGATACCCACCGAGGCCCATCGCAATGGATCCTGCGGCAATTTCAGCCAACCCTCCGACCACGACCAGATGAGTGCTTTGCACCGCTCCTGAAAGGCCCGCGGCCAGCGCGAAGGGCACCGTGAGCCCGTCGGACATTCCTATTACCACGTCGCGAACGAAGTTCCCCGCTCTGAAATGAGTCTCAACGTGTGGATGTTGGTGCGAGTGTTGATGCATCGTGCTATGCCTCCGATTGTGCTTTCAAATAATTTTGCGCCAACACAACGACGTCCCGTTCCCCGCGATATGCAAGTTTTTTAGGGGCTTCATCGAGAGGAATCCACAGAGCTCGCTTTACCTCGACCCTCATCGACGGATCGATGTCGTCAATGGTTCCTGCCTCATACATCAACAAATAAAAACTCACGATTTTGAAAACCCGTGCTTGATCTCCCCATGAGCGCACATAAACGTACTTGATGTCTTTAAGTTTGGTGACCACGCTGACCTTAATTCCGGTCTCTTCCCATACCTCCCGAACGGCCGTCTGCTCAGCTTTCTCCCCGGCATCGACCAACCCTTTAGGCAAGGCAAGTAACATTTTTTGTGAACTCTTCTGCTTTCCTGCGGCACTCCCTGTGGGCGGTGGCTCGCGCTGCGGCTCAATGGCAGCCATCTCCCACCCACTTTCCGTAGGACGCACTACCACGCCTCCGGCGGATATTTCCCTGACCATGCGCCCTAACCTATCAGGATTACAACAGTTAGTCACCGTCTGAGGCCTCGCGTTCTGCACGCCCAAATCTTCGTGCGAGGGTAACGCTCAGCTGGGTACTGTTCCCAAGCATAACTGGCATCTAACTTGCTGTGTACCTTACTGGATAAGACCGTAGCCTGAGGTCGCCATGAAGAGTTTGGGAAAGATCGTTCGCTCGGTGCAGGCGCTGGGACGGGAACTCTCAGGACGCGCATCTCAGCCCACTGATCCCCCTCTCGGCATTAGCCTTGCGCTCGGCGGCGGATTTGCTCGCGGCATCGCTCACATCGGAGTTCTGAAAGTTCTCGAGCAAGAAAATATTCCTATCAACCTTGTAGCGGGCACCAGTGTAGGCGCGTTGATTGGTGCGGCATACTGTAGCGGCCTTTCCGTGGACGAGCTACTGGAAGTCGCGTCCCGCGTCCGATTTAAGCACTTTGCTCGTTGGACCGTCTCTCGCTATGGCTTCGCCAGCAACCAGCGAATGATAGGTTTCTTGAACAGCGTCCTCAAAGTAAAAACATTCGAGGAATTGCAGATTCCTTTGGCTGTAGCAGCAACCGATTTTTCCACGGGCGAAGGTGTCGTTTTCAAGTCCGGACCTTTGGTTGAGGCGGTGCGGGCGAGCTGCGCATATCCTGGGATGTTTTTGCCGATAAAGATTGACGGCAGATTGCTGGTGGATGGGATGCTCGCACATGCGGTTCCGTCGAGACCTCTCCGGGAAATGAGCAGCGACCCCGTCCTGGCAATAAATCTCAAGGGTAAATGGACAGGCCGCGAGGGTCCGCGCCATTTATTTGATGTGATCGGACAATGCTTCGCGATCGCGCAAGAAATGAATTGCAATTTGTGGAGAGCCGCCGCCGACCTGGTAGTCGAACCTGACGTCAACGGATATAAGTATGACGACTTCGAGCATAGCGCCGACCTGGTTCTTTCTGGAGAGCAAGCTATGCGAGCTGCATTGCCAGAGCTTCGAAGATTGCTGGAGCCGCAAGCAGCGCCGGCAAATATGCCAAGGCCTCGCACCATCCGTCCGGCAACTATCTCGGGAGATTGATTACCGGGCGCTGTCTTCGTTCTTCTGTCAATCCCATTTGAATAACTTCCGCAAGATGCAACACGCCGCGTCCGGTACATTGTGCAATCTGCTCGCGACAACTGAATCCATTCGCAACGATCAACTGATCGGCCGGCGCGCCGCGAACCGCAGGCAGTAATTCCAGTTCGCCAATCGCAATTGAGGTTTCGTATTTATCAAGTTCAAACCCAAAAGAGCCTGCCATTCCGCAACAGCCCGCTGCCGGCTCTTCGAAGTCAATTCCCAGGCGCTCTAGCACTGATACTTCCGAAGTCATCTTCATTATCGATTTCTGATGGCAATGACCATGGATCAGAGCTTTTCGCCCGATCTTAGGCAGGGGCGCTCCCGCGGCTTTTTGCTCCAGGAACTCACTCAACAAGAATACTTGCTTCGACAAACGAAGCGCCTGTTCATTGTTTGGAAATAGATTTAACAATTCATCGCGAAATACCGCGGCACAACTCGGCTCTAACACTACAATCGGAATCCCTGCCTCAATTTCTTCCCGCAGCGTTTCGATAATCTGTAATAGCAAACGCTTGGCTCGATCCAACATTCCAAAGTCGTAAAGGGGACGTCCGCAACACAGAATTCGTTTCGGCAACTGAACTCGAAATCCCACATGTTCCAGAATCTCGACCGCTGCTTTCGCGATCTCAGGGTGAAAATAATTATTGAATGTATCCGGCCACAACAACACTGGAGATCCAGCGGGAGTCTTCAGTCCGCGACGCTGAAACCAGTTCCGAAAAGTTTGCGGTGCGAACGCTGGAATGGCACGCTGTTGCGGCATACCAGCGAGGAACTTAGAGATTTCCCGGAATCCTGGGAGCTGAGTAGTTAGGTTAACCAGCCACGGCGCATGGGAAGCCATTCGAGCCCATACGTCGATGTGCCCGAAGGCGTAGGCACTTCGAGGCCGTGGCCGATTTTCATAGTGATGCGAAAGAAATTCAGCTTTGTAGGTCGCGACATCCACACCCACCGGACAATCACTTTTGCATCCCTTGCATGAGAGACAGAGATCGAGCGAATCTTTGACAGTATGATCGTGCCATCCTTCTTTAATCACGTCCCGCTGCGTCATCTCCCACAACAAGTGTGCGCGGCCGCGAGTTGAATGTTCTTCTTCGCGGGTGACGCGGAAGCTTGGGCACATCACTCCACTTTCATAATTCCGGCACTTGCCGACGCCTACGCAGCGCAAGGTCGCATGCGCAAGACTGCCGTTATCGTCAGGAAACCGAAAATGGGTTGTGGGTTCCCACGGCCGGTGTCCGGGCCCTAATCGCAAATTCTCATCCAGGCGGTACGGCTCGACCACTTTTCCTGGATTCATTTTCCACTCAGGGTCCCAGATTGCTTTGAACTCGCGAGAAGGCTTGGACCAATTCCGGTCCAAACATTTTCGGCAATAACTCCGCACGCGCTTGTCCGTCGCCGTGCTCTCCCGAAAGTGAACCGCCATAACTGACTACCAAATCAGCGGCATCTTCGACAAACTTCCGACACTTGGCGATACCCTCAGAAGTTTGCAGATCAAAGTTAATCCGGGTGTGGACGCACCCGTGCCCAAAATGTCCATACAGCGGGCCGCGATAGTGGTAAGCCTGCATTAACTTCCGAAGTTCGCGCAGGTAGCTTCCAAGCTTTTCTGGTGCCACCGCGGAGTCTTCCCATCCTTCCCATGTCAAAGCCTCTCCCGGCACATGTGAAATTGCGCCAAGACTGGATTCGCGGACTGCCCAAACTCTTCTTCGCCAGCACTGGGTCGGTGAACAGCCGCACATTCGGCGGATTCAGCGCTTCGTCTGCAAGACGGCGATTAAGTTTTCGGCTTGGGCCACCGCCGCCGCGCGAGTCTCTGCCCCAAACTCCGCCAGTAGCCAGCTTCCGCCAGGAGGCAGCAAGGCCAAGCCTTCGGAATTGATTCCCTTCCGCCGGGTATATTCGAAGAGAAGATCATCAATCCCTTCGAGTCCGATTGGCTCGCTGCGCATTACCTCGGGGACGTGATCAGCGCACTGAAAAATGTCGGGATAACCAATGACCAGCAATACGCGTTCTGGTGGGCTTTTGACCAGACGACAAGTAGCTTCGAGTATGGTCACGCACGTCCCCTCGGATCCAACCAAAGCCCGCGCAACATGGAAATCGTTTTCAGGCAACAAATAATTCAAGTTGTATCCGGAAACACGGCGCGGAATGTTCGGATACCGCTGGCGAACCAGGTCGCCATACCGGTCGCCGATATTTTGAAGCCGAGCGTAGATATCCCCTTCGCGCCCACCCTTGCTGATACTCCGAGCAATATCGGTCTCAGAGCTGGCGCCCACCTTCATCCGAGCCCCATCGTAGGTGAGGACTTCCAGCGCTTCGATATTGTCGTCGGTCTTGCCCGCCATCACTGAATGGACGCCGCAGGAGTTATTGCCGATCATGCCGCCAAGGGTGCAGCGATCATGGGTGGCGGGGTCAGGCCCAAAAGTTAAATGATGTTTCTCCGCAGCGCTGCGAAGATGATCGAGAATTACGCCGGGCTGCACCCGGGCCAGTTGCCGCTCGGGATCGATTTCGATGATCCCCGCCATGTACTTCGAGAAATCCAGGACTAAAGCAACATTGCAGCATTGACCTGCGAGCGACGTTCCTCCGCCACGACAAAGAATTGGGGCCGAGTGTTCTTTCGCGGTCGAGACGGTGGCAATAACGTCATCGGCATCGCGAGGGATCACAACTCCGATAGGCAGTTGCCGGTAGTTCGATCCATCAGTCGCGTACAAAGCGCGGCTGCCATCATCAAAACGCACTTCTCCGCGCACGTTGCGGCGCAAAGACTCAGCCAACGCATCGGCGTCAACTTTTTTAGACTTGGATAAATTCGCGAGTTGAGTGAAAGTGTCCGGCATGCCGGAAGCCGGTTCGGGATGGAAGATAAAAGTTAAGTGTAGTGTCGCGTGCCGTAATCCATCAGACTCAACACCAGCAATAACATGAGCCAGAACACCACAGAAACCACAACCATTTTCGTCAGACGGTCACTGGTGTACTTCACGTGCATGAAAAACAACACCACAAGAATAGCCTTGAAACTGGCAATAATTAATGCCACTACGGTGTTGAGAGGGCCCAGATCAATGTAAGCCACTCCAGCTGTCACCACGGTAAGGACCATGAGGATGATCCAGATGGTTACGTAGAGCCTTGCGGGAAGTATGTGTACAGGTTCTGACATAGCTGCGCTCAGTGAATCGGTTTTCGATCAATCAGATATAACAACGGAAATAAATAAATCCAGACAATATCCACGAAGTGCCAGTACAACCCGCCAATTTCAATCGGGGTGTGATATTCCGGAGTGTATTTTCCCTTCCACGCAAAGTAAGTCAGAAAAGTAAAAATGCCGAGCCCGATCACCATGTGCAGCGCGTGTAATCCGGTCAACGCGAAATATAAGCGAAAAATAAATCTGCTCGTGCCTCGGATCAATGTGAATTTCAGGGTACTTCTGGACCAGATCGTCCACATTGAATGAAGTGCCGGGGACGTGATGTTCTTCATACTTCTGATACCACTCGATTCCTTTGATTCCAAGGAATGCGAGTCCAAAAACCATGGTGAGAAGCAGCAGAATGATCAGCAGCTTTTGCTTTCCCATCTGCGCCGCGCGTACCCCCAACGCCACCGTCAAACTGCTGCAGATAAGAACAATGGTATTGACTGTCCCAAGTCCAGAGGCTGATGCTGCGGCTGCCGATTGCGAATTCGTTGAAGTACCAGTAGCGATAAATCAGGTAGGCGCAGAACATACCGCCAAAGAACATGACCTCCGTGCCGAGAAACAGCCACATGCCCAGAGACGAGGCGTCGCGCTGCTGGTCCATAGTCGCGAAGTGGTGTTGCAGCGGACTCGGGTGCTCCAGAGCGCTCTCATGCTCAAGCGCGAGCGGGCTATCGCTCAAGAGAAACCTCCTCGGGCATCGGGATTTCGTCGTAGTTGTAGGCTTCCCACGTAACTTCGGGGGTCACATCGAAATTGAAAGTTTGTGGCGGCGAAGAGGTTTTCCATTCCAGGCCAGCGGCGCCCCACGGATTATCTCCGGCAATCTTTCCATAACGAAGCGACCACAGCAGATAGACCATGGGGAGCAAATATCCGACGGCGAGAATTGTCGAGCCTGCCGTTGAAAACACATTCAGCACCTGGAATTCCGGCGGATACTGCCAGTAACGCCGCGGCATTCCCAGATAGCCGAGAATGAATTGCGGAAAGAACGTCAGATTGAATCCGATGAAAACGATCACCGCCGCAAGTCGGCCCCAGGCCTCGGGATACATCCGTCCGGAAATCTTCGGCCACCAGAAATGGATTCCCCCCAGGTACCCCATTACCGCGCCGCCCACCATGATGTAGTGAAAATGCGCGATCACGAAATATGTATCGGTGACGTGGACATCAAATCCTAATGCCGCCAGGAACAATCCGGTGAGCCCGCCGATGGTGAATAATCCGATAAAACCAAATGCGTAAAGCATGGGAGTCGAAAACGAAATCGACCCCTTGTACATGGTCGCCGTCCAATTGAATACTTTGACGGCGGAAGGCACCGCAACCAGATAACTCAGGATGGAAAAGAACAGAGCCGAGTAAAGCGAGATTCCGGCCACGAACATGTGATGTGCCCAGACCAGGAATCCGAAAACAGCAATCGCAATACTCGACATGGCGACGAAGCTGTATCCGAAAACCCGCTTTGCGCGAGAAGCATGGCACAATTTCGCTGACCACGCCCATCGCCGGAAGAATCATGATGTAGACCGCGGGATGAGAATAAAACCAGAATAAATGTTGAAACAGAAGAGGATCTCCACCGCGCGTGGGATCGAAAATTCCGAGATTAAAAGCCCGTTCGAAAACTACCAGCAGCAACGTAATCGCTAGCACCGGCGTTCCCAGCAACATAATGATGCTGGTAGCGTAATGCGACCACACAAAAAGGGGCAGACGACCCCAGGTCAGGCCCGGGCGCCCTCATGCGATGCACAGTCACTACAAAATTCAATCCCGTCAGGATGGACGAGAATCCCACGACAAATATCGCCAGACCGGCCTCGATCACCTTGGTATTGCTGAAAGCCGTGCTGAACGGGGTGTAGAAGGTCCAACCGGTATCGACTCCGCCGGTCAGAATGCAGTGCAGCATGAGCATCCGCCGGCAATGATGTACAAATACCAACTCAACAGATTGATGCGCGGAAACGCCAGGTCTTTCGCGCCTACCATCAGCGGAATCAGAAAATTCCCCAGTACGGCTGGAATCGATGGAATCAGGAAAAAGAACACCATGATCTGCCCATGCATGGTGAACAGCTTGTTATATGTATCGGCCTGCACCAGATCGCCGGCTGGGGTCAGTAATTCCAGACGGATTAAAAGTGCGAAGAATCCGCCGATAAAAAAGAAGAATGTGATGGAGAGCAAATACAGCAACGCAATTCGCTTGTGGTCGGTGGTGAGCAGCCACGAGCGAACGCCATACTCGGCATTTACGTAGTTCTTGCGTTCGGTTCCGATTACTGCGGTGGCCATTGTGGTTCCTATTCCTGATCTACCTAATGTGTGAAGCTAATCTCATTCTTTCGTGTGCTGCGGCTGAGTGCCCGCCGGTATCAATGTTGGATTTCCCGCCGATCCCGCTGGAGGCATGCTCAACGATTTAATGTATGCCACGAGTTCGTTCATTTGCTCTTCATCCACCAGGCCTTGGAATACGGGCATGATGTTTTTGAATCCCGAAACGATCTTCGCGCCCGGACTCATTATAGATTCCCGAATATAATTTTCATCCGCGATCACTGTGCGTCCATCTTCCAGCGTCACCGGATTGCCATAGACTCCATTTAGAGTCGGCCCGCGGCCCTGAGTTTCGAACTTGTGGCAAGTGGGGCATCCGAGCTGATCGAATTGACTTTGGCCAGCCGCCGCCAATCCTCCAAAAGTTCTGCTGCCGGCCAGCCAGGCCTGATAATCATGAGTTTCCATTACAACAATTTGCCCGATCATTCCGGAATGCATAGTTCCGCAATATTCGGCGCAGAACAAATGATAGGTGCCGGGTTTCGTGGCGCGAAACCATGCCGTGACATAGCGTCCCGGCAGAACGTCCTGCTTAATGCGGAACGCCGGCACATAAAAGCTATGAATCACGTCCTGTGACGTCAAAATCAGCCTCACGTCACGGCCCACCGGAACATGCAGTTCATTGATTTCGCGTGGCCCTCAGGATGCTGAAATTTCCACATCCATTGCTTTGCGACCGTGTAAACCTCGGTTGAATCCCGCGGCGGCGTACGTTCGTGGAAATAAAGTACCGCGCCCCAGGCGAAAATGACAAGGAAGACCCCAAGCGGAATCACCGACCAGGCGATCTCGAGAACCAAGGATCCGTGAATCTGTTCAGCCTCGCGTCCATGACGCCGCCGGTACTTCATCGCAAACACAGCGATGACGGTAAAAATAGCCGCGCACGTGACGGCCGACAAAACAAGCAGGAAGACGTACAGCAGGTCCAATTGTCCTGCTATTGACGAGGCCTGCACCGGCCAAAGTGGGAAAGTATCAACCATGAGTTCCAGTGACCCGAACCGCTTGTCATGTTCAGCGTCTGAGCCGTGGCGAATCAGCAAAGTCATGAACAGTCCCAGAATCAAAACCGTCGCTAACGCCGAGAGCTGCAAAATCCGCGAAATGACGCGCCGTATTTCCCCGTCATGGGATCGTAGTGGTAGCAGTAGAGCAGCACCTCATCCACTACATGTGCCGATTTTGTTTTGGGAGGCCTGAATCAATCCCAGCCGCAAATCTTTCGGCGCGTATTCGACGCCATAGTAATACTGAGCGATCTTGCCCTCGGGCGTCAGGATCATGATGGCGGTCGAATGGGCGAATTGCTCAGTCTTCGGATCGTATTGATATTGGAATCCGGCTGCTTTGGTTAACGCGTCAATCGAACTCCTGTGGGCCCGTCAGAAAGTGCCAGCCATTCGCTGCGCCCGGGCGCTTATACCGTTCCAGATATTCAGCTTTTTTCGCGGCGCCGAGTTCGGGTGTGTCTTTCGGATCGAAGCTCACAGTCAGGACATTGAACTCATCGCCCACATTAAATTTCAGCACCTTCAAGGCGCTGCAAAGTCCGTTCAGCACCTCTCCGCAAAGCATCGGACAGCGGTAATAAACCAGGCTCAAGATCATTGGCTTCTGGCCAAAGTAATCGCTCGAGATGAACCGTTTTGCCAGTCTCGTCGCGAAAAACAAGATCACCCGGAATCTGCTCCATCTAAGTTTTGTTGAATGCCAACATTCTTCAGCCCCGGCGGGCGCACATTTGCCGGAGGGGACATAATTCCCTGTGCGTCATGGCTTGACCGTAAGCGGCGAGCGAAAAACCAACCATCCCGACGCATAAGCATAAGAGTCGCAGCACAGTCGGGCACAATGCTTCTCTAGGCGTTCTCTTCGGTCGGGATGACGGTCTTATTCATAGACACTCAGTGCTTCTTCGCTGCTTTCGGCTTCGCTCCGTTGTTCGACTGCGGCGACTCGATCCCTTCACCGTATCGGATTTTTCCGCGGCCGCGGTGATTGTGTTTACCACTGACTCCGGCGTGGTGCCTGCTCTCGGCGTCGTGTTCAATCCACGTTGGGCAATTAGTTCCATAGCTCGGTCAATCGGGATTCGCACCGCACCGCCCTGTTGATCGGCCCATCCGTAACTGTGGAGCTTCTGCTCTTCCTGAAGCCTGAAATCATTGTTTTCGATGCGCTCGTTGGTTTCCAGGCGTGGCTGCGAGAAATTCTTCTCAATTCGAGCCGCAGTAGTCACGGCATTTGTACTGCGAATATCGGCATCTGCGGGTTGCGCCATCGGATTTTGCGCAGTCTGGTGAGTTGCTTCGTACCAGTCTCCAAACTTGTATGTTCCCAGAACAATGAAGTAGACCATCGCGACAAAAACCGCCAGGGCGAACAGCGATCCGAGAATCGCCTTGGAGCTGAGATCGCGCCGCTCAAACCTTACCTCGTCGTGATGTTCACCGTGTCCGGGATGTTGGTTATGCATGTGCATCGTGCGTCACTTCAAAAAGTTCTTCAGCATGAACGTCATACAACGGTAACAAAGGACGCTGCCTCACATTATGGAAAAACAATGCCAGCCACAGTCCGCCGATCGCGATCGGAACCATCGCGTCGAGAAAATGCCAATAAAATGCCTGATGAAAATTCGGCTCGATGAACCAATAAAGATCCACATACCGCATGAAGATCATCCATACTGCAACCTTTACCAACCGCCGCGGATCACGTTTTAGAGGCCGGGACAGAAGCAGCGCGAACGGCACTGCAAAATGAAAGACGATCAGGAATAAACCGACATATTCCCACCCGTAGTGAAAGCGTCGCGTGTAAAAAATAATTTCATCTGGAAGATTTCCCGCCCAGATAATCAGCAACTGCGAGAATGAGAAATATGCCCATAGCATGATCAGCGTGAGCATGAACTTGCCATGATCTTGCACTTCCTTCGGCCTCAGGTAAGTTGAAACGGGCTTGTACGGAAAAAACATTCGCTCAACAACGACGATGAAGCAGACAGCGGAGAGGCACTGTCCCACGATAAAAATCAGAGCATAAATTGTCGAAATCCATGGCGGGGTCAGCGACATCACCCAATCAATTAGCGCAAAAGAAATGGTCAGCGCGTAAAGCAGCAGTCCAGGGGCTGCGATATTCCGGAATCTTGGACTCAGGTTTCTGGTTGGCGGATTGTCCTGTTCCGCCGAGATTGTGTTCAGCCGCCACCCAATGAGCAGCCAGATTACAAAATAAACAACGGCCCGGAAAACGAACCCGCGAGGCGTGAGATAAGAGTGCGCGAGCTGGTTGAGGCGTGGATCGCGCGCCATTATGTCTAGATTCGTCCACACGTAAAGATGACGCATCCCCAAAATAATCGGGAGGAACAGAATCCCCATGAGCGGCAAAGTGCGAGTCGCGGCTTCCAGCGGACGCCGCATAACCATTCCCCACGCACCGCCCGTCATATGCTGAAGCATCAGGAATGCCATGCATCCCAAGCTCAATCCGAGCCACGCCATGTATCCCAGCAAGTAAGAGCGGAAGAACTGGTCCGGCGAGAAGAACGCAAAAACCGCGGCGATGATCGCGAAGACCACACCGATGACCAGCGAGCGCTGTTGAATCGTCTGCGCAACCGGCGGCGCCATCATATCCATATTGTTCACGCCCACCGTGCTCATTTCGATTGCTCCCCTTCGCTATTGTTGCGGAGCCGCGAGCCGGCAAAGTTGCGCCAGAATCCGGGATCTCCGCGGAATTGCGGAGGTTCCGACGGCACCTGCTGCCCCGCCGGCAATGTCCGCGCTCGTAGCCGATTGACTTAATTGCAGCGCCCGGATGTAAGCGACGATGCACCACCGGTCTCGTGCGGGAATTTGCGGGGCATATTCCGGCATAGCTCCAAAGCCATAGGTCATGACCTCAAAGAAATATCCCAGTGGTGCCTTGCGCAGCCGGTCGGTGTGGTAAGACGGCGGAGCGCGGAATCCCCGTTGCACGACGATGCCATTTCCATCGCCTAACCGCGAATGGCAGGGGGAGCAATAAATATTGAAGCGTTGCTGACCACGCTCCAAAACATCTGGCGTCACCGGAAACGGCATGTAGTCGCCGGGATTTCCGTCGGCAACTTTGCCGGTATAAAAATAAGTATCTTCATGCAACTGGCCTCGCGCCACTGTGCCTTCCACTGGCGGTCTCGCGGAACGCAGGTCGGGATAAAAATCGCTCATCGCCAGAGGCTTAAAACGCGGTTGATCGTGCATATCCTGCCGGCACCCAGCGAGCAAAATCAGGCTCCAGATATTCCCAACGCCGAAAATTTGCGCAGGACTCAGCACCTAGCTGGGAACCTCCGAAATGGACTTTGCTCCCAGACTCTCAAGGAAAACGTCCGCGTTTCGTCATGTCGTATCTTGGATCCGACGAGAAAATCACCAGGAAAAATTTGTCTCTGGTGACCAATTCAAATCGCGGCACGTTGAAAACCGGATGATATGGCATGGGCAATCCATTCAAAACCAGCATGCCGAAAACTGCCGAAAGCCCGGCAAACAAAATAGTCATTTCAAATGTAACCGGAATAAAAGCGGGCCACGAATTCGGCGGCCGGCCTCCAATGTTCACCGGATAGCTGATCGTGTTCACCCACCACTGCAAGCATGAAACCGCCGCACATTCCCAGAATTCCGCCCACTCAGCGTGATCATCGGCACGCCGTTCTTGTGGAATCCAATTGCTTCGGCCAATTCTTCGATAGGAAAGGGACTATAGGCGTCGATTCTTCTTATATCCCGCTTCCTTGTGCGCTGCGCCGCAGCTACGATTTCAGTCGGCGTATCGAATTCAGCCATCATTCCGAAAATTGACGCAGGCTTTATCACGGCTGGCATCATCAGTGCTCCACTCCACTGGCGTCAATTCGTGCTCAACCTCAGCTTCCGGCAGCAGAGTATTCAGCTCAAATATCGAAATCATCGGCAGTAGCCGCACAAACAGGAACATCAATGCGCAGAACATGCCCAAGGTTCCGATGAAGACGGCCCAATCCCAGCGCGTGGGGTAATACATTCCCCAGGCGGAATTCGGTGAAGTCGCGATGTCAGGCTGACCACCACGATAATGAAACGCTCCAGCCACATTCCGACCAGAACATCGAGAGAAATCAGGAAAAGCCAGATCGAATTGGTGCGGATGCGGCGAACCCACAAAATTTGCGGCAGAACAATGTTGAAAAAAAGAAGAGCGAGATACCAGGGCGCGTAAGGACCATGCAGCCGGTTCCAGCGCAAAAAGTTCTCGTAAGGATTTCCGCCATACCAGTTCATGAAAGCTTCCATGGCATATCCGTAACCAACTATCAGGCCGGTCGCGAGCATGACCATGGCAGAGTTTTCAAGATGACGGTCAGTGATGAAATCTTTCACGCCATAAAATTTGCGGATGGGAATGGCCAGCACCAGCACCATCGCGAATCCGGAATAGATTGCTCCCGCAACGAAGTAAGGAGGGAAAATGGTGGTATGCCAGCCCGGAACAATGCCAATGGCGAAATCGAAGCTCACAACCGTGTGAACCGACAGAACGAGCGGCGTGGCCAAGCCTGCCAACAGAAGATAGGCAGTTTCGTATCGCGCCCAATGCCGCGCCGAACCGCGCCATCCCATGGCCAGCAGACCATAGGTGAAGCGGATGAACTAGTTGTCGGTGCGGTCACGAAGGCTCGCCAGATCGGGAATCAATCCGATGAACCAGAACACCAGCGAAATAGTGAAGTAGGTGGAGACCGCGAAAACGTCCCACACTAGCGGACTGCGAAAGTTCGGCCAGTATCCCATAGTGTTGGGATAAGGAAACAGCCAGTAGAAAACCCACGGGCGGCCCAAATGGAGCAGCGGAAACATGCCCGCCTGCGGCCACGGCGAAAAGTGTCATGGCCTCGGCGAACCGGTTAATGGAATTCCGCCACGATTGCCGCAACAATAAAAGAATGGCCGAAATCAAAGTTCCGGCGTGACCGATTCCGATCCACCAAACAAAATTGACGATGGCGAATCCCCACCCGACGGGGATATTTACGCCCCAGACTCCGACGCCCTTCACGAACAGATAAGTCGCGCCCAGCAGCAGTCCCTGCATCACCATGAAGCTGACGAAGAATCCAAAAACCCATCCCAGGTGAACCGGGCGCTTGAGCACGATGTCCGCTGATTTTGTCGGTGATCGAGCCAAAGCTATGCCCCGGCGCAAGAACTGGCGCTTTATCCTCGCCGACTTCGACTTCGGTTGCTCTCACCATTCTTTCTTAGGCTTCCAGTTCAGGATTCGGATTTCGAATTTCCGCCAGATACGTCGTCCGCGGACGCGTATTCAGATCCTGCAACAATCCATAATTTCGCTGCATTAGCTTTCAGTTTTGAAACCGGCTGTTCCGGTCATTGATGTTTCCGAAAATAATCGCGTTCGCCGGACATGATTGCTGGCACGCTGTTTGCAATTCCCCGTCCGCGATTTTGCGATCTTCGCAATCTCCGCGTCAATCCGATGATGATTGATCCGCTGCACGCAGTATGTGCATTTCTCCATCACTCCGCGGCTGCGTACGGTCACATCGGGATTCCGCATCATCTTGAATTGCGGGGTATCCCAATCCTGGAAGAGAAAGAAATTAAACCGCCGCACTTTGTAAGGACAGTTGTTCGAGCAATAGCGCGTCCCGACGCAGCGGTTGTAAATCATGTCGTTGAGACCTTCCGAGCTATGGGTCGTTGCGCCAACGGGACAAACCAACTCGCATGGCGCGTTTTCACACTGCATGCACGGTACCGGCTGGAAATATGCTTTGGGATTATCGCGATCGCCCTGGTAATAAGCGTCGACTCGCAACCAATGCATGTGCCGGCCTTTGTTGACCTGCTCTTTGCCAACGATGGGAATATTATTTTCCGATTGGCAGGCGACGATGCAGTTATTGCATCCCACGCAGGCATTCAGATCGATCGTCATTCCCCACGCGTAAGGTTCGCTTTTGTAGTCGTAGCCGGGATAGAGCGTGAGTTCGGCGGGGGATTGTCTTCCTGCGCGAAATTCGGATCCTTTTTGTAGTCGTCAAGGCTGCGTGTGCGCACCAAAGGCGCGGCTGTCTCCATCCTGGGTTTCCATCGTCTGGTAGCCCTGCGTGGAGGCGAGCAGATACGTTCCGCCTGTCTTTGAAATTTTCGCGCCGCGTCGTGAACCAAGGCGTGGCGCTGAACCGCAGCGGATAAAAATCAAATCCCGCGCCTGTGCCAACGCGTCCCGCGCGAGCGCGCCCGTATCCCAGAAATACGTGTGACCGAATTGTCAGGATGTCCGGCCTGAATCCAGACTGGAAGCGTCAAGATTTTTTCCGTTCAAGTCGATGCGAACCAGGTCGCCCGACTTCATTCCCATGCGCTCTGCCATCGCCGGGCCCATCAGCACAGGATTATCCCAGGTCATCTTCGTCATCGGCTTGGGCAGTTCTTGCAGCCAGCCATTGTTGGCGAAGCGTCCGTCGTAAATCGAAGGATCGCGGCGGAAATTAATCTCGATGCTGCTGTCGTTCTGATTTGTCGCGGCAGATGAGGAGCAGCGCCGCCCTTTCGCCGTAACGCTTTTCGGCTGAAGGTCGTGCCTTCGATCCAGCCATCATGCAGCGACTTCCGCCAGAACGCGTCGAAGTCAGCGCCGGGGTGCTTCGAGCGCCAATAATTCTGCACTAACTCGTGGCCGGTCGCTTCCGATTGTCCGGCGAACAGAGCCATCACTTCGTACATGCTCTTACCGCCATAAAGCGGAGCGATCAGCGGCTGCACAATGCTCACCGTGCCGTCATAAGCGCGTGGCATCTCCCCACGATTCCAGATAGTGCGCTTCGTTGATATGCCAGTGACAATATTGCGAAGTCTCATCCTGATAGAGACCAAGATGAATTCGAAGAGGAATGTTGCTGGATTTCAAAGCGTCCGCGAATCCGAGATCGGCGGGCGCGTCATAAACCGGATTACACGCCGGCAATCAGGAGCATTTGCACTTTGCCGGCCCGCATATCGGCGATCAAATCTTTCAACGAATCGATTTGATTGATCGGGTTCGCGTTAACGGGTTCGGTATAGAAAACAGTTTTCCCGACGTTGCCAAGTGACTGATTGATCGAGTGAACAAGAGCGTGAACGGCAGGCAGGCTGGTGATCTCCGGCGATCACGACGCTGGATCCGCGATGGCCTTGCAAATCTTTAACAATCGCGGCAAGATATTTTCTGTTGGTCGCCCTTCAAGCGACGGTCCCGCCAGCGCCGCCCAAGCCGCCAGCCAAAGCTTGCGCAAATGGCTCGATGTCCACTCGCCCGTACTGGCAAATGATGATCGGCCTTCGCACCCGTCGAACTAGGCGTGCTTTCGATCACGTACATCCGGCTCATGTTCCCGGCATCCGGATTGCGTCGCTTCGCAAAATCCCGCGCGTATCGCGTAATACCAGGGAATCCTGCGTAGAGAAAGTCCGCATCGAGCGAGACAATGACATCCGCCGCATCGAATTTGTAGATCGTTTCGACCGGCTGGCCGAATGCCATCTGCGCTCCCGCGATCACATTGTCGCGATTCACCGGCTCATAAACATGCCATTTCGCTTCCGGATAGCGCGAACGAATCTGAGCGAATTGATCGGCCAAGCGTCGGCGATGAAACCGTACCGCGTCAAAATCCGAATTCCCGCGCCGTTCGCCGCGTTCTGCGCGATCAACGGCTCTCGCATCGCCGGCCATGAACTCGCCCCACGTGCTCAACTCGCCGAGATAGGTAATGTTCTGCGAGCGGTCGGGGTCGTACATATCGAGGATGGAAGCCTGCGCGAAAATATCAGTCCCACCCAAGCTTGCGGGATGCTGGTCATTGCCTTCAATCTTTGTCGGACGGTAAAGATGGCTCTCCACAAGCACCGGCGTCGCGTATCCACCCAAGCGAAAAAGCGGTCGCGTAAAACATCGGACGCCCGGGTATCACTTCCTCGGGCTGTCTGCACATAAGGAACAATGGGCTCCAGCGGCTGCTTCGTGCAGGCCGTCATGCCAGCCATCGCCAGCGACGCGCCCATCAACTTCATAAAACCGCGACGGGAGACCGAATCTGCCCACTCTGATGCGCCCTTAGGAAATTCCCGGTGCATCATCTCCTGAAATTCGGTACTCCCAGCTAGCTCTTCGAGGCTCCGCCAGTATTCCGGACCTTTGGTTTCGGCGATCCGGGCGCGAGCGGTTTCGAGATCCAGTTTGTCTTTCTTGCTCGGACAAACCGCCTCGATGTGTTGCTTGCCGTTATTTTCGTTTTCCATCATCTGATTTCTATTTATAATCTTGCCACAAGCTGCTACCGATGACATGTCGAACAACTGGTGATATCCGCCACCGTCCGCAAGTTATATTTCTGGATCAGATCAATGCCCAAGGACTGTTGATCGGTATATTGCTTTCCATCCAATAACAGCGGTTTCAAATCGCGACGGCTGCTCGTAGCGCATATTAAAGACTTCCTCGCGTGGCCGCAGATATTTATCCGGAGACCGGTGGCAATCGAGGCACCACTCCATCTGCAGCGAAGCGTAGTTATACATCAGCGGCATGCGATCTACCGGCCCGTGGCAGGTGTTGCAGCCCACTCCTTTATTTATATGAATGCTGTGATCGAAGTAAACGAAGTCAGGAAGGTCGTTGACCCGGTTCCAAACCAATGACTTGCCAGTCCGAAAACTTTCTCGCACCGGCTCTAACATGGGAGCCCCGCCCAAATTTGTGAATGGCAATTCATGCACGTTCGCGTCGGAGGAATACCGGCAAAATCTGAAGTCTCGACCGAGGTATGACAATAGCGGCAGTCGATGCCAGCCCCCGCAACGTGGTGCTGGTGGCTGAACGGCACCGGTTGAGGCCTGGCTACCTTCTCATAAGTCACGTAAGGAGAACGTTGCAGCTGGAGGGTAGCCCACAACAGTCCGCCCGCCAGAAACACCGACGCTACTATCGTCGCCTTCGAGATTGTGTTGGCACTGCGATGAAAAATCTGCATCGATCAGAACGTTCCAGGCGCAGCGGAACTTTTTACGGTTCCGGTTCATGCAGCGTTGCCGATTAAGTAGCCATTCGAATCTGGTGCGGTTGCAAAAGACTGGAGATTATAACAGTTCAAAATGATTTGAAAAGTGCGAGATGTTTGGCGGTAAGGCTATTTTTATTTTGCAATTTTGATTCCGAACCGAATCGAAGGGAGAGTGGAGGTCGGCCATCCACTGTATCCCGCTTAATGCTGAATCAAGCACCCAAATACAAGACGTGAACATACGTGCCTATGCGCGTATTGTAGGCCAGATACCATCCGTCATGGTCCGGATCGGCGTAAATGACAATGTCATCGCTGTCCCATTGCCAATCCCCGCAAGAGTCGTAATCGTAAGGCGCAACTTGAAAAAAGAATCCGCCTAAATCGAAGCGCTCGCGGTTGCCTCCATGTAAGCGCCAAACGTGCCGGGCACCAATGGCTCCGGTGAAACGTCCGTGTTCCCACGGATGTTCGACGTGGTAGTGAGCGTCGTTCCTTCCAGTATCGTGTCCCACCCACTGGTCATTCTGCGCGTGGACGTGAGGCGCCTGGGGATGGTTTGGTTGGTCCTGATAGGTTCGCTGCTGCTGCTGAGGCTGGCGATGCTGAGGTTGCGCCACAGTCCGGCTCGGCGCGGGACCTCGTTGAGGAATGTGACCGCCCCCTACACCTTGCTCAGTTCCGGGCCGCGGTTGTTGCGGTCCCCTGGCCTGCGGCTGCCTCTCATGTGGTTGTGTTCTTGCTGCTGGCGCTGTTTGTTGATGATTCTGATCTCCGCGTTCCTGCGCCGCCACTCCTGCGGCGAATCCCCAAACCGCCAGCACTACGCATCCAGCTAAGAATTTCTTGAGCCCATGCACGACCTGTCTATTCATAATCCTCCTCATTTTTCGCCCCATGCAGAGTACTATGATTTCTGACCTTATTTATTTGCAAAAACACGGTCCTCGTCGCGCCCCGGCAAAGCTCCCAAAATGATGCGGATGTAATATTAGGCAGTGCAAACCCTCCAGGATCGCATCAGTCGTTACCTTTCTAACCACGAGCTTATAGAACCTGGCGATCGACTTGGAATTGCGGTATCGGGTGGATCAGACTCCGTCGCACTTTTTCGATTGCTCTTAGAACTGCGGCCCGAGCTTGGGGTTGTCCTATCGGTAATTCATTTCAATCACCAGTTACGAGGAACGGAATCAGATTCAGACAAAAAATTTGTCAGCGAACTCGCACGCGAACATAATCTGGAATTTTTCTGCGCACATGGAGACGTTAAGAAGCATTCGGCTGCCTTGGGTTTGAGTATTGAAACTGCTGCCCGCCGGTTGCGGTATGAATACTTCCACGAACTGCTCCGCTTAGGAAAAGTGAATCGAATCGCAACCGCGCATACTTTGGATGATCAGGCGGAAACGGTCTTGCTCAAGCTCTTTCGGGGTGCTGGGACGAAGGGCTTGGCGGGCATCTTCCCCAAATTGAACCTTGGAAATTCCAGTGGTGGTAACTCCTCCATTATTCGACCGCTGCTCGGGATTCAGAGGCGCGACCTGAGACTCTATCTCAATGGATTGCAGCAGGATTGGCGCGAAGATACGAGCAACCGCGACCTTCGTCATGCCCGAAATGTAGTGCGACACGGAATTCTGCCCCGATTGCAACGCAATATTAATCCCTCCGTTCGAGAGGTCCTGGCGGATACCGCGGAATTGGCCCGCGCCGAAGAAGAATATTGGACTGACCAAGTCGATTCTGTTTTGCCGGGTATCTCGAAAAATGCCGGCGATTTAAGTATCCCGTGCCTGCGCCGCCTTCCTTTGGCAATGCAACGACGAATCGTCCGCGCAGCGGGCCAAAGATTACAAATTCATCTCGATTTCAAGCATGTAGAACAAATTCTGGAACTCGGGTGCGCCGATGCCTCGTTAAGAACCGAGAAATCGCTCGATTTGACCGGTGGCTGGGTAGTTTCAAAAAGTAAAGACCTGTTACGCTTCTCTCACCCCGAAACCGGGAATCGAGAGTATTTGGATTATCAATACGTCCTCGAAATTCCAGGAAGAGTTAACGTCCCTGAAGCCGGAAAACTGATTGAGGCGATTGTCATCGAACAGCTGACTGGGTCAGGTTATAATCCCGACCACGCGTTTGCCCGCGAACTTCTAGCACAGCCATTGAAGGTCCGAAACTGGAAACCGGGAGACCGATTCTGGCCCGGCCATAGTAAGGCTGCGAGGAAGGTCAAAGAACTGCTTCAGGAGAAGCACTTGACAGGAAGCGAGCGGAAACTGTGGCCCGTCGTGCTAAGTGGAGACGAGGTAGTCTGGATGAGCGGTTTCTCTTCGCCTTCAAAATTGCGTCCTCGCAACGCCTGGCTCGGCGGTGGTGATTCGCGAGACTTCGTTGCCTGAACCCATCGCGGTAAAAATATGGCCTCTCCCAAAATCTTTATGAACCATGCCGCAAAAGCCGAGCTCAGTGCCGTGATTCCCGCTGAGCAGATCCAGAAGCGCATACGCGAGATGGCTCGCCAGATATCCGACGATTACCAGGGCAAGACCATCCACGTATTGGGCGTACTAGAAAACTCTTTTATGTTCATGGCCGATCTGGTGCGCGTCCTCGAGGTCCCGTTGATCTGTCAATTCATTAAGCCGCAGTACCGCAAAGAGCATGAAGCCGACGGACAGGAGAAATTGCTGGAGATATTTTTCAGCCGTGAACCGAATATCCGGGACCAGCATGTGTTGTTGGTCGAGGGACTGGTCCATTCCGGCGTCACGACCGATTTCTTGATGAGTGACCTGCGAGAGCGCGGCGCGGCATCGGTAAAGCTGGCGACCTTATTGGACCGGCAAGCAGCACGACGAGTCCAATTACAGCCGGATTATTTCGGATTCTTAGTGGATGACGCATTTCTGATTGGCTACGGCCTCAGTTCGTCAGATCAAACCGAGCGAAACCTGTCGTATCTGGCTGTAGCCAGCTAATTCCTCGGCAATGACTTTAGTTACTGACGGCAAAGCTTTCTCTATTTCTTTAAGAAGCGGTAGAATTGGAGCAGTCGTGGGAAATTGTTCTATCCAAAATCATCGCGCCGCATCTAATTTGAAGTAGTCCCTTCAAGCGCGTTTGGGAACGGTTTCAGCTCAGGAGCCCTAGTGAATTCGACAACCAAGACGATTGTCTTCTGGCTTGTAATCATCGTGTCAGCATTTCTGCTTTGGCAGGTGGTGAATGCCAGCCATGCTGGACAAAAAGAGAAGGAAGTCAACTTCTCCCAATTCATGACCGACGTCAATCAGGGCAACGTCAAGGATGTCGCAGTTACCGGAATGGAAGTCCGCGGGCATTATCGGAATGACAATTCCGCCTTCCACACCACCGCCCCGGCGAATTATCCGGAAATGATAAAGACGCTCCAGGATAAGGGCGTCCTGATGACCTTCCACGACATAAACAGCAGCAGTTGGAGTTGGCTGATTAACCTCGCTCCGTTGGCATTGCTCGCGCTCCTGTGGTTCTTCATGATCCGCCAGATGCAAACCGGCGGGAACAAAGCGCTTTCGTTTGGAAAGAGCCGGGCCCGTCTGCTCTCCATGCAGCAGAAGAAAGTTACTTTTAAGGATGTCGCGGGCGTCGAAGAAGCCAAAGAAGAACTGAAAGAAATAATTGAATTTCTGCGCGAGGCGCAAAAGTTCCAAAAGCTTGGAGGAAGAATACCGAAAGGCGTTCTTCTGGTTGGACCTCCTGGTACCGGTAAGACCTTGCTGGCACGGGCAGTTGCCGGAGAAGCGAATGTTCCTTTCTTCTCGATTTCCGGTTCCGATTTCGTAGAGATGTTTGTCGGCGTCGGTGCCAGTCGCGTCCGTGATTTGTTCGAGCAAGGGAAGAAGAACGCTCCGTGCATCATCTTCATCGACGAAATCGATGCAGTAGGACGACATCGTGGCGCTGGGCTTGGCGGCGGGCACGACGAGCGTGAGCAGACATTGAATCAGTTACTGGTTGAAATGGACGGCTTCGAATCGAACGAAGGCGTCATCCTGATGGCAGCAACTAACCGTCCGGATGTGTTGGATCCAGCTCTGCTGCGGCCTGGACGTTTCGACCGCCGCGTAGTCGTGAACCGCCCGGATGTTCGCGGACGTGAAGAAATTTTGCGGGTTCATACCCGCAAGATTCCTTTGGCCGACGATGTCGATCTCTCGGTATTGGCCCGTGGCACTCCTGGATTTTCCGGGGCAGACTTGGCCAATATGGTCAATGAGGCCGCATTGAGCGCCGCCCGTCAGAACCGCAAAGCGGTGCTGATGTACGACTTCGAACTCGCTAAAGATAAAGTCCTGATGGGAGTCGAGCGTAAGTCGCTCATCCTCACGGAAGAAGAGAAGAAAGTCACTGCTTATCACGAGGCGGGACACGCATTAGTCGCAGCGAAGCTGCCGAATTCCGACCCTCTTCACAAAGTAACGATTATTCCTCGCGGCATGGCCCTTGGCGTGACCATGCAGTTGCCGATCGATGACAAGCACAATTACACCAAGGAATATCTGGAAACCGAAATCGCCATCATGATGGGCGGCCGTATTGCCGAAGAGATGTTCCTCAACCAGATGAGCACAGGCGCGGGCAACGATATAGAAAGAGCGACAGAGTTGGCGCGGAAGATGGTTTGTGAGTTCGGCATGAGCGATCTCGGTCCACTAACCTTCGGCAAGAAAGAAGAGCAAATTTTCCTGGGACGCGAAATCGCCCAGCATCGCGATTACAGCGAAGCCACTGCCATCAAAATCGACGACGAAGTTCGCCGCATGATAGGTCAGGGCTACAACACCGCCAAAGGGATACTTGCTGAGAACAACAATACCTTGGTTCGCATCGCCCTGGCTCTGCTGGAGCGAGAAGTGCTCGACGCAAATGAAATTAAGATGATCATCGAGGGCCGTGAACTCCCCAAGGTAATTCCACCACCGCGATCGGATGATGGGGTACAGCAGGTGCTCAAGCCTGAACCGGGACGTCCGGGAATGGCTAAAGGTGGAGAGCGACCAGCGCCAGCCTAGATGCCAGTTTAGATCGTCGTTAATTACCCGGGACGAAGATCAACTTGCAGGTCGCGTCGTATCCTCGAAATTGAGGCAGTTCACATTATACTGAGCTGTTCTGGACGTCTTGATCGCAGTAAATGGAACAGCTATTGTGCCCCCCTCTCCGCCAGTACTTTTGTAGTCAGTCAATTGTAAACATTGACGAAAGCCGCGCGACACTAGAGATCTCCCACAACCGGGGAAATGCTGAATGTCATGTAATTGTAATGCCGTGGCATTACGTGGCTTTAACGGAACGACCTGAACCCATGCGCAGGTAACAGGGATTGCTTGTTCGCACTGTCTAGCAGCGTGATGCACGCCGGACTGTACCGAAAAAAAGCTAGATTATGGGGAATCGGATAGAATGATCTCCGTAAGCTCGCGATCGAATCGAAGTGTCCGAGCTCAATAAAGAGGTTCCCCATGCGTGGTTGGAAAACTACCCTCGCCGCGTTTCTCCTACTGATCTCATTGTCGTCGTTCAGCCAAGACTACGGTCAACGTCCTGACAGCCGCAATGATGGCCAATCCCAGGACAACAGGCAAAACAACAGGCAGAACAACAGACGTGACAGCAGGTGGGACAACAGGGATGATCACAGCGATCGAAACGCCCGACGGGCTTCGAATTTTAACAATGGTCTTCGTGACGGCGGACACGGCGGGCAATATTATGACTCTCGACACGAGGAGGATGGTTACAATGCGCTTACCGTCAAAACAATGACTATGATCAGCAACAACAGGGCGGGATAGGGCCGGGTAAGGGTGCGCTTATCGGGGGGGCAGGCGGCGCTGTCCTCGGCGCGATTTTCGGCGGCGGACTGAAAGGCACCATAATCGGCGGCGCAGCTGGCGCCGGTATCGGTGCCGTAGTCGGCGAGGCGAAGCAGAATAATAGGTGAAGAGAGGATCACAATACTCGCTGATCAGTGTCTAAGACTCGACTGCTGACGAAAGGGATTTCATGAAAGTGCGACTCTGCCTCGCTGCCTCCCTTTTCGCCACAACATGTTTATACATGGGAGTATTTAATCTCAGGCTTCCGCAGCCCAAGAGCCGCAGGTCAAGGCTCATCCCCAAACCGATACCAACGATAAGATTTATCCTCTCGATCAGATCCTGACAGCTACGGTCCACGATGCGTGGCTCCTTAGCGGAAAAAACGAAGAAGCCTTCTTCGATATCGTTGAACAACTCGCTCAGTTTTCGGCGCAGAAACGGGGACTTACTCTGCCCGATACCGCGGCGGCTGGGCGAAAGATGGGCGTGTTAATCAAGACTCGCGCTAAAGCGGACCATGACCAACTTCTCTACGCCATCGTGGACCAGGCCGTCCGAACCCTTGGGACGAGACCTACCGCTTCCGCCAAGTAGACATCGCCTTGGCCCGCTATGGTGATCCCATTTGGCTTGTTCAAATCGTAGGAAGATTTGCTGGTCGCTCGGACAGCGGATTCAAACCGAAACTGAATTTCCTTGTTAGCTCTTTCGATTTGATGCGGCTTTAATGACGGACGAGAAATCGTTTTCGCGGTAGCCTAAAGCCATCGCGTGCTTCAACACAGCCAGGGCGGAAGCCGCTGTTTGCAACTGAACACCATTTCGTCCGGCTTCCTCCAGGGCATATCCGATATCCTTCGCCATTAGACGCAATGTGAAATTGGGAGTGAAATCCCCGGCCTTTGCACGAGCGGAAATGGTTTTCACCAGCGGGCTGCCCGGGCGCCATTGGTCAGGACGGATTCCGCAGTGTCGCGATTGAGACCGCTGGCTTCAATAAAAGCCACCGCTTCAGCAAACGAAGCCGCCTGAACTCCCGCGAGGAAGTTGTTTATCAGCTTCATTGTTGCGCCGCTACCAGTGGGGCCGAGATGAACTATGTCACGGCTCATCACCGACAACACCGGCTTTGCGGTCAGAAGAGCCTTCTCCGATCCGCCTACCAGAAAAACTAGTTCGCCTGATGCGGCATGCGGTTTGGTGCCGGTCACCGGCGCGTCGAGGAATTCGCACCCATGATCACCGGCGGCCGAGGCCAATTCTTTTATCCATTTTACGGTGAGGGTGCTGGACTCGATTAGGACGCTCCGAGGATTTGCGCCCTTCAGCGCTCCATGAGGGCCCATCCATATGGTGCGAGAAACATTGTCGTCAGCCACCATGCTTATCACGATGTCCGATCGAGCCGCCGCATCTCGAGGCGTTTCCGCAACGATCGCTCCAGCATCCTCAAACGGTTTAGTCTTCTCTCGATTACGGTTGTAGACGGTCAAGGGAAAATTCGCGGCAAGCAAACGGCCGGCCATGCCCGAGCCCATTAGCCCAAGCCCTAGAATTGCTACCCTCGGATTCTTCATAATTTGTGCCTTATCTCAACGGCAACACGTTGACAGGTTCAGCGTCTGATTTACTTACGATTACGGGATTGCGCAGAGCGCGTCCGAAACCGTCAAATTGGATGGTCATCCAATCACCGTCAGTAAGCTCAATCCCCTCGCCGAAGCTCAGGCAATCCGCGCCCATGAAATGAACATGCAGGTCTCCCGGCCGCCGATGGGATTCGAACTTGAAATGATGATGCTCAATATTCTGGAGACTATGGCACATCTCCCGCTTCTCCGGTGCGAATCTTCTTGTTCCACAATATAGAGCCGCCCCGCTCGATCGATACTTGCCCGGATACCGATTGAAATTCGGGATCGATCACCAGCTCCGGCCCCAGTGCGCAGGTGCGTAGCTTGGAACCCGCAAGATTGAGGTAATTACGCTTTTCAAAACGATGATCGGAAAATTCATTGCCCATCGCCATTCCTATTCGGTATGACTGCCCTTTTGGGCCAATCAGATAGATTCCGGCAATCTCTGCTTCTTCACCGCCGTCTTCAGCATATGACGGCACCTCCAGTGGTTCGTTGTGGGCTCGCAATATCGTTCCGGTGCCTTTGTAAAACCACTCGGGTGGCGTGCCGATCGAGCCAGAAGCAGGGCGGCCTCCTTCGACTCCCCAGCGAAACATCTTCATGCTGTCGGTGAGATCTTCGGTGATGGAAGCATGCATGGTGTGCCGGTCTCTGGCGCTCCCCAAATGCGTCAGGCCGGTTCCCGAAACCGTGCAGCACGCGGGCTCATTTGGATGATCAATCGGGGGAAGGACACGCCAGTCCGATTCGCCCGTGTAAGGGAGTTGTAGTCGAGACTGTCTTGGCCAATATTCTGGCGGACAATTTCCGACAGCATTTTCCCGCTCGATATGGCTGACTGCGCCAGAGAATAAACGGAGTCATGGTCGCGCAGTAGCCGTAGATGTGGTCTTCAACCTGTGCGACCTGTCGCGCAGTCCCCTTTTTGATTTGAATCAACCGAATCATCGGAAAGTTCAATAATTTCCTTACCCCGATACGTCGAAATCTTCTAATCCCTTCTCGTTGATCGTTAATCCCAGTCCGTGGACATTTTCGTCCAGCTCGACAAAACCGTTTTTCGCCTTCGGCTCGCCATGAATATGTACCAGAACAACTCGTTGCCGACTTCGACATCCACGACCGGAAAGTATTCCGCCATGGGGGAATCAGGTGGCATGACCACGTGATAGTTGTGCATTTGCCCCGCATGCGGAATCACCGGTACCGAATAGGCTTCGGCCAGCGCCGCGATCTTGCGAGCCTCGTGATGCCGCCCACGCGATTGGTATCGAATTGAATGTAATCCACGGCGCGCGCCTGAAGCAGCTCGCGGAAGCCTATAACGTGAACTCGTGTTCTCCGCCAGCGATGGGAATTCTCCCCGATGATTGCAATTCCGCGAACCCTTGAATGTCATCAGGGATGACCGGTTCCTCAAGCCAACGCAAATTGAATGGCTCAAGAAGCGGCAGCATCCGTTTGGCATAGTCAAGCGTCCACCCCATGTATGGGTCGGCTATCACGTCAATTTCATCGCCTACTGCTTCTCGCACAGTGCCAACCAGTGCAACATTCCGTTGCATACCCGCCGCGCCATCAACCGGGCCCAGCCGAAGCGCAACTTCATGGCCTTATATCCCTCATTCTTGTAGCGGATAGCTTCTGCAGCAAGTTGTTCTGATTCCGACGCTGTAAAGGCGGCTGGCATAGACTGGAATTCAAGGTTTAGTTTTTCCTCCAAGCAGCCGGTAAGGGCCGTTTCGCGGACTTTCCAAGAAGGTCCCATAACGCAATTCCACCGCGATGATCGCGGCCATCCCAATACCTTTTTCGGCCAAACGCCATCGTCTCCCGGTACATGTACTGCCACAACAATTCGGTGTCCCAGGGATCGGAACCAATCAATATTGGTTTCAGATAAAGATCAATGATGTGTTTGGTAACTGAAGGCGCCATGCCGCGTTGCCGATACCGACAAGACCGTCGTCGGTAAAAATCTCGACTACCAGCCAGCTATGAAAAGTAAAGGTGTGCATGGACACTTCGGGAAGTGCCAACAAATCCATCGGATTGGTGCAAAAATGTGGCGGCAAGTAGTGGTCTTGCCGCGCCACTGTACGACACGGGAACGAATTTCTGTAATCTTCAAGTAGAGTGCTGGGAATGAAGTCCGGAAACGTAATAAGGGTCAAATCACTGGAATCGTAGCCAAAATTACAAGTAGAGCAATAATGTGAAAAGTTCCCGCAAGTGTGAAGACGATACCGTATCCGAACCCGTGGTCGAGCAAGTAACCGACGAGTTGGCCAAAAGCAATTCCGCCGATGGCTCGGCCAAAACCGACCAACCCGCGACCGCGCCTACAACACTCCGGGGAAATAAGTCCCCCGGCTGCACCATTATGAGGGTGGACCACGATTGTTGTCCGAAGTAAGCGAGGCTGAATATGGCGAGGGCCCAGGACACTCGAACATGTGGAACGAATAAAATGAACGCATGACGGCTGCGCTGAGTCCAAGCGTCAAATTACGGCGGCGCCGCAAAAGCCTTCGCTGGACCAGTAGTTGAAAATTTTCCGCCCGCGAGACAACCGATTCCCGCAGCCGCATAAGGAATCCATGCCGTGCGCCAACTCGTTTGATGTCGATAGCAGCGCGCGTCGTAAAGGTATTTCGGCAACCAGAAAAGATAGAAGTACCAGGCCGCATCGCTCAGAAATTTAGCGCAGATCAATCCCCAGGTTTCCCGGATG
>CAWITV010000036.1:0-18112 GCA_963839125.1 uncultured Acidobacteriaceae bacterium
CGCGTGTGTTTACGAAGAGCGCGGCGGACATTTTCCGGCACTGAGCTATCAACGTAGGTGAATTGGAATCCGTATCCGGAGAGCACCTGATTGAAGAGGCGAGGCACACCTCCGTACAAATTGTTGCCGCAGACAATGTGATCGCCACTTTTGTACATGGCGCAAATGGCATTGATAGCGGCCATCCCACTGGCGAACACTCGCGATCCCAGTCCGCCTTCGAGCGCCGCGAGATTTTTTTCCACCCGGTCACGCGTTGGATTTGAAACGCGCGCGTACTCGTAGCCTTTGTTCTTGCCGATTGCCTGTTGGATGTAAGTCGAGGTGGCATGGATCGGCGGCGCTATCGACCCCGTCTCGAGATCTGGCTCCTGGCCGATGTGGATAGCGCGGTGTGGCAAAACCATTTGTGGATTTTTTGCTCATCCTGGAAAAGGATACCTTATCGGCGGGCCGACTAACGGTGACAAGTAAAGCAGATCTCAGACTTCGCTCGAAATTACAACCATCCGGCTAGATTCCGCCTTCAAAAATCTTCTTGGATAAATATCTTTCGGCGGAATCGGGGATGATCGTCACTACGCGCTTGTTTCTGCCCAGGCGGGCGCCGATTTGAAGCGCGGCAGAAAACGTTAGCTCCCGCGCTTGATCCTCCCAGGACGCCTTCCAGCGCGGCCAACTTGCTTACCGTGTCAAAGGCATCGACGTCCTTCACCATGAGGATTTCATCGCAAACCGAGACGATCGAAATTCTTAGGAATAAAACTGGCACCAATACCCTCCACCTTGTGCTTACCGGGCTGTCCTCCGCCAAGAACAGAACCTTGCGTCTCGACTACAACCGCGAGTACGTGGGGCAATTGCTCCTTTAGATAACGCGCCACGCCGGTGAATGTTCCAGCAGTGCCGGAACCAATTATCACGGCGTCGATTTCGCCCTGCATTTGCTCAAAGATTTCGTGGGCTGTGGTTTCGTAGTGCCAGTCAGGGTTCGCGGGATTTTCGAACTGCCCCGCCATAAAAGCATCTGGAAGGCTGGCCGCAAACTCTGTGGCGCGCGTGATGGCGCCTTGCATTCCCTCGGAATCGGGCGTTCTGGTCACTTTCGCACCCAAGGCCCGCATGATGATTACTTTTTCTTCGGAGAAATGCTCGGGGACGAACAATGCGACTTTGTAACCGCGATTCACTCCGATGAGTGCGAGGCCGATCCCCGTATTGCCGGCAGTGGCTTCAACAATCGTGCCCCCTGACCTGAGTCGGGCCGTCTTCCTCAGCCCGCTTAATAATTCCTATCGCAGCGCGATCTTTGACGCTCCCTCCAGGATTAAGGTATTCAAGCTTTGCGTAGACTTCGGCTGAACTGGACGGGACGAGACGTCGAAGACGCAGCATCGGAGTCTCCCCAACTAGCCTGGGCGATGTCGTCGGCGACTGGGAGCCGCGTACCCTCGATGGTAATCATTGGCACCTTACAGAGTACGGAAGTCGCAACCAGCAGCGTCAATTGTTCAGCATGTCAGGAAGTTACGAGCTGGATGAGAACGATAGTGCGGCTAACTAAGGAGCGCCCCCGGGGAGCGTGTTCCTGACCGGGATAGTAGCCAGTTCGAGTCCTGACGGATAGCTTCTTATAACCTTTCGCTTTCGCCTCTACTTGAATTGTGCGGAAGCCGCCAGCGCTTTTTGGAGTTTTCGGCTTGTAACCAATCGCGTACTGATTGCGGATGTCGTGTGCAACTGAACTGCTGATATGCATCCACTTCGTCGAGCGTCTTGGGCAAGAAATGCAATCCCTCCCGTCCGCTCCGCTATTGTCTCCAGCGCGCGGCGCGCCTTTCTCGCTTTCTCCTCCCCGAGTAGGCCTATCGCATAAACAGTCGGACCATTTTCCTGCTGGAGCTGTCTAATCGTTTCTTCGAGACTGTAGTTGCCTCGCGTTGTCTTCGCCGTCTGTGACCACGAAAATCACTTTCTTTTGTAACCTGGCGTTTTTCTTCATTGTAATCCGCCGAAGCTACAAGTGCTACAATACAGGGCAGTACCGCCGCGAGACTCTACTTTATCCAGCGCCTCACTCAGCTTTTTCCACGTTGCCGGTGAATTCCTGGTCGAGATAGTACTCATCGTTGAAATTCACTACGCATACTTCGTCACTGGGGATTGCTCGATTGAACGAGATTTATCCGCGGCCTTATTAACCTTGGCTCGCTTCTCTCTCATAGACCCTGAGTTGTCGATCACGATTCCGAGGCGCGACCGGCACGTCTTCATGGCGGAATGAAGTTATCGTCTGAGGCTGTCCATTTTCAAAAACAGTAAAAGCACGGCGGGTCAAGATTGGTGATGAGGGCGCATTATTTTCATTCACGACAGTCGCGTGAAGGATTACCTCTTCCACGTCCTTCTTGAAAACAAAAACTCCGGTGTCACTGGATACTGAAGTTGTCGTTCGACGTTGTTTTTTGTTCCGCTTGGGATGGCGAACAGGGATTTCCGACGATGTGCTGGAGGATTGGAAAAACGATGCCTATTGCAGTTGATGGATACTTAACTAGAGCCGACGGTGATGGCTGTTTCCCCCCGGCTAGCTGAAGTGATAGAGATGAAGAATAGTAGGAAGAAGAAGCCGGTTATTCCGAAGGCGCATAGTATCCCGTCTTGGCGTAAACCCTTAGCGGCGGCAAGCCTTTGGGCGCAAGCAATTTTACTTTTATCTTACGCCATTTGCCGTCGTGTCCGGGCTTGTTTGGACGGTAACCAAGCACGTATTGATTGCGGAGTTCGATACCAATTTTCGTCGCTACATCCGCCAAGTCATTGGGATTGTCGATAGTGAACGCGCGTCCCCCGGTCAGTTCAGTAATGTCACTGAGCAGACCCAGGACCGAGCCGTTCTTCTTCTGTGGGAAAATAATGGTCGTAGATTCCAATCGCGTAAATCAATGAAATCAGATTCTTTCACCAAAGATTTGATCTCGCCTTCGGTGTAACGGCTGTGATTGTCGCCCCCATCCGAGATAATCAGGAGAGCTTTCTTTTGATACTTTGCCTGGCGCATTTTGCTGACACCGAGGTAAATCGCGTCGAGTAGCGCGGTACGTCCTTTGGGAATCGTGTAAATCAACTTCCCCTGGATGTCATCCACCGATTGGGTAAAGTCGGAAATTCTCGCGGCTCGTCGGAGAACGTAACCATGAAGAACTCGTCTTGCGGATTGGCCGTCTTGAAAAATTCCGCCACGGCCTCGCGCGAGCGGTCGATCTTACTGCTCATGCTGCCGCTCATATCGAAAATTACTCCGATGGAAACGGGAGCGTCTTCACTCGAAAAATTCTTAATTTGCTGCTGATCTTTTCCTTCAAAAAGTTGGAAATTATCTTTGTCGAGTCCGGTCACCAGGCGATTCATCGGGTCAGTGATGGTGACTGGAACCAGGACGAGGTCGACGTCCACTTTCAAGGGACGCTTATGCGCAGAGCCGGTTTCGGTTTCCGACGGTTTCACTTCCTTGGGACTCAATCTGGGATCGATATGAACTTCGTCGATATCTGCGGGACTCTGTGCCCATCCCACGGCGCAGGTAAGGCAAAAAAGCAACGCGACAAAGTCAAAAGAAACACAGGACTCGATGGGGACTTGCCGGAACACAATACAAGCTTGTTATTTTTTGGAGAAGTAGCCCACGAGAGAAACCGATTTCTGGACAACGGGTGAGAGGACCCGGGCCCGTTTTGAAGGGCCATACAGCACCTCAATTAAGCTGATCGTACCATAGGTCTCGGCTCTGGAAACCGATTTCGCAGTGCTTCGAAGGAAATAGTAAGCAAAATTTGGCTATAAGGAATTGTCGACTCTAGCCCGATTGAAGCAAAGTTCTACCATTTCGTCTGTCAAATATTAGTCAAATCGTTCATTCGTTAAATGATGATCATTTTGGGGACGCTAAGTGCACGGCAGTGACCACATCCCCTAAACCACTCAGTCTCTTGTACAATCTGTTTTTCCCATATGGCATATATAGCTCCGTTTCGTGCTCTTCGTTACGATCCGAGCCGCGTCTCGCTTGCCGACGTGGCCACGCAACCCTATGACAAGATTAGCCCGCAAATGCAAGAAGGCTACTATTTGGCCAGTCCCTACAACCTGGTTCGGATAATCCTGGGCAAGAAGGAATCCACGGACAATGAAGAACAGAATCCGTATAGCCGGGCGGCGGATTTTTTCCACGATTGGCGGCGTCAGGGCATTTTTTTGCAGGATACCCACCCTTCTCTTTACTTCTATTCGCAGCGTTTTGCAGTGCCCGGGGGTAAGACTGAATTGGTGCGACGCGGATTTATCGGTCTGGGAAGGATTGAGGATTATTCCGCCGGAGTAGTCTTTCGCCACGAACAGACCCTGGCCAAACCCAAGGCTGACCGCCTTAACTTGCTTCGGAGTACTCGAGCCCACTTCGGGCAGATTTTCATGTTATATAGCGATCCAGTGGGTGAGATCGAAGGATTGATGAATTCTCCGAACCCTCCGGACATGCAAATGAAGGATGAGTATGGTGTGTTGCATGAGGTGTGGAAGGTCTCCGACGCCGGAATGATCGATCTGGTTCGGGGAAAGATGCGGGACAAGAAACTGATCATCGCGGACGGACATCACCGCTACGAAACCTCGTTGAACTATCGGAATGAGCGCCGCGCGGCTGGCGGATCGGCTCCAGGCGTGCCAAGACAAATTTCAGGCGAGACATCTTTGCCGAAGCCGGCCAATCCGGAGTTGGCGCCCTATGAGCTGTCCATGATGACGTTCGTTAACATGGATAGTCCTGGTTTGCTGATCCTACCGACCCATCGCGTTGTTCATGGACTCGATTCGTTTTCGGCTAACGACTTTCAGGATGGAGCAAGGAAATTTTTCAGCGTCGAAGAGGTCGACCCCGAGATCGACGGCACGCGCGCAAACGCCATCCTGCGGGAAGCTGGGCAAAGTGGGACAGCCATTCTCGCGGTCACTCGCAACCATGCGTTTCTGCTCGATACGCCCGGCGCAGTCGGCTCGAATATTTTCTCTGGATTATCGCTGCGGCAGCAATCTCTCGATGTGGTTCAACTCCATAAGTGCTTGTTGGAAGGCGTACTGAAGCTCTCCGAGGAATCGATCCGGGAACAGCAAAACATCCGCTATATTCGCGATACCACCGAGGCACTGGATCAGGTTCGCAGCGGGAACGCAAATATTGTTTTTCTGATGAATCCAGCCCGCATGCAGCAAGTCAGGGACATCGCCTTTGCCAGTGAAGTGCTTCCACAAAAGTCCACCGATTTTTATCCCAAACTTTTGAGCGGTTTGACTATCTATGCGTTGGAATAATGTTAAAGAAGTTTTTTTTTGAACTGATGTTAGATTGAGGAGAGTCTCCCCTACGCGTTTCCCCTTTCGTATTCGTCCGGTTAATGCCACCCGCTTCCTTCTTTTTTCTTCCGTACTCATTTTCGCGGTCGTGATCGTGAATGCGGGTCCGGACGCTAAACGTCTTTCGGTTTATTCGAAGGTCGCAAACTACTCGGTCCCGGTGGTTGATGTGGGGGGTCAGGAATTTGTCTCGCTGCTTGAGATCCTTGAACCGCTGGGATCGGTCACCGCTAAAGGCGATTCGAAGCATTGGAAACTGCGCTACAACGGCAGCGAAATGGAGTTTAGCGCTTCCAAAAGCCGCGCGAAAATGAAAGGACACGACTTCGATCTGGGAGCGGAGTTCGAATGGCAAGATGGGCAGGGTCTCGTTCCCTTGAAATCTTTGGGCGGACTTTTAGCACAGGTTCTTGGAGGACAGGTTACGCTGAATCCGGGGTCGCGCAGGATTTTCATCGGGAACGTCGCTATACACTTCACCGCCGAAATAGGTTCTGCGGCGCCACCGAATCTGGTAATGACTTTTACTGCGCCGGTAAATCCCACCATTTCGACGGAGGCTGGCAAGTTACGCATGGTTTTCAGCCGGGAGCCGATCGTTCAGTCCGGCACGGCTACTCTCACTTTTAACAACCATGCTATTTCTTCGGCAACTTATCAGGAAAATAATGGGGCTGCCGAAATAACCGTAGCCGGAAACGCTCCACTATTTGCGAATTTCAGCAATGATCGGAGGACCATCACGATTACAGCTGGACCTACAACAGCCCAAGCTCCAGGCGCAAATCCCTCTTCTCCTGCTGGGACGACTAGTGTGGTGTCTTCGGGGGCACAACCTACCGAATCCGCCACTTCGAAGTACTTCGCTGTGATCGATCCGAGCCACGGAGGCACGGACTCGGGCGCGACATTATCTGGGCGGCTGGTTGAAAAGGACGTGACTCTTGAGATCGCTCAGAGACTCCTGCGCGAACTGGAGGCCAAGGGCATCACAGCTCTGCTTCTTCGCACCAATGACGCAACCCTAAGTCTGGATGAGAGAGCGAACCGGACTAACATCACTCATCCCGCGATTTACATCTGCTTGCATGTTTCGCAGGGTAAGGGCATCCATCTTTATAGCTCACTCCTTCCGGCAGAAGAGCAGGGACGCGGACGTATTTGTGAATTGGAGGATGGCTCAATCCACGGCCCTTCCGGTAAGCCGCGCGGTCGCGATTTCGGTCGCGGGAGGACTGGCAACGCACTTCGCGGTGAGAACCCTTAGCGCTGCCTTGAGGCCCTTAAATAATATTTCGGTCCCGGCGCTCGCTATTGATATTTCGCCGCCGTCCAACGATGTTTGGGTATTAACCACGCCGGAATATCAGCAACTGGTGGCTTCGTCGGTCGCGACGGCAATTGTCGCGGCTCGCGATACGCTGGGAAATTCACGATGATTCCCCGCAATTTGATAATTGGCGTCATTGCGATGCTGTCGATTGCGGTCGGGATGGCGTTCTACGCGTGGCATGTAAGAACCCACGAAGTTCGAGCCGTACCAGTGGAGGCTGTTGCTCCAATAGCTCCGCCGGTATCCGGCCCGACAGAGCCAGTCACACTTTACGTCGCCTATGACAACCCGGGAGTATTGCATCCTCAATCGTTTAACATTCCATTACCGCAGGGACGTCAACAACGCGCTGAAGAGGTTTTGCGTGCAATCACGGCACTCTATGTGGAAAAAACTTCCCCTCATCAGATCGGCGCGGCATCCGAAGTACGCAGTGTTTATCTAGTAGAACCCGGCATGGCTGTGATTGACCTCAACGACGCATTCGCTGAAGGGCATCCTTCCGGCGTCCTTGTCGAGGAACTCACTGTCGCTTCATTGATTGAGACTTTAGCTGCGAATGTTCCAGGAATATTGCGAGTGAAAATCCTGGTGGATGGGAAGGACCGTGAAACTTTGGCGGGGCATGCTGACCTGACCTCATTCTACGATGTGGGCTCCGTAGGCGAACTCGTGAAGCAGCTCCAGGCCGGACAATAAGAATCAATTCTCCCGATTCAATTACAATTTGCAACCTATGTACTATCGATCTGACCATCGCTCCCCTGCTGAGTTGCGTCCCGTAGAAATCACTGCTGACTTTATCAAGACGGCCGAGGGATCAGCCTTGATCGAGGTCGGCCAAACCCGGGTCATATGTACCGCCTCAATCGAGGAAACTGTACCGCCATTCATGCGGGGCAGTGGCAAGGGCTGGATCACTGCGGAATACAGCATGCTGCCCCGGGCGACTCTGACCCGAACTCCCCGGGAACTCACCAAAGGCCGCGCTGGGGGGCGGACCCATGAAATACAGAGATTGATCGGACGCTCATTGCGGGCTGTCACCGACTTGCAAAAGCTCGGCGAGCGAACTGTCTGGATCGATTGTGACGTGATTCAAGCGGATGGCGGCACCCGGACCGCTTCAATCACTGGAGCCTTCGTTGCGCTCGGATTGGCCCTGCAAAAGTTGGTGGAAGCGAAGACCCTGCCGGCGATTCCTCTCCGCGATTTCGTGGCTGCGATCAGCGTTGGCATCGTCGATGGAGAAGTCCTTTTAGATCTATGTTACGAGGAAGATTCGCGCGCCGATGTGGACATGAATTTCGTAATGACCGCGAACCACAAATTTGTGGAACTTCAGGCCACGGCGGAGCACAAAGTCTTCGACGACCCGCAGCTCCGTGCTATGACTACGCTAGCCACTCAAGGCGTGGATCTCTTGATAAAAAAGCAACGCACTATCGTAAATCTGTCTGGGGAAACAACTGTATGAATTCTTAGGGTGTTTAGCTTAGCGCCAGCGTATTCATCGGTCCATCGGCAGGTGAGGACACCTGCCGCTACGCAAGACGGGTGTGCGTCATCGGAATTAGCTTTTCGCTTGACCGATTTTGTCATTCTTTTTAATCGAAATTTCCAGCCATCTTTATCTCCCGAGTGCGAATCCAAACGACGCTTAAGAACTGGGTCCGAACGTTGCGGTTTTTAACTTTGTGGTCGATTTTAATCTCCGGAGGTCACACACATAATGACAAATGATTCTTTGAAAGAGCTGTACATTGACGAACTGAAGGACATATTTAACGCGGAAAACCAACTGGTCAAGGCACTTCCGAAGATGGCAAAGGCCGCCACATCTGAAGAGTTGAGCTCAGCCTTCGAAGAGCACCTTGAGCAAACTAAGGGACACGTACAACGCCTCGAACAGATCTTTGAAGCGTTGGACGAAAGCCCTAAGGGAAAGAAATGCGCGGGCATGGAGGGCCTGGTAAAAGAAGGGTCCGAAATGATCGACGAATTCGAGGGTGAGGTTCTTGACGCGGCATTGATTTCTGCTGCCCAACGGGTCGAGCACTACGAAATCGCGGCGTACGGCACGGTCGCTGCCTATGCCGAGCTGCTTGGCGAATCTGAGGCGCAGTCGTTGTTGAACGAGACTCTGGAAGAAGAAAAAGAAACAGATGCCAAACTGACGGAACTTTCCAAAGAAATCAACGTCGACGCGAATGAAGGCCAAGGAGAGGAGAGCGAGGACGAAGGCCAAGGAACACGCCCTTCCTCAAGTCGCCAAGGCAGCACGACCAAACGTAAGACTGGACGAGCGGCGTAACCGCTTGCTTGTGAAAGGGGCGGCCTTCGGGTCGCCTTTTTTATTGCGTCACAAGCTGACGTCGGCAAGATCTCCGAACATCGCGTAATAGCGATGCTGGCTACGAACCGAATCCCATTCGATGAGGTGGTAGTGCGGCAATACCCGGTTCAAGCCGCCGTCTCTAGTAAATAGCGGTTGATGGCAAATGGATCCATCACAATTAGCCGCCGATTCGACCCGAACGCACGGCGTCTCCAGATTACGGTTTCGGGTAAAGGGAGAGTCCTTCATAAGCGGCCAATAATAGCTCAAATCTCCGCTTACTTTCCAGACTTCGCAGGGACTTTGTAGTGCTTTATTAGTATTAAGTTCTATCTCTCATAATCACTTTCCCCTCCATTCTCGCAACATGCTCCAAACTTCTTCCCAGAAAGCGAGGGGAACTAGCCAGAGAACTAAGGCGACTACTATAACAATCAAAGTTTTAGCCCATTCCCAGTTCATGAACAAAGATTTCCTGATTTACATCGGTGCATCGGACTATTCCTACTTTGCCTGCTTGAGGGCGTGGGCTCCGGTTGCGGCAAGATCGATGCCAAACGAGGGATGATGATAATCCCCGGTTATTTTCACTGGTATCTCAGAGCCCCGGTGTTTTTTTCGTTTGAATAGGGGTTGCGCAAGCTTCAAGAAGAAGGCCTTCGCGCCGTGAGACGTGTCGGCAAGTTCGGCGTCCATCTTTAACATTCCGCGGATGTCGACATTCTCGGTTATCAGGTTATAGGTCCCTTGCATTCTGGTGTGGGCACCGGGAATATAAAAAGAAAGATGCGATAGATTGGCAATGCCAGACTTGAGATCCACATGGCCTTCTACATTTGATAGAACAGGAACAGCCGCATCGGGTTGATTGTTTTCGCTTTCGTCATTGTGTTGATTTTCGTCTTTGTTTCCCTTGCCGGCGTTTGCGCCTTGCGGTTCTTTCCCCTCGGCTCGCTGGCTCAGGCTGTTCACTTTTTCCTGGGTTGCGGGACGGGTGAATTTACTATCGCTGACTCCGAAATCCCCCTGCATCTCGATCTTCTTTAAGAATCTGACTTCGCCGGGTGGATAGACCACTTTCCCCGAAAAATTGATGGCTCCCTTCATTGGCGCGTGCCCGTTTTGGGCAAACAAACCGAGAATGTCCTCGATTCTTCCACTGCGGGCTGCAAATTCGAGAAGGGCGATCTTTCCTCTTTGTCCACGACGTCCGGCGATGCTGCCTTTTGAAATAACCGTCGTTTGACCAAAGCGGCTGGTGACTTCATTAAGAAAAGTATCGCCGTTGACGCCGTTGACCCAGGCATCAAAGCGCGAATTTAACGGTATGGGATGATCCGTGTTCCGAACGACAAACGCGGGAATAGCTGTGTCTCCCTTTACGTTTATGTGATCCAGGATGCCGCTAAACTCTCCTTGAGAAGACAGCAGACCGCTGACTCCAGAGAAAACCCCCAGGTCCGCGTTCTGAAAAATGTATTTTCCTGAGAGCGGCGTGTCGTGGCCTTTCCAAGGGCCAATTTCGCCGGAAGTCGTGATTTCTCCCGGCGGCTCTGCGTTTGAAAGCGAGGCTGAAAAATGGGTTGACCGCAGAGCGGCGACGCCGCCAAGTTTCAGGTCATGAATTTTGAAATCGAGCGGAGGTTTTTCCTGTTTTCTCGCGATTTCGACCACTCCCCGGCGAATTTCGATCTCATCTACGCGGGTCGATCCGGGATTCAGGCCCTGGAATTTAGTTTTTGAACCAACCGGCGGCAACCAAACTTGCATTCCCTCAGCCCGAACCAGCCTGACATGACGGAAAAGCAAACGGAGGGGATTGCTCTGCAGGGTGAGCTTTTCGATGCTGACGAAAATCGGGGCATCAGGCGCCAGTCGGAATTCGACCCCTTCGGCGACACCGCCCATGGGTATATAAGTCAAATGGTAAGACTTAATTCGGACGTTGCCGGATCCGGCGTCCGAGAGGGCTTTGACAATCGCCGCTTCGCGGAATTCCCAGCGCGTCACCAGAAATGCCGCCAGCAGGAGAATTATCCCCGCCGAGGCAGCAACTTTGATGAACAGCGATGTCCCTCTGTCCGCGGACTTTGAGGGAACTTGTTTTGGCTTCAAGTGCACTGACCGGGTTAGGCAACGCTGCCATAGGATACGCTTCTCATCGAGCGAGGGTTGAGAAGCCTGGCTGCGTAGTTTGGTTGCCCCCCAGGGATTCGAACCCCGATAGGCAGATCCAGAATCTGCTGTCCTACCATTGAACGAGGGGGCAACTTGGTGAGATCAGGCGGGATTTCTCCGCCCTCTTGATTTTAGGGGCACCTCAGCTTGTGGTCAACAGAATCGCCCGTTGTTGTCAGACTTAAACCGTGAAGGAGAGGTACGCCCTAGTCTTCGGCTGCGGCAGAGCCTTCTTTTTGTTTTACCCGGACCACGGTAATTTTTCCGAAGCCCTCTTCAAAGGTGGGGGGCTTCTGCTTTGCCGCCATTCGCCGCATCACATCTTCGGAAACCACGCGCTCGCGACGCTTATTGCGATCCAGACAAACTTCAAGTGGCACATCAAAGAAGACCGCATGGACTTCGTATCCATAGTCCTTCGCGAGCTTGATCCAGCCACGCCGGTCATGCGAAGTAAGGTTGGTCGCATCGACGTAGTTCAGCGGACGCCGCGCAATAAGGCGTGCTTTCAGCATCGATCTGAGATTTGAAAACACTAAATCCTGAAATCGTTGCTCAGTTGGATCGTCGAATAAAAGCCCTCGCAAGAGGTCACTGGAAAGCGGGGCGATTTTGTTTCGCTTAAACCAGGAACTCTTGCCCGATCCTGGGAGCCCTATCGCAAGCACGACAATGCCTTTTGGAGCTCGAGCGGCTTGCGGACCTAAATCTGTGGTCGCTGCCGAACCTGTGATCAAACTATTCGAAGCGCCATCCTCAGCCGCGGCGGGAAGCTGCGCCGGATCCCCCGGAGGAGATACGAGACGACCACTTGGTGGACCGCTTCTGGTTCGTCCTCGGCCACCTCTTCCACGCCGTCGACGGTTTTGGCGTGGATCCACTTGCGGGCGGAATTGGGCGGGTGGACCATCTGCGTCGGGCGTCGATGACTCGACTGGCGACCGCTCTACATTATTAGTGGCCTCTTGCGCTTGAGCTGGTTCGCGCTCCTCAGGTTCGCGTTTGCCCATCGACTCGGAAGCCGGGGAATCACTATCGAAATAGGCGGGTTGCAATGGGGCCTGGGCCGGATCTGGTTTGGTTTCTTCGGGAGATTTCTTGCGGCGCGTAATGCGCTCGCGCATCCATTTGCGCATGTCTGGCTTGTAACACACAGGCCTAGCTGGGAGCAATGATCGTGGAACCAAGAGTACCAAGTCTAGGTGAAATATCTGCCGGTGTCGGAATTTTCGTACACTGCCTTATGCCTATTCCCAGCGCGATCCATGGACAAAAGTACATTTGCCTTTTCACTTTTAGAAAAAACGGAATTGCCGTGCCCACGCCGGTTTGGTTCGGAGAAGATGGCGATCGACTTTACGTCATGACTCGCAATGATTCAGGCAAATACAAGCGCATTAAAAACAATCCGCTGGTACGAGTCGCGCCGTGTGCCATTCGAGGCAAAATCACCGGGTCAGAGTTCGCAGGCACCGCAGAAATCTTATCGCGTGACAACTGGCAGAAGGCACGCAGGTCCATTCGCAAGAAGTATTGGCTTGCCCGGCTTCCCTTCTGGAGCAAGAAGAATGTTTACCTGGAGATTGAAGTTACGGTCTGGTTCGCGCCAGTGAACAGGGTTACAAATTGGCTCAGTTCATTGCTGTTAAGGTCTGAGGAAGCGCATAAATCCATGCCGTCCCGCTGAAAGAAGATGAGATTGTATCCCTGCACGCTTTGATTTCCCGGTAGCCTCGGCTCGCCTGAGGGGCGCGGCCAGACAAATAAGTTGATGTAGTGTTTCTGCCGCTGATAGACGAGGGCGGCAACATTGCGATGATTTAGGTAATCGAGCCGCCCACCGACGAGCGGGAACCCGTGATCTGCGAGATCCACCACTGGCGGAGCGAAATCCAGTTTGCCATCGAACCAGGGTTTTACGGTGTGCCGGTCAGTAGATTGAACGTCATAGAGATGTCCTGGCTGCAAGGAACGGATGTGATCGGATGCAACCTCATATGCCAATGAATTCTGGGCCATGGCGTATTGCCTGTTCGTGTTCATGTTCCAAGCCAGGGCCGCGGTGAGCACTATAGCGCACGCTATCGCGACGGCAAACGCTAACCACCGCGTCGAAGAAGAACGTCGATGAGGGAAGGATTCGAGTTCAGCTCCGCGTGGCAGCGCAGCGAGGACACGAGTTTCCAGATTTCTCGGAGCCGCCTCGTACAGGTTCGCCGCCTTCATCATCTTCCGCATGATTTGTTGCTGCGTAAGTTCCCCTGCACAGTCGGGACAGAGCTTAAGATGCCCTTCAAATTCCAGACTGCGAACCAGATCAAGCTCGCCATCGAAATAACCCTGCATCATCCGGTCTTTGATTTCACAGCTATTGGTTTTCACAGCTCACTTTTTTCCCTTCCGCCTCGACCTGCCAACAGCTTCTTCTTCAATTTTGCGCGACCGCGAGACTAATCCCGACATTACCGTGCCGATGGGGACGTCCATCACTTGCGGAAATTTGCTTGTACGACATTCCCTCCAACTCGCGCAGTACTAGAAACTCCCTGGAGGTGACGGGCAATTCTTCAAGCGCATCGCGCAATGCTCGAGCATCGACAGATTGCAAAAAGGAGGTTTCGGCATCATTTTGTGCCGGGCCGGAAGTGTGAATCTCCTCATCGAATTCCTCCGTGAGCTCGCCGGAGCGGCTTTTTTGCAAGAGCGAATAAGCCGTATTCCGCACGATTGCGAGGAGCCATGCTCGCGGATCACCACCGTGGTACCCGGCGAAGAATTTGAAAGCGCGAAGAAAAGATTCTTGAACGACATCTTCAGCATCACGCGGATCGCGAACGAGCCATCGCGCCAGGTTGTACGCCGCATTCAAATGCGGCAATACAACTTGCTCAAAATTATGCGTCGCGTCTGATCCGCGTCTCTCGTCCATTATGCGGATTTAGACTCTCAACTTTCCAGACTGATCATCAGCAGATTTTATTCCCTGAGACGTAAAGTTTTTTATCGGCGCGTTACAAAGGGATTGCGGGAATATTTCGCGGCTCTGCAGAGTCTAGTCCAATGTAGGCGGTTTGCGAGTACAGATTCGAACGCACGAAAGCGGAAAATGGGAGCTCACATGTCTAACTTTATTGAAGAGAATCTCGAAAACGACGGCATCGATCGGCGCGGGTTCTTGAAATGCATGGCCTGGGCGGGCGCAGGAATGCTCTGCGTGGTGCAGGGAGGCGTACTGAAATCCTTCGCGCTAGGAGACATCTTGACCCAGCGGGTTGGAAATCTCAAAGGCGATTTAAGTTTCGTTCAAATCAGTGACACTCACATCGGCTTCAATAAACCGGCCAATTCTGACGTTACTGCGACGCTTCGCGCTGCGATTGCTAAGGTCAATGCTCTGCCCAACCAACCGGCATTCGTGCTTCACACCGGGGATCTGACTCAACTTTCAAAGCCCGACGAGTTCGACATACTTGCCGAATCCCTAAAGGCCCTAAAAACAGATCGCATTCACTATGTACCAGGCGAGCACGACGTTCTGAACGATAACGGCGAGGCTTTTCATGAACGTTTCGGAAAGGGGACGCAAGGCGATGGGTGGTACAGCTTCGACGAGAAGGGAGTGCACTTTATCGGTCTAATCAACGTCTTAAATTTGAAGGCGGGCGGATTGGGTTCTCTTGGGGCCGACCAGCTGAAATGGATTGAGCAAGATGTTTCGAAATTGAAGAGCAGCACACCGATCATCATCTTCGCGCATATTCCGCTGTGGGCGGTTTATCCGCAATGGGGATGGGGCACGGACGATAGCGAGCAGGCGCTAGTCCATGCTCAAACGCTTCGGTTCCGTCACGGTGCTGAACGGTCACATTCACCAGACTATGCAGAAAGTTGAAGGCAACGTGACGTTTCATACCGCATGTTCGACCGCGTTCCCGCAACCGCAGCCGGGACAAGCCGCTTCGCCTGGTCCGATGAAAGTTTCCAGCGACAAATTGAACGCCATGCTTGGAATTACAGATGTAAATCTTGTCCGAGGAAAACATTCTTTGGCAATCGTTGATTCAACACTCGAAAGCTAACCCGCAAAGGCTAAGGAGGATTTATGAAAAACACAAGCGAAAAATCAACTCTTGTTTTTGAGCCTTATCGTCGTCGCTATTGGCGTTTTGTCACTGATCAACTCGCCGTTAAGGGCGTCTACAAAGGAGTCGGCCCGGTTGTAAGTATTGATAACTTCAGCTTCACCCCCATGGACATAACAATATCCGCCGGTCAACAAGTGACGTGGACCAACAAGGATGATGTCCCACACACGGTCGTCGAGTGTTGACCATCAGTTCAGATCGAAGGCGCTTGATACTGACGAGAGCTTTTCTTTCGCTTTCGTGAAACCGGGAACGTACGAATACTTTTGTTCCATGCATCCGAGAATGACAGGGAAGATCATCGTAAAAGAAGATCGTCGTTAAGTAAGGCCATCGTAAATAAGGGATTACATGAACCCGTTCAACATAAGAGACGCCTTGCTGGCGAGACATGCACAGCACGTAGTGCTAATTCATTTTCCGATTGCACTATTCATCACGGGAGTCGTGTTCGATTGCATCGCATACTTCAAGAAGAGTCCGACGTTCAATATTGCCGCTTACTACAATTTCGTGGCGGCAACCATCTTTGTATTACCGGTCGTTGGCACGGGTGTGCTGGCCTGGCAGTTTCAACTGGAAGGACAAAAGTTGAAAGGGATCTTGCTGCTGCATCTGCTACTGGGGATTGCATCGGCGGTCATGATCTTTTTAACTTGGAATTTGCACCTTCAGGCTCGGCGGCAGCAGACAAGTTTATTACCGGCCTACCGCCTCGCCATTGAATTGGCGGGCGTAGGGATTATCGCAATGACCGCTCACTTGGGAGGATTTCTGAGCGGCGTAAACGTGGCGGGTTAACTCCGACTACCTTATAGCAGTGCGACTTATATCGGTGCAGTATGATCTGGATTCATGTTTTCCAATCGAACCGGCTGGGCGCTCGCCCCAAATTGTCTTACCCTCGCCGAACGAGAGCTTCGTGCAGCCGGCAAAGAGATCCTGGACTTAACAGTTTCGAATCCTACAGCGGCGGGCATTGTTTACGAGTCCAAGATTATCCTTGATTCTCTGAGCAACCCTGCGGCTTTGGACTACGATCCGCAGACCAACGGGATTACTCACCGCACGCAAGGCCGTCGCAGACTATTACTCGCCAGGATCATAAGGTGAATGTCGATCCGAGATCGATTGTGCTAACCACCAGCACCAGCGAGGGATATTCATACATTTTTAGGTTACTGTGTGATCCCGGAGATGAGGTTCTTGTCCCCAAACCGAGCTATCCGCTGTTCGAATTTCTCGCCGAACTGCATGATGTAACGTTAGTTCCCTACCCGCTGATCTACGATCACGGCTGGCAGATCGATGTGCCCTCGCTGGAAGCCTCGATAACCACACGAACCCGGGCCGTCGTGCTGGTGCATCCTAATAATCCTACCGGATCTTTTGTTAGCCGTACCGAAAAGGAAGCTCTAAACAAGATTTGCGTGCAGAGACGCCTGGCGCTCATTGTCGATGAAGTATTTCTGGATTATTCACATGATGGAAATGTCAGGCCTAGCTTCGCTTCTAATGATCGAGCTCTGACTTTCACGCTTAGCGGATTGTCTAAGATTTCGGGTTTGCCCCAAATGAAATTGGCCTGGATGGTAATCGGGGGGCCTATGGAAGATGTTGAACGTGCGTTGGATCGAATGGAGATTATTGCCGACACGTACTTGTCGTTGAATGCACCCATTCAGCTTGCGACAGAAACTTTACTGGCCCAGCGAAAAACTATTCAGCCGCAGTTGCGAGACCGGATTAAGACCAATTTGCGGGAACTCGACCGTCAACTCGCGATCCACAAGAGCGGTGAAAGGCTCCAAGTTGATGGAGGCTGGTACGCGGTGTTACGGGTGCCGGTCACCGGCACTGATGAAGACATGGCCATTGAAATTTTGCGAAAGGCTTCTGTCCTTGTTCATCCCGGCCACTTTTACGATTTTCCTAGAGAAGGATACATGGTTCTCAGCCTGATCACGCCGGAGCAAGAATTTAGCGAAGGCATCGGACGAATGCTGAGGCTTATTGCGTAGGATTTCGGACTGGGATTCTTGTTAAGCCTTCTGAAGAAACGGATTGCTTTGCCGCTCTTCGCCAATTGTAGTGAGCGCGCCGTGACCCGGGATCACAATCGTTTCGTCCGGCAATTCCAATACTTGCCGATGCAGTGAGTCGATTATTTTGTCGAAGGACCCGCCCGGGAGGTCGGTGCGGCCAATGCTTCCAGCGAAAAGCGTATCTCCGGCAATCAACTTCTTCTCCGCCGCAAAGTACAGACAAATGCTTCCTTCGGTGTGACCGGGAGTGTGAAGCACATTTGCGGAGAGCGCTCCCGCCTTAACCGTGTCCGCGTCTCCGATGGTGTTGTCAATTTCGACCTTCCCCGGCGATGCCATTCCAATCCATTCAGCCTGAAGATCCAGCAATTTCAGCAAAGCATAATCATTTTGATTCAGCAGAATGGCAGCCCCAGTGGCGGCTCGGAGTTTCATGGCTCCGCCGACGTGATCGATGTGGGCGTGGGTGATGACGATCTGTTTCACTTGTAAATTATGTTTGCGGATCAAAGCAAGAATTTCTTCGAGGTCGTCGCCCGGATCAATAACCATCGCTTCACGGGAAATCTCATCGCCGATGATTGAGCAGTTGCATTGAAAGGACCAACGGGAATGATTTCGTGAATCATGGAATAGCCTACGAGCTTTTCACCGCGCTCTTAAT
>CAWITV010000037.1:0-8992 GCA_963839125.1 uncultured Acidobacteriaceae bacterium
TTTTAAGTCTTATGCCCAAATCGGTACTTGACCTTACTAACGTTCGGTTTCCGAGAAAGATGTGTTGGACAACGGTACAACGGCGGCGGACTGTAAGTGTAGGACAAGAACACATAACTGGACTTGCGGCCAAAGAAGTCAAGAAGGTGGAAACAATGAAACTGCGTCTGATAGCGGGGGTCGCTGTCGTGGTGATCCTAAGTGCGGGTCGACTGGCACTGGGGCAGGCGAGTGTAACGTTCGCTCAGCTCAATGGCACGGTCACGGATTCAACTGGGCTCACGATCACTAAAGCTGGGATCACGCTGAGGGAGTTATCAACCAACCAGAATTACTCCGCAACCACAAACGACGCTGGTTTCTATGTTGTTCCCAATCTGTTGCCGGGAAAGTACGAAATGACCGTTGCATCCGGGGGATTTGAGGAATTTAAGCAAACGGGCGTTATGTTAACGGTGGGTCAGACGGCAACTATTGATGTCTGCCTGAAGGTCGCGGGCGTCGGGGAAACAGTTTCGGTTACAGCGGAGTTGCCTATCGTGGAACCCACGCGAACCGAGATTAGCCAGGTGATCGAAACTCCGGAAATTGAGGCGCTTCCGACCGCAACTCGCCAGTTTATTGACTTCGCATTGCTCACACCCGGCGTGGCGACTGGGCGCACCAGTCTTCAATCCACTTTCACTGAGCCAGACGTTACCCGCATTTCTTTTGGAGGCATGCGCGATTTGAGCAATGCGGTCACCGTGGACGGCGCCGACTACATTGATGAAGGAACAGGGTCTCAACGCGCCACTCCCTCCCAGGAAGCGGTCAGCGAATTCCGCGTGGTGAACAACAGCTTCGGTGCTGAGTACGGACGGGCCCTGGGCGGAATTGTGAATGTGGTTACAAGATCAGGGAATAATGTTCTGCATGGCTCTGTCTATGGATACTTGAACAATGAGGCGGCGGATTCCAAATCGCTGCTGACGCAACCGGAATTTAATCAGTACCGGAGGGGACAATTTGGAACGATGCTCGGCGGCCCCATCCGCAAGGACAAGACGTTCTTCTTCATGAACTATGAAGGACAGAGGCTGGGGGAATCGCCAACTTATCCTGCCACTCTAATCGGCAACTTGAGCACGATCAATGCCGCAAAATCGGCTTTAGGCCTTCCCATCGAAAATCTTAACGTATTAAAGACTATTAATAATGACAACGGGTTCGTCAGAATTGACCACCAATTCAATCCCAACAATCGCCTAGCGGTTCATTACGGCATCGTGGATTCTCGCGATCTGAATGTTTTGGTGGGCGACACCCTTGATGGCGGCGGGATTGGAGGCCCGAGCGACGGACACAACGCTTTCCTCCGAGACCAATCCCTTGCGGGTACTTTGAGTTCCGTACTCAAACCGAATCTAGTGAACACGTTGCTACTCCAGTACGCACGAAGAACCTATAACTTTCCGGCGGTCACTGGGCAGCCGAATCTCGATATCCCAAACACACTTTCATTCGGCCACAACTTCGGCGCTTTCGACGCGCTTAATGAAAGCCGCGTGCAGGTCTCCGACAGTCTGGCGTGGGTAAAAGGGAATCATTATTTGCAATTTGGCGGCGACACAAACTACATCCGAAATTTCGTTCTTTGGCAGGGATTCAGTCCCATGCGTATTGTTCTGCCGAATGTGAACTGCCTGGTAGATTTTGCTAACTACGTGAATCCTGCGGCTGGAGTGGCCTCCGCCCCCGCCGACGGACCTTGCCCTACCGCGGTGATCACTCCAGCGACTAACTTTGGATTTCCCAGCAGCCCATTCGGTCCTAATCCCAACGATCCACTCAACGGCGTGCCTATTGTGTTTTGGGGTGCTCCTGTAGGCTCTGGGCCGATTACTCCCGGTAGCCTGCCACCAGTAATTCCTCCGGGCGGCGGAGCTTGGCCGAGCGCGAATGTAGATACGCAGGATTTCGATGTGCGTCTCAACCACGGCTATGTGGGTTTCTATGCACAAGACCAGTGGCGAGTCACTCCCAAGCTAACTTTCAACTATGGATTGCGATGGGACTTTGAAACCGGACTGTCGCAAATTATTAATCCGGATTATCGAGGCTTTCAACCGCGAGTAGGGCTTGCCTACTCTCTCACCCCGCGCACGGTGATTCGGGCAGGTTATGGAATTTTCGATGACCGTTACAACATGAGCTTCTTGTTTGTCACTGATCCACAACGCGAAGTCGTTATTCCGAACGCGGTCGATCCGGGCGTAAGAAAAGGAAATCAAACCGCAACGTGGGTCCTGAATCAGCTGGATGCTAACGGCTTCTTCGAAGGACTTCACTACCCTGACGGAAGTCCCGCGCCGTCGCCATGGGCTGCCGCGAAACAACTTGTCCTTACCGGGCAGAACCAGAAAAATTTCAATAGCGGGCCTCCGGGATCTTTCGTTACTAACGGCGGTGGCGGAGTCGATCCCAACAGCCGCATTTCATACTCCGAACAGGCCAGCCTTCAGATTGATCAGGAGGTTGGCAAGCGGCTCGTGGTGAGCGTTGCTTATCTTTTCCTTCGCGCTCACAAACAATTTCGGCCTGAAAATCTGAACGTATGTCCTCCAGGAGGGCTTGCCAATAACGCTACAGCCTGTCCGCCCGCTTCGGTCGTGAACCCCGCGTTCATTAACAATCAGTTGCCGGACGGGCGCGACGCATTCAGCGGTCCCCTTTATAACAATGCTGGGTTGCTTTACTTCGTAGATGGTACCGGTAACGCTGCTTATAACGGAGCGACGCTTTCAGTCACTGACAGGCTCGGCTCCTATCTTCGATTTAGCGCCAACTACACCTTCTCCCATACCACCGACGACGGAACATTTCTCACTTTTGTTAGCACGCCTGAGGATTTGTATAACAGAAATCTGGAACGGGCCGATTCGGTGCAGGACGTTCGTCATCGTTTCGTGGGGAACTTTACCGCCGATACACCGAGCCATGGAATGTTCCGGAACTTCGAGCTCAGCAGTATCGTCACATTGCAATCTCCCCGGCCCTTCACCATCTTCGTCGGCAACGACATCAATGGGGATACCAATCCAGTTACCGACCGCGTGGGATGGTCTCCCCGGAATTCCTATCGCGGGGATGATCTGTATACGACAGATATACGCCTAGCCAGATTTATTCACTTAAATGAGCGGATGGTGCTAAATCTGGCGATTGATGCTTTCAATCTCTTCAACCGGCAAAACATCAATGAGGTCACGTCGGTCTATGGCGGCGGCACAATAGGTTTCTGCGGTACCCCACCTCAACGCTATAACGACGCTGCGTCGCTAGCAATTGAGAATGGGACCACCAGCTGCCCGGCCGGAAACGGGGGAGCTCCGGCGCCCAATCCTTTGTTCGGCACCCCGAGAACAATGTTCAGTCCAAGGCAGCTACAGATTTCCGCCAAGTTTACGTTTTAAGCGTTGAAGGCCGTCTTGTTATTCGTGAGATTGATATTGGGAGCTATTCGATAAGGTTCTGTGGTTTCAAATAGCCGGGGCGTTAACGGCACTTTACGGTAGAGAGAGGAATTCGATGGAGAGTAAGCGGCCCGTAGTGGTCTATGGCGCGAATGGGTTTTCAGGAAGGCTCATCGCCGAATTTCTGCGCGAATACAACGTGCCTTTCATTGCGGCCGGGCGGAGCAAGAAGAGAATTCAAGACATAATGAGCCGTGTCCCTGGGATAGAGACGGCCAATTACGAAATTGTGGAGGTCGGCGACGCGGTTGACGATCTCGTCAAGTTATTCGCTGGCGCGAAAGTCGTCTGCAACACGGTGGGGCCATTCATCTACAGTGGCCCGCGAGTTATCGAAGCAAGCCTTAAGGCTGGATGCCACTATCTCGACATCAGTGGTGAACAGGCATGGGTACGTGAAGTTGCCGAGAAATGGGGTCCCAAGTTTGGGGCCAAGGGATTGCTTGCCGCGCCCGCAACGGCATTTATGTCCTCCGTCAGCGACGCCGCCATCCGCCTCTGTCTGGAACATGGAGCAATCGATACCATCGAAACCCTCACCATGTTTAAAGGGATCCCGACCTTTGGGTCTACGCAGACTATTTTTGCGGTGATCCAGAAAGACGCCTACTACCTCGAGCAAAATCAGTACAAAGTTTGGCCTCGTGCCGTTCGTTATGATGCGGCCGTTCCTGGCTACATCCAGACTCAGATGGCGCTCGCGTGGGGCGGCTTTCCTCAGCCGGTATGGTTCAAGGACCATCCCCAGGTTGCAAATGTTCGATCCATCGGCGGCCTTCTCGATCGCCAAATTATGGAAGGTGTTGCCGCCACTGAAAAGATGTTTGAAGAGCAGATTCGCGGGTTACCAAAAGAAGAACAAGAGCGCAAGCTTTCGGAAATGGCGAATTCTGTGCAGGGCAGCACACCCCCTCGAGAAAATACACGCGAGCAACGCACGATTGATGTCGTCGCTGGGCGCGGCTCGACCGATTTCGTGCAGTGCGTCACGTTTGGCACGTGCTGTTATCGCCAAACGGGCCTCATTCAGGCGCACATCGCCCACAGCCTGATTCATTCTGCTCCGCGAAAAGCAGGATTTGCTTCGGCTGCGGAGGCTTTCGGCCATCGCGAGCTACTCAAGGTTCTGGAAAGCCACGGATTGGCTAAAGCCAGAATCAGCACATAACTTTTATTGCTATGAGAGCCATCGATTATTTCGACAAAGGCGCCGAGACCTGTCCTGACCGATTGGCAATCGTTGACGGCGCTCTTCACTATTCTTACCAAGAGACATGCAACATAACTCATCGGATTGCACAGGCCATGTGGTCAAGGAATCTAACCGGCGAGGAGCGGGCCGGAATTTATTCTCACAATAGCGCGCAAGTTCTTCTGTGCATGTTGGGAATAATGCGCGCTGGGGCGGCATGGGTCCCCGTCAATTCCAGGAACGCTGTGGACGCTAACATTGAGTACATGAATTACACCGGGATGACATGGCTTTTTTATCAGAGCGAACTGCGGGAAGTTGTCGAAGTGATCCGTGCGCGGGTTCCCTCGCTGCGTCATCTGGTCTGCATGGACAAAGAGGATGCAGGCATACCATCCCTGGAAATGTTTATGGAGGAGGGAACAGACGACCACGAGGTTGAGTGGGCTGATGAATATGGCAATCTCGATCGCCTGGTTGGTGTCGTGCCCACGGGCGGGACGACGGGACCCGCAAAGGGCGTGCGGGTGACTAATCTGAATTGGGGGACAATGACGGAAATGGCCTCCGATTATTGGGGAACTGACGACCCCAATCCAGTTTGTTTGAGTGCTGCGCCGCTTTCGCACGCGGCAGGCGTGGTGGCATTCACCATGTTCAACCTTGGCGCAACCAACATTGTCATGCCGAAGTTTAATGCGCTGGAAGTATTGCGCAACATCGAGCGTCTTCGCGCCACCCATCTTTATCTTCCACCTACGGCTTTTTACAGCCTTCTTGCGGAGCCGGAAATTGGCAATTTCGATTATTCGAGTTTGCGCATATTGCTACTGGCAGGCTCGCCCGTCTCTCCCGACAAACTTAAAAAAGGAGTCGAAATTTTTGGACCTTGCATTTGTCAAAGCTATGGTCAAACCGAGGCGCCGATGCTCCTGACCTTCCTCGACTCCAAGACTGTCGCAGAGGCTGCCGACGGGCATCATCCAGAAAGGCTTGGAAGTTGCGGCAAGGCCACATCCGCAGTCCGGCTGGCGGTAATGGATGATAGCGGCAACCTGCTGCCATCAAATGAATGTGGGGAAATCGTAGCCCGTGGGAGTCTCGTTACTGATGGTTACTACAACATGACTGAAGCTACCTCGCAGATACGCGCCTACGGGTGGCACCATACAGGGGACCTCGGGTACATAGATCCCGCCGGATATGTGTACATAGTGGACCGCAAGAAGGACATGATCATAACCGGCGGCTTCAACGTTTATTGCGCCGAGGTCGAAGTGGGAATCATGGCGTTACCGCAAGTACATGAGTGCGCGGTGATCGGCGTTCCAGACGACAAATGGGGCGAAGCGGTTAAAGCGATTGTGGTTCTCAGGCCGGGGGCATCGTTAAGCGAGCAGGCCTTGATCGCGAAATGTAAAGGAACGCTGGGGAGTGTTAAATCACCGAAGTCGGTGGATTTTCGCAGCGAGATCGCGAAAACCGGCGCCGGAAAGATCGATAGGAGGTCGCTCCGGGCGCCCTATTGGATAAATGCCGAAAGATCGGTTCATTGAAATTCAATTGCACTCGTCGCAGGATTCCCGCGGGCAACCAGAGGAAAGAAAACAGTCGGAAGTGAAAATGGATAGCGGCATCCGCAACCGGAGAGGGTGGCGTTGACCTAGCAGTTCCGCTTCTCGGGCAAACATGCAGAGCCTCCGAATAATATCGCGCCCGACGATCTTCGCTGGGCTCCTGGCCGCCCTCTGTTACGAACTACTCAGCTATTTCGTGTTCCCGCATCTCGCCGGTTGGCAAATTCATCTCACAACAATACTTGCCGTCTTACTCGCACCAACATTACCTGCATTTTATCTGGTTCGCCGGTACGCCAAGTTTGAAATGCAACGAACGCTAGGAATTGAGGCGGTCCCGGCGCAAGATCGACTAGGCGAACTCAATGAGAATGCTTTCCCCGAGGACGCGAACCTTCTAGACGCGCTCATCCGAACCAGCCCTGTGGCTATTGCCGTTGCCGATAAAGATCACAAAATCACGTTGATAAATCCGGCATTCAGCAGAATCTTCGGATACACGCCGGAAGATTGCGCTGGTCGAAGCGTCCCGGAGTTGATCGTTCCTTTGGAGGGAGAAGCTAGCTTTCAAGAGAACGCGGACATGGTGCTCGGCGGCAACATTGTGCGGGGAACCATGACCAGAAAAACAAAAAACGGGACCCTTGTCTATGTAGAGTCCTACGCAGTTCCGGTTTTCGCAAGCGGAGAACAATGCGGAATAGTTGCTGTCTATCAAGATGTAAACCAGCGGGTCATCGCGGAGAATGCGCTGCGGCAAAGCGAAGAGGTTTTCCGCATGTTGAGCGCTACCGCACCGGTGGGAATTTTTCGAACTGACCCCTTGGGAACGCCGGTCTACGTAAATTCCAGGCTCACGGAAATCACGGGTATTACCGCGGAACAATCGCTTTCCAATCGCTGGATTGAATCTATTCATCCCGAAGACCGCGCCCGAACTCTGGAGCGTTGGGGTAAGGCTGTGCAAACAGGCGAAGACCTTATCGATCAACACCGAGTAGTCAAACCAAACGGGGAAATCGTGTGGGTGGCTATACGCGCGCGCTGGGCTCGCGAGTCGGATGGAAAGTTGCAAAGCTTCGTGGGCGTGATTGAGGACATCACCGCGATCCGGAACGCACATGAAGAAATGCGCCAGGCAAAAGAGGCGGCCGAAGCTGCCAGCCAGACAAAAAGTGAGTTCCTCGCGAACATGAGTCACGAAATCCGAACGCCGCTCAATGGCGTAGTCGGAATGACCGATCTCGCGCTGGATACAGAACTTACACCAGAGCAACGGGAATATTTAGACACGGTAAAGCTATCCGCAGACGCGTTGCTCACCGTAATCAATGACATTCTCGACTTCTCCAAGATCGAAGCGGGGAAAATTGATTTGGAAGTTCTGGATTTCGACATGCGGGACGCCCTTGAAACAACCATGAAGACGATTGCCGTACGGGCCGACGAAAAGGGGTTGGAGTTGTTATGCGAAATTGGTCCAGAAGTGCCGGAAGTAGTTTGCGGAGATTTCAGCCGACTGCGGCAAATAGTTGTCAACCTACTGGGAAACGCAATCAAATTTACCGACGAAGGAGAAGTTGCACTTAAAGTCGATGTCGAAAGCCAGACCGATGCAAGTTGCGTTCTGCACTTCACGGTATCGGACACAGGCATTGGCATCCCAGCCGAAAAACAGGAGTCTATTTTTGACGCGTTCTCGCAAGCTGACAATTCAACAACGCGTAAGTACGGAGGAACCGGCCTTGGATTGAGCATTTCCATGCGTCTAGTAGCCATGATGGGTGGCAAGATTTGGGTGCGAAGCCAAGCTGGCCAGGGTAGTCAATTTCATTTCACTGTGCGAATGGGGATCGCGGATTCAAAGCCTATCGAGGTCGGCAGCATCGCCCCTCCAGAGGTTCTTCGTGGAGTTAAGACTTTGATAGTTGATGATAATTCTACGAATCGCCGCATACTCGAAGGAATGCTCAAGCGATGGGAGATGAAGTCAACTGCTGTGGATAGCGGGGAGGCAGCGATGTCGCGGCTGATAGAGGCGCAAGAACTCGGCGACCCCTATTCGCTAATCGTAACCGACATGCACATGCCGGGAATGGATGGTTTCAGTCTAATCGAACGAATCCGGCAAATGCCAGGACTCTCCACGGCAGTTGTCATGATGCTCACCTCGGCGGGTCATCGTGGAGACGCGGCGCGTTGTCAGGAATTGGGAATATCCGCTTACTTGTTAAAACCTATTCGTCAGTCCGAATTGCGAGAGGCTATGGCCCGGGTACTTGGCGCTCCAGAGACAGCGGGCGCGATCCCCCTAGTTACCCGTTACTCCCTCGGAGACTCGCGCGATCCAAACACCATCCTTCGGGTATTGCTCGCTGAGGATAATGCCGTAAATCAGCGGTTAGCAAGCCGTCTACTCGAAAAGAGAGGACATCGAGTTCAGGTGGTCGCTAACGGTCGCGAGGCCTTGGCAGTACTTGAAAAAGAAGCCTTCGATTTGATTTTCATGGACGTGCAGATGCCTGAAATGGACGGGTTCGAAGCTACCGCGGCAATTCGAAAGAAAGAGCAAGGCAGTGGAGTGCGACAACCGATAATCGCCTTGACAGCTCACGCCATGAAAGGCGACCGCGAAAGATGTGTGTCCGCAGGGATGGACGGGTACCTTTCAAAGCCAATACGGGCGCAAGAACTTGACGAAATTCTTG
>CAWITV010000038.1:0-74586 GCA_963839125.1 uncultured Acidobacteriaceae bacterium
GGATGGAATATCTTCATCCCACCAAAAATGTCCATGAATTGAACTTGTACCGCCAAATGGAAGAAGTTGCATACGTCGCCCAACGCAAGCGAGAGGCGATTGCGTTCAGATGTGCCAACAAACTGCGCTTCGCAAAATTATGTCTGTTGCGATTTATCTATTACTGGGGAGGAGTTCCGCAGCCTGCAAAATTCCCAATTAGAAAAAAATGTTCTTCTATCTTATTTCGTCTTTGCTCGCGTTCATTGGCCTGGTACGCGCCTTGCAAAAGCGAAAACCGGATACATGGTTATTCTTCTGGCTTATCCTGTGCTATCCATTAGTTTTTTACACTACGTTCCCCCACCCGCGTTACCGCCATCCCATTGAGCCCGAACTCGGAATTTTAATGGTGTATCTGGTATCCGAAATCACCCTGAAATCGGTCAAAAGAAATTAACGGCAGTTTTTGACCCACCGTAACTCGGTCACTCCAGTGAAATGTGCCTCAGGCATAGTAAAGTGGTAGAGGACCCATTCCCACAAAGGAAGCACATTGAGTTCAGGCATTCGCAACATAGCAATCATCGCGCACGTGGATCACGGCAAAACCACGCTGGTGGACGCCATGCTTCGCCAGAGCGGAACGTTTCGCTCCAATGAAACCATGGTCGAGCGAGTCATGGACTCGAACGACCTGGAGCGCGAGCGCGGCATCACCATTCTCGCCAAGAACACGGCCATCTTCTACCACGACGTCAAGATCAATATCGTGGACACGCCCGGCCACAGCGACTTCGGCGGCGAAGTCGAACGCGCCCTGAAGATGGTGGATGGCGTCATGCTGCTGGTGGACGCCAGCGAAGGTCCGCTGCCGCAAACCCGCTACGTGCTGAGCAAGGCGCTGGAAGGCCATCTTCCGCCGATTTTGGTGATCAACAAAATTGACCGCGCCGATGCGCGTCCGCAGGAAGTGCTCAACGAAGTCTACGATCTATTCATTGATCTCGATGCCAAAGAAGAGCAGCTCGATTTCCCCGTCCTTTACACCAATGCCAAGGCCGGCACGGCTTCGCGCGATATCAAAGGCGGAGGCGAAAATCTGCAACTGCTGTTTGAAACTATTGTGCAGACGATCCCTCCGCCGACCGGGGATGCCACGGGCCCATTGCAAATTCTGGTGGCCAATCTCGATTACAGCGACTATCTCGGACGCCTCGCCATTGCCCGCGTATTCAACGGCACGAATGTTTACCGGCGAAGAAGTTGCCATCGCCAAACTCGACGGCTCGTTGCAGAAAACGAAAATCACCAAACTATTTTCTTTCTCCGGCCTGAAGCGTACTGACATCACCGAAACGACGCTCGGAGACATCGTTGCCGTCGCGGGGGTGGAAGGCATCACCATCGGCGAGACCATCACCGACGCGGAGAATCCGTCGCCGCTGCCGCCAATCACCATTGATGAGCCCACAATCGCGATGCTGTTCACCGTGAATACGTCGCCATTCGCCGGACGGGAAGGCACTTATGTGACTTCCCGCAACCTGCGCGATCGTCTGCAGAAAGAATTGCTCACCAACGTTTCGTTACGGGTCCAGGATACCGACACAACTGATTCATTCATCGTCGCCGGGCGCGGCGAGCTGCAACTTTCGATCCTGATCGAGATGATGCGCCGCGAAGGTTACGAGCTCATGGTTGGCAAGCCCGAAATCGTTACCAAGCGCGTGGATGGAAAACTGATGGAACCGGTCGAAAAGCTCACCATCGACGTTCCCGAAGAATTCGTCGGCGTAGTCATGGAGCAACTCGGCTCGCGGAAAAGTCGAGGTTCTCAACATGCATAACCATGGCTATGGACGCGTTCGCATCGAATTTCGAGTCCCCAGCCGCGGACTAATTGGCCTGCGCAGCCAGTTGCTTACCGATACCCGCGGCACCATCGTGATGAATTCCCTGTTCGACGGATACACCGAGTGGCAGGGTGAAATTCCGCATCGCCTCACCGGAGCGCTGGTCGCCGACCGTGACGGCGTTACCACCCCTTATTCTCTTTACAACTTGCAGGAGCGCGGAGAATTATTTGTGGCGCCACCATCGACGTCTACGAAGGGATGATCATCGGCGAGAACGCCAAAGACACCGATCTCGACGTCAACGTCGTCCGCGAAAAGAAGCTTACCAACATGCGCTCCTCGACTGCCGATATCGCCGTTCGCCTGGTTCCCTTCCGTCAATTGAATCTGGAGCAGGCAATCGAATTCATCGCCGACGACGAATTCGTCGAAGTGACTCCTAAGTCGCTGCGGCTGAGAAAGAAAGTCTTGCAGGCCAACAAGAGAAAGCGCCACATGCTGGAGACGGTGGAAAACCGTCAGTAGGCGCTTCGGCTCAAATGTTGTCAAGCCCCCCTATCGCCACAAATTCGCGCAACCCACTCATTCGACGGCAAATATAAATCGTGGCGTGGTGTCTCATTTAGCATATTCGTCCTGATAGGCTATAACTATAAGCTTAATAGCAGTATCTAATCGGTCATTCCGAGCCCCGCGTTAGAATCGCGCTGAATAACTAAACGCGAGGGATCTGCTTTTCGAGACCAGTGATAACCCAAGTGTTGGTTCTGATGCGATGGCAATTGGAGCCTAAATGGCTAGAGTCCCAGGTCTTTCCACTTCCTATCTACGAGTGCTTTGGTTTTTTCGTCCATGAGGATTTCATCCGGCCATGGACGCTGAAATCCTTCGCTGGGCCACTTACGAGTCGCATCGATTCCCATTTTCGACCCGTAATTCGGAAGCCTCGATGCGTGGTCGAGGGAATCGACCGGACCAAGCATAAATTGAATGTCCCGCTCGGGATCGATGTGATTGAGTGCTTTCAAAGTGACATCGGCAATATCCTGAACATCAACGTCTTCGTCGACCACTACGATGCATTTCGTAAACATTGCCTGACCTAGCGACCAGACAGCGTTCATGACTTTGCGAGCCTGGCCAGGATAAGACTTCTTAATCGAAACCAGCATGAGATTGTGGAAGACACCCTCGACGGGCAGATTGATGTCCACGATTTCGGGAATGGTCAGCTTCATTAGGGGCAGGAAGATCCGTTCCACTGCCTTGCCCATAAATCCGTCTTCCATCGGAGGTTTGCCGACAATCGTCGTGGAGTAAATTGGATCTTTGCGATGGGTGATGCAACTGATGTGGAACACTGGGTACAAATCTTCAAGCGAGTAAAAGCCGGTGTGGTCGCCAAACGGGCCTTCTGTACGCAATTCGTCCAGATGCACGTGTCCTTCAAGAACAATTTCTGACGATGCGGGAACTTCGAGATCGACCGTCTCGCACTTTACTAGCTCAACCGGCTTCTGCCGCAGGAATCCGGCAATCAAATATTCCTCAATGTCAGGAGGAGCGGGAACGATTGCCGAAAATGTGATCGCAGGATCGGTTCCTATGGCAACGGCAACTTCCATCTTCCCCGAAGGACGGTCGCCCTTGATGAGCACGGATCCTCCAGAAGATCGCGCCATCACGTCGACCGCCGCACGGGTGCCCCATCCTTCCGCTGACTTTTGCGGGAGGGTGGGATCTTCGGAAACCGCGGCACGCATGCGCTCGCGATAATGCTCCGCGGCAACTTTTTGCCGCTGCCAGTGCATTCCGGTCGAATGCTGGTCATAGACCTGCATGCGGTAGCAGCCGACATTTCGCTTTCCGGAATTCGGATCACGTGTTACCACGCAGGGCAGGGTGATGAAGCGTCCCGCATCCTTCGGCCAGCATTTTAGAATCGGAAAATAATCCAGCGAAAAGTTATCGCGGCGGATCACTTCCTTACACGGCCCAGTAGAAATCGTCTTGGGAAAGAACTTTCCCATCTCGGCCAGCATGGGCAGCATTTTTACTTTATCCAGAAAGCCCTGCGGAGATTTCACGTCCATGAATTGCCGGATGCGGTCGGCCACGTCATTCAACGAATCGACCTCCAGCGCCAACTTCATTCGTCGCGCCGAGCCGAATTGGTTGATCAGAACCTGCGATCCTGGATGTCCCTTGATGTTTTGAAAAAGCAGCGCCGGACCTCCGGGAGCTTTTTGGGTTTTACTCTTGCTGACGCGGTCCGCAATTTCCGTGATCTCCAGAATCGGATCGACTTCAGCGGAGATCTTTTTTAGCTCCCCGGCACGATCAAGCGCCGCAATCCAGCTTCGTAAATCATCGTAGGCCAAACCAACCTCTTTCCATTACCAGACCGCGGTCGGGACAGTCATTTTCACAAGTCCCGGCCAGTACCGCCCGGAATCATCGACACCAGATGTTTTCACGAACTAATAAAAAGGACAACTCATGACGGACAGGACAATCGCGACGGCCGCCACACCTTTGGCCGCTCCCAAAGGTCTTCAACAGATTATTAACGCTTTCGGAGACATCAATAATTACATTCAATCCGACGGATCGCTGGAATCGCAGTGGTGGTCGGAGTTTCTGAGCCAGGCCCAGGTGCCTTTTCCCCTTATGCTTTCCTTCGACCATTCGAGAAGCGTTACCCATTTCTGCTGCCACAAACTCTTGGTCGGCGTGTTCGAAAATGTATTCTCCGAAATTCAACGCAAAGGCCTTCAATCGGAAATTTCCACTTTCGGCGGATGCTTCTCCTTCCGTCCTCAGCGCACGGGGACGCGCCTATCCGCGCATAGTTGGGGGATTGCCATTGATCTGAATCCCGAAACTAATGCCCAGGGAACTGCGGGAAACATGAGCGAAGAGATAATCGAAATCTTCCGGACAACGGGCTTCGAGTGGGGGGGCGACTGGCCGGAAAAAAGAAGGATCCGATGCACTTCCAATTTTGTACTGGATATTAGTCGGCGTACTGGCGAGATCAACAACACAACCTCGTCTTCAGTCGACCGTCCGTTTACCGGACGAGACGTTAGTTCGTATATATTGGCGACATGAAAGAAAAATCCAAACGCCGGGTGGTCATCACCGGCATGGGCGTGGTCAGCCCCAATGGAATCGGGAACGCCGCTTTTTCTGAGGCCATCCTCGCCGGAAAGAGTGGGGTTCGGCGCATCTCTCATTTCGATCCCTCAGAAGTACCCGTTCAAATCGCTGGAGAGGTTCCCGACTTCGATGAGCTCGCGTGGGTGGAGAAACGAGAGCGCAAGCACGTCTCTCGCGTTCTGCCGCTAGCTCTGGCGGCTGCAACGGAAGCATTTCAAGATTCGGGAATTGATCCGCAAAGTTTGCCTCTGGAAGAAAAGCGCCGCTTCGGCGTCATCTTAGGGTCGGGCGGGGGATCGCAGGAATTCACCGAAGAACAATACCGCTTATTTTTCCACGAGCAATATAAGCAGATGAGTCTGTTCTGTGTGCCCACTGGCGTTATGGGAAGCCTCTCCAGCGAATTGAACGTCCGCTTCGGATTGCGCGGTGCCAGTCACGTAATCACCACCGGCTGCACATCTTCGACCGATGCGTTCGGGTACTCCGTGCGTCAAATTCAATCCGGCCGTTTGGACATGGTTCTGAGTGGCGGAGCCGATGCTCCCATCGCGCTGGGCATCATCAAAGGTTTCATCCTGATGAAGATTCTGACCGACTCCTGGAATGAAAGTCCGCAACGAGGATCGCGTCCCTTCTCCGTCAATCGCGATGGATTCGTTCTGGCAGAGGGCGCGTGGACGTTCATCCTCGAAGAGTACGAGCACGCCCGCGCGCGAGGCGCAAAAATGCTGGCCGAAATCTGCGGATACGGATCGACCTGCGAGGCCTTTCATCGCGTGCGGTTGCAGGAATGTGGAGAAGAACCAGCCCGTGCCATCGGTCTTGCAATGAAAGAGGCGGGAATCTCGGCGGAGGACGTGGACTATGTAAATTTGCACGGAACCTCAACCCAGCTAAATGATCGAATCGAAACCAGAGCTCTTAAGTTGGTTCTTGGAGAGCGTGCGAAGCAGGTTCCGATGTCTGCATTGAAATCACAGATCGGACATCCGCAAGGCGCCTGCGGGGCAGCCGGAGTGGCCGCAACCATCGTAGCGATGCGCAGCAGCCAGATTCCGCCAACGATAAATTTGGACAGCCCTGATCCGGAGTGTGACCTGGATTACGTTCCGCAAGCAGGCCGGAAGCAAACAATAGACGCCGCGGTCTGTAACTGCATCGCTTTCGGCAGCAAAAATTCTGCCTTGGTGCTGCGGAACTGCGCCTGAGACAATTCCCGAACCGATTTGTTTTTTGACAATTAACGAAAAGGACGACAGATGGATGATCTGAATTCACTGGTGATATCGGCACTGACGGAACGTTACACCACCCTTGCATGCAAAGTGCGGGAACTCGCCGCGCCTCTCAGCGACGAACAGTTCTGGACGAAACCGTTTCCGTTTGGAAACAGTTTTGGTCATCTGGTACTCCATCTGACTGGAAACTGAACTACTACATCGGAACCGAAATCGGGCAGACCGGATACGTCAGGGATCGCGATCGCGAGTTTACGGAGACAAATCATCCCACCAAAGAAGAGGCGCTCAAGAAGTTCGACGAAGCTGTCGATGTGGTGCTGCGGGTCATTCTCTCCCAAACTAGCGCCGACTGGAGCAAGGAATACGCCGCTGTGCGGGAGGAGGACGCGAACAACCGCCTGATCATTTTCCTGCGATGTGCGACCCATATGCACCTGCACATAGGAGAGATGATCTATTTAGGGTACCAATTGAAGAGTTAGAGGTTACTGTTCCTTTAATTTCAGTTTGGATTTATTCTCTTCCAGAAACTCCCGCAGTTTTTCCGCAGCCTCAAGCAGCCGCGTCCACTGCTCGTAGTAGAGTGTGACCGGGAATCGTCCCAAGCCGTACACGCTGACTCCGCCTTTTTCACTGACGCGAAATTCAAGACTTCCGGTTCGCCGCGGTTGCTTCTCTAATTCGGCAAGCCGAGCTTTCAATTCTTCATAAGTTGGTTCTGCCATTTTGATTTCCTCAATTGAAAATAATTGTTCAGCCATAATACCCGACAAAATGATTATTTTCGTGCGACCGCATCAATGATCGCCGCCACTAATCCTGGAATAGTGTATTCCGCGGCTTCGATGTCGACTCGAAGGGCAGACTCTCGCAGCGTGCGGGACGTAACCGGACCGATGGAGGCGAACTTTACACGCTCGGAAATTTCAATCCGGTCGTCCAATAAAGCCACAAAGTTTTTCACGGTGGAGGAACTGGTGAACGTAATGACATCTGGAGTGCGATTTCCGACCCGCATGATTGAATTTAGTTTCTTGCGAGACGATTCAGGAACAATTGTTTCGTAGGCTTCGACAACATCGACGTGTGCGCCAAGCTTGCGCAGTTCTGCTGGAATAATGTCGCGCGCAACTTTCGCCCGAGCCAGTAGGATGCGTTTCCCTTTGACGCGGCGTCTCAGACTCTCGACCACCGATTCAGCGACATATTGTTTGGGCACAATGTCGACTCGTAATCCCAAATCTTCGGCCCTCTTGCGCGTAGCGGGACCGATAACGGCGATTTTTGGATGCGTGGGCAGCGCAAGTTGCAATTCTTTCAGTCGGTCGCAAACGGCGTCCACTCCATTCACGCTGGTAAAGATCAACCAGTCATATAGTTTGAGATTTCGCAGAGCCTTGTCCATAGGAGCGAAAGATTTTGGGCCCCGGATTTCGATGAACGGGATCTCGATGACTTCAGCTCCCTGCTGTTGGAGCACGGACGAGAGGGCGCTCGCCTGGGGACGCGCGCGTCCGACCACGACTCTAAGACCGTTGAGCGGACTGACTTTTGTCGAGGGCTTCTTCATGGCTGGAAATCAGATTTGTCGCCGGTATGATTTAGATTCTGCCGGGAGAATGGCTCGCCAAGACAAGTTGTCAGGGTTGCTCGGGAAAAATCATCTCTGTGCCATAGACTTCGCGCAGAATTGAGTCCGCACCTTTCTGCAAGAGAGCCTCTCCCGACTTCTTGTCCCAATGCTTGTAGGCTCTGACCCTTCGCGCACTTCTCGCAATATTTTCGTTCCATCGGGGCTTGCCACAACTCCTATCAGGCGCAATCTTTTTCGTGAAATTCTGCAAGCGCTCCGACCGGAACCTGGCAGCCTCCACCGAGCGTATTCAACATCGCACTTTCACAAGAAGTCGTCAGACGCGCAGAATCATCTTCCAGGACTTCGAGTATCTCTCTCGTTTCCAAATCGCCGGCGCGGATCTCTATGGCCAATGCTCCCTGCCCGGCCGCGGGACACATCTGATCCGGAGACAGAACTTGCCTCGCCGATTCACTTTTGCCTAATCGGCTCAATCCCGCAGCCGCCAAGATAATTGCGTCGTATTCTCCCGCTTCCAACTTTCGCAGGCGGGTATCGACGTTGCCCCGCAACGGTTGAACGTCTAGGTCGTTACGAATTGCCTTCACCTGGGCCTCGCGCCGCAGGCTGCTGGTGCCCACTCGAGCACGATCTGGTAATGCGTCGACCGAGGGATATGTAACGGAACAGAACACATCTCGCGGATCTTCTCGCTTAGGAATAGCGGCAATCTCGAACTCAGCAGAGAGTTCCGTTGGAAGGTCTTTCAAACTGTGGACTGCAAGATCAATCGCGCCGGCCGCGAGAGCATCTTCGATTTCTTTAGTGAATATCGCTTTGGTGCCGACTTTCGCCAAGGCGACATCCGTTATTTTATCGCCGGTAGTTTTGATGATTTCGATTTCAATCTGGTGGCCGCATCCACGCAGCTGGCCCGCTACGAAATTCGCCTGCCAGAGGGCAAGCTGCGATCCGCGACTCCCAATGCGCAGACGCGACACTAATGTCGTGTCCCGTGGTCGACGATGGAGTTTGATTCTTCTTCGTTTTCTTCAGCGACTTCCAGCTCTTCCGCTTGAACTGGGTTCCTCCTGATTTTATTTTCTTCTTTCAAATTGAATATGCGGCGCACTACATCAATCACTGTTGTGGGTCCCGTTTCACGCGCAGCAGATTTTAAAGTCGTAATCGGGGTGTGCATAATTTTATTTACGATTCCGTGAGTGAGCGCTTCCACAGCGGCCTCCTGTTCGGCGGAAAGCTTGCCCAGACGGCCACGCACGCGATCGATTTCCGCCTGACGAATTGTTTCGAGTTGATCCTGCAAAGAAAGAATCGTGGGCACGACGGTTAAAGACTGCAACCGATCGTGAAATCGCAGCACTTCCGCCATGATGATTTCTTCCGCGCGCTCCGCCTCATGCTTTCTGTCCGACAGGTGACCTGACGCCGCCTGCTGTAAATCGTCAATGTCATACACAAAAATGCCGTCCAGCTTATTCATCTCCGGATCCACATCGCGGGGCACGGCAATATCAATAAAGAACATGGGACGGTTCTTGCGGCGGCTGAGGAACATTTCGCCATGCTCGCGGCGGAAGATGGCATGCGGCGCGCCGGTGGAGGTGATAACAATGTCGGCGCGATCACAGGTATCGTAAAGCTGGTCGAACAAAATCGCTTCCCCATCGAATTTCTTCGCGAGCACAATGGCGCGATCATGTGTGCGATTTGCTACAAAGATCGATGCGGCACCATGTGCGAGCAGATGGCGAGCCGCCAATTCACTCATCTTGCCGGCTCCCACCAGATAGACATGCTTACCGTTGAGTGCGCCGAAAATCTTCCTGGCTAGATCCACCGCGACCGACGCGACTGAGACTGCTGAAGCGCCGATGCTGGTCTCAGTGCGGACTCTCTTGGCGACCGCGAAGGCGCGAGTTAAAAGGTGATCAAGCTGAGAGTGGATCGCACCGGCGCCGCGAGCCGCAACATAAGCTTCTTTAATTTGACCAAGTATCTGCGGCTCTCCAACCACCATCGAATCGAGACTGGATGCGACCCGGAACAAATGCCGCACCACATCATTTTCCCTGAATTCGTAAAACTGCTCCCGATAAGTTTTCGGATCAAGATGAAAATAGTCACCCACAAATGACCGCAAGTCAGCGCTTCCATTTTTAGTTCGAACCAATACTTCAACCCGGTTGCAGGTGCAAAGAATCATCCCTTCTTCTATTCCGGGATAATTAATTAGACGCTGCAAAGCATCGGCCAATCGAGACTCAGGAATGTTCAGGCGCTCGCGGACTTCCACCGGCGCGCCCTTATGGTTCATCCCGATGAGTTGAAGGTTCACGATTGGATCACCTTGTGAATGGCGCTGAAATAATTTGCCGACCAGGCAATCAACGCGACAACGAAAGCGCAAGTGGCGAGATAAGCCGCGCGGCGGCCTCTCCATCCCGCACTCCACCGTGTGTACAGCATCACCATGTATACCGCCCACATTAACGCCGAGAGCAGAATTTTAGGATCCAGATAATTCAGATGTCCAAATGTCGCCTGCGCCACCACCATGCCAGCGATCAAGCCAAGCGTCATGAAGGGGAATCCGAACAGAAGAGAGCGGTACCCGATCTCGTCAATTTGCTGAAGCGCCGGCAGACGCGACATTACTCCGCCAGGCCTTTTGGATTTCAGCCTTCGTTCTTGAATCAGATATAAAAGACTGGCGCTGAAACTGAGAAATAGCGCAGCGTAACCGGCAAAAATAAGAGTGATGTGTGCAATGAGCCAGCCGCTTCTGGCAATAGGTGATATCAGCGGAAACGGCTGTTGGTGTGCCGCCGCAACGAAAGTTAAAACGAACACCAGAGGAAATACAACGATTCCGGGAGAGGTCGTACGGTAAATCAAATATACGACCATGAACGCGATCATCACCAACAGAGCGAGGAAGGACTCGGCGCTATGAATTGAAGTAAAAGCGAATCGTCCCGCCAGCAGAGAAGTTTCCGTAATCGAAACAAACTGGAAAACCATGCCCAATCCCATCGCCAATACCGCGACTCTGTTGAGTACGGCGCTCGAGCGTAGCAACACGATTAAAGCGTAGAACAGTCCGACCGCGTAGAAGCAAAGCGCGAGACGAAGCCAAAGAATGGGCATAGGTTCGGAACCGTGAGATGGGAGTCACCGATTCCGATGCAAACGATTATAGCCTTGAGTTGACTCCCAGATACGTGCGGCACAGGGTGGACTTCGGCGCAACACAGCACGACGAAAGGTAACGTATGAAGAGCGCCGGCTATTCCTCCATTTGTTCTTTTAGCGAAATGAACCAGAGATAGATCTGGTCGACTCGGGTGATATCTTCAGCGAGAACTTTTCTATCGGCATATTTGTCGATTGACGCTTCACTGTGCCGCCGCTTAAGGTTCGTAACCACTTGATACAGTTCGTCAACTTTCGAGTGCATGATGCGCAAGTCAGCGACCAGCCTGACTTCTTCAATATCCAGCCAGCGGTTTTCAACGGCCTCGGTGGATTGAGTTGACCTGATTAGCCGTCCCCCCGACCGCCCACGCTTGAGCCCCAAATTTGACACGCTAGTTTTTCTCCTGATACTAAGGTGAGATATCTTGCCCCGTAAAATCCTCCAATCTTATTTCCCCGCTTCTGTTCGATGCAATACCGTTAAGCCCGTATGAACCGGTAGAGACAATAAGTGAAATGGACGGGTACATCACTTCGTCCATAAACTGGCTTGGTGAATATACCAACCAGCAGGCCTTCCCTTGAGGGACAGCGCTTCCAAGTCATAGTAATTGGGGGCGGAATCAACGGAGTCGCAATCGCCAAGGCCTGCGCTCAGTCCGGATATCGCACCTTATTGGTCGAACAGGAGGACTTTGGGGCGGGTACCACCAGCCGTTCCACTCGCATTATCCATGGCGGGCTACGCTATCTGGAACATGGGGAAATCGGGTTGGTCCATGAATCTCTAAAAGAACGTAAGCACCTTCTCAAGCAGCCGCGGACACCTCGTGCATCCCTTGCAGTTCTTGCTCGCTTTAGACGATCGAAGCCGCAGAAGCGCGCTAAAAATTCGCGTAGGTTTATGGCTTTATCGAGCGATGGGAGGCAACAATGGCGCGATCCCTGGCGACGGTATAGATAAACTCGAAGCTTCACTAGATAAAGGACGTCAGTGGTCTGTTTTTAGTTTTCAGGACGCACAATGTGAATTTCCCGAACGGCTGGTCGCCGAATGGCTGGTAGAGGCAATGCAGTTGGGACTGACTGCAAGAAATCACACGCAAGTTCTTGCCATCGATGTGAGACATCGACGCGCCAAGGGCGTGTTGCTGCGTGATCGCCTCAGCGGACGAGAAGAGCGCGTGGAAGGCAATTGGATTATCAATGCAACCGGACCCTGGGTGGATCGCATTTGCCAGCGCTCTCAGATCAAGACGTCGAATCAACTAGTCGGCGGAGTACGCGGCTCCCATATTTTGCTGCCGCGATTTTCTGGCGCACCTGACGCGGCGATCTACTCCGAGGCAAAAGATGCGCGTCCTTTTTTCGTAATTCCATGGAACGGACAGACGCTGGTTGGCACGACCGAGGTGGCAGACGGGGCGGATCCCGAAAAAACGCAGCCATCTTCCCAGGAAGTTCAATATCTATGGCAATCCTTTGCGAATCTCTTTCCTGATTCACATCTGACTTTCAAAGACATCCGATGCGCATTCGCCGGAATACGTCCTCTGCCCTACGCGCCGCACGCGAAGCTTTCTAACGTCACCCGCAAACATTTTCTGCATGACCATAAAGAAGACGGAGCGGCACAAATGATTTCCGTGGTCGGAGGGAAATTGACAACCGCTGCAGAACTGGCTCGACAGACAGTAGCCAAACTTCGTAAGACAAGCAGCTCAACTCCCATGGTTCAATCGGAACACATCGGTCCCATAGTTACGGACAGCCTCGATCCGCTTCTGGATACCTTTGTCCAGGACATCGCTAACGTCGGAGGAATCAGCGAGAGTTCCGCCGCCGGTATTGTCGAATGGCACGGTAAACGTTCCTCAGTAATCGCTCAGATGGCCCTCAGTAGCGTGGATTTGCGCGCTCCTTTATGTCCTCATACGGACCACATCGTCGCCGAGGCAGTGGACGCTTTTACAAATGAGTGTGCCGTGACTCTGGGGGATGTGTTGCTGCGAAGAGTACCGGTTGCCCTCGGAGCATGCTGGTCGCCTGAGTGCACTCAGGTCGCCGCAACTCGAATCAAGAGCGCTTTAGGGTGGAGTTACAAGGAGACTACGGAAGAAATCGAGTCTTTTCAGAAAGAATACGACGCATTCCTAAGAACCGTCACCTAAATCTGCACTCGATCGACATTATTTCTCGGGCTTGAGAGTGCGTACCAGAAGCTCGGTATCGTCAGCGATGATGCCATCGATCTCCCAGTCCGACAAATCTTTCATTGTCCTCGCATCATTTACCGTCCAGGCAAATACTTTGCGTCCTGCAAAATGTATTTCCTTGATCAAGTCATGGGTTACGAAGATCTTGCTCGACCATTACGTAGTCAACCGGCAACTGCCTCCATTGCGCAAGCTGACTTTTTTTGTCACAGATAATGCCTACGGGCACAGAGCTACTGCGGGCTTTCAGCTCCATCACGACTTCGGGCAGGAAAGACGAAAGAACGTAGTCGCTCCTGAGCCCCTCATCTCGCAAGATTCTGAGCGCCAGAGTTTCGAGTTCGCCGACTTTGAGCTCAATGTCGAGAAATGCCCGAGGGGCAAACTGTTTGAGTACGTCTCCTAGAACTGGACAAAGCGGCAACTGATTCCTGGTGGAATTACATACTCTCGAATTGCCAAATGTTGGATCATGGCAAATCACTGCATGAGCATCCGCGGTAAGCCGGACGTCAAATTCAAAGCCGTCGCATCCGTGCTGGAGGGCCAATTCAAACGACTGCAAAGTATTTTCTGGAACGGATTTGATTTTCCTGGCGCCGCGGTGGCCGAGCAAAAGGGGGCGGGGTACCATGCCGAATTGTATGCCACGAAGGAGTGAAAATTCCGTTAAGAATCTTACTCACAAGGGCATGCCGCAGAAGAAGATTCCCGATAGAACACTCCGACTAATCGAGGTCGAAATCGCGAATGGGCTTACCAGTGTCGGGAGATTCTTTGGCTTTCTTTACCGCTTCTTCAAATTTTCTCTCCAGCAGAGATGAAGCATTTTTCTGGTTTTCTACCGACTGCCGAAAGATGGAATCCCGGCGACTATCCTGCTCTTTCATGGCTCTTGCAGCCTCTTCCATGTCATTAAACATTCGCGGCTTTACCGCGGCAGTGTAAGCGATCACGGCACGGTTGACAGGGTCCACCTTAAGAACCGCGCTACAACAAGGGCAGGTCACTTCAAACGGAGACTTATCGGGCATGGCTGCTTCAAATATCTTATAACAGCCATTACGGGATTGCCCCGTCTATTCGGTATGCAGTTTGATCGGGAGGATCTTCAAAACGTACAGCATCTCCCAGGTTAAGAGAATCACCGAGAGGCCGACAACCAGGATGGCGAGAATTTCGCCGAGATTCAGACGGTTTCCGCTGGTTTCAAAGCGGCGCAGAGCCAGCCCGACTATGTTTAGAGTGGCGAACCCAAACACCACCGCCCACAGAATGTCGTAGATGTCGCCTTGCTTGTCCGAAAACTGGAATAGCAACACTAAGCCAGCATGCAGCGGAAGAAAGCGAATCCACCCGGGGAATTTTATGAGCACAGTATTCAGTAGAACCTTACACGATGTAACCGCTCATCAGTAATATCAGAAACCAAGTCATTGCCGATATTGTCTGTTTAGCGACCCACTAACGGAAGTATCGGGGCCGTAGGCGACGCACGTAACTAGATTGAAATTATTTGATGATCGAGACAGTCGGGGTGAAGGGTCGCGGCCAGTTCATGAAGAAATTCGAAGCCGTGGCGGGCCAGAAAATAAACTCCCGCTATTTCCCGCTCTTGCAGGGATTTCTTTGGATACAGCGAATTATTCAGAAGCTCGGCGTGACGCTCGAGGACTTCGCTGGTTCGCAACTCGGCTCGTGCGGCGCGAGACCGCAAAGATGCTAACTGGTGCATCATTTTCGATTCGGCCGTGGCGGCCGATTGTATTAGGGTCTTATCCAACGCCCCTAAAGCCTCGGACACTTCTGACATCGACTTATGCAAGCTCGCTTCAGCGGCGTCCATAGATTTGCTCAGTGCCTGCGGCAAGGTACCCGCAGCGACGGTTTCGCGGATTGCTTCAGGGCCTTTAAAGAAATCCTGGAGTCGCAGTCCGTGCCGCTCCAGCAATAACTGCTGCTTAGTGTCAATCGCGGTCGCCGAAAATCGTGGGACTACCGGAGTAATGGTCCCCAATAAAATGCGGTAAACCTCACCCACCTGGGCGAAGTATGCAATCTCCGCTGCCCCTCCCGCATAGGCAAGAGTAGGCAAAAGAAAATCCTGGATGACCGGTCGCAACAACACATTCGGACTAAACGTTTCCGGCGAGGCGCTTATCGCCGAAAGTAGATCATGTTCAGAAACTTTTTCTTCCCCAATCACGAATTCAACAAGTTCTCCGGTTGCCGAAGTGTGACGATGCACGGGAAGGCGTGCCCCGTTCCTTATATTGAAGAGCAGAGTTGAAGAGGAAGTGACCTTTACCTGCTGGTGGTATCCAGCGTGTTCCAATTCCTTCCCGCGCGAGAGCAGCGCTTCGTTGAGTTCGCGCGATTGCCTGGCAGCAGCGACATAGATGGGTTCCGAGATGCGGTGAAATTCCGCATCGGATGCGTCCAGCAGAATCACGCCCCAGTCCGAAAATAAGCGGGAGAAGAGTTTCGCGAAGGCAGTGCCAAAAGTCTCGCCCGGTCGATACGCTTCCCGAATCGCCGTCGATATTTCCGAGTCGCCCAATAGTTGCGCAATCTTCTCGACGGCGTCCTCTATTTCAGTCCCGAACTTTATTGTTCCCACTGGAGCATTGGCCGCGGCGCTCGACGAAGCCGTCACGGTATTCAGCGATCCATCGGAGGCAATCAAAGACACATGGTTAATTTCGTCAAGATCGTGATCTTCCGTAGCCAGCCAGAAAATTGGCACGCAATCCACTCCCGCCTCGGTCGCGACCTGAGCCAACTTCACCGCGGAGAGCGCTTTGAATAGCGAGAATAGGGGACCGCCAAACAATCCCACTTGTTGCCCCGTCACCACGGCACCGGCTCCTGCCCTCAGCCTGGCAATGTTGGCCATGGTTTTGGGGGATGCATTCCAGAAAGTATTCTGGCGCTCGAGAACTTCGCACACTTGCTTGCGGCGTGCGGAATCGTAGTTCAGATTGGCGGCACGTTCCTGAAACCATTCGCTGAATCGAGGCGAATGGGGATAGAACTGCTGAACCTCAGGGGAGTGCGACAGAAAATCCTGAAACAGCTTAGTAGTGTGGGGAATCTGGCTGAAGGGCAAACAGTGTGATTTCATCGGTCGCTCTTGTTATTCTTACGTCGCATAATTTCTTCAGCCGGAACAATTCTACAGGTCGATTGCTATGTGATGGCCGCAATCCTGCGTGGGATGCAAAAAGCATCCGAAATCTGATCCTGAATCTCCTGAAAGGATTCACAGTGGCACAGCCAATCCAAAACACCCTTATAACACTGCAAGGCAAAACTGTTCGCCTGGCTCCTCTGTTACTCGAGCACGCACCGCTTTTGTGGGATGTAGCAAAGGACAACGCCGACGACATCTTTCGCTGGATTCCCTATGCCATGCACACTTTACAGGACCTTCAAAACACAGTCCGCAAAACGCTGAAGGAACAAGAGCGAGGAGAGTCCCTGCCCTTCGTGACAATTGAGCAAAGCTCCGGACACATTATCGGCAGCACTCGTTTCATGAATATCGATCATCCCAATCGCAAAGTCGAAATCGGATCAACGTGGATTGTTCCTGCCTGGCAGCGAACATCTATCAACACCGAAGCCAAGTACCTCATGCTGCGGCACGCTTTCGAGCATTGGGGTTGCGTTCGCGTGGAACTTAAAACCGATGCGCTGAACCAGAGATCGCGAAACGCAATCCTTCGTATCGGCGCGAAAGAAGAAGGCATACTCCGCCATCACATGGTGACCTCAACTGGGCGGCTGCGAGATACCGTGTACTTCAGCATCCTCGATGAGGAGTGGCCTGAAGTTAAAAAGAAGCTCGAGGTCAAACTCGCAACATAACTCCGTTAGATGTGATTGACAGATCAAGCATCGTGGCCTAAGCTGATCTGCCTCACAGACCAATGTTGATGGTGTCTTGTAAACCCTTTCCATAAGGAGCTGGAAATGAATCGACGATATGCTGCGCTTTTGTCCGTATTCGCGGTTTTTTGCACGATGGCGGCTGCTCAAAACGTAGAAGACCAGATCAAGAAAATGGAAAAGGATCGCGCCGCCGCCGTGGTCAAGGGCGATGTCAGTTACCTCGATAAAGATACTTCCGACGACTACAGCATAATTACCACGTATGGCGTGATGGGAAGCAAATCGCAAATGCTTGACGGGTTCAAGTCGGGCGCTTCCAAAATCAGTCGTGAAGATCTTTCGGACTTGAAGGTGCATGTCTATGGCAATGTCGCGGTAATCACTGGCAAAGCTGACATTGAGGGCATGCTGAGCGGCAAAGATGCCACCGGGCAGGTGATGTTCACCCGCGTCTATGCCAAAAAAGCTGGACGCTGGCAGTCGGTCGCACTGCAGCAGACCAAGATTTCGAATCCTTAATTCCCCTTTGACGGGCTATGCATTGACCCCGTCTTCTCTCTCTCCCCATTAACCAGCTTTGAAAGGATCCTATGAGAAAACTAATTCTTACCGTTTTGGCTTCCATCGTTTTACTCGCAACCGTAGCCGCAAATGCTTCCATGAAGAAGGAATCAAACAGCGCCACTGTAGCGGCCATCACCCAACTGGAGAACGATCAGTCGAAAGCTTCCAACGCTAACGATAATTCTTTTATCGAGAAAAACTACGCTGATGATTGGACCGGGGGCTTCAGCGGCGGAATTTGGACGACTAAAGATTCCGTCCTCGCCGACGCGAAAGATTCCGCAAATAATAAGATGATGAGCGACCAGATCAGCGATATAAAAGTTCGCTCTTATGGAAATACCGCGATTGCCACTTACACCGATAGCTATGACGGCATGGTTCGCGGCGAGCATCGAGTCAAGACGGTTCTTAGCACCGACACCTGGGTCCGCATGAATGGACAGTGGAAACTGGTGGCAAGCCACAGCAGCGTAAAGAAAGACTAATAGGCCCCTGTCAGAGTGTTCCTGGGTCTCGTTGTTTTTCGAGGCCTGGGACACGATTGCTTTTCACAGTTTCTGCCAGATGTCTTTGAAGTCGAAGAAGCCAGTCTTCCCTGCCAGCCACTCTGCTGCCCTCACCGCGCCTTCGGCGAATCCCCGGCGGGATTTTGCGTCGTGGCAAACGTAGATGGTGTCATTCGCGGAATTCAAAACCAGCTCGTGCATTCCCACCACGTCGCCTTCTCGGAATGAAGTGATTTCCAGTTCGGTGCCGGAAACATTCTGAATCAGTTTCTGCAGTTCGTTGGCGGTTCCAGAAGGCGCGTCTTTTTTATGAACGTGATGACGCTCGAATATCTGGCCCGAATACTGATGGCGCAAGGCTGTTGCGGATGCGCGCGCAACTTCATAAAAGAGATTGACGCCGACGGAAAAATTCGCGCCATAGACAAAACCACTACCGGAGCGCTCCACCAGTTCGCGGACCCTCCCCAATTCCGCATTCCAACCAGTGGTGCCGACGACGATGTTCTTCTTAGCTCTCACGCAGGTTTCAATGTTGGCTATGACGGCTTGTGGGGTGGTGAAATCAATCACCGCGTCGCACATTCCCAGCCTCTCCGGAGTCAATCCGGCGCCGCCGCGATTTTTTTCTGCATCAAGGACTGTCACTTGATGATTGCGCTCGGCAGCGACCTCCGCGACCAGCGATCCGGTCTTTCCTCGTCCTAGCAAAAGCAGATTCATGGTCGCGATTAGTCAAAAACCGCGGGATCGAGTTCCGAAAAAAAAGCCTTGTGTAAACGCTGAACCACAGCCGGCACTGCGTCTTCTTCTATCACAAATGTCAGATTGATCTCCGACGCGCCCTGCGAGATCATGCGGATTTTTACGTCCGACAGCTCTCCGAATACTTTGGCGGCAATGCCCGGAGTTTCGCGCAAATTTTCGCCCACCAGGCAAATGATCGCCTTTCGCCCTTCATATTTTACGTCGGCAAGCTTCGCAAGATCGGCAGCCAATGCCGGAATCGATTCATTCGAATCCACAGTCAGAGAAACGCTCACTTCAGAAGTAGAAACCACATCGACTGGAACGCGATGTTGATCAAACGCTTCGAAGATTGCCCGAAGGAAGCCGTGGGCCAGAAGCATGCGAGGGGCCGCCACATCCACTATGGTGATGCGTTTTTTTACCGCGATAGCTTTGAAGGAATTCCGGCACTGGGGCGCTCGTGCCGTGATCATCGTTCCCTCGCAAGAAGGATTCCGCGAGTTTAAAACTTGCACCGGAATGTTCTTCTGGATTGCCGGCAGTACGGTCGCGGGGTGAAGTACCTTGGCCCCAAAGTATGCGAGCTCAGCAGCCTCGTCGAAGCTGATCACTTTAATACGCCGCGCATCCGCGCAGACTTTCGGATCGGTCGTCAGCATGCCATCGACATCTGTCCAAATTTCGATTCTCTGGGCATCGAGGCCAGCGCCCACGATCGCCGCTGAAAAATCTGAACCTCCGCGTCCGATTGTCGTTGTGATTCCCGCTTTCGTGGCGCCTATAAAACCACCCATTACCGGGACCCTTCCAGCATCAACGATCGGCTGAATATTTTTGCGCAACTGAATATTCGTTTCTTCAAATAACGGCGCGGCACGCGTATGCCGGTTGTCGGTGACGATGCAAGTCCGCGCGTCCACTAACTCTGAAGCGATTCTTCCGGAACTAAAGCCGCCGCAACGATTTTGCTGGAAAGCATTTCCCCAAACGCCGCGACATGATCGGTGGTGCGGGGGGTGAGTTCCCCAACCGCGCTGATCCCTCGGATCAATTCTTCCAAGGCTTCGAAATCTGACCCGAGGTCGCTATGCAGTTGGCTGAATAGGCTGGTTCCCAGCAATTCTCCGGCAGTATTGTAATGACGCTCGCGAAGACGCCGCGAAATCTCTAGTGCGGCGTCACGATTCCCGTCGCCCGCCACTCGCGCCATGGTGAGTAGTTCATCAGTGACTTTGGCCATCGCCGAGACTACGACAATAGGTTTTTGTTCTAACCGCCCGGCTACAATTTCAACGAGTCGCTTAATCGATTCAGCGTCACCAACCGACGTACCGCCGAACTTCATCACGATCATGGCTGGCGGTCTCTAATATGTAAATTGGGAAGTTCGTTCACGCTTTTTCGGAGGCAGGAATCTGCCAGACAAACAAAATTGCTGCCAGCCACAGCTTAATTCAAATATCCCTGCGCCTTGAGCAGCTCGGCATTCAATAGGGCCGCTCCGGCCGCCCCGCGAATCGTATTGTGAGAGAGCACGGTGAACTTCCAATCGAGCACGCCGCAAGGTCGCAACCGCCCAACCGTCGTAGTCATTCCAGCTCCCGATTCCACGTCGAATCGCGGCTGAGGACGATCAGCTGCCGACACATATTGCACTGGCTCGGAGGGAGCGCTGGGCAATTTCAGTTCCTGAGGCACACTGCGAAATTCGCTCCATGCCGCGATAATTTCTTCCGCACTGGCCTTGCGGCTTAACTTCACGGAAACCGATTCAGTATGGCCATCCTCGACTGCTACGCGGTTGCATTGCGCGCTCATCGCGAAGTCCGCGGAAATTATTCCGGCGCCGTTCAGTTTCCCAAGCAGCTTGCGAGTCTCCTCTTCCATTTTTTCTTCTTCTTTCGCGATGTAGGGAACCACATTGCCAAGAATGTCCAGGGAAGCGACTCCCGGATATCCCGCGCCGCTAACGGCTTGCATCGTTACCGCCATAACCGTCTCAATCCCAAAAATATGTTGCAGCGGACACAGCGCAAGCACCAACCCTATCGCCGAGCAGTTCGGATTGGTAACCACAAATCCCCCGGACTGTTTTCGCCATGACTGACATTCCAGTAACTTAATGTGGTCGGGATTCACCTCGGGGATCACCAGAGGCACGTCCTTTTGCATCCTCAACGCGCTCGAATTGGTGATGACCGCGCACCCGGCGTCAGCGAAACGCGGCTCCATCTCCGCGGCAATGGATGCGTCAAGAGCGGCAAAAATAAGCTTCGGAGCGCCATCTGGTTTCGCGGGCGAGATACGCATCTGCGCCACTTGGGACGGAATCTGCGTCTTCAATTTCCAACGCGCCGCTTCGCCATATAGCTTGCCCTCTGAGCGATCGGACGCAGCCAGCCACGCCACTTCAAACCACGGATGATGTTCCAGCAGCTGGACAAATCGCTGCCCGACAATGCCGGTTGCTCCCAATATGCCGATAGGAATCTTTGCCATAGTATGTTGAGATTCTACAACACGAAGAAAATTGCTTTAGCCGCGACGAGCGCGTCTCTTACTGGCGAGGTCTGATTTCTGTTCCGAAGGAATAATCGTTAAGCGGGCCGAACCTTTGCTTCTCAGCGTACAAACGCCACCGCCGCCACACAATGCGCAAACTGGCCATAACCGGGATTGACAGATATACCCCCAGCACTCCACCGATCTCCGCGCCAGCTAGCACGCCAAAGATCGCGGCCAGTGGATGCAGTTCCAGACTCCTGCCCAAAATTCGAGGGGAAACCACATAGTCCTGAAGCAGTCGCCATATCACCAGAAAAATCAACAACACCAGCCAATGTTGGTATCCCATCAACATCGCCACGCCCATAATTAATACCGCCGCGGTTAATGGTCCAACTACGGGAACGAATTCCATGATTCCCCCCGCAGTCCCCAGAACCAACGCGTACGGCACCCTCATCCCTGACAAGAACGCCGTATATACCACCATGGACAAAGCAGCAAGGGTAAGCTGTGCTCGAATAAAATGGGCCAGCATCTGGTTCATGTCGTCCAGAACACCTTGCAGGAACTCGCGTTGAGGCTTGGTTCGTACGAAGGATAAAGCCACTGTGCCGAACGAGCCTCCATCCCTCAAAAAGAATGCGGCAAGAATGGGGACTACGACAATCAGCCACGACTGCTGAGCAGCCTGCGCCAAGCGAATTCCTACCCGTTGCGCCATCTGTAAAATTTGCCCTTGGTGCTGGTTAAGGAACTCTTTTATGCGATCAATGGTCGTGCGGCTCCAGCCGTGCTGGGCCCCGATGGTTTCTGTAATCTCACCGAGGCCGCCAGTGCTGACTTTTCCTTGAGAGGAAGACATGGAGGCGCCCAGCCGTTGTGCCTCGCGGCCGATCTGGGGTCCGACGAAAAAGAAAAGTGTGGCTAAAAGGATTATCAGCAACGAGTAGATCGCCAGTATTCCGCCGGCGCGACTATGGGTCCAGCGCTCTATTCTGGAGACCGCGGGATCAACGAGGTAGGCAAAAAAAACCGCGAACAGAAACGCAACCAGTGTATGGTGCGCGGCGTAGAGAAATCCCAGGACCAACCCAAACAGCAGGACTGTAATTAAGACCCGCGTAGTGCGTACGTCAATGAATGACATTTAAGGTCTTCGTCTGCGTACAAGTTGTGCAGACAACAAAGGGACGATTTAATCGCGGACGACTTCCGTATTTTCGCTGGCTATGAGAATTCTCACCAGCTTGAATTGATCATCGAGCCAGAGAGCCCAATCACCATTTTCAGTCTTCAAATTAAACCGGCTGAGGTCGCGATCGACCCCGCGAATCGATACTTTTTCTTTTCCGGAAAATTCCATGGCCACCGGCATCGAGCTGCGCTGATGAGGATCGAGAGTTCCGAACTGGGTTTTCTGATTAGCCAGGCATTCGACGTGGCCTTTCTCTTGACGGCATCCGATGGCCAGATATTTCCAGACTAATACTTCCCTTTGGACAAAAAAGTAATCATCCAGAATGCTGGTAGAGGCAGGTAACATAAAAGGTTGTTCCTGCGGCTTGTCGCCGAGGTTAGCCATGGTCTTTTCGGTCAGAAAATTATCGTTGGGAGTAACCGTGGCTTGCGCTTTTCCCGGACTCACTTCCTTCCACTCATATTTTTGCAACTCCCCGGCTGGGGTCAGTTGAAGCTCGGAATCCTGGGTGGAATTATCCATAGGGCCATCGGCTTTGAATTCCGAAGTGATGACGCTGCCGGCAGGACTCTGCTTAATCGAGAATGTTTCGGTGGCTACTCTTCGGCCATTCATGAACACCCCAAAAGATCCCGAATCGACCATCTGCGCGGCTATTTCTTTATCCTTGGCAAAGGCGCAGGTCGAACCGGCCAAAAGAATTGCGCACAGAACAATATAAAAAGACTTAAACATTTCAATCCCCGCCTTGAAGATTCATGACCCTCACCTGATCGACAACTTCCGCTGCAATCGTGGCAACGTCCTTGCCCAGGGTATCAACTTTGAATTTAGCTCTCGCGTAACATTCCTGGCGAGCGCTGATATAAGTCCTGGAACTGTGTCTGACTCCGCCGCAGCGGCCGGTTCAGGTCCTGCTGCTCACATCGGCGGTACAATTCGTCCACTGGCGCATCCAGCAAAACGCATGCAATATAGGACTGATCGAGCAACGTCCGGTTGTCTGGCCTCCGCATAAGCGCCTCCGCCCAAAGCAACCACGCGAGTAGAAGAACCGATTTCAGTCAGCAAGTCGCGCAGAGATTCGTGCTCGATTTTGCGAAAAGCCGCTTCGCCCGAATTTTCGAAAATTTGCTGAATTTTAAGACCCTCGCGAGCTTGAATGCGATCATCGAGATCGTCGAAATCCCATCCTAATTGGGAGGCTAACGCCTTTCCCACGCTGGTCTTTCCGGCGCCCATGAATCCCAGCAGCACAATCACTCGAACTGGGGAAGCGCTCAGGGACACGGAGATCTCGCTTTACCGGAGCGAAACCAGACGATTCCCTAATAAGGAAATGCGCCAGACCGTCCAGATTATTTAGCGTTTCTTGAGGTGGATTTTACCACTGAAAGAAAACAACTTAACTGAAGATGCGGCCTTGTTGACCGTACCCGCGAAGGCACTCCCCGCTCTAACCGGAAACGAGGTGTGCTCGGGCTTCAAAGGAAAGTCATTCTCAACCTTCCCCTGCTCGCTTCGGGCGGTCACGTCAATCGACGCATAACTTGGCGCGGTAGCCTCGATATCGCCAGTATGGCTGGTCAACAGATATTCTCCGCCCGACCCGAAATCGCCGTCATAGCGAATCTTGCCGCTGCTCGAACTTACACGAACCAGAGGTCCGTTCACCGAGGTCAAAATTACATCGCCGCCGAGCGACATTATTTCAACATGGCCCTCGCGGACGTTGGTAAGAGTCACCGGACCATTCAAGGTCTTAATGTGGACGTGTCCCTCGCTGACATCCCGGACGTCCATGTTAGCGGTATCGCCTTGCATGACCACATCGCCGTTGAGTCTTTCGGCATGAAGAGGACCAGTCGTGGAGGTCAGGGTAACGCTGGCATCCATGGGAACCGTCACTTCGTAATCAACTTCGCCGCTGGTCGGATCGGCCCCAGTTAGCAGGTGTGAAACGATATCGACCCGATTGCCGCGGTGGTTCTGATCCACTTCCACTTTGTCCGAATGCAGGACAGCGGTGATAATTACCTGTTTCGCAGCCCCGGGCTTGACCGAAATCGGCCCATATTGATTGTTAATGGATACGCTGGCTTTTCGCCCTACTTTGAAACGGAATTCCTGCCGCGTTTCTGCCGCAGCGAACACCGTTCCTGCCAATGCCATCCCAACTACGATTCCCGTAACCTGCTTGTTACTCAGCATCATGACCCGATCCCCTGTATTTTCTTCTTTAGCCCCTGTGCCAGTTACTGCGCTGAACGGTCCAGAACCATTTCGTAAACCATGGTTTTCTGCTCGTATGCATTCATCAGATATTGCCGCGCCTGCTCGTCATTGGGATCGCGTTTTACCGACTCCTCCGCGTCCCTAATGTACGAATTTACGTCTTGAAGATTCGCTTCGTAAGATGCCCGCATGGCCGGTGCATGCTGCGAAACCACCGAAAGCAGTTGCTGATCATCGGTCAGTCCGGCATAGGAAACCGGAGCGCTAACAACATCCGAGGCGCCTTGGAGTTCAGCAGTCGCCGTTGATGGATGGTTCCGTAACTTCAATCCAAAGGCTAAAAGAAGGAGGGCCGCAACCGGCACCAACCATGCAGCCCGCCACGGACGCCGCGTCGTCTTTATGGGAACCGATACGATTTCCGGCTTCGAGTCCCGTATCAGGCCTTCTTGTCTCAAAGCTAATTCAATGGAATTCCACAACTCGGGGGCTGGGCTCATCCGTTTCTCTGAGAGTTAAGGCTTGCACCGAAATCGCGTCGAAGTCTGCCACGAGATCCGAGCAAGAGGAACAGGATTGAAGATGAAGTGTCTGGAATTTAATATCTTTACTGTGGGCGTGGCTCTTACGGTCGTCACTATCGGCCAGAGTCCGCTCGAATTCTTCGCAAGTCATACTACTTCTCCCCAATGTTGCTTGCTCCTCACGGCTTTCTGGCCTTTTCGGCTCTGCTCGTTTTGAGAAGTTCGCGTAACTTCAATCGTGCTTTGTGCAATTGCGACTTACTGTTACCCACCGAACACCCGACAATCTCAGCAATCTCGTTATGCTCGTATCCTTCTACATCGTGCAAGACAAAAATTGATCGATAGCCCGGCGGCAATTCTTCAATGGCCCGCTGCAATTGAAGACGATCAATGGACCCTGCCAGCCTGGCATCGGGACCGCCTAATTCCTTCTTGGGAGCTTCTTCTTCGCTTTCGACCGTATCTTCCAGAGGGACAATCGCGAGGCCCTTTTTCCGCAATTGCATCAGTACAACGTTTACCGCCATCCGATGCAACCAGGTCGAAAATGCGGATTCTCCCCGAAAAGTTCCTATCTTCCGGAATAACTGAAGAAAAGCTTCCTGGGTAAGGTCTTCGGCTACCGCCGTATTGGCCGTCATGCGCAGACATAAGGAATACACGCGCCGCTTGTGCAGATGGTACAGGGCCTCGAAGGCCTCTGGATTTCCCTGCTTGGCTTGCTCTATATATTCTGCTTCAGAAGACTTGTCGCTCTGCGACTTTCTCGCGTCCGTCAATTCGCCTTTTTCCGGCCGCATCTAGTCTGATGCGCCATAACTAGTGTTTCGTTGTACTTCTTTCATCTGGACAAGCACCGCTGCAGCTCAGGAAACCCTTCGGCTTGATGGATTTGTAAAGACCGATTCCGCACTGTGACCTGAGTAACCTGTGAGCCTAACGGGATAGTGAGGAGCAGTCAAACTGCCGCTGCCTCCGATCCCGCCGCTGACGACGCCATGGTGATGGTCTCCAAGCCGTGGCCGTGGGGTCCAGTTTCTCGCTGGCGCAGCAGGATTGAGAAGAAAACTCCCAGAAATCCCAGAGTTGAGAAAATCCACATGCCCAAATGATAGCCGCCGGGATTGCTGGCGTCGGCATGCCCGTAATCGTTCGCCCATCCGATAAGCAGATTGAATCCAAAGAGTCCGACGTTCTGGATCATCGTCATTAATCCATATGCAGTCCCCAATTTGGATTGATCGACGATGTAGGCGACCGACGGCCACATGACGGCCGGAATCAGCGAGAAAGCTATCCCCATCATCGCCATAGGGATATATAGATTTACCCGGGTATAAGCCATGATCAGAAATACCGGAATCAGAAGCAGCGATCCCAGTGTCATCAAAAGTGACCTTTTTCCTATGCGGTCCACCAGCAGGCCAAAAAGCGGGGTGCCGACCATGGAAAACAAGGTCAGCAGGCTGGAAAGAAAGCCTCCCAGTTCCCGGGAGGTCCCATGGGCTTCCATAAAAAACTTCACCGCAAAGGTTTGGAAGGGGAAAATTGCAGAATAAAAAACCACGCACAGGGCGACAATGTACCAATAAGCCACGCCAAAGTTGAAAAGGTCGGAGAATACGACTTTGTCGGTCGAAACTTTTCCGAGATCGTATTTCCTCTCCGCATGCACTTCCATGAACCAATAGACGATTGCGCCGATGACGCACAATGCCGCAAATGCCACCGATATCAGGAACGGCCATCGCCAATATGCGAAGGCTCCGCGGGCCCAAGTTGGAGAATTTAATGCCAAGAAAGATCCCAGGCGCGAGGCCGTGAGATTCAATCCGAAGGCGAAGCTCAATTCCTTGCCTTTAAACCATCGTCCCAAGGCAGTGATTGCCGCCACGTTGAGCGACTCCGCGCCCATGCCAAAGATCAGGCGTCCAGCGGCCATGCTCCACAAATGACTCGAGGCGGCGGTAATTGCGGGACCAATCAAGGACAAAACGCCAAAGATCATCAGGGACTTCCTGAGTCCGAGGCGATCGATGATCAAGCCGCCGATGACAACCGTGAAGATGTTCGGAAAGCTGTAGATGGCTTGCAGCAGTCCGATGTTTGAATCCGAAAATCCCAGTTGCTGCTTCAGAACGTCGGCCAGAGGGCTTAGCGCGTCGTAGGCGTAGTAGCTGCCGAACATCGCCAGACTGACAAAGATCAGCACCATCCAGCGATAAAGCTTCGGTGGGAGAGGGCGGGACAAGGCGTCAGTCATGCATTTTTAACCTATGGAGCCAAGACGATACCAGATCAGGGGGAGACCTACACGGTATCGACTAAATATTAACGACGAACCCGTCATGGTTGAGCGTCACTCGCAACCGATCTAACGAGGTCACAATCGCGTCCGCGCCTGACAATGCCGACTTCGGATACGTGCTAAGAAGAGCTATCACTTTCATTCCCGCACCATGCGCCGCCGAGATTCCAGCAGGAGCATCTTCAATAACCAAACATTCGTCCGGATTCTTCCCAAGCTTGGCTGCGCCCTTCAAATAAGGCTCCGGATCCGGCTTTCCGTTGGTTACGTCATCCGCGGTGACAAAAATCTTCGGAACAGGAAGGTTCCCCACACGCAACCGAGCAGTCGCCAGCCTCCGTGTGCCAGAAGTCACGACGCACCAACGGTCAAGCGGAAGTGATGCCAGCAACTCGGCCGCTCCGGGCATGACCACCACGCCCTCGTTATCTTCGACCTCGGACTGCTCGATAATTTTGGTTTCGGCTTCAGCGTCGAGATGGGGAGCGAGGAGACCGGACGCTTTCTATGGTTCGACGGCCATGAGCGATCTCAACCGCCTTTTCGGGATCGATATTTTTCCGCAGTGGCCCATGCCGTCCACTGCCGGGTAACCGACTTGGTCGAATCCACGAGAACGCCATCGAGATCAAAGAGGATCGCAGAACATCTGAAAGTTTCCATTGTTTGTTTAAGAATGTTACAGGAAGGCACAAAAACAGACGGGTTTCGTCCGCTAAAAACGAACCGTCTCATTCGGCTTTAGCGTGAACTTTCTCTCCGAGTCCACAACATGCCGCAATGTTACATCTGTTGTTTCCTTTGCGATTCCCACCGCACTTGTGGGATTTCCTTCCAGATCGGTGACCACCCGCACCGTGTTCGTGCTCCGAAAAATAATCTTCCCATTCAGACAAACTTCCGCCCTGCCATTGGCGTAATTTATTTCCGCGATCTTCGTCGGGTTGACGCGCAGGCGATAGTTGGAATTCGCAGGTGCATCCAGGGGGCGCAGGTTCCATTCCAAGGCGTTTTCAATCTGACGAACTCCGGCCAGCCTCCAGGTGAAATCCACGAACACCAAAGCGGCTGGTGAATAGTCTCCGGTATCGGTAGTGAACTCTCCCGTGATCGGGTCCATCTGCTGCAGAAAATTTCCATTCTTAAGAATTGCAGTGACCCATTGCTGCATGAGGAAAGCAAGATCCGCGGGCTTGCCATAATGCTCCATCCATCGCGGCGCGCGCAGTGCGGTTAGGGCTTGAGACGCGCCTCCCCAGGAATTCCGCGGAATAGGACGGACAAATGTGGGGTCATCGAGTGCTATCGACGCCAAAGGGTATGGTGCCCAAAAAGCTTTGGGGTTATGGATCTCGCGCTGGTAAATCGTCTCAAACAAAGTTTGATCGACGACATGTTCCCCAAGTACACGACTGATCACGTCGCCGCGCACACGTACAAATTGATTCTGGGCGTCGAGATCGTAAAATGCGGCGTCCTCGGACAAGTAGAGCTTACTTAGAATCAGCGAACGAATTGCGTTGGCATCCTCAAGCCAACGATCGGCTGCCGAATTTTTTCCCAAGGCGCGAGCCATCGCCGCCAATGCGACTCTGCCGCCATAAACCGTTGCCGAAAGATCCGGACAAAGTCTTGGCAAAGACGGAACCGAAGGACACTTGCGCGCGTCTCCATCGGGACATCGGTTCGGCATGCCGGCCCATCGCGGACTGTTGTCATGGCCGGTGTCCCACGTGCAAAATCCTTCGCACAGTCCCAGTGTGACGGGTATCCCGATATCGGCGAAGCCATGCGTCCCAGCGAGCGCTGCCGGCGTAGGCTTTTTCGAGTAGCTCTTGATCCTGGGTTGCTTGAAAAAGTTCCCACGCGGTAGCCGCAATCGGAACCACCATTTGGATTTGAGCGAAGCCAATGGCTGTTGTTCTCGACCAGCAGGGGATTTGCCCGTCTTCGCGTTGTAGCGCGAAAAAAATTAAATGATTGTTGCGGGCGATATCAGGTCGGATGTTGGAGTAAACCAGGCCTTCATGGGGAGCGCACTCCAGCCACGCCCCTTTGTAGCTGCTGCCTTCGATCAAAACTGGCTGCGGATACCCCTGCACCACCACCGTATTGTGCGCAAGGACATCGAGGGCGTGCGAGTACATTGCCTGGTAGCGCAAGTCGCTGGTCTTGAACGCAATCCGAGAATCGGAGGAGGAACTGCCGGTTGAGCTATCCTCGGAAAACAATCGCGGAAAAGCTCTGGCGAAGCGCGGAAGCACGGCACAGCTGCCCGCCAACAGCCCACCTCTTGCGATGAATTCCCGTCTCTTCATGGAAGAAACGGTCACGCTGCCGAATTAGCCTTCAAATCCAGGCGGCTAATCTCTTCTTCCGTTCGATCGGGAAAGTCACGACTGCCGAAACTGCGGAACATCTTCACGTCTCGCAGTGAAAATGCGGCAGTTTGCTTGCCAGCGGTTATCCGAAACAAATCGATCCCTTGCACGTCATGGATCCAGAATGCAGGACGCTCGTCGCTCTTTTCCGAGGCAATCTCAACATTGGAGAATTCGAGATTGCGCGCGTGTCGAAGAAAAAAGCCGCGCGCCGGAAGGGTGCCGAACATGGTCGCTTCTGGATAAGCATTCTCTTTTTCCGGGGGTTCAAGTGCGGCCCATTCTTTGGTGCCGCCTCCCAGTTGGTGAAGATACATGTCTGAAATTTTGATGTCCTCGATCAAACTGCCCGGAACCCCGCTGATAATTGATGGATACTCCGCGACCGCGTTCGAGCTGACGATGTTGCTTATCAGAATTCGCTTCATGCTCCCAGGAACAATTTCTTTCGGCCCGCGCATGCGGGTCCCCAACCGAAGGAACAGCGGCGAATGCACCACGCCCCGCATCGTCAAATTGGTAATTGCAATGTCTTCAATTTGCGCGCCATCAACCGTCTCCAACGCCAGGCCCCGGCAACTTTCAAAGACACAATTGGAGATAGTGATGTTCTTGAAGCCGCCGTTCGATTCCGTGCCGCACTTGATGCGTCCTATGGGAGGACGCGAATCCAGGGGATACTGCATGCGTTTGAATTCGCCGGTCAACAAAGTCCCATAGTCATAAATTCCGGTGACGTAACAATTGGAGATCGTCACGTTCTCGGTGGCCCGTGCGTACCCCAGGGCAAACGAACTTTTGGGACAAATTGCATCGTCCCATGGTGAATTGACGCTGCAGTTGGCGACCCGCACGTTCCGGCAGCAGTCAATATCGATTCCATCGCGATTAGTGTCGATCTTTAGCCCGTCGATGGTGACGTTATCGACGCCAGTCAGCAGAATCGCGAAGTGCCCACCCGCCAGGATGGAGAAGTCACGAAAGATGACATTCCGACAATTCTTCAGTGCGATGGCTTTGTTCCCAACTCCTGGGCTTTCCGCCAGCTGTACTCCATTCTTGTCGCCGCGACTGAGTCCCTTACCCCAAATGAGTCCAGGGCCGAGGATGCTCACGTCGTGCAGATCTTCTCCCCAGAGAAGACTGTTGTGCCAGTGGTTGTGACCAAAATCCTGGTATGCCTCCCATGGCTGCGGAGGTCCGGCAGGGTCATAGCCGCCCGTCTTCGTACCTTCAGCAGGAACCTCGGCCGCGAGAATAACGGCCCCCGCATCGAGATAAAGCGAAACGGAACTCTTCAAATGGATGGAATAACAAAGGTAAGTTCCGGCGGGAAAATATACTGTGCCACCACCGGCCGCAGCGGCGTTCGCGATGGCCTGATTGATCGCGGGAGTGTCGACCGATTTGCCGTCCCCCTTGGCTCCGAATGTGCGCACGTCGCAAATCCCACCAGTAGTCGCCGACGCAGTCCCCGCCAGTGGTCGCGAATGCGCTAGGCCTGAGGCGGAAGTTATTCCCGCAGCAAATGTGGCTGTCAAAAAATCTTTTCGGGTCATTCCGTTCGAGAACACAATCTTCTCCTGGAAGGGCAGTTTCTAAATCGGATCAACCTTAAATCCCTGGGGTTCGGGATTGCTTCGACCAGCACGTGAAACCTTCTGCATTAGCCGCACTTAACCGCTACGAAGAGCTTGCGGCAGGCAACGGAATCGCTCTGGATTGTGCTGCACCCATTTGCGCCCGCATAGCCATATGCCTCTCACGGAAATGCGCCCGCGCCCGCTCTCCCCATGCGCGCAAAAAATAATAATTCAGGCCCGCGCCGATGACTGAACTGGCCAGAGGTATAAGCCTGCCCGCCCACTTCTCGACGACTTCCCTGCTGGCCTGCGCCGCGATCCGCTGAATTACGCGAGGGACAAACTTATTAATAATTTCTTTTTCCAGAATATCGCGGCTGATGTCCACCCCTGCTGCGCTCGCCGCCGCGACCCACAACTCCGCGGTCTCTTCCTCGCTGCTGTATTCGAATCCATACACCAGACTCAGTTTCTGTATCGTGCGCATGGTGATTCCGGCGAGGAAACTAAGGTCGGGAATAATGGTGATAATTCCGCCCAATCCCAGTCCCGCTCCTTCCGCCGCTGCTACTTTCATGCTGCTGCGAATCACGCGCTCCGCGACATCGTCCAGTACATTCAGATCGACGGAATAAACTCCCTGAAAAGTGTTGATAGGAACACCGTAAGCGGTCCGCAATTGCATCAGGAACTTCGACGGATCGACTCGTACCGTTTCATAAGCCCGTTGGAAGCCCTGCTGCAATGCGCTTTCGACCTTCCGCCGCAACCATGATTTACGAATCTGCTCAGCCATAATTCACTATCCTACTCCCGCTTTTCCTTCTGGGAAGGCGGCTCGTCGCGGACCTTAAATTCGCGATGGAAAGCCCGCGCCGTGCGGTCGCTCGTGCTACGATCATTCTTCCCTGAAAATCATGCCATCCGGAAAACTTCAAGTAATCCCGCTGGGCGGCCTCGGCGAATTCGGCATGAACTGCATGGCCGTGCGCTGGGGCGACGACATTATTGTCATCGACGCCGGCCTCATGTTCCCCGAAGCTGAACTTCTTGGCGTCGATATTGTTGTCCCCGACATCTCTTATCTGATCGAAAATCGCGCCCATGTTCGCGCGATTGTCTTGACCCACGGACATGAGGACCACATCGGCGCTCTGCCATGGATTCTCTCCGAGTTGAATGTTCCGGTCTGGGGTACTGAGTTCACGCTTGCCTATGTCGAAGACAAATTGGATGAGCATGGGCTGCTCGATAACGCGGAGCTAAATGAGATCACTCCGGGGGAGCGCTTCAAGATTGGGCCGTTCACCATTCATCCCATTCAGGTCACGCATAGTTTGGTGAATTGCGTGGCATTGGCGGTACATACGCCGCTTGGCGTCCTCATCCATACCGGAGATTTCAAAGTCGATCCCACTCCCACCGACAACCGGCTTTTCGATCTGCATTCCTTTGCGGAATACGGCAAAGAGGGGGTGCTGGCGCTCTTTCAGGATTCCACCAACGTTGAGAGAAAAGGCTATACGCCCAGCGAGCGAGCGGTACGCCGGAAATTCGACGAAGTATTTGCGCATACGCGACGGCGACTGTTTATTTCATGTTTTTCGTCCTCAATTCATCGGCTTAAGTTGGCAGTGGAGATGGCTTTCGAACACGGCCGCAAGATTGCGTTCGTTGGGCGCTCAATGAATAGTTCGGCGGAAATCGCCGAGGATCTGGGTTACGTCGAGATTCCCGAAGGGTTGCTGATCCATCCGGGGGACATGAAGAATTATCCTCCGGAAAAAGTTTGCGTGATGATCAGCGGAACCCAGGGCGAACCGATGTCCGCGTTATCACGCGCTGCTGTGGACAATCACAAGCACGCGAAGATTGAAAAGGGCGACACCGTGATGCTCTCGTCGCGGATCATCCCCGGTAATGAGAAGGCGATCTATCGCATGATCGACCATCTATTCCGCCGCCAGGCCCATGTCATTTATGATGACGGGTCTTCCCCGCCGGTTCACGTCAGCGGGCACGCAAGCCAGGAAGAACTGCGCCTCATCATCAACCTGGTCAAGCCGAAATATTTCATTCCGGTCCATGGCGAATATCGTCAACTCAAATTGCATGCGGAACTGGCTGGCGCGATGCACGGCTCGGTGGGAAACGTAATCCTCATCGAAAGCGGCGACATCCTGGAGTTCGACGAACTGGGTGCCCGCAAAGCCGGACGCATCAATGTGGGCCGAGTATGCATCGACTCCGGATCGCGAACTGACGTGGTAGAAGACCTAATAATAAAAGACCGCCGGCACCTCAGCGAAGACGGCATCGTGCTCCCGATCATTGCGATCAATAAGCTGACTGGGCGTGTAGAAAGCTCCCCGGAAATCGTGACCCGCGGGTTCTCTCCGGGCGAAGACGGCTTCATGGGAGAAGCCAGACAGATCGTAATGCAGACATTGAACATGTCGAGTTCCGAAGAAAAAGCCGACTACGGCGTGATCAAAGAAAAAATCAGAACAGATTTGAAGCGCTATATCTCCAAGCAGACCCAAAAGCGACCGCTGATCATGCCCGTGATATTGGAAATTTGAGCCAACTTTTACTGCTCAGCTTGAGGGTTTCACTCCGCGGATTCGCCCACCGCAGCCCCGGAAAGCGGGCAAAATCGCGATCGGTGGTGTAAAGCACGCCACCGTATTCCATTGTCAGCGCGGCCAGTTGCGCATCACTGATCAGGGCGCCGGAAGCCCGGCCTTCGACAATCATGCGTCGCAATAAAATCCAGTGTTCGTCTCCTGGAGAAATAACTCGCACGTTGGGGCGGCCGGCCCACTCATCTACTCGCTGCGACGCTTGCTCCAGGCTCAGACGGGGGCCGGGCAATCGAGTATTAGTCATCACTCGCAGAAATGCAGTCACGGTTTGCCACGGAAGTCCGATAGATTCAGAACCTGAAAAAGTTTTTTCCACCCAGGCCCGCGCCTCCGTGTGTTGAGATGAGCCACTATCGTATGAGTAGATGAGAATGTTTGCGTCGACTACGATCACCGATGTTCCGGTCCCTCTAGGAATTCGAGTAATTCCTCGACATTGTCATAGCTCAATCCTGGAGGAAGTCCGAGATTTATGGGTTTCACTACGAAAGGATTGCGTGCGCGGTTGTCGGGAAACCATTAATCCCAGGCGAAGAAAGTAATTGACAGTCTTCTTAAATGACGCTCCGGATCGCCGGCTTTCCCGGTCCAGGAGCCGAGCCACATCCTCGTCGAGCGTAAGAGTGGTTCGCACATCATGATGTTACGTATTATGGCATCATGATGTCAAGCCCAATTTCCCATTGCTCGATTACGTAAAATCATTCTGTGAGGCTGAGCTATGCGAAAATGATGCGGCTGATCCCGTGATCACCCTGACCGACATCCGCGAAGCTCAATCCCGCTTGCGTGGGGTCGCAACTCATACTCCGCTCATCGAATTCCACCTCGCCCGCAACGACGATCGCCGGCTTTTTCTCAAGCCCGAGAATCAGCAGCCCATCGGCGCTTTCAAACTTCGCGGTGCTTACAACAAGATTGCCTCTCTGTCCGGTGAGGAACGTGCTCGCGGAGTCATTACATACTCCAGCGGAAATCATGCCCAAGGCGTGGCATATGCTGCCCGGGCGCTCAAGGTTAAAGCGGTTATCGTAATGCCGCACACCGCTCCTCAAATCAAACTCGACGCTACCGCGGCACTCGGAGCAGAAATCGTTCTGGTCGGACCAGGAAGCTTTGAGCGCCAGGCCAAAGCCGAAGAACTGGCAGCGCAAAATGGATACATCATCGTTCCTCCATATAACGACGAAAAGATAATTGCTGGCCAGGGGACCATCGGCCTCGAAATCCTGAAAGACATGGCGGAAGTCGAAACGATTCTCGCTCCGGTAGGCGGTGGTGGCATGCTGAGTGGCATCTCGGCGGCTATCAAGCTCAGCGGATCGAAAGCCAAAGTCATCGGCGTTGAGCCCGAACTGGCGGCCGATGCCCAAGCAAGTTTTCGATCTGGCAAAATCGTTGAGTTTGAAGCGGACCAGGCTTCCAGCACCATCGCCGACGGGCTTCGCACTCAAAGCATAGGCGCTCTGAATTTTGAGCACATCCGCAAATACGTCGATGACATAATCACCGTCAGCGAAGACGAAATCCGGCAAGCCACGGTTTTCCTTGCATCTAAACAAGAGACCACTGCGGAGCCCAGTGGAGCCGTTGCCGTGGCGGGATTCCTGTTTCACGCCGGTGAGTTGCCGAAAACGAAACTAAATGTTGCGGTCATAAGCGGCGGAAATGTCGATCCCAAGATGCTGCAAGAGATGGTGCAAAATATGCCGAGAAGCAACAGTTATGAATAGATTCTCGAAAGCCGCCGCTGCCCTGCTCTTGATTACCACCGTCGCATCGGCCGAGATCGTCCGCGGAGCCCCGATCCGTGCGTCGTCTCTCTATCTCTCGCCGGATATCGCATCCACCAAGCTCTCCGAAATCGATCGCGGACGCGAAGTCATCATCCTCGAGACCATTCCTAACTGGGTCCACGTCGAAGCCAATCTGACCGAGGAAAAAACTATCACCGGATGGCTTCCCGTCCAGATACGTAGTGACAGCTTCAACGCAAAATGGCGACAAGATTCTCTTCGGTGAAGCGGCTGACTCCGAAGACCAGGCCAGCCGGGCCCACGGAAGAAGGTATGCGGCGCAGGACGCCATGCGGCTTTACTACGCGGTATTCGAGGATTTTCCCAGTTCTCCCCTGGCTGGCGAGGCGATCTATCGTTCCGCTGACATCCGCTGGCAAATTGAAAAAGCCGATGTCATGTCGCGTCCTTCCGCCAAAGAGCAGGACGCTTTTCTTCGCGAGGGCATGGAACGAGACAGTACATGAAGGAAGTGATCAAGAAATTTCCCGGCACCAAATGGGCTGACATGGCCGCATTTCATTTGATCGACAACAAATTGTGCGGCGACTGGCAGGCGGCCTCTCGAGTGTCCCGAAAAAGAGGCGGAGATTTACCAGAAATATGCCGCCGAACATCCGCAATCACCGAATCTCGCGGAAGCCCTTTACGACGCTGCTTACCGCTTCTCAGCGCTGATCGAAATTTACAAAAGTGAAGACCAGTCTAAAAAATCAGAGCAATCGAAAGTGAAGGCGCTCGCTCTGGCACAGCGAGTTGCGGCGCAAACCTCGCCCGGAGATTGGGGCACAAGGGCGCAACGATTGCTGTATTTCATCGAGCAGGGGATTCCCACCTACGGCAATTCGGATTGAAATTTCAACTGAACCAATCCTGTCAGCCTTCCCATCTTTCAAGTTCTGCCATACTTCTGTCGAGGTAGATCAGGTGAATGACTATTTGCTCTCCGTGGTCCTGGGAATCATCGAGGGACTCACAGAATTTCTCCCCGTCAGTTCGACTGCCCACCTGCGAATCGCTGAATCGCTCTTCCATATCAGCCTCGGCGACGGATACTGGAAGATGTACACCATAGTGATTCAACTGGGAGCAATTCTCTGCTTGCCGGTCTATTTCCGCCAGAGGATTTCAAAATTTCTTTCGACTTTTCCCCGGGGCGAGAATGGCGATCGTACGGCGCTGACTCATCCGCTTGGGCTGGTCATGGTCGCATTTGTCGTAACGGCGATTCCGGCGTTTCTCTTGACCAAAGTGATAGGCAAACATCTCGAAAGTCTCAAGCTGATGGGCTGTTCCCTTCTTATTGGCGGCATTGTCATGTGGATTGTCGATGCCATGAACTCAAATTCGGAAAAGGCTGGGCCCTCCGCGGCATCAAGCAGAATTCATACCTGGAAGATGGAAGCCATGAGCCTGGCTCAGGCGATTTGGATTGGAGCCTGCCAAATTCTGTCAGCTGTTTTTCCCGGAACATCGCGCTCTATGTCCACCATTGCGGCGGGACAAATTGCTGGAATGTCGCGAGCCTCGGCGCTGGAATTTTCATTTTTCCTGTCGATTCCCACCATGGTCGTCGCTACCTTATATGATTTGTTTAAGTCGCTTCGGGGCCATGGTGCAAATCCAATTGGCGTATCTCAAATTGATCCTCATGGCTGGATGATCCTGGCCATTGGCTTCGTGGTCTCGTTTATCGTCGGCTACGCTTCCGTGGCGTGGTTTATGGCATGGGTCCGAAAACGTGGCTTCGTTCCTTTTGCGGTTTACAGAATCATTGTGGGATCACTGGTGCTGCTATTCGCTGCGAAACTTGCTGGATAAGTAGAGTTTTCTTCGCGGCGAAACCAACTCGATACTCCTCGCTGAAATCCTTCCGTTGTAGCCCGGGCTTCTTCTTGGCATAATTAAAAGGCTCTGGCCTGGTTCAGGCACTCCGGATTTATTTCCGGGTGGCGCGAAATAGGCTGAATGAAGGTTTTCCCTAGAATTTTCGCACCCACGAACAATCGTCGGCTCAATGAGCTGATTGGATTCCTGCTGTGCATCTCCGCGCTCCTTCTTTTCCTCGCATTAGCTTCCTATTCCCCGCTTGATCCTTCCTTTAATAGTGCCTCGGTTCTGACTGGTTCGCGAGCCGCTAGAAATTGGATCGGGGTCGCGGGGGCGTTGATTTCGGACTTGGTTTTGCAGGGCTTTGGCCTAGGGGCATTCCTGATCCCGGTTTTTCCCGCGGTACTTGGGCTTCGCTGGTTCCGTTCGCGCAAAGTTCCTTCGCCGGTGGCAAAATTTCTGGGCGGAGTCTGGCTCGTCATATTTGTGCCGGCTCTTTTCGCATTATTTCCCGGACACATGCGCTGGATGGGAGTAATTCCTATCGAGGGGATTCTGGGCAGGATTCTCGGCGACCTGTTGATTCATTATTTCAACCTGGCCGGCGCCTATATCGTTTGCGCAAGTTTTCTGGCTGTGGCGCTTTATCTCTCCACGACGTTCTCTTTCGCAGCAGTGGAAACCTGGGCTCCAACGCGATTTGCCTTCGTGATTGCCTTGTGGAATCGCTGGCAGGATTGGCGGAGCGAGCGTGCCAAACGGCGCATGCAGAAAGAATTGGACAGACGTCGGGCCGCGCCAAAGCCAATGGTTCCCACTCAATTAATTTCCGTTCGCGCGGAATCAATTCAGGCGCGTCCTCTGGCTCACGTCGAGCCCTTACGAACTGGGATTGATCGAACTTTCGCCGAGTCTGAAAATTCTTCTGCAACTAATAGCCCTGCCAGCGAAGCCGTCACACCTGAGGTTTCAGAGCGCGCGGATAGCGGACAGAAACCAAAAACCACGCTTCCCCGCATTACTGGCGGATTCAAGCTTCCGCCAAGTTCCCTGCTCCATCGCGCGGACGAGCAACAGGCCATCGATTCCGATGAACTCAAGCTACTGGCTCAAGTACTGACCAGCAAGTATGCGGAATTCGATGTCCATGGCCAGATCACGCAGATAAATCCTGGCCCGGTTGTAACCACTTTCGAATTCAAACCCGAAGCCGGAATCAAGTACAGCCGCATTACCAATCTCACCGATGATCTTTGTCTCGCCCTGAAAGCTGAAAGCATTTTGATCGAGCGGATGGCCGGAAAATCCACGGTGGGAATTCAGGTGCCGAACCGCGACCGCGAGATTATCTGGTTGCGCGAAAACATCGAGTCGCAGGAATTCATCGGCACCAAATCAAAGCTCACTCTGGCTCTTGGCAAAGACATCAATGGACGCATCGTAACTGCCGACCTCGCTGGCATGCCTCATCTGCTCATCGCTGGGTCAACCGGCGCGGGCAAGAGCGTGGCCATTAACGCCATGATCATGTCGATTCTCTACAAGGCGACACCCGATCAGGTGCGGTTGATTCTTGTCGATCCCAAGCGTCTTGAACTCGGAAATTACGAAGGCGTGCCGCATCTTTTCACGCCAATCATCACCGAGCCGAAGTTGGCGGCGAATGCGTTGCGAAATGCTGTTCGCGAGATGGAACGCCGCCTGAAGTTGCTCGCCGAAAAAGGTGTGCGCAATATCGATCAGTACAACCGACTGTTTGACGAAGATAGAACTCCGAGCCTTTTCGGAGATAAAGAAGAAGACCGTCCGCTGCCCTTCATCGTCATCATCATCGACGAGTTGGCCGACTTGATGATGCTCGATTCCGGCAACGTCGAAGAATCCGTGACCCGATTGGCGCAGATGGCGCGCGCGGTCGGTATCCATCTTGTGCTCGCGACTCAACGGCCGTCGGTCGATGTGATTACCGGATTGATCAAAGCCAACTTCCCCGCGCGAATTTCATTCCGGGTTGCCACCAAAGTCGATTCCCGCACCATCCTCGACGCTAACGGTGCGGAGGCCCTGCTAGGCAAGGGGGACATGTTGTATCTGCCCTCGGGATCGGCGCGTGTCCATCGCTTGCATGCGCCATTTGTCACTGAAAAAGAGATTGCGGCGGTCGTCGAGTTCTGGCGCTCTCAGGGGACAGCCGAGTACGAAGAGAAATTCCTGCAAGCTCCAAAAGAAGAGCGCGAGAACGGCCTCGGAGATTCCGGCGATGATGAAGCCGAGCATGATCCCGCCTACGAAGATGCTGTGCGTTTAGTGATCGAATTCGGCAAAGCCTCAACATCCCTGCTACAGCGCCGTCTAAGAATTGGTTACGGACGCGCCGCTCATTTGATTGACTTAATGGAACGCGATGGAATCGTCGGCGCCGCCGATGGCCCCAAACCCCGCGAAGTGTTGAAGCGTCCGAACTGGATCACCGAAGTCGAAGAGTCAATCTCGTAGAGTGCCGCTGGAGTCGTCCAAAATTATCGCGTCCGAAAAGGGAAGCCCACCCTCGCAGAAAATCAGGAAGAGTGGGCGTCTCACAGTCGGGAAACGATATTAAATTTTACTGCTTGTCGTATACGCTGGTGCTGCTGACCTTTTTGCCCTTTGCATCCATTCCACTCAGCGTGACCGTACGGCTCTTGCCATCAGCCGATACGACAACGTGGATGGTTTCGGTGACCTTGCCGTCCTTCTTATCAGTCAGCACCAGAGTGTGCGAGTTCACCTGCTTGTACATTCTCATGTCGCTGTCCGGATCTCCGGTCACAGGATAGTATTTTCCATCGAACTTCCCTGTCCACTCGCTGTGCCCTGAGCTACCGTCCGGCAACGTGCCGTCTACTGTAACTTTGACGCTGTCTCCAGCCGCCTCATAGGTTACGGTGGTGTTCTTCGGCGCTCCGGAACCGATCTTCGATTTCGCTTCATTCAACTTCCACGTACCCATATTTACGTTCTCGGCGAAACACATCGCCCCGATAAAGCACAACGCTAATGACAAAACGATTGTTCTTACTTTCATGTTGCCTCCTGAAATGCAGTTTGAGAGAATCCGAATCCGACAGCGGGCCATTCTAGTGCTGACGGGTAAATTCAGCAAGAACGTAGATTCGGCTATCCTTGGGACGTTCAGCCCTGCTCGATCACCGACAATATATTTCCAGCGGGATCTTTGAACCACGCGATAACGGGGCCGCCGCCTCGAAAAATCCCTCGCGCATCCGTCTTTAGCTTGGGATCGGTATAGATTTCGAAAGTCACGCCGCGCTTCGTCAGTTCGTCAACCGCTCTATCAACGTTCTCGACTGGGAAGTTCAGAACCGTAAATGTTGCGGGAGTGTGGTTCGACTTCGGGTAGATAATGACATCATTGCTACCGGCAATATGCAGTCGCAGAATTCCATGCGATTCGGAAACGTCGAGTCCAAGCGTTTCGCCGTAGAACTGCTTGGCCTTAGGGATGTCATTGGATGAAAAGCCGCTGAAAGCCTTGCTAAGTTTTAACAATTTGACCTCCCGAAAACGTTTCCAAATTAACTATGCCAGCTTCTTTTCCGCAAGCTGGGCGCGTAGGCGTTCATCCCTCTCTCTACTCTCCGGCGTCAGGTTCGCGCCGAAGTCTTCTGGCTCGAATACCTGCCGGATTTCGATTTCAGTTCCTCCGCCAAACGGAGCTTTCTTGAGCCACTCAATCGCTTCTTGCTTGGACTTCACTTTCCAAAGCCAGAAGCCGGCGATAAGATCTTTGGTCTCGGGAAAAGGACCGTCTGTTACCGTCGGCTCTCCTCCGGAAAATTTGACTCGAGCGCCCTTCGAACTCGCATGAAGTCCTTCTCCCGCGAGCATAACCCCAGCCTTAACCAGTTCCTCGTTGTATTTGCCCATCTGATTGATGAGTTCTTTGCTGGGCAGAACACCAGCTTCCGAGTTCTTATCCGCTTTCACAATCACCATGAATCGCATTGTTATTTCTCCTTTATTAGGCTGCTAGGCAGCTTTTTCGCAGTTGATCATCCATGGAATTCCAAATTGATCGGTGAGCATGCCAAAACGCTCAGCCCAAAAGGTCTGCTGAATCGGCATCTTGATATTTGCGTTTTCGGATAACGCGTGGAAGATTTTCTCCGCCTGTGCCACATCTTTTACATTGATTGAAACCGAGAAGCCCTCCGGCTTTTTATAGTGTTCCGGCGTCATATCCGCGCCCATCAAAACTCCGTCATCCATCATCAGGCTGGCATGCATTAGCTTCTTTTCCCAGCCTGCGGGAGCGCCCTGCGCCATAGGAGAATCTCCGTAGGGAAACGTGCCAGTAATTTTGGCGTTCAGACATTTCTCGTAAAACTTGAACGCAGCCTCACAACGTCCATCGAAACTCAAATATGGAATAAAGTTCACATCGCCCTCCTTGAATTTCTACCTAACGGCTTTTTATTTCGCGCAGGATAAAGAAAAGATTATAGAACTAATCTTTGGGAATCGTCGCGTAGTAGCCGCTTCGCGCCTGGATTTTATAATCCTTCTCTTTCGGACGAATTTCGACTTTGCGGAAGGTCCCATCTTTCACGCTATTCGTCGGGGTATAACCGACGCTGTATTGGCTGCGCAATTCGCTGGCAATCTGATCGAAGGCGGCTTTCAATTTGTCCTGCTTATTGCCTACATCAATGACGCGCCCTCCGGTTTCCTGGCTGAGTTTTCTCATTTCGCCTTCACCGGAATACCCGCCGAAACCATAAAAACCGCGATCCGCGCAAAGCAACACGTAAACAATGCTGTCGGATTTCTGCGACGCCTCGATAGCGTCTTTAATTTTCAGCTGGCTGCCCTGATCTTCTCCGTCAGTCAGAATGATCATCGCTTTGCGTCCCACCTGCTGCGCCAGTTCATCATGCGAAGCCAAGATAGATAGCGTCATACAAAAGTGTTCCGCGCTGACCATTCGCGCCAGTCGGTATTGGGCCGCCACCCATACCCGGGATCACTCCGCCTCCGCCGCCAGTATTGATGCGGGCGCTGTTTAATGCCCGCTTGAGGCGCTGCACTGAACCGGTGAAATCCTGCAACAAATCAACGTTGACGTCGAAGTCGATGACGAAAGCCATATCTTTTTCAGTCAAAATCTGCCCGAGAAACGCGCCTCCAACTTCTTTTTCCATTTCCAACACACGTTCCTGGCTGCCGCTGGAGTCGATCAGAATTCCCAAAGTTAAGGGCAGATTCGATTCCGGAGTGAAATATTTAATGGTCTGCGGTTTGCCGTCTTCAAAAATCTGGAAGTCGTCTTTCGTTAACGTGGGAATGAGCGCGCCCCGCTTATCTTTTACGTTGAAAAAGAGCTGTACCACGTTAACGTTTACTTTTAGAGTTTCGGTCGGTTCGTTCTGCTCCGCAGGATTCTGCGCATCCGAAGAGTGCGGCTCGGGATCGCGGTCGCCATTGAAAGTCGGACCTCCCTGAGCCAATGCGGCCGAACTGAGCAGCACCAGCCAGCACGCAATCGTGCTGAAAATTCGAACTTTGGACATGAAAGTATTCTCTCGCTGTTTTTGGTAGTCTAGTTCTACAACCGTTAGATGCACCAAAACGGCCGGATCCGCTCCGATCGTTTTTCGTTTAAAGCATCAAACTCATCTGTAGAGGTCGCCTTTTGCGTCAGCGAAATATCGAAGGAAAGACTGTCGCGGGAAACCTTGCCGGTGGAAAGCACCTCGTCCTTGCAATAATCCTGTGTTTTTGCGCATCAGGTTCTTCGGCTCGCCAAGGTCAAACCAGCACGCAGAAACAGGATATTCCTGACGCCCCCTCCGCCGTTCGTCCCGTGCCTACTCCCGCTCCAGAGCCTATTCCCGCAGCCACGCCCGACCATCCGCGGACCGAAACACCGGACACTCCGCCGTCAGATCAGCCTCCTCCTGTGAGCAATCAAGAGGCGCTTCCGCCACCCGAAGCCCCGCCTCCCACAACCGGAAACGAGGTGCCCCGGCCGACAGCACCGCAGGAAAAGCCCTCGGGGCAAGACGCCTTGTACAAATTTGTAGTCATCACCAACGAGGTCATCGTTCCCGTGCGCGTCACGGATAATTCCGGCGCGAGAATCGACGGACTCATCCCCCGCGATTTCTCCGTTTACGAGGATGGCAAAAAGCAGACGATGAATTTCTTTACCAGTGACCCGGTCGCGCTGTCGGCGGCTGTGATTATTGATCTGGGAATGCCCGATGTCGCCGTGCAAAGAATCAACCAGACTTTTCCAGCCCTCGAAAGCGCATTTAGTCCATACGACGAGGTTTCTCTTTATACATACAGCACCGCCGTCTCCAAGCAGGCGGACTTCGGCGCCGCCAACCGCCAACTGACCGCCAGACTGACTGACCTGAAAACCGTGAGGGGACGAAGCAACGGTCCCCAAGTCACCGGAGGCCCCTTAGGTCCGCAAGGTCCTACCATCAACAACAAGCCAGTCGAGTCCGGTGTGCCCGCCGTCATCACTCCAGAAAAAGAATCGCACGTATTGAATGACGCCATTCTTCAAGCGGCGTTGGATTTAAGCAAGCGCGACAAGACCCGCCGCCGCATCATTTTCGTGATCAGCGAAGGCCGTGAATATCGCAGTACCGCCAGCTATCGCGATGTGCTCAGAGTATTGCTCACCAATGGAATCACCGTTTACGCCGTCGCCGTCGAAGGTTCCGCAATTCCGGGATACAACAAATTAGAAAGAATTCATCTTCCCCGCTTCGGATACAGCGACATTCTCCCCAAATACGCCAACGCCACCGCCGGACAAGTCTTCACCGATTTTTCCCGTTCCGCAATTGAGAGCACTTATGCTCGCGCCACCAGCGAAGCCCGCAACGAATACACCGTGGGATATCTGACTCGCGCCACTCCCAGCGAGGCCTATCGCCAGATCGAAGTTCGAGTGGCCCGCCCCGACGTCAAGGTCTATGCCAAAGATGGCTACTATCCGACCCCTCCCAGCCGCTAAAAATCCCGAACTTCGCAATGGACGGGCGTTTCGGTACTTCAATACCGCTATTGCCCTAAGAAGTAACTGCCGTAACCTGCCGGTAACAGTATTGGTATGGTATAAAACCAGCAGTGCCAAGCCAATTTGCAGGTGGAATCCGCTCGTGACAATGCCGGTCGGACAAGCCGCAATTCTTGAGGGAAGTCTTTGAGTTTCATTAACTTTGCAGCCCGAGAAATAAATTGCAAGATCGTGTACTACGGGGCCGGGCTTGGCGGCAAGACCACCAACCTGCAACACATCTATCAGAAGACTTCCGAACAGCAAAAAGGCAAAATGATTTCGCTGGCAACGGAGACGGAACGTACCCTGTTCTTCGATTTCCTGCCGCTCGATCTCGGCTCCGTCCGCGGCTTCAAGACCCGCATCCATCTCTACACCGTCCCCGGACAGGTGTTTTATGACGCCAGCCGAAAATTAATTCTGCGCGGCGTGGATGGACTGGTTTTCGTGGCGGACTCGCAGCAGGAGCGCATGGACGCCAACGTCGAAGCGCTGGATAATCTCGCCGCCAACCTCAAGGAACACAACTACGACTTCAACAAGATCCCTGGCGGACTCGCAGCAGGAGCGCATGGACGCCAACGTCGAAGCGCTGGATAATCTCGCCGCCAACCTCAAAGAACATAACTACGACTTCAACAAGATTCCCTACGTCCTTCAATTAAATAAACGGGACTTGCCCAACACCCTGCCGGTGGAAACTCTATCCAAAGAACTGCGCAAGAAAAACGAACCCGTAATCGAAGCCGTCGCCTTCCAGGGCAAAGGCGTATTCGAAACCTTCAAAGAAATCGCCCGCCAGGTCCTCACCGAACTAAAAGCCGGCGGCTAGCCTTTTCCGGGATCTCTACCCTACCTTTTAAAATCTTGTCATTCCGAGCCCGGAAATTGGCAGAATACGTAAATCTTTTCGCGAGGAATCTGCTTCTCAAAAACATATGGTTGGTTGTCTTCTGAAGCCGGCTAGACCGATCCTCAACCGAGTACTCGTACCGCAGCGGTAAGATGACCAGCAAGGCCGCCTAGGTGGATGACCACGTGCCACCGGCCAGAGGGAACATCCTTCGGCGATTTGCGAAGAGCGCAAACACCCTGGGCCCGCAAAAGGAAGCCGCGCGCAAAAAAAAGCGCCGGAATGAACCCGGCGCTCCTGAGTGTATGCGGAAAATTATTTTACGTCAGCGATGGGACTGGCCCCGAAATCGCGGCGAACGACGCTGCGAGTGGCTCGCGCAACCAGAGTTGGTCCTCCAGCCGCGGCTCCGAATCGTTCCATGAGCATGGGAGCCATGGCGCCTTCGGCTTCCTTCACAAAAGTGATGACGCGATCGGCGGTCATATCGACGCGGATGAAGTCGCCTAACTTCACTTGTCCGGTAGCCACCAGGTTCGCCAGCGGGAACACCAGATTCCGTTCAATGGCGCGCTTCAAATGCCGTGCGCCGTATTTCGGATCGGTTCCTTCTTCGAGCAAAAAGTCTTTCACGTTCTGGGTGCATGTGAAGACAAACTGGTTTGCCGCCGAAGCCGCCAGCACCCGTTGCTGCACCATTCCCAACTCAATTTCCAGAATCTGGGAAAGGTGTTCGGGACGAAGCGTCTTGAAAACCACCGCCTTGTCGATGCGGTTCATGAATTCGGGAGTGAACTTTCGCCGCGCCGCTTCAACTGCGCTGCGGCTGATCTTCTCGTCAAAGCTGGAATCCACGAGCATCGGTTTAGGAGCGAAACCCAATCCGGTTTCGACCAGGTTGCTCATCTCACAAGCTCCCAGGTTCGAGGTCATAATAATGATGCACTGCGAAAGATCGACGCGACGATTGTCGCCCAGCGTCAAAGTCGCCTTATCGAGGATGCCAAGCAGCAGTTGCCACAAAGAGTCCGAAGCCTTTTCGATTTCGTCGAACAGCAGGATCGACAGTTTCAACTTTTCGGTGTGCCATTGGTTCAAAGCTTCCTGCGTTAGCAAGGGATGAGTCTCGCGATGTCCCAGATATCCGGGAGGCGAGCCGATCAGTTTTGCGATTTCGTGAGAATGTTGAAATTCGGCGCAATCAATCTTGATGCAGGCATGCGAGTCTCCAAAAAGAGATTCGGCCACAGCTTCAACGACCCTGGTCTTGCCCGAACCGGTCGGCCCAAGGAACAGAAGATTTCCCACCGGACGTCCAGGCGGGTTTAAGCCGGCCAGAAACATCTGGTAGATTTCCGCGACCTTTTCAATGGCCGCATCCTGACCGACGATCTTCCGCCGCAGAGCGCCCTCAAATTCCCTGGCGTCGTTGCTTCGAAGGGTTGGGTCCAGCTGTGTGCACGCGACGGATTTCATAAGAATTGGGCCCTCGGACTGCCCTTCCTGGCCCTTCGTCCGGTGCCTGGGAAAGCGGCTAGTCTGCTTGCCGAGCGGAGGTGACAAATTTTGTCGCCCCAGTTCGTGCTCTACGCTTTCTCCTAGTGCAAATGCCTCGCCATCTTCCCGGTTCATGCTCATACCTATTCCCTTCAACAGTTAGATGCATCTCGCGAGACATTTGCAGAAGTGGTTCACGCAATGGAGTCCGCGTAAAGGGAAACAGTTTGCGCATGTAGAATTCGTCTGGACATCGAAAGCGGCTGAGTCCCTGTCCCTGCGTAACTGGCAGGCGAAGTCAGTCTCCCGCTAGCATCCTGAGAAAAGAAATTCCTAGGGAGAAAAACTTGCGACGCCTTACCCGATTCTCTTCCATCCTTATTGTTCCGCTTTGCCTTGGCTTCGTGCTTCCTACCGCGAACGCCCAGACTAATTCCACGGCCCAGGTCACCAATGCGACTATGACCGCTTCTCAGCCTACCAACGCGCAGGTTTCGCCGGGAACCGCCCAATATGTTGCCAAGCGCGGGGATTCGGTTACAACTGTCGCCCATCACTTCATCTCCCAAACTTCATATCTGACTTCTACGGAATTAAGTGACGCCATCCGCAACGCAAATCCCGGCTCACATGGCAACTCGTTGAAGGCAGGGCAATCTGTAGTCGTCCCGGGAATTCTGGCCGCGCCGATTATCGAAAAATCCATTCCCGTGGAACGGAATTTTGAGGCCAGAGCCATTTATTTGACGGGACTGATGGCTGGAAGCGATCACGGATTGAGAATCATCCGCCGCTGGCACGAACTCGGCGGCAACGCGGTGGTCTTCGACATAAAAGATAGCGACGGGACCATAAACATTCCCTTCGACAACGCTTTGGCCGGCTCGCACCACGTGACCATTCGTGATCTGCCCAAATTCACCCGGTTCTTGCACTCCGAGGGAATGCACGCAATCGCGCGAGTTGCAATGTTTCGCGATGAGCGGTTGGTTGTAGCGCATCCCGAGCTGGCAGTGAAATCCCATCGGACTGGCGAACCTTGGCGCGAGAACGGCAAATTGGTCTGGACGGATCCTTCTCAGCCAAAAGTTCAGGAGTACGACATCGCGCTGGCAAAAAAGGCGATCGAAGGTGGGGCCGACGAAATTCAATTCGATTATGTTCGTTTTCCCGCCGAGGGCGATCAAAAGGATGCAACCTTCTATTTCCAGACTCAACATCCGGAGTGGCACCGCTCCGACGTGATTGCCGATTTCCTGAAGCATGCTTATGCCGAAATTCATCCTACGGGCGTGTTGCTGTCGCTCGATGTGTTCGGAATCATGGCTTGGCAGCGTCCCGTCGATTTGGCCCATACCGGCCAGGACATCGTAAGAATGGCTCAGTATTGCGATGTGCTTTCACCGATGATTTATCCCTCTCACTTTTTTGGGATGGACGGAATCGCCCGCCCCGGCGACGCGCCTGAGCACTTCATTGGCGAATCCATGGAGAGATTCGAAAAGATTACTCAGGGCAGCGGCGTGATAATTCGTCCGTGGCTTCAGGCATTCCGCTGGCGGACTACCACCTATTCGCCCAAATATATTGAGATTCAGGTGCTGACTGCGAAGAATAAAGGCGGCGTGGGGTTCTTGTTTTGGAACGCAAATAACGACTACAGCAAACCCTACATAGCAATGCCGGAAATGAAAGCGGCCTCCGGCAAATATTTCAGAGGGGACGAATTGCCGGGAACATTGCAAGCCAACCTGGCTCCCGCGCACTAAGAAATAGGGGCAGAATTGACTCTGCCCCCACGTGCTGAAAACTAATCCCTACATCTTGCTTTGTTCCGCCTCCGGGCGCGTTGCTGCGGTTTCGCCCTTCTCCACAAATGCCTGCACCCAGCCCAACACGCGAATCCAACCCTTGCCGTGACCCTGCAAGGCTTTCGATGTTTCCGGCGAATCCACTGTGATGAATTTTGAGTAGAGTTCCCGTACCAGCTCGCTGCGGACCGTGATGATGCAGCCCGTGCACGTCACGCGGCTCAAGTTCCCAGCGAACTGTCGTCTTCTGCGAACCGGCGTATGTGGCAATCCAGGTGGCGACTAACAGTCGCGGTGGATCGACCTCAAGATATTCGCCTTCCACGCGAAACTCTTTGCCATCGTTCCCAACCCCATCACTAGACCATTTGCCCCCAGGACGAACGTCCGCCAACGATTTAGTGATGCGGTATAAACCTTTTTGTCCCCACCATTGCGATGTTTGGGCAGGGTCGGTGATTGCCTGGAAAACGCGGTCGGGCGGAGCCGCGATAAAAATCTCCGCCAGTACCGCATCATTGTCTGGAGTAAGTTGTGCCGTAGCCATTTTGAGCTCCTGATGATTAACTGCGTTTGATTTCTTATTGTGCATTGCCAGCTCGATGATGATCACAAACTACGACTTAGGTTTCCACAATCCAAGATGAGCTCCCGTTGGGTCGGCAATGATGCTCAACCAGCCCGCATTCATCACTTCGGTGACATCTTTCATCACCGTCGCTCCGAGAGACTTGGCTTTTTTGGTGGAGGCTTCAATATCGTCCACTAGCACATAGGAGAGCCAGAATGACGGCGCGCCAGGGATGGGATTCTTCATCATTCCTCCGCCGGTCCCGCTGCCCACATTAATCATGGTGTAGTTTCCCTCAGGAATATCTTCGAGCTTCCAATCGAACAGCTTTCCATAAAAGTCTTTAGCTTTCTTGACGTCGGTAGTGTTGAGTTCTACATGACAAAATGGATTGGCCACGGTGTTCTCCTTTTCACTTCTTAAGATTGTTGACTCTTAACCTGATCTATGCCGCCCCTACAGCCCGGCAACTTTTTCAAGATCGAAATTGGCAACCGTTTCTTTGCCGTGATCGGAAAAGTGCCATTCCTCGGTGTGATGATTGGCGTCCATGAAGGTGAAAATCACGCGGCGCATATGTCCGTCTTCAGGACTGGCGAGATTGGTGGCGTCCACGAAGTCGAATGTCACCGTTTTTCCATCCGGCGAGACCGAACCTTGCATGCGTGGTTGATTTCCAGTGGAGCAGTAATGGGTAAGCAGCAGGCGGTCTCCGTCCATGTGAATCATGGAAATCATGTCTTCGTCGTGCCCGTGCATGCGAGTCTGAATCTCGCTCATGAGAGCGGAACCGCTCGAGGTCATGCGATAGGACACCTCGACCTGCCCGCCCATAGTGCTCTTGCCCTTCCACTTGCCGGCCAGCGATTTCATGGTATTGAACGAGTTCTGACCGCCGGATTGCGCCGCCGCGAACAGGGTTGATAAAAGTACCACTGTTATTACCGCAAAACGATTGAGTTTCATGGCTTCATTTCTCCTTTTTGATCTGGTTTTAATAGCTAGTTTCTTTTCAGTTTTGCCGCTAATCATTTCTTTCTGGTACTCCGACTCAACGAACGACTTCAAATTCGACAGACTCACGCTCCAGAACTGACGGTAGTGCTCCAGCCAGGAATCCACGGCCTTTAGCGGTTCGGGATTGAGTTGGTACATTCGGTGCCGCCCCTCCCTGCGCTCCTCGACGAGATGGGCCCTGCGCAAGATGCCAAGGTGTTTGGATATTGCTGGCCGCGAGACCGGGAAAGCCCGCGCAATATCACCAGCTGGCCGGCTTCCTCCTCTTAGCAGATCGAGTACGGCCCGCCGCGTAGGATCGGCCAGCGCATTGAATGCCGCCTCGCGGGAATATGTAACCGAACGGTGACGCATAATGCGTAACCATACTGTTACACGATTATTTTGTCAAGAAGTTTTTGATTTAATTTATGAAAACGTACCCCCAAAGAAGTTGTCATTTGAGCCGATTCCGCACCGAAAGCTCGTATTCGCGCGTCAGATATAATGTGAGCAATCCCTAAGGAGTAGTCATGGCGCTGCAAAAGACCGGAAAAATATGGCATAACGGCAAGCTCATTCGTTGGGAAGACGCCACCATTCATGTAATGTCCCACGTCGTCCACTATGGATCTTCGGTGTTCGAGGGCGTCCGCTGCTACGAGGTGCCCAGCGGGCCTGCCATTTTTCGCGCCCAGGAGCACATGCAGCGACTGTTGGATTCCGCCAAAATTTACCGGATGAGCCTTGATTTCACCCGCGACGAGTTAGTCGCAGCGATGATCGATATCGTGCAGGCAAACGGTGTCTGGCCCTGCTATATCCGTCCTATTGTGTTGCGCGGCTATGGAGACGCGGGCGTGAGTCCTAATAATTGTCCGATCGAGGTCTACATAATTAATTATCCGTGGGGAAAATATCTCAGCAAAGACGATCTGGGAGTCGATGTCTGCGTTTCATCCTGGAACCGGCTGGCGCCTAATACTCTTCCTGCGATGGCCAAAGCGGGCGCGAACTACATGAACTCACAGCTCATCCGCATGGAAGCGACAGCCAATGGATACACCGAGGGCATCGCGCTTGATGTGAATGGATATGTCAGCGAAGGCTCCGGCGAAAATGTTTTTGTAGTCCGTAACGGAGTTTTGCAAACCGCGCCGCTTGGTAATTCGGTGTTGCCTGGGATTACTCGTGACTCGGTGTTGAAAATTGCCCGCGACCTGGGAATCCCTGTAGTTGAGAGCGGAATTCCCCGTGAAATGCTTTATATCGCCGATGAAGCTTTCTTTACGGGCACCGCGGCCGAAGTCACCCCCATCCGTTCGGTCGATAAAATCACGGTTGGCAATGGAGGCATGGGTCCCATTACAAAAGCCATCCATAAAGAATTTTTCGCTATCGTACGCGGAGAAAAAGCCGACCGCTTCAACTGGTTCACTCATGTGCCGGTCGCAAGCAAGCAGCCAGTCGAGGTGTAGGTCCGCCCCCGTGCGATCATGGCTAAGTCCCGCACCAGAGCATGTCGACCGGATACTTCTGAAACATTCGATCGGAAGTGAGTATGGTCATTCCTTCAACGATGGCCTGGGCCACAATCAAGCGATCAAAGGGATCGTTGTGATGCAAGGGGAGCTCGTAAACCTTTAGCGTGTGGCTTTGAGTGATTGAGAGTGGGTGGAAAGCTTGTTCCGCCAATCTCGCCGGAATATAGCGGGTGGGCTCATCCGGCAGTTGGAACTTCCCTAATCGGACCTTAATTGATATCTCCCAACTGCTGACAGCCGAAAAATAGACTTCTTCCTGGCCGTTGACCAGAATTTTCAATCCCGCGTGGCCGATTTTTTCCGTAGAACCAACGCTCCACATCCAGACCATCGTGTCCAAAAGATATTTCACTTCTTCTTCCGCCGCGCCGGCTTCGGAATTTCACCCCCGTAAAACTCAGCCAGGATATCGTCAGGAAGCGGCGCATCAAAATCATCAGCGATCCAAATTCGTCCTCGATCCATCCCAAGGGGACGGATTTTAGCGCTTGATTCCACCGGAACCAACTTCGCGACCGGAACCCCGGCCCGCGCGATAATGACTTCCTCTCCGCCCGCTACTCTTTGTAGCAGCCGCGATAGGTGAGTCTTAGCTTCATGGATGTTTACTTCCATACACTTCCCATGGTGGACTAAGTCCATGAACTAAGTCAAGTGGTGGCGTTCTGCAATCGGCAACTCCCGGAATCAGGAAATGTCGGCAATCCTGGTCATATTCCCGAGCTGCTCGTTACTTAGGTCATCTTGGGACAACCCGAATTTCAGTCCATGATAGGCACATAAGCTTCGGGGGACCGTGTCGAATGACTATTGATGATCTGCTCCGTATTGCCATGGAAAGACGCGCCTCCGACTTGCACCTCAAAGTCGGCAACTATCCGCATCTTCGTATTGACGGCGACCTGGTTCCGTTGACCGACCAACCTCGCGTGAGCGCAGAGGACATGTTGACCATGGCATTCAGCATGATGTCCGCCCGGCAGAAACAAAAATTCAAAGAAACTACGGAAATTGATATGGCATACGGCGTGGCCGGACTCGGCCGCTTCCGTGTGAACGTCTTCCAGCAGCGCGGAAATGTGGGATTAGTTCTGCGTATGATTCCGACCAAGATTCGCGCTCTTGACGAACTCTATCTTCCGAAAATCGTTGAGCAGATTTGTGACATGCCCCGCGGATTAATCCTGGTCACTGGCGTTACGGGATCCGGTAAATCGACCACCCTCGCCGCGATGATTGACCGTATCAATTCGACGAAGGCGGAACACATCATCACTATCGAAGACCCAATCGAATTCCTGCATCGCGACAAAAAAGGATACGTAAATCAGCGCGAAGTAGAAGTAGATACTCCGACATTTTCCGGGGCGTTGCGCGCTTCTTTGCGTCAGGATCCCGACGTCATTCTGGTCGGCGAAATGCGCGACATTGAAACCATCGGTACCGCGCTTCACGCCGCGGAAACCGGACACATGGTCTTCTCGACCCTGCACACGCTCGACGCTGTCGAAACCATTAACCGCATCATCTCCGTTTTTCCGCCACCGGAGCAGAAGCAGATTCGCCTTCAGCTTGCTGCGGTTTTGCGGGCCGTTATCAGCCAGCGCCTGGTTAGACGATGTGACGGAGAAGGACGCGTTCCCGCCGTTGAAGTCATGATCAATACTGCTTATATTCGCGAGTGCATTCTGGTTCCCGAGAAAACTCGCGCAGTTCGCGATGCGATATCGGCCGGCACCTCGCAATACGGAATGCAGACTTTCGATCAATCTCTGTGGGACTTGTTTCAGGCGGGGCTGATTCTCTACGAGACCGCACTCGAGAATGCGTCCAACGCCGACGACTTCAAGCTGCGAATGCAAGGCATTTCGTCATCCAGCGACAATTCACGCAACTCCATGCAAGCTGCTGGATTCGGCGGAAGATAGCTAGTGCGATTTGTTCCTATTTTCTGAATCGGTCGGTTTCGCCCAGACTGGGCTAGTCAATTCAATTCGCCAAATCGGACCGCCTGCATATAGCGGTCCCTCTGACTTCACGAAACTGGGAACTTCGCCGCTCGCCACCCATACTTGAATATCCGGCGGTTGTTTTCCAACTATTGGCGCAACTGCGCCCGCAACTCCGCCGATTTGTATCTTCACCACGTAGTGAATAGCTTCCATTTGAGAATTGCCTACCCAGAAGGCCTGCTTGCCACCCGCAGAAATCGCAAGTTTAACCAGACGCGGCTTCGGAGTAAGCGCCACCATGGAAACCGTGGCGGATGAGTGCCCAACATTCAGTAGCAACGTTGGAACCATTCCGTTGGCGAGGTCCGCAGGCAAATCCAAATGATTGTTTTCGGCTTTCTTACCCGCCGCTCGGACTTGTATCTGCCCTGTGGCACCATCAATCGAAAAATCAATGGGACGCTCGAACGCGGCACCTCTCTGCAAAAGATGATATTGCAGCAGCTTAAATACTCCCCGCTGCGAAAAAACCGCGGTCTCATCGTGTACCGAACCATCTTTGAAGCGAAACACCATGTGGGAGGTGACGCGATCCCGGTGCGCGACCTGAGTCAAATCGCCATCCGCCAGCACTGCGCCTTGTTCATTCTTCAGCAACAGAAAGCCGTGTAATAAACCGGCAGTGTGCTTGACGGCAATTGGTTCGGCCAGCACTTGGGTGACCGAGAAGAAAACTACAATCGTCGCCACAGTGCTCACTCGTGTTGAGAAAAAAGTTTTTGTCACCCGGCGATTGTACCAACCTATTCCGCGTGAGCATGTCGGGCTAAAGTCAAAAATATGAATGTCGTAATAAAATCGGGAAAGCTGTGAGCCGCGGGTGATCTACACAGCGCATCACTTTCGAATGAGGAGAAATTAAATGTTCAAATGCAAAAAGACGGGGATGCTCCATCGCAAAAAATCTGACAGCGCCCGAAGAAGCGCCTCCCTTGGAAGCCTCGCGCTTGGAGCCACAGCGATCGGAGCGTTCGCTCTCGGTGCGCTTGCCGTGGGAGCTCTGGCGATTGGGAGACTTGCGATCCGCAATGGACGCATAGAAAAACTAAGCATCGGCGAGCTGACAGTGGATCGCCTGGTGATTAAAGAATCTTCGGGATTAACTTAGAATTCGAGCGGGACCGCTGGAGGACGGTCCCGCTGCAAGAACGTCAGGCTTATTAGAACCTACCCGTCCCTGTACCTCTGCACAATAATGGAAAAGAATTACGCGCCCGTAGTATGTCGCGCGAAATTAAATCGCGATTTATTCCGCGGGATCTTTCGTCCCAGTGTTGACTTCGTCCATCCTGGCCTTGTGGGCTTCCGACTGAGTGTGCGCTTCTCTTGAGTGCTCGTGAGCCTGCCGGGATAATTCGTGCGCACTCAGATGGTAGCCCTTCTCATGTGCGACGGAAGCGGCCTGGTGGGCATGTGCCGCCAGCTTGTGAAGCTCTGCGACACGGTTGTGTGAGCTGGTTGGCATCGGTTTCATTCTCCCGCCTCAGCATATCAGGCGCAGACTTTTGAGTTGGGGGTTGCTCAGCCCGCGAGCGCCTCGTCAGCCAGATACGCATGGGCCGCTGTTTCGTGACGCTCCTGTACCCAGCAACCCTGCCATTCTAGCGATAGACAATCGGCGAACCACATCGCTTGCCACTGGGCAGCGTGATGTGTTGGCTCAGAACCTGTACTTCAGTCCGAGTTGAAGTTGCCGCATCGGGATCGCGGTTGTGCTGATCATTCCGAAACCCTGATGCGCGGCATTTGCTGGAGCTCCCGGAAACGGCGCACCAGCCAGAATGTTACCGTTCGGCGCAGCCCATACCGGATGGTTCAACGCGTTGAATGCTTCCAGCCGGAACTGGAGGACGTGGCCTTCCTTGTAAAACATGTGAAATTCCTTATGCACCGCAAGATCGATCGTCTGGAAATGAGGGGTGATGATACTGCTCCGCCCAACGTTGCCGAAGCTTCCTTGGGGCGCCACGACAAATGAAGCGGGGTCGTACCAGCTTATTCCCTGGCTCGTATGGACATGGCTGCCGAGGTAGCCGCTCCCAGCTCCCGAATAGCTGGGACGGTCGGGTAGCGGATTGTTAGTGCCGGCGTTATTGATGCCGATGGTGAGGGTCTGCGGCACACCGCTCTGAATGGTCATGTTCGCGCTCAACTGCCAGCCGCCCACGACCCCATTGGCGAACGAGTTGTTTACCGCAAGGAGCTTGCCTCGCCCAACCGGCAGATCATAGACGCCGCCGAGAACCCAACGATGGCGTACGTCAAAAGATGACAATCCCCGCTCACAACTTAAGCAACTGCTGTCTTGGGGAAAGAGTGTGTCGTAGCCTTGGGTACGGGTACCGCTGGCATTATCAATCGACTTGGACCACGTGTAATTCGTGATCAAGCTGGCACCCTGGCTGAAGCGCCGCGTGACCTTGATACTGCCGGCGTTGTAGTTTCCATTGAAATGATCCGCAACGTAAGACAGAACCCCGTAATTTGCGAAAGGACGGCGTGAATTGATGCTATTCAGTGGGCCGGGGAGCGCCTGGTTGATGTTTTGGAAACCGTAGAGGTGGCGGCTTTGCGAACCAAGATAGCCCGCCTCGACGACCCACTGGCTACCAAGTTGCCGCTGCACGTTCAGAAGATATTGCATGGTGTAGGGAGTAGCGTGCTCGTAGGCCGCCGCCCACGCAAATGGCGGCGGTACCTGGACAACGGTTCCACTTCCCCCCGAAATAGCATTACTCCATGTGATCGGATTTGAAGGCGTCGTGGTGAGATCGACTCGGGCCGCGATATTTCGTGCCATGTCGAAATAAGTGGAGTTGGCAATATCCTCCATGAAGAAGACTCCAAAGCCGGCGCGGACCACTGTCTTGTCATTGAACGAGTATGCGATTCCAACCCGCGGAGCAAAGCTCTTATGCTTGGTCTCCATGAGGTTGTGATTCAGACCGCCGCCGCAAACCGCGTTGGTACTGGTCCAATGAATACTCAGGCCCTGGTAAGGATCTGTACAGCCGCTCTGCCGGACGAAAAACGGCCAATCGCTTTGCGGAGCATTAGCAATAAACTCGATCTTCGGTATTTCCACGGTGAAATAATTGCCGAGCGTATTAGTGAAGGGCGGCGTCAATTCATAACGCAAGCCAAGCGATAGCGTCAGCTTGGGAAGGACCTTCCAGGTATCGTCAATGAATGCGTGCTCTACATTGCGCTGGAATTTCGCGTTTGCAACGGCGGCCGCATTTGTCGACACGAAGATATTTCCCAGCAGGAATTCTGCGAAGGAGTAGCCGCCGGTGTGGGTAATTGGGTTCTGTGTGCTGTTCGCCTGGAATGTAAAGACGCCGCGTGAAAATTGATTGCCCAACTGGTTGAAGTTTTGCCGGTCGTACTCTAACCCGAAGGCAAAGGCATGTTTGCCATGTATCCACGACACCTTGTCCAGGAATTGCATCGTATTGTTGTTGTTGGCATATGGACCGTCATTGGCGTCGCCGATCGCGGTGAGACCACCACCGTTAAATACTACGTTGGGAATTCCCCATGTGACCGGGGCGCCTGGATTTTGGCCGGGGATGCCTATTTCAGAGACCACGTCCCGACTACCGGCGCTCAAGGTGCCGAGAGAGTTAAAGAAACGCGTATAACCGAAGCGGGCTTCATTCACGAGATTGGGTGTAAAGGCACGCGTGTTGGATCCGGTATATTGCTCATAGTTAGTCAGAACCTTGGTTCCGGCGAGATTCAGGGCTTGTGTGGACTGATTTTCGTCGCCCCAGTTGTATCGCCCCATCCACTGTGACTTCGATGACTCGTTGTAATCCAGCCTTAGAACAAAGCTGTCGCGATTAATGGGTTGGGAGCTCGTCTGCGCAAAGTTGTTTGTCCCCAGGCCACTGGCTGAATTGTAGTATTTCAAAAACTTTAACGAGGTCGAATCCAACCGGTTGCTAGGGATGATATTCCCCGGGAACGGAAGGCCTGTATTCGGATCGTAGATGATCGTGGACGGAAGCAACTCACTAAAGTCTCCGGTAAACATCTTGGCAGTTGGTACCGAATAGGTATTTAACACGCTCTGGCGTTGTCGAAACACCTCATAATCCGACATGAAAAACAATTTATCTCGTCCGTTAAACAGGTGCGGTATTCGCACCGGTCCCTCCAATTCAAACCCGTAGTCGTTCCACTTGAAGGGATTCTTTGGCTTGGCAGTTGTGAACTGGTACTGCTTGGCATCCAGGACGTCGTTGCGCAAGAACTCGAAAAGAGCACCGTGGTATGCATTCCCTCCAGACTTGGTAAGCACATTGATCTGGGTGCTTTCATGTCCAAACTCCGCGGGGTAAACACCGTTTTGAACTTTAAACTCCTGGATGGCATCGATGGAAGGAAGGGCGACATAGGAATTGAAGTTCACATCCATATTGTTGACGCCGTCCAGTGTGTAGTAGTTGTAAAAAATACGCTGACCGCCGGTGGATATTGCCTGCTGGGCGCGATCACCGCCCTGGCGGGAGCCCGCCTGCCCCGCGGCTGGCGCGAGTACGTTCACGTTGGGCGAAAGGGCGACCAAATTAAGATATTGGCGGCCATTCAGAGGTAATTCGGTGACGACTTTGTTTTCTATTACCGCGCCAAGGGTCGCAGTCTCCGCTTGCACCAGATCCGCGTTAGCGGCAACTTCTATTTTTTCGCTCGTCTGGCCCACTTGAAGCACGACGTCAAAACGCACTACTTGTTGGACCTGAACCTCGAATGACTCGTTAATCCAGGTCTTAAAGCCCGGAACTTCCGTCTTCAGCGAATAGAAGCCTGGCGGAACAGAAGGGAAGGTGTAGAGGCCAGCGTCGGTAGATAGCGCCGTTCGAGCTCCGTTGGTATTGACGTTAGTCAGAGTGATCGCTGCCCGGGGTATCACAGCTCCCGAAGTATCTGTCACAAGGCCAGTAATTTCTCCGAAAGTCTGAGCGTACAAACCACACGCTGAAAACGTCGCTCCGACCAACGCAACTTGTATTAGCTTCTTGAAAAACCTGCGACAGTCCCCCATATGTTTTCTCCACCCTGCTCGATTGTTTCGGCTACCTATTCGACCGCGTCCTCTACAACCGGACGCGAACAAAATCCGACTATCCCGAAAATTCAGCGCAAAGCCACCCGGAATATTTAAAAAGACAACGCGAATCCAGGAAACATTTCATCGGAGTGCAGCTTTTACAGTCAAAGCGTAAGTTTTGTCAACGGGTATCGCCAAAAATATAATCAAACTGTTGATAACGCATGGTTTAGTATAATTTTCTGCTTGAAACTTGTTTCTCACATAGTGAAATATTACTTACAGCTCGGTAAAGTTACCGACACTAATATTTCATATATTGAAACGAGGACCCGGCCCGAACGTGCCGACCCTAGTCCGTCTCACATGGGCGGGGATTTTCCGAGGGGTAATTACAAGGGGCTATTTGTCGTGTGATGGGATCAGCCAAACAGTATCTAGTGGTCGCTAAGGGGAAACTCTGGAACGCAACGACTCTCCAGATGCGCGTTTACGAGGAGAAAATCCCATTCCCCGAGAGATAGCGTTAGCCGCGGCCTTCACTTGCCTGGCCACCGCTGGTATTTGATGCAAACTCATCCGCGTCAAGGGGCATGCGACGCTGAGCGCTCCGACTGCAAACCGGTCATTATTTAGTATCGGAGCGGCAACGCAGCGGCATCCGAGTAACGCTTCCTCATTGTCCACTGCATAACCTTGACGATGAACCTTCTCTAGTTCCGCACGAAGATGATCGAGGTTTCCGATTGTCTTTGGAGTGGCTCGCTGGAATACGATACCTTCCAGAAGACGCTCGCACTCATTGGCTGGGCGAAAAATCGTGAGTACCTTTCCCAGTCCAGCAGCATGAAGCGGACGGCGGGTTCCTACACGCGATACCAGGCGAAAATCGTGCTGGCTGACCATCACATCAACATACAAAACCGTCCCTTGATCCAGCACAGCTAGATTCACTGTCTCGTGCGTTGAGCGCCACAAGTCTTCCAGAATCGGCCGAGCCACCGCCTGAAGACTGGCACTCCGGCTTGCGCAGTTCGACATCTGCGCCAATCTCGGGCCGATCAGGTATGAGCCGCTCTCGGTGCGAAAAAGATAGTGCTCACGCTCCAGGTGTCTAAGGAAACGGTGAGCCGTACTCTTGTTAATTCTGGTCTCATCGCAAATCGCTTTCAGGCTTAGACCACCGGACGAATTTTGCAGGGCTTCAAGGATTCGCAAAACCTTAGAAATTACCCCAACAGTCGCACCCGCGGATCCGTTCTGCACCGGCGCTTCTATTACAGGCACGTTGTTGGCACTTGATAGTCCGTTCACGGAAGTCTCCGGCTACGAAATCCCGATCGACGTTCTCGCAGCCCTACCATGGGAATAAAAGGATCGAACGCCATTTGTATCATCTATTGAAACTTAAAATTTACTTTTATGAAATTTGCTATGGGACATAGCGACACGTCGGTAGTCGGGACCTGTCTAAGCGGAAGCACCGCCATGCACAGAAATTGGTGGGCGCTGCAGGATTCGAACCTGCGACTTCCACCGTGTGAAGGTGGCACTCTACCGCTGAGTTAAGCGCCCGTGGTTTCTATTCAAACAGTCACGCAGTTATGAGTCAACTTCGCGCGGACGGCGCCGAAATTACGATCGCTTCACCTTGAAATCTCTCATCCCGGGCGACAATATTAGGATTCGCTTGGGAGTCATAATATAAATCGAGGGATCTGCTTTGGCTCGAATCAGAGTTTAGTAACGGCCTCTCCCGCCGCCGCCACGGCCTCCGCGATCTCTTCCTCCACCTCCACCACGATCTCCGCCGCGATCTTTATCTCGGCCCCCGCCCCCGGAATGTTCAGTCTTCGGACGCGCTTCGTTCACGTTCAACGTTCGTCCGCCCACCTGGGTTCCGTTTATCGCTGCGATCGCCTTCTCGCCTTCTTCGGCGTTGGTCATTTCCACGAAGCCGAAGCCACGGGAACGTCCGGTATCTCGGTCGGTCATAATGCTCACGCGATCCACCTGACCGTAGGCGGTAAACATCTGACGAAGGTCATCTTCCGAAGTGTTGAAATCCAAATTGCCCACAAAAATATTTTTCACGCGAATAGCCTCGGGGGTGAGCTATCTGATTGTGCTGGCTTCGGCGGAAGTCTGGTTGGTTGTCCTGGCTCGAATGCCGGAGTTGAAGAACAGTCAAATGCGGTGGAAGTATAGCAGGTTCGAGATGCGGTACAAGCTATGCGTCGTCACGCGAAACACGCCGGAAGATGCTTAGGATTCTACGATCGCTGACACCTCCGAAGAATTTGACCAATCTGCTATAATGAAACTGCGTTTGATATGAATCGGTTGTTGGACAGCTTCTTGCAAACCAGCTAGCACTGCCCTTAGTACCTCCGAACCATCAGCGTAAAATCAACAAAAAGGATACAAGCAACAAATGGCAGAACAAGGAACAGTAAAGTGGTTTAACGACGCCAAAGGCTACGGCTTCATCAGCCGTCAGAGTGGCGAAGATGTATTTGTGCACTTCTCGGCAATCCAGGCAGGCGGTTTCCGCAGCCTTCAGGAAGGCCAGAGTGTGGAGTTCGAGGTCACCAAGGGACCAAAGGGCTGGCAAGCTGAGAACGTTCGCCCGCTGTAAAGCGGAAACATCTCAATAAAACATGCGTGCTCGATACCGTAAAGAGTAGCGGGCACGCGCTAAACAATCTCTCCCCCGCATAACGCACTTCGACTGGAGCTTCCTACATGCAGGATGAATCGAAGGCCGCGTTCGCGGTCATTCGCCACAACGTCCGAACCTACGAATCGGGCGGAGTCATGGCTGTGATCAAGGGCCGTACCACCGCCGAGAGCATGGTCGGTCAATTCGAGCGCTCTCAGGCTCCCGAAGACAGGCACGCCGGCTGGCGATATTTTCTGGAAAAAACCGATATGAAGGCCGGGATGGATCCTGCCGAAGCCACCAGTTTGCGCCAAATGCGATTGGAAGTGCGCGAGTCGGAAGCACAGCAGATTTCGGACGATCTTCCTTTATCTCCACGCAATAATTAATCAATAATGGGGACGGCGGGTCTCGCGCAGAATCACTCCGAAATGGCGTCCACCAAAGCTGAACCCTTCTTCCACTCGGCCGGTGACTGCCAGCCGGTTGTCTCGCCCCGGAATTCCAAAGCTTCCGCTGTATACCCACATGCGGCCGGTACCATCGTCAATCTCAAAAACTCCGGCACCCATAGCGCCAAATGAATTCAATACCCGTCCCGCGAGAGTAATTTCTCTTCCCGCGAAACGTCCAGGATTATGCTGAATTCTCGCAATGTCTTCTCTTGGCGGACATCCCGCCAGCAGAAGCATTCCAGCAAATCAGTAGAACGACGGCAAGGATTCGTTTATTCATTATTCGCACTGAACGCTCCCGACGGAAAGTCTATCTTCCATGTTACGAACCCAGGGTTATTACGAAAGTTGCTTCATCAGAATGACGATTTGTTTTGAGTCAGGATGACGGCCAAATTTGTAAACTATCGTTTCTTTTCTTTCGCAACACTTGCCGGAGTCATAAATGTCCGGCGCATTGGCACAATCGCTCCGCGGGCGGGATCGGCAGCCGCACTGGCTCGGGCCAAAACTTCTTCTTGAATGTATTTCACGAAGTCCTGTATCTGACGCTGCATCTCTTCCATGCGCTCACGCATTTGCAAGATGATTGCCATCCCCGAAATATTGACGCCGAGGTCGCGGGCCAGCGACAAAATAAATTCGAGGCGCTGTAAATCCTCGTCAGTGTAGAGGCGCGTGTTGCCTTCCGTGCGGGAAGGCTTCAGCAATCCCTCCCGTTCATATAGCCGCAAAGTCTGCGGATGGATCTCATACATCTCCGCAACGGCCGAGATCATATAAGCGCCTTGGGATTTGCGTTTTGTCATTACTAATTAAGCCCTTAAGCCAGGCGATCTTGTTCTCGCGCTATTACAATTCCCGGCGGCCTTCCATGGATTTCAGCATGGTAATTTCGTCCGCGTATTCGATGTCGCTGCCAACTGGAATCCCTGTAGCTATGCGGGTTACCCTCAGGCCGGTGCGGCGGAGTTCTCCAGAAAGATAGGTCGCCGTCGCCTCGCCTTCAACAGTGGGATTGGTCGCGATAATCACTTCATCCACTTCGCCATTATTCACGCGTCGGGTCAGATTCGCGATTCGCAATTGTTCCGGGCCGACGCCGTGCAGCGGAGAAAGCAGTCCGTGAAGCACGTGATAAACACCGTTAAAGTGTTTGGTCTTTTCGATGGCCGCGATGTTCGTTGGCTCTTCCACGACGCACACCAAGCGTTGGTTGCGAGTAGCGCTGGTGCAGTACACGCAAGGATCCACGTCAGTAATATTGTTGCAACTTGAGCACAGCCGGAGATTTGCCTTCACATCGCGGACCGCAGTTGCCAGCGCATCGGCGTCTTCCTCGGTAGATCGCAGGATATGAAAAGCCAGGCGCTGAGCGGTCTTGCCGCCAATTCCCGGCAGTTTCTTTAGTTCATCGATCAGCCGCGCCATTGGTTCCGCGAATTTAGACATAGAAAATTGAGTGATTGGGAAAATTGAAAATTGAGTAATTCAACTTTCAGAAAAACTTACATGCCCGGAATCTTTAATCCGCCAAGCATTCCGCCCATTGTCGATTGCATGGTCTCATCCACTTTTCTTCCTGCTCCATTTACCGCTGCGGTGATTAAGTCCTGAAGCATTTCCAGATCGTCGGCTTTCGCCGCTTCCGGATCAATTTTGATGCTCAGGACCTGCTTGCGCCCGTCCATCTTCACGGTCACGCTGCCACCGCCTGACGAGCTCTCTACAATTGTCTCTTCCATTTTCTTTTGCAGTTGATCGTACTGCCGCTTGGCTTGCGACATAATTTCCTGCATGTTCAACCCGTCCATATTTTGTCCTCAAATAGGAAGCTATCTTTTTTCGCGGGAATCTTTTTCACGGTAATCAATAATCGTCCGGATTTCGGCGCCGAACTTTTCTTTCATTTGCCGAACCAGAGGATCTTGTTCCGCGCGATTTCGTCCCGTCCCATTGGATGCGATTGGCTTCGGCGCAGCTTCCAGAATACCGCCGGAGATCACCTTGAGATTTACTGGACGCCCCAGCGCTGACGTCGCGCTTGTGGTGGCAAGTTTTTTCGCGTCCGCTCCAAGTGACATATCTATCACGCTCGGAGACGAAGCCACCTTGATTACCACACTATTGCCTTCAATCTTCCATTCGCCAGTTTCGAGCATTGAAACCAGCATGCGATGACCGGCGCTGGATAAGGCATTCAAAATAGCTGCCATCAAGTTTTCTATGGATGGAATGTCCAAAGGCTTTTCCGGGTCACGAATTTCTTGAGGTCCTGATTGGCTCGCCGCTTCGGGTTCCGGAGTCTTAAATACTTGGTGAATCGGTTCCGGCATTTCCGCCGCCACTGCTGCGCCCAAAACAATAGGCGAGGACGCGACTGGGATGCTTGCCATCCTCGGCCCCGAGGGCTTGGGATCGCTCGGCGGCTGCGATGTTCCGCCACTTTTGCGAGCGGAGTCTGCTGCAAAAGGAGAAACAAAGTTGGATTTCGCAGGCGGTGGCGCTTCCGGCTTTCGAGCGTCCGGCACGATCGACGGTTTGCCCGGAAGGCGCGGTGCTGACGGGACAGCGGCGTCGCTAAGAAATTGCTCAATAGGGATCAGGCGCTGCGCGTGGGCCATCTTCAAGAGGCCAAGTTCCAGATGAAAGCGTTGTTCCTGGCGGTATCCTAGTTCGCCGTGAGTTCGAAGCATGATTTGCAGATGCCGCGCCAGGTCTTCTTCGCCAAACAACTCCGCAACCCGCGCAACCCGTTTGCGTTCATCTCCGGAAATTTGCAGCAACGACGAATCGCTGCCTGCGACTTTGGCAACGATGACGTTTCGCAAGAACCTCACCATCTGCCGCGCGAAGTGAGTGGGATTTTGTCCCTCGCCTACCAATCGGTCCACCAGCCGCAAAATCGTTTCGCTCGAGCCTTCGGAAACCGCCTTCATTACATCTTCAAGTTCGCCCGAAGGTGCAGCTCCGACCAGTTGCCGTATCGATTCCGCAGTCAGCCGCCCATCCGAGGACGCAATGGCCTGGTCCATGATCGAAAGCGCGTCTCGCATTGAGCCATCCCCGGCTTCCGCGAGCATGGCCAAGGCATCTTCATCCGCCGCTATATTTTCTTTCGCCGAGAGATCGCGCAGCTGATTCATGATCTCTTCGAAGCGCACCGCCCGGAAACTGAAATGCTGGCATCGTGACCGAATGGTCTGCGGAATATCTTCCGGCTGCGTCGTCGCCAGCATAAAGACCATATGATCTGGTGGCTCTTCGAGCGTCTTCAATAAAGCATTAAAGGCGGCATCGGTGATCTGGTGGGCCTCATCGAGAATGCAAATTTTGAACCGGTCGCGGGCAGGACGATAGCGCGCGCCCTCGCGAAGTTCCCGAATCTCGTCGATTCCACGATTGGTGGCGGCGTCAATTTCTATTACGTCCACTGAATTTCCGGCGCGAATCTCGGTACAGGATTCGCAAACTCCGCAAGGTTCCTCCACCGGTTTATCGGATGAGCGGCAGTTGAGTGCCATGGCCAGGATGCGTGCGACAGTTGTCTTTCCTATGCCTCGATGCCCGCTGAAAATATATCCGTGGGCCGTACGCCCTTGCGTGATTGCGTTCTTTAAGGTACGGGTTACGTGATCTTGCCCGATGACTTCAGAAAATTTCTGGGGACGATATTTCCGGGCGAGAACCTGATAGCTCATGTCGAGGGATGAACTGATTATACGTGATTAAGTGCGGCCAAAATTCTGCCGTACCCCGCGAGAGTCCGGGGGCACAAGAGATTTCAATTTGCCACAAACCCATTCGTCTGACCTCGCATCCTAGTCGCCACAATCTGATCGCATTTCAGGACAACTATGCCGCAAACTTCCACCGGCTCTATTCCTCTCCGACAATTCGGGCGTTCTGACGCCAAGATTTCCGCCCTGGGATTCGGCGGACATCATCTTGGCGAGGCTCCGGACGAAAAAACGGCGGTCCGCATGATCCACGAAGCCGTCGATGGTGGCATAACCTTCTACGACAATTGCTGGGAGTACCGCCGAGGCAAAACGGAAATCTGGATGGGCGCAGGTTTAAAGGGCCGCCGCGACAAAGTTTTCCTGATGACCAAAACCTGTCCCCATGGCCGCGACGCCAGCCTCGCACTCGAAATGCTGGAAGAATCGCTTAACCGTCTTCAGACCGATCATCTCGATCTTTGGCAAATTCACGGAATGGCTTTCGATAACGATCCCGAGTTGTTCATCCGCCCGAACGGAGCCGCGGAAGCTCTGACCAAAGCCAAGAAGGATGGCAAGGTTCGCTTCGTAGGATTCACCGGGCATCAGAATCCCCATGTCCACCTTGGAATGTTGAAGACCGGCTTTCACTTTGACGCGGTGCAGATGCCGCTGAATGCCTTCGATGCCAACTTCCGCAGCTTCGAGCAACAAGTTTTGCCGGAACTGACTAAGAGAGGAATCGCTCCGCTGGGAATGAAGCCCCTCAATGGACACGGAGACGCCATTAAGAAAGGCGTGATCACGGTCGAAGAAGCACTGCGCTACGCCATGAGCCTGCCGGTGGCTACCACGATCACAGGGATGGATAGCCTCGATGTGTTGCATCAAAACTTAAAAATCGCCCAGAATTTTGTTCCCATGACCCAGGCGGAAATGGATGAACTGAGAAGGCGCTGCAAAGATGAGGCGGCCGATGGCCGTTTCGAGCTCTACAAACTTTCTTTGAAGTTCGACAATCCTGAAGCCCGCCTGGCACATGGGTTCCCGCTGGATACGCAACAGTCCGAAGTGAAGGACATGATGGGTGCCCAGCAGAATACCGGGCATCCGTTTCCGGAAAAACAATTTTAGGAGGAATAGGAGGAACGAAGCTGGAACTGAATCGCCGCAATTTCATAAAAGGTGCAGCTATATTAGGCGCGGCACCGTTATTCCCAGGAGGCAGCATGGCGCAGCAATCAGACAAGCAACAGGTTCCTTCTGGGGAAGTTCCTAAACGTCCATTGGGACGCACTGGAGCGCAAGTCTCCGCCCTGGGTATCGGTGGCTATCACCTGGGGTCGGCGGAGACCGATCAGGCTGCGGTTGAGATTGTGGCCAAAGCTCTCGATCATGGCGTCAACTTTTTTGACAATGCATGGGAATATCACGATGGTCTCAGCGAAGAGAGACTCGGCCGCGCGCTTAAAGGCAGACGCGATCAGGCCTTCGTGATGACCAAAGTCTGCACCCACGGACGCGACAAAACCGTTGCCATGAAAATGCTCGAAGAATCGTTGCGCCGTTTGCAGACGGACCATCTCGATTTGTGGCAGGTTCACGAGGTGGTTTATGACAACGATCCCGATTTGATCTTCGCTCCCAACGGTGCGGCGGAAGCGCTGACAATGGCGAAGCAACAAGGCAAAGTTAGGTTCGTGGGATTCACCGGGCACAAGGATCCAGCGATTCATCTCAAAATGCTATCGCACGATTTCCCTTTCGATACAGTGCAGATGCCGCTGAACTGCTTCGACGCCACCTTCCGCAGTTTTGAAACTCAGGTACTTCCCGAAGCGAATCGCCGTGGGGTTGCCGTCCTGGGAATGAAGAGCCTGGGCGGCAGCGGAGAGATGGTGAGACATGGCGCCATCACCGCCAACGAAGGTTTGCGCTACGCGATGAGCCTTCCGGTTGCGACGACTATCAGCGGTAACGACAGCATGGAAGTGCTCGACCAGAATCTTGCCGTGGCAGTCAACTTTCAGCCTCTTGCCGGTCCGGAAATGGCGGGTCTACGTGATCGCTGCCGAAAGTTCGCGGCCGATGGGCGCTATGAGCTCTTCAAAATGACGACGAAGTACGACGGAAAAGTGGGACGCGAACAGCATCACTTCCCCACGGTGCAGGAATTACCCCTTTGATTGTTTCTCCTGGCGACATTTGATTCGACCCTCGTTTCCCGCCCAGCCGGATCAATTGCCGGGTGCAGTACCCTCTTTGATTAGTCCTTGGTTTTTCCCCCGTTTTTAACTAAGCTTTGCTCTCACCAAGTAAGGAGAAACGAAATGACATTCGCCTTATACATCATTGGCTATTTGATCCTGATTGGCGGGTTGGCTTACGGAGCTCACCTGATGCACGTCCCTGAGCGTTGGATTGTGGTCGGCGTCATCGTATTGGCAGGCCTCGGCATAGCCAGCGGTGCGGTCAGGACCAGGCAGCGCGATCCCGCCGAGTAATACAATCCCTTCACGTTCTCAAGCTGACGATAAGACTTCAGGGATTCTCGGAATACCAGGAGGAATCGTGATGAGGCGATTCGCATTCTTTATCGCTGCATGCTTCTATGTATGCAGTTTTTGTGTGGCGGCGGATAATCCTGCTCAACCATCACTCACCATTTACAACCAGGATTTCGCCGTCGTCCGCCAGGACCTTCCGTTAGATTTGAAAACCGGCGTAAACCGCGTCCGCGTAAATGACATCACCATGCATCTGGAACCGGATTCGGTAATTTTGCGCGATCCCACCGGCAAACATTCGATTCAGGTATTGGAGCAGAACTATCGCGCCGATACCGTATCGCAACAACTGATGTTGTCATTGTTCGAAGGCAAGACCATCGACTTTCAACTGAATGGCGATACCGGACCCATCGTCGCCGGGAAAATTATTCGTAGCGGATACGTCCCGCCAAATTATGTGAACCGGCCCGGAGGGCAGTACTATCAATCCCAAGCCTACGCACAGGATGGACGAAACGATCCGCTGATCGAAGTGAACGGAAAATTGCGCTTTGGATTGCCCGGCCTTCCGCTATTTCCATCATTGGGGGATGACAGCATATTAAAGCCGACGCTGGACTGGGTCTTATCCACCGACAAGCCCGGCAAATTTCCCTCGGAGTTCTCTTACGTGACCGGAGGACTGACGTGGCAGGCGGACTACAACATCGTCGCCGCCGAAAAGGGAGACATCGTAGATTTGGTCGGATGGGTGACCATCGACAATGAAAGTGGCAAGACCTTCGAGGACGCCCACATCAAGCTCATGGCAGGGGACGTGAACAAGGTACAACAAGGTGTCGGTGGCGGCGTTGGCGGCGGAGTGATGATGCGTGCGGCTGAAGCCGTGGCTGTGGCGCCGCCGGTCACAGAAAGAGCCTTCGACGAATATCATCTTTATACTCTGGCCCGTGCTACCACTTTGCTCGATCGCGAAATCAAGCAAGTGGAGTTCATCACCGCATCCGGCATTCTGGCCAAACAAGTTTACGTTTATGACGGAGCAAAAATTGATCAGAGGTATGGCGGATGGAATTGGGAGATGATTCGCAACGATCATTCCTATGGCACGGAATCGAATCCCAAGGTTTGGGTGATGCGCGAGTTTGTTAACTCAGAGGCGAACCATCTCGGCATGCCATTGCCCAAAGGCAGACTCCGCTTCTACCGGCGCGATGACACTCAGCTCGAGTTTACCGGCGAGAACACCATCGACCACACCTCGCGCGACGAAACCGTCCGCGTATATACCGGAAACGCATTTGACATAGCAGGAGAGCGCCGGCAAACCAAATATCTCACCGACAACAACCGGCATTTTGCCGACGAATCGTTTGAAATCAAAGTCCGCAATCATAAGAAAGAGGCGGTAGACGTCCGCGTCCTGGAACATTTATATCGATGGACGAACTGGGATATTCCAACCACTTCCGACACGTTCAAGAAGACCGATAGTCAGACGATCGAGTTCCCGGTGAATATCGCGGCTGGTGCGGAAAAGACGATCACCTACACAGCGCATTATTCCTGGTGATATCATGCGTCGCTTCTGAAATTAATTAGATAGAGCCAACGGCGTCACGACGCGAGGCATCCTTAACTACCTATGACAAGGCCGAACTTTCTGGTGATAGAGCCCGAGCCTGACGAGTCGTTGTCCGTCCGCAAACTCGTTCTCGAAACGGCAAAGTTCAACGTTGTAACCGCCCACTCCGGAGCAGAAGGAATTGAACTGCTCACGCTATTCCCGAAACTGTCGGCAGTGATCGTTCATTCAGAGATGCCAGACATCCCTTGGAAAACGCTGCTGCAAAATCTAAAAAAGCTCAGTCCGAAGATGACTGTTGTCCTGCTGGCGACACATGATGGGCCCAGATCTGAAGAAGCGGATTTCCGCATTTCAAGTCATTCCCCTGAAGAGCTACTTGAATTGATGCGAGAGCTTTCGGTGATCCAAGACCGCAGTTCCGTCTAGAGCCAGGACGCAATCCGAAAACTGCGTAGGGCAGTTCAATACCTCCCGCCGCATTTCCTTTTAACAGTCCCTTAGGGGGAAAGATAGTAGCCCAGCCCTTCAAGCTGGGTAAAGGACAGGCAGTTCCCCACGCGCCTCCAAAGGTGCAACGCACTTCAACAACCCGCCGAAACAAAGATTGACAGATTCCTACTGTTATAGTTAACTACATCAGTGCACCACATCAATTAATCTAGGAGAACACGATGAAATACCTTCGCTATACCGTATCTGTTGTTTTGATGCTCCTCTGTACCCTCGCTTTCGCCGACTCCGATGCTCAGAAGTCGTTTGACACAATGAAAACGCTGGCGGGCTCCTGGGAAGGCAAAGTTGCGGGAACAGGAACCCCACTGGACGGCAAAACTATGAACGTGTCATTGCGCGTCACCTCTATGGGAAACGCGCTTATGCATGAGATGACTGGAGGAGGTAGGCCCGACGATCCAATAACTATGTTTTACCTTGACTCCGACCGATTGCTGTTGACGCACTATTGCGACGCCGGAAACCGGCCCCGCATGGTAGGTAAATTATCCGCGGACGGAAAAACCCTGGACTTCGATTTTCTCGATGTCGTGGGGAATATGAAGTATGGCCACATGCATCACGCGGCATTCACCATGATCGACGCGGACCATCACACCGAGGAATGGACGTTCATGGAGGGCGACAAAATGGTTCATGCAAAGTTCGAACTTCAACGGACGAAATGAGAGCGCGTATCTTTATTTGGAACAACCTATAGGAAGACAAATTAGAAACGGCAAGCCAAGGCAGTCTGGAAAACAGGATGGATCGTGAGTGGAACGACAGTCAACCGATTTACCGCCAGCTTCGTGACCGCGTGGTCGCGATGATACTCGACGGTGTGCTCAAGGAAGGCGACCCGCTGCCCTCCGTTCGCAACGTCGCGGCGGAATATCGCGTCAATCCACTCACGGTCCTGAAGGGATATCAGCAACTGGTGGACGAGGGACTGGTCGAAAGCAAGAGAGGCCGCGGCATGTTCATCAATGCAGGTGCGCGAAAATTGCTGTTGCAGGGCGAGCGACAGAAATTCCTTGGCTGACGAGTGGCCCAGGGTTTACGCCACCATCCAGCGACTCGGGCTGAATGCGAAAGATCTGCTGGATGGCGCCGAATCAAAGCAGCAACCCCAAATGTCCCCGGGTCGGATCGCACAGGGAGAAGTCGAAACCAGATTCCAGAGGAGGACGTTCGAAGTCATGGCTCTCATAGAAGCCCACGGTCTTCGTAAGGCCTTCGGCAGAACCGTCGCCCTGGATGGCGTCGACTTGCGCGTCGAGGAGGGACGCATTCTCGGCCTCATCGGTCCCAACGGCGCGGGCAAGACCACCGCGCTCAACGCCATTCTCGGCCTCACTCCGTATCAGGGCGAACTGAAGGTGCTCGGACGCGATCCCTGGACCGAGCGCGACCAGCTGATGCGGGATGTCTGCTTCATCGCCGACGTAGCCGTCCTGCCGCGCTGGATACAGGGTCTCGCAGGCGCTCGATTACGTCGCCGGAGTGCATCCGCGATTCGATCGCGCCAAGGCGGAAGGTTTTCTCGCCAAGACCACGATCCGGCGCACCAGCAGGGTCCGGGAATTATCGAAGGGCATGGTGACGCAACTGCACCTGGCGCTCGTCATGGCCATCGACGCGAAATTGCTGGTGCTCGACGAGCCGACGCTCGGCCTCGACATCCTGTATCGCAAGCAGTTCTACGATTCCCTGTTGAACGATTACTTCGATCGCAGCCGCACCATCGTCGTGACCACGCATCAGGTGGAAGAGATCGAGAACGTGCTCACCGACGTCATGTTCATCAACCGCGGTCGAATTGTATTCAACTGCAGCATGGAGGAACTGGAGTCGCGCTATCGGAAGTCATGGTGCATCCAGAGAAGGTCGCCGCGGCACGGGCGCTTAAGCCGATTCACGAACGGCAGGCAATCGGCCGAAGCATTCTGTTCTTTTCGATAACGTCAGACCGTCAGCAACTTGCCGCTCTCGGCGAAGTGCGAACGCCCGGCATCGCCGACTTGTTTGTCGCCGTCTTGGGAAATACGCCAATACGAACTAACTGAGGAGTCCGTGAATACGATGAACATACCCTCAAACGCCATGCCCGAACGCCAAGCTGGATCGCAAGTCGTCATGCCCGCCGCTACTTCGATTGCGCGTCCGCTGTATTGGTCGGTGCGACGCGAATTGTGGGAGAACCGTTCTATTTATATCGCCCCACTGGGGCCGCAGCCCTGTTCTTGTTCGGCTTCTTGATCAGCATGATCCACCTGCAGCGAAAATGCGCGGGCTCATGACGTTCGACCCATGCGGCAGCGCGAAATGATTACGCAACCTTATGACTTCGCAGCACTTTTAATCATGGGCGTAACCTTTGTCGTCGCGGTGTTCTACTGCCTCGACGCGCTGCACGGCGAGCGTCGCGATCGCAGCATCCTCTTCTGGAAGTCCCTGCCGGTGTCAGATTTCGATTACCGTGCTTTCGAAAGCCAGCATTCCCCTCCTAATCTTGCCGTTCATCAGTTTCGCCATCACCCTCGCAACCCAATGGATCATGCTCATGCTGAACAGTGCCATAATCATTGGCCAGCGGCGTGAGCATGGCGCCGCTTTGGGCACAGCTTGTCGCTCTTTCACATGTCGGCTGGTGCTGCTTTATCATCTTCTTATGGTCCATGGTCTCTGGTACGCGCCACTCTACGGCTGGCTGTTGCTGGTTTCCGCATGGGCACGCCGCGCGCCCTTCTGTGGGCGGTGCTACCGCTGGTGGCGATCAGGGTCGATCGAGAAGATCGCCCTCGGCAACTTCGCACTTCGGAGGGATGCTGGCAAGGCGCTTTGGTGGCGGCGCGGCAGCTATGGCGCCCCTCACCGTGCGCAGCATGCCGATGGATCCGCTGACACATACTCGATCTGAGCCGATTCCTGACGAGCCCGGGCCTGTGGATCGGCCTCGGCGATCACCGCCGCCTTCCTGGCCGGCCGCAGTCCGGTCTGCGCCGCTACCAGGGTCCAATTTAAGGAGACGGTTCTACGCCTCTTGCGTCGCGGCTCGGCGTCGCGTAGTTTGTTTTGAAAATTCGGCAATATGTTTTGAAAATATCCACTCTACTTGCTAAGGGTCACCTGGTAGCTCGATCAGATTGAAAAATCACAGTTCCCAACAATCCACTTCGGTGAGATAAACTTCCTCTCCTCCACGTACAATATCCAATTCCTTTCAACTTAGGACTCATTCATGCATCGTTGGTCACAACTGTTTATCCCTACTCTTCGCGAAGTGTCCGGCTGACGCTGAAGTTGCCAGCCACAAATTTTTGGTGCGCGCTGGATACATCCGACAACTAGCCGCCGGAATTTACTCCTATCTATTTCTGGGCCAACGGTCGTTCAACAAGATCGTGGGTATCGTCCGGGAAGAAATGAGAAAATTGGCCAGGAATTCTGCCTGCCTGCACTGCATCCGCGGGAAATTTGGGAGGCCAGTGGGCGCTGGTCGGTAATGGGAGGCGACTACTTGTGAAAGACCGCAAGGGTGCCGACCTTTGCCTCGGCATGACCGAAGAAGAAGTGATGACTGAGATCGCCCGGAAAGAGCTTCGCAGCTACAGCAACTCCCCCAGATCTGGGTCTCAGATCACGCCGAATTCCGCGACGAGCCCCGCCCAAAATCCGGACTATTGCGTGTCCGCCAGTTTTTGATGAAGGATTCGTATTCCTTCGATATCGATGCCGCCGGACTCGATATCT